>DXDG01000014.1 GCA_019115605.1 Candidatus Alistipes faecigallinarum
AGATAGCAAACTTTATCCATTCAGAGTGAGAGAAAGGGGGACATTGTCTCTCTTTCCTCTCTGAAAAATAAATGTTTTTATTGCTTATTATCCGCACCCAAAAAGTTGCATTTATAAGTTGAACTCAAGAAACCTTAACCCCACGAAATGAACCCATGACCCGGGAATTTTTTCAGAACAGCCGCCGGATCCTCCGGCTCGGTGTACTGTTCGGGGTGCTGCTTGCCGCCTGGCCCGCCCTCGCGCAGCACGCCACGCCCGCACCGCCCGCACCGGCCGACAGCGCCCGCATCCGCGTGCCCCTGACGCTCGAAGAGGCCATACACGCCGCCCAGGAGCAGTCGCTCGACGCCATGATGGCCAAATACTCCTTCCTCTCCTCCTACTGGTCGTTCCGCTCGTTCCGCGCCAGCCGCCTGCCGTCGCTCAACATCTCCGGAAACCTCTTCGCGCTCGACCGCTCGATGGGCCTCATCCAGGATTACGACTCGGGCGAGCTGCGCTATATCGAAAACTACAACCTCCAGAACAGCATCGGACTGTCGATCAGCCAGAACATCGCCCTCACGGGCGGTACGCTCCAGCTCTACTCGTCGCTCAACCGCCTCGACCAGTTCGCCCCGCAGGACGCCACCTCCTACTACTCGCAGCCCCTGACGCTCTCCTACACCCAGCCGCTGTTCGCCTACAACCAGTTCAAGTGGGACAAGAAGATCGCCCCCAAGGAGTTCGAACGCGCCAAGCGCGTCTACATCGAAGCCATGGAGCAGGTAACGGCCAAGGCCGTAAGTTACTACTTCTCGCTGCTGCTCAGCAAGACCAGCTACGAAATCGCCCTGAAGAACTACGACAACACCTGCACCCTCTACGCCATCGCCCAGGAACGCATCAAGCTCGGCACCATCACCCAGGACGAGCTGCTCCAGCTTCAGCTGCGGATGCTCAACGACAGCCTCACGATCAACACCTCGTCGCTCCAGCTGCGCGAACAGCAGATCCTCTTCAACTCCTACCTGCGCTACAACGACCGCGTGGATGTCGAACCGCTGCTCGACCGCCGCATCCCCGTCGTGGATATCGACTACGTCATGGTCATCGAGAAGGCCCTGGAAAACTCCTCGTTCACCATCGACAACGAAATCCAGATGCTCACGGCCGAATCGGATGTGGCCCGCGCCCGCGCCGAACGCGGCGCCACGGCCTCGTTCAACGCCCGCTTCGGACTCTCGCAGACGGGCGACAAGTTCCGCACGGCCTACTCGAACCTGCTCGATCAGGAGGTCATCGGACTGTCGTTCTCGATCCCGATCTTCGACTGGGGCATGGGCAAGGGACGCGTGCGCATGGCCCGCGCCCGCTCGGAACTGGTGCGCAGCCAGATCGAACAGGAGGAGGTCGATTTCCGCCGCGAGATCTACACGCTCCTCGAACAGTTCCACAACCAGCGCAACCAGTGCGCCGTGGCCGAACGCGCCCTCGAGGTGGCCGAACGCCGCTACAGCGTCGCCATGGAGAACTTCCGGGAGTCGAAAATCTCGGTCAGCGACATGAACATCGCCCAGAGCGAGAAGGACCAGGCCAACCAGACCTTCATCACGGCCCTCTCCGACTTCTGGAACTGCTACTACTCGCTGCGGGCCAGGACCCTCTACGACTTCATCACCCATACGGACATCAGCGCCGCATTCGACAACCTTATCCAAGACCAGAACCCATGAACCGAACCCTTGCCGCAGGCCTGTTCGCCGCCGTGCTGCTCGGCGGCTGCGGCCCGAAAAACAACGCTCCCGGGAGCGACGACAGCGACGACAGCGACAACCGCATCCGCCACCGGATCGAATACAACGCCGTCAGGATCGACACGCTGCGACGCGGCGACTTCACCTACGAGCTGATCAGCAACGGACGCCTCGAAGCGGCGCAGCGCAGCGAACTGCGGTTCCAGACCCAGGGCATCATCGCCCGCATCGACGCCGCAAACGGCACGCGCATCGCCCGCGGCGGGGTGATCGCATGCCTCGATACGGTGCAGCCCGCCCTGCAGCTGCGGCGCGCCCGCCTCACGCTCGAAAAGGCCCGCATGGAGTACCTCGACCAGCTCGTCGGGCAGGGATATCCCCTGGGCGACACGCTCACGCCCCCGGCCGAGATGCTCCGCCTGGCCCGCATCCGCTCGGGATACGCCGACGCCGAGACGGCATTGGCCGAGGCGCAGCATGCGCTCGACGCCTGCACGCTGCGCGCCCCCTTTGCCGGGAAGGTTGCCGACATCGTCCGCCGCGTCCACGAAACCCCCGACGGGGCGTTCTGCACGCTGCTTGACGACAGCCGCCTGCGCGTGCGCTTCACGGTGCTCGAATCCGAAGTCGGACGTCTGCACGTCGGGCAGAGCGTGGGCGTGAGCCCCTATGCCGGCAACGGCGGCGAAATCGCCGGACAGATCGTAACGATCAACCCCACGATCGACGACAACGGACAGGTCGCCGTCGAGGCCGAGGTGCGCAACGACGGCACGCTGCTCGACGGCATGAACGTCCGCGTCGCCGTGCGCGAACGCATCGCCGGCAAGCTCGTCGTGCCGAAGAGCGCCGTGGTGATCCGCGACAACGAGGAGGTGCTCTTCCGCTACCGCGACGGCAAGGCCCTCTGGACCTATGTCCGCACGTCGCTGGCCAACAGCCGCGAATATGTCGTCGAGGCCAACCGCGACCGCGGCGCCGAACTCGCCCCGGGCGACCTGATCATCGTCTCGGGCAACCTCAACCTGGCCGACGGCTCGGAGGTTACGGCCGAAGGCTCCCGCTAATCCCCGAAGTCCATGTTGCGCAAACTCATCGACAGACCCATCGCCGTAACGATGATCGCCGTCGTGCTGGTCATCCTGGGCATCGTGAGCAGCCGTCTGCTCCCCGTGTCGCTCGTCCCCGACGTCGATGCGCCCTACATCACGGTGCAGATTCCCGCCGAGGGGCTCCCGGCCCGCCAGATCGACGAGACGGTCATCGCGCCCCTGCGGCAGCAGCTCATCCAGCTCCCGGGCCTTCAGGAGCTGCGCAGCGAATCGCGCGAGGGCAGCGGCGTCATCCACCTCACCTTCGAGCAGGGATCCGACCTGAACTACCTCTTCATCGAGGCCAACGAGAAGATCGACCGCTCGCTCTCCGCACTGCCCCGGGACCTGGAGCGCCCGAAGGTCATCAAGGCGAGCGCCTCGGACATTCCGGCCTTCTACATCAACCTCACGGTGCGCGGCGAGGGCCCGGCGAGGTCCGGCCGTGCGGCCGACGAGCTGCATCCCGTCTCGGAGCGTTTCGCCGAGCTGAGCCGCTTCGCCTCGCAGGTCATCGTCAAGCGCATCGAGCAGCTGCCCGAGGTGGCGATGGTCGACATGAGCGGCGCGGTGGCTCCCGAGATCCTCGTCATCCCCGACGCGGGCAAACTCCGCCAGGCCGGCATCACCGCCGCGGAGCTGGAGGCCGCCATCCGCAACGCCGACGTCGAGATCGGCAGCCTCACGATCCGCGACGGCGAATACCAGTACAACGTGAAGTTCCAGTCGGTAATCACCTCGCGCGCCGACATCGAGCGCATCCTGCTCCGCATCCACGGCCGCATCTACGGCATGAGCGACCTCGCGCAGGTCATCGAACACCCCCGGCCGCGCCAGGGAATGGTCCTCTCCGACGGCCGCGACGCCCTGACGCTGGCCGTCGTCAAGCAGTCCGACGCCCGCATGTCGCGCCTCAAGGGGGAGATCGACCGCCTGCTCGGAGAGTTCCGCCTCGACTACCCCGACGTGGAGTTCACCGTAACGCGCGACCAGACCGAACTGCTCGACTATTCGATCTCGAACCTGGTGAACAACATCATCGTCGGCGCCCTGCTCGCCTGCGTCGTCATCCTCTTCTTCATGCGCGACATGAAGTCGCCGCTGCTGGTCATCCTCACCATCCCCGTGACGCTCATCATCTCGGTGTTGGTCTTCTACCTCTTCGGCATCTCGATCAACATCATCTCGCTCTCGGGTCTGGTGCTCGGCATCGGCATGATGGTCGACAACTCGATCATCGTCATCGACAACATGACCGCCCGCTGGCTCCGCGGCGAGCAGCTCCCCACGGCCGTCGTCCGCGGCACCGGGGAGGTGCTCACGCCGATGCTCTCGTCGGTGCTCACGACCTGCGCGGTCTTCATCCCGCTGATCTTCCTCAACGGCATGGCCGGCGCGCTGTTCTACGACCAGGCCATGGCCGTAACGATCACGCTCTTCGTCGCCTACGGCGTCTCGGTAACGCTCCTGCCGGTCTACTACCGCTGGTGGTACCGCCGCCAGGAGGCCTTCCGACCCTCGGCATGGCTCGAACGCTTCTCGTTCGAGGGCGTCGAGCGGGTTTACGAAAGCGCCCTAAAGTGGTTCTTCCGCCGCCGCTGGCTCATGTGGGGCATCTATGCCGTCTCCATAGCCGGTCTGGCGGTCCTCTTCCTCACGGTCGGCAAGGAGCGCCTGCCCCGCATGACCTACAGCGACATGCTCGTACGCATCGACTGGAACGACCGCATCTCGGCCGAGGAGAACGGACGCCGCACGGCGGAGCTTGTCGCCCGCCTGGGCGACCGCATCGAGCAATCGACGATCATGGCCGGCGTGCAGCAGTTCATCCTCTCGCATACCGACCAGACGGGCATCGCCGAGGCGGTCGTCTACCTCAAGTGCCGCGACGCGGCCGACGTGGAGCCCGTGCAGCGGGCGATCCGCGACGACCTGGCGGCACACGCCCCCGGAGCGCTCTGCTCGTTCGGCGTCTCGGGCAACGTCTTCGACATGATCTTCGCCGAGCGCGAGGCGCCCCTCACGGCGCGTCTGCGCGCCACATCGGGCCGCAGCCCCGACCCCGAGGCGCTGCAGGCGCTCATCGGCCGCATCCGCGAGGCGCTGCCCGGGCAGACCATATCCGACGCCCCGATGCAGGAGGACCTGCTCTACATCGCGCAGCCCGAACGGATGGCCCTCTACGGCATCGGCTACACACAGCTGGTCGCCACGCTGCGCAACGCCCTGAACGAAAACACGCTCTTCACGATCGCCAGCGGCGACGAGACGCTCCCCGTGGTGCTGGGCAGCAACCAGCGCGACCTGGAGCGCCTGCTCGCGGAGACCTTCATCACCACCCCCGAGGCGGAGATTCCCGTGCGCACCCTCCTGCGGCAGACCCGCACGCGCGACCTGAAGCAGATCGTCGCAGGCCCCGAGGGCAACTACTACCCGCTCGATCTGGCGCCGCGCGCAGCCGACGTTCCGCAGGTCATGGCGACGATCCGCCGCGTCGTCGCCGCGGACGAGGGTTTCGAGGTGAGCTTCAGCGGCAGCTACTTCTCCAACCGCGGCATGGTCCGCCAGCTCGTCGGCGTGCTCGTCGTGGCGCTGCTGCTGCTCTACTTCATCCTCGCCGCACAGTTCGAATCGCTCCTGCAGCCGTGGATCATCCTCTCGGAGATCGTCATCGACCTCTTCGGGGCCATCGTCGTGCTGTGGTGCTGCGGGCAGACGCTCAACCTCATGTCGATGATCGGCCTGGTAGTCGTCTGCGGCATCGTCATCAACGACTCGATCCTCAAGATCGACACGATCAACACGCTGCGCCGCGACGGACTCTCGCTGCGCCACGCCATCCTCGAAGCCGGCCGGCGCCGCCTGAAGGCCATCGTCATGACTTCGCTCACGACGATCCTCGCCGTGGCGCCCTTCCTCGTCCGCGGAGACATGGGCTCCGACCTGCAGTTCCCCATGTCGCTGGTCATCATCAGCGGCATGACCGTCGGCACGCTCGTCAGCGTCCTCTTCATCCCGCTGGCCTATTATGAAATCTACCGCCCGAGACGATGAACCCCCGCGGGAACATACCCACCCGGCGCCGCGGCATCCCGGCCTTCTCCGTACTGCTCATCATGGCGGCACTGACGGTGATCGGTGTGGCCCTCCTGCCGCGGCTCAACGTGCAGTACACCCCCTCGACGCCGCAGCGCACGATCAGCGTCTCGTTCTCGTGGCCCGACGCCTCGGCCCGCCTGGTCGAACAGCACGTTACCTCGCGCATCGAAGGGGCCCTCTCGACCGTCTCGGGAAATACGGGCATCAACTCGACATCGTCGAAGGGCGCAGGGTACATCGACCTCTCCTTCGCCGAGGGCACCGACATGGCCGCGGCCCGCTTCGAGGTCGCCACGGTCATCCGCAACCTCTACGCCCGCCTGCCCGAAGGGGTGAGCTATCCCGCGATCTCGCTGGCCACCTCGGGCGGCAGCCGCCGCGCCGACATCCTGATCTACACGATCAAGGCCGACCTGCCCTCGGAGCAGATCGAACGCTTCATCACGGCGCACATCACCATGCCCCTCACGCAGATCGAGGGGGTCGAGAAGGTCTCGCTCTCGGGCACCACGCCCTACGAATGGGTCATCCGCTTCGATCCCTACGCCCTGCAGCATGCCGGCCTTGCGGCCGACGACCTCGCCACGGCCTTCAACGACTACTTCCGCAACGACATCGTGGGCCTCACCCTCCAGCCCGACGAGACGGGAACGCCGCAGAGCATCGTCCTGCGCCTGCGCAACCGCGCGACGCTCGACTTCGACCGCATCCCCGTGGCCACGCGCCACGGACACATCTACCGCCTCGGGGATTTCGCCTCCGTACGCTGGCAGGAGCAGCTGCCGACCTCCTATTTCCGCATCAACGGACTCAACACGGTGAACCTCGCCGTCTCAGCCGAAACCCACACCAACATGCTCGAGGTCGCCCACCGCGTCAAGGCCGAGATGACACGCCTCGGCAAGCAGTTCCCCGCGGAAATCTCCGCGACGCTCACCTACGACGCCACGGAGTACGTCTCCGCCGAGCTGCGCAAGATCTACCTCCGCACGCTGCTCTGCGTCGCGATCCTCCTCCTGTTCGTCTACGCCGTGAGCCGCGACATGCGCTACCTGCTCATCATCTTCGGAACGCTCGTGGTGAACATCCTCGTCGCGGTGGTCTTCTACAACCTCCTGCAGCTGGAGATCCACATCTACACGCTCGCCGGCATCACCGTCTCGCTCGGCATCCTCATCGACACGTCGATCATCATGGTCGACCACTACAGCTACTACCGCGACCGGAGGGTCTTCACCTCAATCCTCGGCGCGCTGCTTACGACCATCGGGGCGCTGGCCATCGTCTGGCTCCTGCCCGAGCAGCAGCGCCTCAACCTGACGGATTTCGCCCTCGTGGTGGTCATCAACCTCACGGTCTCGCTCATCGTGGCGCTGCTCTTCATCCCGGCGCTGCTCGACCGCTTCCCCCTGGGGCGCGGCATGACTTACACGCCGCTGCGCAAGAGACGCCGCATCGTGCGCCTGACCGACCGCTACGGACGCTTCATCGCCTGGGGACGCCGCCACCGCTGGATCTTCCTCCTCGCCCTCGTCTGGGGCTTCGGCATCCCCACCTTCCTGCTCCCCGACAAGATCGAGCCGCCGAAAAAGGCCCGCACCGAACAACAGGCGCCGGCCGGCTCCCGACCGCAGGAGGAGGAGCTGCCGCGCCTCGCCCGCTGGTACAACCACGTCATGCAGAGCGGCTTCATGAGCCGCAACCGCCAGACGATCGACCGCCTGCTCGGCTCGTCGCTCTACCGTTTCCGCACGGCCACGAGCCGCTACAACTCCTTCCGCGAACCGGCCCGCAAGACGCTCTACGTCCAGGCCGGCATGGCCGAGGGATGCACCGTGCAGCAGCTCAACGAGGTCGTCCGCCAGATGGAGAACTACATCAGCAGCTTCGACGAGGTGGAGAGCTTCCGCACGAACATCTACTCGTACGACAACGCGCAGATACTCATCACCTTCAAGCCCGAATACGAAAACAGCCCCGTACCGCTGATGCTCAAGCAGGAACTCACGGCGGCGGCGACGCACTTCGGCGGGGCGACATGGCGCATCTACGGCATCGACGATAACTTCTTCAACAACAACGTCGTCAGCAGCTACCGCGCAAACACGATCCGCCTGCAGGGCTACAACTACGACCGGCTGACGGCCTATGCCGAGGCGCTGCTCGACACACTCGCGGCCAATCGCCGCGTCGCGCAGCCCGAGATCATGGACGGCAGCGCCTGGAGCCTGCCCCACACCGAATTCCACATCCGCTACGACGAGGAGCGCATCGCCGCCGCCGGGCTCGACGTGGCCGACTACTACGCCCTGCTGCATACGATGCTCTACCGCAGCTCCCTCTCTCCGGTCTATAACGACAACGAGATGCAGGCCGTAGTGCTCGAATCGGCCGACCGCGACCGCTTCGACCGCTGGCACATCACCAACGCCCAGGTGCGCATCGACTCGCTGCAGACGAAGCTCGCGGCCGTGGGCAGCATCGAGAAACAACGATCGGGCATCTCCATCCGCCGCGAGAACCAGTCCTACAGCATCCTCGTGGGCTTCGACTTCATCGGCTCCTACGAATTGAGCCGCCGCCTGATCGAACGCACCCTGAAACAATTCAACGAGGAGGCGCTCCCGATCGGCTTCACGGCCGACTCGCCGACCTACCAGTTCGCCTTCGGCAAGAAAAACGAGCAGGTGTGGCTCATCCTGCTCATCGTGGCGATCATCTACACGATGTGTGCCATCCTTTTCGAATCGCTGCTCAAACCGCTGGTCATCATCCTCATGATTCCGATTTCGTTCATCGGCGTCTTCCTCGTCTTCGGGTGGACCGACTTCGTCTTCGACCAGGGCGGGTTCGCGGCCTTTGTGCTGCTGTGCGGCATCGTCGTCAATGCGGGCATCTACCTCATCAACGAGGCGCAGAACCTCCGCACCGCCACCCGAAAACGGGGTATCGCCCTCTACCTGAAGGCCTACAACCACAAGATCGTGCCCATCTGGCTGACGATCCTCTCGACGGTGCTCGGACTGGTGCCCTTCCTCTACGACGGGCCCGCGGAGGTCTTCTGGTTCGCCTTCGCCATGGCGGCCATCGCCGGCACACTCTTCTCGATGGTGGCGTTGGTGGTCTATCTGCCGCTCTTCCTTCCGATGGGGGAGAGGCGCAGCAAAGAACACACACCTTCCGACAAGCAATGAAACGCCCCGACGCTCTATTGAAACATGTTTGGCTGTTGCTGTGGGCCGCCTGCTGCTGGATGCTCTTCGACGCTTCGCTCGACATACCGGCCCAGGGGCTGCGCAAACCGGCGTTGGAGGCTCTGCAGGCGATTCTGTTGCTGCTCATTTTGTCCGCCGCAGCCTGCTGTTCCGGGCCGTGGCGCCTTCGGCTCCACAGGACCGACCTCGGAGTTCTCCTGCTGCTCGGTCTCGTAACCATCCATCGATATGGCAGCGCATGTTCCGCGGCAGCTCCGGTACGGTACGATGAATTGCTCCAGGCAGCCCTGCTCTATGTCGCCGTACGCGTTTTTCTCGCCACCGACAGACGTGCGGCCCCCGTCCTGCTGATCCTGCTGTCCCTGTTCGGAATTCACGAGGTCTGGACCGGTCTCCGCCAGATTTACGGATTCACCTACTCGAACCACGGATTGTTCAAGGTTACGGGCACCTTTTTCAATCCGGGGCCCTACGCCGGATTCATCGCACAGATATTTGTCTGCGCCGCAGCCTTCCTCGTCCGGACCCGAAGTCTCTCCGATCGGCTGAAAACGTCGAAATCCGGGAAATTCCGGCTGTGTCCCCTGCACCCGAACCGGCTGATACGAATACGGATACCCCGCATCCTCTGTTGGGGCGCCGTCATATCGATACCCGTCGTTCTGCCGGCAACCATGAGTCGGGCCGCGATTATCGCTGCCGTCATGGCCGGCGGCATCCTTGCCCTGAAAGAGCTGCAGATCGTATCATCCCTCCGTAACTTCGCCGCAAAATATCCCCTGCGCTTCGGAATCTCGACGACAACGGCAATCCTGCTGATCGGTGGTGCGGCACTCGGGGCCTATCTGATCAAACGCCCTTCGGCCGAAGGCCGCCTGCTGATCTGGAAGATCGACTCGCGCATCATATTGCGGCACCCCGTATGCGGTGCGGGGCTCGGCAGTTTTGCCGGAGCATTCGGCGAGGAACAGGCCCTCTATTTCTCGGAAAAGGAGCGTTCGGAGACGGAAAAACGGGTGGCCGGATGTCCCGAATCGGGCTTTAACGAATTCCTGCAGTTCGGGGCCGAGACCGGTATTCCGGGTTTTCTGCTCCTCGTACTGACGGTAGGAAGCGCCCTGTACGCTTCAATCCGGCAGGGAAATCCCTTCGGATACGGGTTGCTCGCCGCAACTCTCTTTGCCTGTTTTTCCTATCCCTGGAGTGTTCTGCCCCTGCGCCTGCTTTTCGTTATGTTGCTGGCGGCAGCCGTCCCGAATCCTCCGCCATCCGGCTCCCGCCAATACTCCACACTTCGATACAGGATCCCGATTCTCGGAATACTGGCCGCCGGCATCATCTGCTGGACCGGCATCCGGGAACGCACAAAAAACCGCATCGAAGCCCGCGAAACATGGAACAACACCCGAATCTGGATCAATTCGGGCCGCTGCGACTACCTGGTGGAAGACGGCGACCGGCTCTACGACCGGCTCCGCGGCGACTTCCGCTTCCTCTACGACTACGGATATGCACTGCACAAAAACGGAAACTTTCGCAAAAGCAACGAAATTCTCTTGCAGGGTGCGAAGATGAGCAGCGACCCCATGTTCTGGAACATCATGGGAAAAAATTTCGAGGCACTCGGTGATGCCGAACGGGCTGAGGACTCCTTCATGCAGGCCCATTGGCGGATTCCGGATCGAATCTATCCGCTCTATCTGCTGGCCCGCCATTACCGGGATTGCGGACGGACGGAACAAGCCGTCGCAATCGCCCGACAGATCGTAACACACTGTCCCAAAGTCGAATCAGCCCAAACACGGGACCTGCAAAACGAGATGAGCCGAATGATCGACTCCCTCACAAATACGCCTCAACCTGAAAATCCGAAATGAAAACCCGAGAACAACATACCCGAAAACCGCTCCGGATCATCGGCAGGATTCTCTACACGATCCTGCTCGTTGCCGTCATCGCCTTCTGGGCTCCCTACTTCGTCCGCGCATTTTTCTGCGACCAGTTTGTTGTTCCCTCCGAATCGATGCTCCCGACACTGGTCCCCGGAGACCGGATTCTGGTCAATAAACTCATCGCCGGAGCACGTATCTACACGAAATTCGACTTTTCGGAAGGTGCTGCCCTGCATTCGTTCCGCCTTCCGGGCTTCAGAAAGGTCCGCGTAAACGATATCGTGGTCTTCAATGTTCCCCAAGGTTATAACCGGGACAAAATAGAGTTTAGAATCAACTATGTCTACGCCAAACGCTGCATCGGCACTCCGGGAGACAGCATCTCGATCCGAAACGGCTATTTCCGGAACAACCGCTGGAAGGGTTTCATCGGAGACACCGTACGGCAACGCGTCCTCGCCCAAATGCCCGATTCACTCTTCTCTCCGTATGTATTGAGGTCCATGCCCTTCGACGATCACCTCTTCGGCTGGACCATCAAAAACATGGGTCCTCTCTATGTTCCCCGGGCCGGCGACAGCATCCCGCTCGACCTGCACCACTTCAAACTCTACAGACAAGTCATCGAATACGAAACGGGAAAGGTACTCTCCTTCGAAAATGGGGCCCGTCTTGACGGAACACCGATCAATGGCTATACGTTCCGCAAAAACTACTACTTTTTCTGCGGCGACAACGCTCCCGATTCAAAAGACAGCCGCTACTGGGGCTTCGCTCCCGAAGAATTTATCATCGGCGTAGTCAAACGCATCTCCTATTCGCAGGATCCCGCAACCGCACAGCGAAGACCCGACAGAACCTGGAAAAAAGTACAATAACCCGTTACGCCGCAAAAAGAGAGGATGCCCCGCCACCGGCGGAACATCCTCTCACCCACAATTTACAAACCCACTTCAATCAGTCGAGGACCTCATCCGTGCAGGGAAGGTCCTGCTCCTGCTCGGACGCCGGCATCGGCGCTCCGGAGGGAAGCAGCTCGCCGCTCTCGGAGAAGAGAGCCGTGCGCTTCGCACCATCCCGGTCGGTCAGGGAGATCCGGAAGGTCTTTACCCCGTCGGCAGCCGTCCTGACAGCGGCCTCGGAGATCGACGAACCCGGGAAATTGCTCTCCACGGCCTCCGCGACGGCTGTCGGAAGGTCCTTCACGTCGATCGGCGAAAAATCGTCTGCGGCAATCTGAACTGCCGGCGACATCGTTGCGTCCTGCGCTGCCCATGCGGCCGTCCCCGCTGCGAGGAAAAGAGCCGCTACCAAAAACAACTTTTTCATAATCCCACATTTGTTTCGTTCAACACTTGGTTATTCCGGTACAAACTCATGAGTCGGTTCACATCGACAAGGCTCAAAGCCTGCGCCAAAACGGAGAAAACCCGTCAAAAGGCTCGTTTTCAGCTTATTGACGGGCCATGCCAGAATTCGGTTCCGGCCGCGGAACGGGTATTTTCTCCACAGGGTTGTGGAATCGCTTCCCACCGCGGGGCAGCAGGCGGGGCAGGGGAGAGGGGATGAGAGGGCGCAGCAGGCGGGCGGGGTAGAGGGGTTCGGGCGGGGAAGTTCGGGCGGAGGTTCGGGCGGAAGTTCGGGCGGAGTAGCAGGAGGCTCTCCGGGGCGACCTGGGCGACCTGGGCGAGTAAGGGGCGGGGATACCGCGGAGACGCCGCGGGAAAGGAAGGACAGCAAGATACAGCGCCGAGGGCGGCGGGGGGTGTGTGGGCGGGCGGGGAGTGCGGCCTTCCGCACCCCGCCGCGCCGGATCAGTGGGCTTCGAGCCAGTTGCGGCCGACGCCCGCCTCGGCAATCAGGCGCACCTTGAGCTGTGCGGCCTGCTCCATGCTCTCCGTCACGATGCGCCGCACCTGCTCCTCCTCCGTGCGCAGCATATCGACGACCAGTTCGTCGTGCACCTGCAGGATCACCCGCGAACGGATCCCCTCCTCGGCGAAGCGCCGGTGGACGCGGATCATGGCGATCTTCATGATGTCGGCCGCCGAGCCCTGGATCGGGGCGTTCACGGCGTTGCGCTCGGCGAGTCCCCGCGCCACGGCGTTGTGCGACGAGATGTCGTTCAGGTAACGGCGCCGCCCGAAGATCGTCGCGACGTAACCGTCGCGGCGTGCCTGCTCGACGACGCGCTCCATATACTCCTTCACCTTCGGGTAGGAGGCGAAGTAACCGTCGATCAGTTCACGGGCCTCCTTGCGCGGAATCTCCAGCCGCTGGCTCAACCCGAAGGCCGAAATGCCGTAGATGATGCCGAAATTGGCCGTCTTGGCCCGCCGCCGCTCCTCGGGCGTTACCTCCGCGAGGGATTTGCCGAAGAGCCGTGCGGCCGTCGCGGCGTGGATATCCTCGCCGTGCTCGAAGGCCGCGATGAGCGCCTCGTCGCCCGAGAGGTGCGCCATCAGGCGCAACTCGACCTGGCTGTAGTCGGCCGAGAGCAGCAGGTGGTCGTCGTCCGAGGGGATGAAGGCCTCGCGGATGCGGCGCCCCAGGGCGTCGCGCACGGGGATGTTCTGCAGGTTGGGATTGGTCGAGGAGAGGCGCCCCGTAGCCGTTACGGCCTGGTTGAACGACGTGTGGATCCGGCCCGTGCGGCGGTTCACCAGCTGCGGCAGCGCCTCGACATAGGTCGAAAGGAGCTTCTTCACGCCGCGGTATTCGAGCACCAGATCGACGATGCGGTGCTTGCGGGCGAAGCCCTGCAGGTACTCCTCGTCGGTGCAGAACTGCTTGGTGCGCGTCATCTTGGGCTTCTCGGCGATGCGCATCTTGGCAAAGAGCACCTCGCCCAGCTGCCGCGTGGAGTTGATGTTGAGCGTCGGCTCCCCGGCCTCGGCACGCACCGCGGCCTCCAGCTCGGCCAGGCGGCGGTTCAGCTCCACGGCATACTCGGCCAGCGCCGCCGTGTCGATGCGCACGCCCGCCATCTCGATGTCGGCCAGCACCTCGATCATCGGCTCCTCGATCTCGAAGTAGAGGTCCCGCAGGCCGATCCGCTCGACCATCGGATAGAGCACCTGCTTGAGCTGCAGCGTGATGTCGGCATCCTCGGCGGCATACTCCTTCACGCGCTCGACATTCACCAGATCCATCGTCAGCTGCTTCTGCCCGCGGCCGATGAGCGTCTCGATCTCGATGGGCCGGTAGCCCAGGTAGCGTTCCGCGAGGGCATTCATGTTGTGGCGCGACTCGGGGTCGAGCAGGTAGTGGAGGATCATCGTGTCGTACTTCGGACCCCGCACGGCGATGCCCAGGCGGCGCAGGACCATCAGGTCGAACTTGATGTTCTGGCCGATCTTCGCCACCTTTTCATCCTCGAACAGCGGCCGGAGGATGTCGGCGTATTCGGCCGCCGCGGCCTCCGGGAAGGGGATGTACCACGCACGGCGGGGCTCCACGGCCAGCGACAGGCCGACGATGCGGTCGTTGAAGATATCGAGCCCCGTGGTCTCCGTATCGAAGCAGAACTCCGCGTGGCGGGCCACCTCCGAGACCACCCCGCACAGCTGCGCGGCACTCTCGACGAGAAGATACTCGTGGGGCGTGTCCTGCGCCGTGCGGAAGAGGGGCTCCTGCGGCTCGTCGGAGGCGGCTTCCGGGGCCGCGGGGCCGGCGGCGGAGGCAGCGAAAGCGGCGGCCGGAGTTGTCGCGGAGGCTGCGGCCGGAGTTGCCGCGGAGGCTGCGGCCGGGGTTGCGGCCGGGGTTGCGGCCGGGGTTGTCGCGGCGACAGGTGCCGCGGGAGACGGTCCGACCGGATCGCCGAAGAGGGTGCCCTGACCCGCGAGGGCCGCACGGCGCGCCGCCGCGGACTTCGCACGGGCCATCTCGGCCAGCTGCCGCTGATCCTCCTGGCGCGGTCCGTCGGGCAGGGGATCGGCCGGCGCGAGGTTCGCCAGGTCGTTGAGGAAGGCCCGGAAGTCGAGCTCGGCAAAGAGGGCCCGCAGCGCGTCGAGGTGCGGCGCGCAGACCGTGAGCTCCTCCTCGCTGAGGGTAACCGGCACGTCGAGGCGGATCGTCGTGAGCTGCTTGGCCAGCAGCAGGCGGTCGCCCCAGGCGGCGATCTTCTCGCCCTGGCGTCCCTTGATCTGCGGCGCCGCGGCAAGGATCTGCTCGACGGTGCCCCACTGCTGAACCAGTTTGCAGGCCCCCTTCTCGCCGATGCCCGGCACGCCGGGAATGTTGTCCGAGGCGTCGCCCCACAGCGCCAGGATGTCGCGCACGAGCACCGGGTCGTCGATGCCGTAGCGCGCGCGGATCTCCTCGCGGCCGATGAGCTCGATCGCCCCGTCGGAGCCCTTCTGCTTGTAGATGCGGCAATGGTCGCGCACGAGCTGCCCGTAGTCCTTGTCGGGCGTTACCATGTAGACGTCGTAACCCGCGGCGACGCCCTGCTGCGAGAGGGTGCCGATCACGTCGTCGGCCTCATAACCCGCCACTTCGAGGATCGGGATGCACATCCCTTCGAGCGCCCGCTTGATGTAGGGCACCGAGAGGATGATATCCTCGGGCGTCTCGGCCCGGTTGGCCTTGTATTCGGGGTAGAGCTCACGGCGGAAGCTCCCGCCGGGAGGATCGAACGCCACGCCCAGCAGGTCGGGATGCTCGCGCTTCTGGATGTCGCGCAGGAACTTCACAAAGCCGAAGACCACCGAGGTGTTCATGCCGTTGCGGTTGCGCATGGGACGTCCCAGAAAGGCATAGTAGTATTTGAATATCAGCGCGTAGGCGTCTACCAGAAAGAGTTTTTTCATCGCTTGCGGGGTATGGGTGCCGCTCTGTGCGGCGGGTGTCAGAATCCTCGGCGTTTTTCAGAATCCGTTCTCCTCGGCGAACCACTCGGCAAACGAGGTCGCCGTCTCGTGGAGCCGGAGGGCGTGGAGCCGCACCCCCTCGGGCAGGCGCGCGGCGATGCGGCGGGCGAAGTCGTCGAGCATGTTCTCGCACGTGGGCTGGTAGGGCACGCAGACGATGTTGCCGAAGCGCGCCGCAAGCTGTTCGCGCAGCGCGCGCCCCTCGTCCGAGCCGCGCAGCACCAGCGCGTGGTCGAATGTCGAAACCACCTCCTCCTGCACGATGCGCTTGAGGATGCCGAAGTCCATCACCATGCCGTATTTCGGGTCGCGGGGATCCTCCGAAGGGTGCCCCTTGACCGTGACGAAGAGCCGGTAGGAGTGTCCGTGGATCTCGCGGCACGGCCCGTCGTATCCGTCGAGGGCGTGTGCCGCCTCGAACGAAAATTCCTTGGTCAGTCGGATTGTTGCCATAGGGCAAAGATACGAAATAATTCGGTTTTGCCGCTGCCCGAACGGGGAAGCCCCGCCGCCGCCGTAAAAAAAAGATCCGGAAACGGCGTTTCCGGATCGTACGGGTTGCGGGTTTTGCGAGTTGTAAGCTGCGGGGCCCGGTTGCAGGGCCGGGTTGCAGACTGCGGGTTGCAGACTGCGGGACCCGGGTTGCGGGCCCGGGTTGCGGGGCCGGGAGCCTACTGCAGCTCGACCTTCCAGGGCGTGTACATCAGGATGCCCTGCAGGCGCGTCGCCTCGCGGACCTTTTCGTATTCGCCCATGACGGAAGCCAGCTCCGAGCGGGTGAAGAGCTTGCGCACGCTGACATTCATCGCCGTGAGCATGGCCGCCAGGCCCGAGGGGGTTTCGAGCACCTCCACGACGCGGTAGTCCGTCAGCCCGGCCTTGTCCACGGCCAGGGCGATGGCCGTCTTCAGGCCGCCCAGGGCATCGACCAGTCCGATTTCGAGGGCATCCGCACCCGACCAGACACGGCCGCCGGCGATCTCCAGCACCCGCTCCACGGGGAGGTTGCGGCCCTCTGCGACATGGCCCGTAAAGGTCGTGTAGACCTTGTCCACGCCCCGCATGATCGAGGCCCGCTCGGACGGCGTCAGCGCCGTGTAGGAGCCCATGCCCGCCGAGGTGTTGCTCCGCACGCCGTCGAGCGTGATGCCCAGCTTGTTCTTCAGGGCGTCGATCGGGTTGAGGAACATGCCGAAGACGCCGATCGAGCCGGTGAGCGTCGTGCGGTCGGCGACGATCACGTCGGCCGGGCAGGAGATGTAGTAGCCGCCGCTCGCGGCATAGGAGCCCATCGACACCACGACGGGTTTCTCGGCCCGCAGCAGCTCCATCTCGCGCCAGATGACATCCGAGGCCAGGGCGCTGCCGCCCGGCGAATTGACCCGCACGACAACGGCCTTCACGGCGTCGTCCTCGCGAAGCTCGCGCAGCTGCGCGGCCAGCGAGTTGCCGTAGACGGCGTCGCCCGAGCCGTGGCCGTCGACAATCTGCCCGTCGGCATAGAGGATCGCCACGCGGTCGGCCCCGAGGTTGCTCACGTCGGGACCCACCATCGACGCGTAGTCGCCCAGCGAGATGAAGTCGCAGTCGCCCTCCTCGTCGGTCGCCACGCCCAGCTCGGCGAAGACCTCGCGCATCTGGTCCTCATAGACCACCCCGTCGACAAAGCCCTCGCGCAGGGCATCCTCCGGAAGCGAGACGGCCAGCGCGTCGGTCAGATGCTGCATCTTCACCGAGTCGATGCCGCGGGCACGGGCCACATCGCCCGAGATCGTGCCCCAGAGCGAATTGACCAGTTCCTGCATCTGCTCGCGGTTGGCGTCCGACATGCGGTCGAGGATGTAGGGCTCCACGGCGCTCTTGTAGCGGCAGGCCGTCGGGCGGAAGACCTCGGCCTTGAGGTCCAGCTTGTCGAAGAGCCCCTTGTAGAACATCAGGCTCGCCGAGAGACCCGACCAGTCCATGCCTCCCTCGGGCTGGATGTAGATCCTATCGGCCACCGACGCCAGGTAGTACTGTCCCTGCGAATAGACCTCGTTGTAGGCGACGATGAACTTGCCGCTGGCCTTGAAGGCCGCCAGCGCCTCGCGAAGCTCCTCCAGCACGGCCGTGCCGGCCACGCCGCCGCCGCCGTTCATGCGCAGGTAGATGCCGCGGATGCGCTCGTCGTCCTGCGCCGCCTCGATGGCCCGCAGGGCGCTGAAGAGCGACAGCTGCGGCGTGCGCTGCAGCGTCGCCAGGTCGAGACCCGCCAGCGGGTCGTTCGACGGGGCGTCGGTGATCACCTCCGAAAGGTCGATGCGCAGCACCGCCTCGGAGGGTACCTCGACGGCCGTCTTCGCGGAGAAGACTCCCACGAGGCCCGCCAGAAGGACAAAGCCGAAGAAAAAGAAGAGAAAGGCCCCCACCAAAACAGCAAGCAGGCTGGCCAGAAAGGTCTTGAAGAAATTCATGTTCCGTATGTGTTTTTGCGGATCATTCCGCCATTCTTTGGTACAAAGATACGAATATTTTTGAAAAACAAATAAAATTTATCGTTTTTCGATAAAAAAAGTTGCTTTTCTATATTTAAAATCTAAAATATGCGTTATCTTTGTCCGCAGAGCCCGGCCGGGACGCCGCGGGGCGGACCGGAAGGATCCCGGGGACGGCGGAGGGATGACCGGGTGGCGGACCGCGGAGGAATCCCGGAGCCGGCAGATGGATGACCGGGTGGCGGACCGCGGGGAAATCCCGAAGCCGGCAAGATAATAGATGACCGGACGGAATGGCCGGGTCGGATGGCCGGGTCGGATGGCCGGAGCCGATCGAAAGACTGGCAGCCGGGTTGGCGGCAAGTTCGGCGACAGGTCCGGCGGCAAGTTCGGCGGCAAGTTCGGCGGCAAGTTCGGCGGCAGGCCGCGACTGATCCGGCAGCCGGGTAGAGATATTGGAAAAAAACGCGGGGAGCGACCCCGCGACGAAACCTTTCAGAAAGGAATACGTATGGAAGAGAAGATAAGGGAGCTGCTCTCCACGATCGTTCACCCCGAGACGGGGAAGAACCTTGTCGAGAGCGGTTTCATCGAACACACGGCAGCGGCCGGCGGCAAGGTTACCGTCGTGCTGCGCTTTGCCAAGAGCCGCGACCCCTTTGCGGTGAAGATCAAGAACCAGACCGAAGAGCTGCTGCGCGGAGCCTTTCCCGACGCCGAGGTGCTCGTGGTGGTCAAGGAGGGGGGTGCGGCGCCGCGTCCCGAGCCGAAGCTCCACACGACGACGGGCGGCATCGCCCATGTGATCGCCGTCGCCTCGGGCAAGGGCGGCGTGGGCAAATCGACCGTTACGGCCAACCTCGCCCTCACGCTGCGCAACATGGGCTACCGTGTCGGGGTGCTCGACGCCGACATCTACGGGCCTTCGCAGCCCAAGATGTTCGGTTGCGAGGGTTACCTCCCGGAGGCGGTGCGCGAAGGCGACGAGGACCGCATCCTCCCGGCCGAGGCGATGGATATCCGCCTCATGTCGATCGGCTTCTTCATCAAACCCACCGACGCGCTGCTCTGGCGCGGTGCGATGGCCGTCAGCGCCCTGAAGCAGATGATTCACCAGACGCGCTGGGGAACGCTTGACTTCCTGCTTGCGGACCTGCCTCCCGGCACGGGCGACGTCCACCTGTCGATCATCGGCGAACTCAGGATCGACGCCGCGGTGATCGTCTCCACGCCCCAGCAGGTGGCCGTGGCCGACGTGGTGCGGGGCGTCGAGATGTTCCGCAACGAGAATGTCCGTATTCCGGTGGCGGGTATCATCGAAAACATGGCGTGGTTCACCCCCGCGGAGCTGCCCAATAACCGCTACTACCTCTTCGGACGCGGCGGCGCCAGGGCCTATGCCGAACGAAGCGGCGTGGAGTTCCTCGGCGAGATTCCGATCGTGCAGTCGATCATGGAGGGCAGCGACGAGGGCCGCCCGGCCGTCGAGACGCAGCCGCTGGTCGAGGCCTGCTACCGCGGTATCGCCGAGCGCATCGTCGCCAGCGTGATGAAAAAGGAGCGGTAGGCGGAGCAATTCCGAACAGACAAAGCGGAGCCATCCCGAACGGATCAAACGGATGAAATGAACGGACAGCGGGGGATACGGAGTGTTGAAAAGGGGCCGAAAAGGGGCCCGCAGCGGTTGATAACCCGGCGGCAACGTGTTGAAAACCCCGTATCAACTTTTGATAACTTTTTCTTCCAAAAAGTTGCAAAATCCATTCCAGGGCCGTGTGTACGCCTTTCGGGAAAATGCAAAAAAAGTTGTTCCCTTTTTTCATCCGTCCGCTCCCCCCGAAACCGGAACAGAATGTGGACAATTTCCGGCTGTCGAAATGTGGAAAACGTTTTTCAACATTTGTGGATTACCGCAAACGACCTTTGAACGGCAGCCTTTTGCGGAACCCGAAAACGGCGGGTTGTTCTCCCGCCTGTTGATAGTCCGCTAACAGACCGAGTTGTGAACAGTATCAACAGGGTTATTTATTCTTATTCTTTTATTATTTAATTTTAAAAAGATAAAAAGAGATAAAAAATGAGTGTGCAAAACTCCTCAGCCCTCCGCGACCGCATCGAAACGCTCAAGCGCGAGCGGAACGCCGTGATCCTCGCCCACTACTACACGACGCCCGAGGTGCAGGCCGTGGCCGACTTCCTGGGCGACTCGCTCGCCCTGTCGGTCGAGGCGCAGCAGGTCGAGGCCGACGTCATCCTCTTCGCCGGCGTGCACTTCATGGCCGAGACGGCCAAGGTCCTCTGCCCCGACAAGCGGGTGCTGATCCCCTGCCCCGAGGCGGGGTGTTCGCTCGCCGACTCGTGCCCCGCCGAGGCGTTCGCCGCCTTCAAGGCCCGGTACCCCGGCTACCGTGTCGTCTCGTATGTCAATACGAGCGTCGGGGTCAAGGCCCTCACGGATGTCTGCTGCACCTCGTCGAACGCCCTGAAGGTCGTCGAGTCGATACCCTCCGACGTGCCCGTGCTCTTCGGCCCCGACCGCAACCTGGGCTCCTACATCCGCAAGATGACCGGCCGCGAAAACATGGTCCTCTGGGACGGGGCCTGCCATGTCCATGAGGAGTTCTCGCTCGAACGCCTGCTCGAACTGCGGCGGCAGCACCCCGCAGCGAAGGTCGTCGTGCATCCCGAATGCCGCGACTACATCGTCGCTGTGGCCGACTATGTCGGTTCGACGGCCGGGATCCTCGCCTACTGCGGACGCTCCGAAGCGAGCGAATTCATCGTCGTAACCGAGGCGGGCATCCTCACCGAGATGCGCCGCCGATTCCCCGACAAGCTCTTCATCCCGGCACCCCCGGACGACGAGGCGTGCGGCTGCAACAACTGCCGCTACATGAAGATGGTAACGCTCGAAAACATTGCCGCGGCGCTCGAAAACCTCGCGCCCGAGATCGTGCTCGACGAGGCAACGCGCCAGGCCGCCGAGCGTTCGATCCGCAACATGATCGCCATCCGGTAGCCATGGGCTTCGAAGCGCTTTACGACAACGCCTCCGTGCGTCGCCGCGACCGCCTGCTCTCCGCGGAGGAGGCTGCCGGCGTGCTCCGGCGGGGCGAGTACGGCTTTCTGGCCATGCAGGACGCCGGGGGCGGCGCCTACGGCGTGCCGATCAGCTACGTCTGGGACGGCGGGTCGCGTATCTACCTCCACTGTGCCCCCGAGGGGCGCAAGCTGAGCTGCCTGGAGCGGCATCCCGAGGTTACGTTCTGCGTCGTGGGGGCGACGCATGTCGTCGGGCGCAAGTTCACGACGGCCTACGAAAGCGTCATCCTGCGCTGCCGCGCCGTCGTGGGACCGGACGAGGAGGAGCGCTGGAAGGCAATTGACCTGCTGCTGCGCAAGTACTCCCCCGAGCATGCCGAAACGGGGCGCCTGTATGCCGAAAAGTCGTTCCACCGCACGCAGATCATCCGGCTCGAAATCCTCGCCGCAAGCGGCAAGTGCAAGCGGGTGAGCGATTAGCCGGGAGCGCCTCAAACTCAAACGGACTCAAACAGAAAAAATTCATCAAAAAACCGATAAACACTTGTATATGAAGAAAAAAATCTTTTTGCTCCTGACGGCCGTTTCGCTGACGCTGGCGGCACGCGCCGACGAGGGTATGTGGCTGCTGCCCTACCTTCAGAAGATGAACATCAAGGTGATGAAGGAGCGCGGCTGCAAGATCTCCGCCGAGGAGATCTACAGCGCCGACCGCTCGTCGCTCAAGGATGCCGTGGTCATCTTCGGCGGCGGATGCACCGGCGAGATCGTCTCGCCCGAAGGTCTGCTCTTCACGAACCACCACTGCGGCTACAGCTCGATCCAGCAGCTGTCGAGCGTCGAGCACGACTACCTCAAGTACGGTTTCTGGGCCATGTCGCAGGCCGAGGAGCTGCCCGTCGAGGGGCTGGAGGTGCGTTTCGTGCGCCGCATCATGGACGTAACGCCCGAGATTGTGGGCAACGTCCCCTCGATCGCCTCGCAAGGAGAGTACGAGCGCATCACGAAGGAGAACATCGCTGCGCTGAAGGAGCGCCTCGAAAAGGAGTATCCCGCCATGGAGATCTCCGTGAAGCCCTTCTACGGCGGCAACCAGTTCTTCGCCTTCGTGCTCGAAGTCTATACCGACGTGCGTCTGGTGGGTGCGCCCCCCTCGTCGATCGGCAAGTTCGGCGGCGACACGGACAACTGGATGTGGCCCCGCCATACGGGCGACTTCTCCGTCTTCCGCGTCTATGCCGGCAAGGACAACCGTCCGGCGGCCTACTCGCCCGAAAACCGCCCCTACCGTGCCGAGAAGTTCCTCAAGATCTCGCTCAAGGGGGTCGATGAGGGCGACTTTGCCATGGTGATGGGATTCCCCGGCTCGACCGAGCGCTACATGACCTCCTACGAGATCGACAACATGCTCCGTTCGGAGAACCCCCAGCGGATCTTCATCCGCGGCGAGCGTCAGGCTATCCTCTGGGAGGACATGATGGCCGACGATGCCGTGCGCATCCAGTATGCCTCGAAATACGCCTCGTCGTCGAACTACTGGAAGAATTCGATCGGCATGTCGCGCGGCATCGAGAAACTCGGCGTAAAGGCCCGCAAGCAGGCGCAGGAGGCCTCCTTCCAGGCGTGGGCCGAGCGGAACACGCTCCCCGAGGAGGGATATGTCGATGCCCTGGAGAAGATCCGCCGCGCCGAGGAGGAGGGCGGTCCGGTCTATGCCGGCGTGCAGTACCTCTCGGAGGCCTTCCTGCGTGCCGTCGAGCTGCTGACCCCCGTGGGGCCGTTCATCGACACGCGCACGATGGCCGTTGTGGACAGCATCGACAATTCGGCTGCCGTCCGCGAAGCTGTGGCCGAGTGGTACAAGGATTACAACCCCTCGACCGACCGCAAGGTGGCCAAACGCATGCTCACCATCGCGCGTGAAAACATGAAGGAGCTGCCGTCGTTCTATGCCGAGGTGGTCGACAAGCGCTTCGGCGGCGACATCGACGCCTGTGTCGATTACCTCTACGACCACTCGATCTTCACCTCCGCGGAGAATGTGCTGGCGCTCATGGCGGATTACGATCCCGCAAAGGTCGCCGCGGATCCCGCCGTGGAGCTCGCCGCATCGGTATGGACGAAGTACATGGAGCTGATGAAGAGCTACCGCGAGAAGCATGCCCCCTATGCCGAGGGACACCGCAAGTACATCGCCGGCCTGATGATGCAGCAGCCCCGCAAGGCGTGGGCCCCGGATGCCAACTTCACGATCCGCCTGACCTACGGACGCGTGCTGCCCTACTCGCCGGCCGACGGCATCGAGTACAACTGCTACACGACGCTCAAGGGGGTCATGGAGAAGGAGGATCCGAAGAATCCCGCCGAGTTCACCGTGCCCGAGCGTCTGAAGGAGCTCTACGCCGCGAAGGATTTCGGCCGCTACGCCAATGCGAAGGGCGAGATGCCCGTGGCATTCCTCGCCGACCTCGACATTACGGGCGGCAACTCCGGATCGCCCGTGCTGAATGACCGCGGCGCGCTGATCGGCCTGGCCTTCGACGGCAACTGGGAGGCGATGTCGGGCGACGTGGCCTTCGAGCCCGAGCTGCAGCGCATGATCGCCGTCGATGTGCGTTACGTGCTCTTCATCATCGACAAGTTCGCCGGCGCCGGCTGGCTGCTCGACGAGATGCAGTTCGAGTAGCGGCGGCCCTTGAGGCTGAAACGAAGATTCCCGCACCCTACGGAAGGTGCGGGAATCTTTTTTGTGGATTTTCCGGCTGTCAGCGGGATGTTTTGCGCAGGAAGCGGCCGGCAAGCCACCGCCGCAGGGGTTCGTCGTAGAGGCGCAGCAGCAGCCACGCCAGCAGGAGGTTGCCCGCAAGCAGCGCGACGGCCCACGGCCACGTCGCGGCGAAGTCGTGGATGCCGTGGCGGATCATCCAGGCGTAGAAGAGATACATGAAGGGATAGTGGATGATGTAGACCGGGAAGGAGATGTCGCCCAGAAAACGGCACAGTCCCGTCGAGAAGCGGTCGGTGGTCACCCCCGAGGCGCCGATCCAGAGGATTGCGGGGAAGAGGAGGGCGATGCAGGCCACCTCGAAAAGGCCGTTGGCCGAGACGGGAAGCTTTCCCGTGATGTTCGGCACGAAGAAGAGCGCGAGGAGTGCCGCCGAGCAGATCCAGAAGGCGCCGCGGATGCGTCTCGGGCGGAAGCGGCGCGCAAGCCACATGCCCAGCGTGAAAGGGAAGAGCATGCGCACCAGGCCGCCGGGGAAGTTCACGCCCGTGAGGCTCCAGCCCACGCCGACGGAGCCGTACTGCTGGGGGTCGGCCAGGGCGAAGAAGGCCAGTCCGGCACCCGTGAGCAGCACCAGAGCGCCCAGTGCGCGCGTGCCGAGGCGGCGGATGAAGAGCGCATAGAGGATGTTGCCGATATACTCGAAGAAGAGCGACCAGCTCGGGCCGTTGAGGGGGAACATCTCGGCATTGCCCCGCACCTCATAGGGGGCTCCGGGCCATGCGGGGATAAAGAGGCAGGCTGCGGCGAAGGCCAGCAGCACGGCACCCGGGGCAACAGCTGTGCCGTCCCACTGCACGGATCCCTGCAGGAGGAAGGTCGCGGCGCCCAGGAGCGCGCCGATGACAACCATCGGGTGGAGGCGGATCAGTCGCCGGCGGAAGAAGCCCCCGACCGTCAGGCCGCAGCCCCAGCGGTCGTCGTAGGCGTAGGAGATGACGAATCCCGAGAGCATGAAGAAGAAATCGACGGCCAGATAGCCGTGCGGGATGCCCTTGACGGCGCCTCCGCCGGCAAAGGCGTAGCCTTCGAAGACGTGGTACCAGATGACCGCCAGGGCGGCGACGCCGCGCAGTCCGTCGAGGATTTCGTAGTGGGGTTTCGAGTCGGCGAACGAGGCCGCCGAAGCGGGAGCGGAGGGCGCGGCGGCCGGTGCCGCGGTTTGGAGAGGTTGCATGGTTGAAGTTTTAAGGTTTGCCGGTGCGACACAAAGGTACAACCCCCCGGCGGATAAAAAAAGCCGTTGCGCCGCTTTTTCCACACGGCAGCCCGGAAAAAAGGCGGAGATTTCCATCCGGCCGCCCGGGAGCGGGCGGAGGATTGCGTCCAGCGGCAGAGCGGCTTTTTTACGGATATTCGCAAAAACTCGCCGTTTCCTTTACGAATATCTCAAAAATTCGTATTTTTGACACAAATTAGTAAGACTGCATCTTTTTCTATGGCTAAAGAGTTCAAACGCTATCTCGTTACTTCGGCACTCCCCTACGCCAACGGCCCCGTGCATATCGGCCACCTGGCGGGAGTCTACATACCTTCGGACATCTACACGCGTTACCTGCGCCTGAAGGGCTGCGACGTCATCTCGGTCTGCGGCTCCGACGAACACGGCGTGCCCATCACCATCAAGGCCCGCAAGGAGGGCGTCTCGCCCCAGCAGATCGTCGACCGCTACCACGAACTTATCAAGCGCTCGTTCGAGGGGCTCGGCATGTCGTTCGACATCTACTCGCGCACCTCGTCGCCCGTGCACGCCGCGACCGCCTCGGCCTTCTTCCGCAAGCTCTACGACGAGGGCAAGTTCATCGAGAAGAGCTCGATGCAGTACTACGACACCGAGGCGCAGACGTTCCTTGCCGACCGCTACATCGTGGGCACATGCCCCCGGTGCGGCTACGAGCGCGCCTACGGCGACCAGTGCGAGAAGTGCGGATCGACCCTCTCGCCCGACGAGCTGGTCAATCCCCACAGCGCCGTCTCGGGCTCGGTGCCCGAGAAGCGCGAGACGAAGCACTGGTACCTGCCTCTGGATCAGTACGAGGGATTCCTGCGCAAGTGGATCCTCGAAGGACACAAGGAGTGGAAGACCAACGTCTACGGACAGTGCAAGAGCTGGCTGGACGGCGGCCTGCAGCCGCGTGCCGTGAGCCGCGACCTGGACTGGGGCATTCCCGTGCCGGTCGAGGGGGCCGAGGGCAAGGTGCTCTACGTCTGGTTCGATGCGCCGATCGGCTACATCTCCGCGACGAAGGAGCTCACGCCCGACTGGGAGAAGTACTGGAAGAGCGAGGATACGAAGATGGTGCACTTCATCGGCAAGGACAACATCGTCTTCCACTGCATCGTCTTCCCCTCGATGCTCAAGGCCCACGGAGGCTATATCCTGCCGGAGAATGTACCCGCCAACGAGTTCCTGAACCTCGAGGGCGAGAAGATCTCCACGTCGCGCAACTGGGCCGTCTGGCTGCACGAATACCTGGAGGAGTTCCCCGGCAAGGAGGACGTGCTGCGCTACGTGCTCTGCGCCAATGCCCCCGAGACGAAGGACAACGACTTCACGTGGAAGGATTTCCAGGCCCGCAACAACAACGAGCTGGTCGCCGTGCTGGGTAACTTCGTCAACCGTGCGCTGGTGCTCACGCAGAAGTATTTCGACGGCGTGGTGCCCGCCTGCGGCGAGCTGACCGACTACGACCGTGCGACGATCGCCGAGGTCGGGGCCGTCAAGGCCTCGCTCGAAGCCAATATCGAGAACTACCGCTTCCGCGAGGCGCTGAAGGATGCCATGAACGTCTCGCGCATCGGCAACAAGTATCTGGCCGACACCGAGCCGTGGAAGGTCATCAAGAGCGATCCCGAGCGGGTGAAGACCATCCTGAACATCGCCCTGCAGATCACGGCCAACACGGCCGTCGCCATCGAGCCCTTCATGCCCTTTTCGGCGGCGAAGATCCTCGCGATGCTCGCCACGGAGAAGTTCTCCTGGGAGCGCCTCGGCGCCATGGACCTCGTGGAGGCCGGGCACCGGATCGGAAAGCCCGAGCTGCTCTTCGAGAAGATCGAGGACGACGTCATCCAGCGACAGCTGGACAAACTCGCCGCGACGAAGGCCGCCAATATGGCCGCCGAAGCAGCGCAACACGTTGAAGCACAGAAAGATACGATTCAGTTTGACGACTTCCAGAAGATGGATATCCGCGTCTCGACGATCCTCGCGGCCGAGAAGGTCGCCAAGACCAGGAAGCTGCTCAGGCTCACCGTCGATACGGGTATCGACCAGCGGGTGATCGTCTCGGGCATCGCCGAGCACTTCACCCCCGAGGAGCTTGTCGGCAAGCAGGTGCTCGTGCTCGTGAACCTCGCGCCGCGCGACCTGAAGGGCATCACTTCGAGCGGCATGATCCTCATGGCCGAGGATGCTTCGGGCAAGCTGCGCCTGCTGCAGCCTTCGGAGGCGACCAACAACGGAGCCATCGTCGGCTGATAAATCTAAAGAGAAAACGTTTTCCGCGGAAAACATAAAAATGAGCAGTATGGAAAATATCGATTGGGGTGCGTTGGGATTCGACTACACGAAAACCGACTACAATGCCCGTTACGCCTTTACGAACGGCAAGTGGAGCGACATGGAGATCACGACGGACGAGTACATCCGCATGCACATGTCGGCGTCGTGTCTGCACTACGGCATCGAACTCTTCGAGGGTCTGAAGGCCTTCCGCGGAGTCGACGGCAGGGTCCGTCTCTTCCGCGTGGAGGAAAATGCACGGCGTCTGATCTCCTCGGCCGTGCGGCTCTGCCTGCCGGTGCCTACCGAGCAGATGATCATCGACGCCTGCGTCGAGGTGGTCAAGCGCAACGAGCACTTCATTCCGCCCTACGAATCGGGCGCTTCGTTCTACCTGCGTCCCGTGATGTTCGGCACGTCGGTCGGACTGGGTGTGCGCCCCTCGAAGGATGCCCTGCTGATCGTCTACGGATCGCCCGTGGGCCCCTACTTCAAGACGGGCATCAAACCCATTCTGGTGGCCATCGACCGGGAACAGGACCGCGCTGCTCCACGTGGAACAGGCGACGTGAAGGTGGGCGGAAACTACGCCGCAAGCCTTCTTTCGGGTGAAAAGGCCCATTCGCTGGGCTATTCGAACGTCATGTATCTCGATGCCGCCGAGCACAAGTACATCGAGGAGTGCGGTGCCGCCAACTTCTTCGGCATCAAACAGGGCAAGTACATCACGCCGAAATCCTCTTCGGTGCTGCCGTCGATCACGAACAAGAGCCTGCGCCAGCTGGCCCGCGACATGGGTCTGGAGGTCGAGGAGCGGCGGATTCCCGTCGAGGAGCTCGAAACCTTCGAGGAGTGCGGCGCCTGCGGAACGGCGGCGGTGATCTCCCCTATCGGCAAGATCTTCGACATGCAGACCGAGAAGGTCTACAACTACGGCACGGAGGTCGGCAAGGTCTCGATGGAGCTCTACAAGCGGCTGCAGGATATCCAGTACGGCCGCGCCGAGGATACGCACGGCTGGTGCACGATGGTGCTCTGACGGACGCGCTAACGGTAAGGAATACCCGCGAGAAAATCGCGGGTATTTTTTGTGGTTGACGGATTCCTGGCCGGCAATGTTCCACGGGGAACAATTACTCCCCTTTACACCCCGACCTGCTCGATGGTCGGATGTTCCACGGGGAACAATCAGACCTGGTTGCGGGTGTAGGCTGTGTTGAATTTCCGGCGGTCGGTGAATATTCCACGGGGAACAATCGGACTGTTTCCGGACTCGGGTTGTGCTGAATTTCTGTCGACCGGCGAATGTTCCACGGGGAACAATCCGGGCCCGATCAAAAGAAAAAGTTCGGCTTATCGGCCGAACTTTACCAGTAAAACATTGACATCTGCCGGAGAAACGCCCGGAATGCGCGAGGCCTGCCCGATCGTCCCGGGCCGGATGCGCGAAAGTTTCTGTCGCGCCTCAATCGTCAGCGCCTGCATCGTGTGGAAGTCAAAACCGTCGGGAATGCGGATATTCTCCAGCCGGTGGAGTTTTTCGGCAATGAAACGCTCCCGCTCGATATAGCCCCGGTACTTGATCTGGATCTCCGCCTCCTCGATCTCCTCCCCGCTCATCGGGTTTTCGTCGAAGAAACGGCGCAGCTTCGGAAGCACTTCGCGCAGCGAGGCAAAGTCAACCTGGTTGCGCATCAGAATGTCGTGCAGCTTGCGACCCTGCGTCAGCGGGTCCGAATGGACCGTTTTCAAATAGTCGTTAATTTCGTCTGCTTTGACACTCAACCCGTGCGCGAAGGCTACAAGCGATTCTACGCGCGATTTTTTTTGCTCGAATTCGGCGTATCTTTCGGTCGTAACAAGTCCGATTTCGCGTCCTTTCGGCGTCAGCCGCAGATCGGCATTGTCCTGCCGCAGCAGGATCCGGTACTCGGCCCGCGAGGTGAACATCCGGTAGGGTTCGTCCACCCCTTTCGTTACGAGGTCGTCGATCAGCACGCCGATATAGGCTTCGTCGCGCCGCAGGACGACCGGCGCCTCGCCGCGCAGCTGCCGGTGGGCGTTGATGCCCGCCATGAGCCCCTGTGCCGCGGCCTCCTCGTAACCCGTCGTGCCGTTGACCTGTCCGGCGAAGAAAAGACCCCGCACGGCCTTCGTTTCGAGCGAATGGTGCAGCTGCGTGGGCGGAAAATAGTCGTATTCGATGGCATAGCCCGGGCGGTAGATCTCCAGATGCTCGAAACCGCGGATGCGGTGCAGCGCCTCCCACTGCACTTCCCAGGGCAGCGACGACGAGAAGCCGTTCAGGTAGTATTCGTTTGTCGTGCGGCCCTCGGGTTCGAGGAAGAGCTGGTGCTGCTCCTTGCCGGCGAAGGTGCGCAGCTTGTCCTCGATCGAGGGGCAGTAACGGGGTCCGATGCCGTGGATCGTGCCGTTGAAGAGCGGCGAGCGGTCAAAACCGCCGCGCAGGATCTCGTGCACCTCGGGCGTCGTGTAGACCAGGTAGCACGGAAGCTGGTTTTCAACGGGTTGCGTCTCCGACGAGAAGGAGAATTTCGAGGGGTTCTCATCGCCGTACTGGGGTTCGAGCAGCGAGAAGTCGATCGTCCGTGCATCGAGGCGCGCCGGGGTGCCGGTCTTCATGCGGCCGCTTTCGAAACCCATGCGCCGCAGGCTTTCGGTGATGCCGTGCGAGGCGGCATCGCCGGCACGGCCCCCTTCGGCATGGGCCTCGCCGCAGTGCATCAGTCCGTCGAGGAAGGTGCCGGCCGTGAGCACCACGGCGCGGCAGGCGAACTCCACCCCCATGCGGGTGCGGACTCCGCAGATGCGGGGCTGCCCCTCCCCGGTCTGCTCGAAGAGGAGCTCCGTGGCGGCATCCTGCCAGATCGAGAGGTTCGCCGTCTGTTCGAGCGTCCGGCGCCAGCACTCCGAAAAGCGCGTCTTGTCGCACTGCGCCCGCGGGCTCCACATCGCCGCACCCTTCGAGCGGTTGAGCATGCGGAACTGCACGGCCGTGAGGTCCGTGATGCGGCCCGTCTGGCCTCCCATTGCATCTATCTCCCTGACTATCTGGCCTTTGGCAACGCCGCCGATGGCCGGGTTGCACGACATCGAGGCCATTTTCGTCATGTCCATCGTCAGCAGCAGCGTGCGCGACCCGAGGCGTGCGGCGGCCGAGGCGGCCTCGCACCCGGCGTGTCCGCCGCCGATGACGGCAATATCGTATTCGAGCTTCATGTGGTCTGTCTCCTGTGAATGGTGTCCGGCGCGCCGGGTCGTTCGGGTTGTTCCGTTCGTTCTCCGGCAGTTAGGGCGGCCTCTTGCGGTTCCTCGCTGCCCCCCCCCGGATCAGCGGTCCGGCTTTGGCCCTTTTCGGGCCGTTTCAGCCTCTTTGGCGGGTCGGGCGGGAGTCCCTTCCGGCGACTGCTCCGGGCGGCCGCAGGCCTCCCAGAAACGCAGGTAGCGATCCTCCTTGCGGTGCATCTGCGCATTGGTCCGGGGCGTCTTGTCGCCCTGTCCGCAGAGGTGCAGCACGCCGTGCACCACCACGCGGCGCATCTCCTCAAGCGGCCGCGCCCCGTAGAGGCGCGCATTGTCGCGCACGGTCTCCACGTCGATGAAGATGTCCCCCGAGACGATGCGCGTCCCGCGGCGGTCGCTGTAGTCGAAGGTGATGACGTCGGTGAAGTAGTCGTGCCCGAGGTACTGGCGGTTCATCTCCAGCAGGCGCTGCGCCGAGCAGAAGATGTAGCTCACGTCGCCCAGCGTGTAGCCCTCGGCGGCCGCCACCTCGCGCAGCCACTGCGCCGTGAGGCGCTTCTGCGGCAGGCGGTAGCGGCAATCGTCGGTATAGTAACGTACGGCCATCGTATGCTTATCGTTTGAAACAGTTCGCGGCGGACATTTTCTGCTTCGGGTCGGGCGGGTAGATGCCGAAGACCAGCCGGTATTCGGTCTGCATGTTCTCGATGTTGACCGATGCGCCGATGGTGCCCAGCGTCTCGTCGCGGCCCACCTTCTGGCCCTTCTCGACGCAGATCGTCCCCAGGTTGGCATAGGAGGTGATATACTCGCCGTGGGCCACGAAAACGTCGTATTTGTCCGTGATGCGGTTGCGCTTGACCTCCATGACCTTGCCTTCGTAGATCGAGATGACGCGGGCGCCCTTCGCACCCGTGATCTCGGCCATGTTCCCCTTGTAGCGCTTCACGCGGCCCCCGACCACCGGAAGGTGCAGCCCCGAGGTGCTGGCCGTGAACGACGCACCCTCCCTGTTGCCCTTCGTGAGCTTGCGCAGCGCGGCGATCGCCGCATCGAGCTCCTGCTCCTGCGCCTCCTTGCGCTGCAGGGCCGCCTTCTCGCGCTTCGAGAGGCTCGAAATGCTCGCCCGCGCGTTGCGCGTGTCGCGTTCGAGCTTTGCGCGCTGCGCCGTGATGCGCTGCGTTACCGAGTCGAGCGACTCCTTGCGGCGGGCAAGCTCCTCCTGCTCCGTGCGGACCTGCTCGCTCATGGTGCGGATCTCGCGCAGGGTCTGCTCGCGCAGCGAGGCCACCGTGCGCAGCATCGCCAGGCGCCGCGCCACGTCGGCGAAGTCGCGCGCCGAGAAGATGTAGGTGAGGTAGTTGTTGTGGCGGTAGTTGCGGTAGGCCTCGCGGACCATTTCGGCATACTGCGCCCGGTCGCGTTCGAGGCGCGCCGCCAGGTCCCCGGCGACGCTGTCCTTGCGGGCGATCTCCCGGCGCAGCTGCGAGGCTTCGCGCTCGGTGGCGTCGAGCAGCTGCGTGCGCGAATTGATCTGCCGCGCCAGCTGCCGCACCCGCTGCTCGCTGTTCGAGCGGCTCTTGCGCAGCTTCGAGATCTCCTGCTCCTGGGCCGCGATCTTCTTTTCGAGCTCCGCGATGACACGTTTCTGCTCGTTGACCTGCGCGGTGTTCTGCGCCGCGGCCCGGGGGGCGCCGAGCAGCAGCAGCAGCGTGGCAAGGATTCCGGCAAGGCGTCTCATCGCTTCTCGTTTTGCGGGTTGCGGGCCTTGCGCCCCTCCGTGTTCTGCCGGGCCTTGCGCTCCTCGCCGGCCTCCGTGGCTTTCCCGGCCTCTTCGGCCTTGCGGGCCCGTTCGAGGCGCGGTTCGATCAGCTCCTCGGAGTAGCCCTTCTCCAGGGCGCGGCGCCAGTAGACCTCGGCCATGAAGCGCTCGCCGAGGACCTCCAGCACGTCGCCGTAGTGGGCCAGCAGCGCCGGGGAGTTCTGCGAGTCGAGCACCACGGCCCGCTGCAGCATCTTGCGCGCCTCGTCGAGCCGCCCCAGCTTGTAGAGCACCCACGCATGGGTGTCCAGATAGGTCGGGTTGCCGTCTTCGAGGGCCGTGGCGCGGCTCGCCATCGCGAGGGCCCGCTCCAGGTCGCGTCCCTCGATCGTGAGGAAGTAGGCGTAGTTGTTCAGCACCAGAACGTTGTCCGCGTCGTAGCGCAGGCTCCGCTCATAGGCCGCATAGCTGCGTTTGATGTTCTTGCGGAATGCCGCGTCGGGCTTCACGAGCCCCAGGTCCACGCGTTCGTCCCAGTCGTCGCTCCCCCCGATGGCCTTCTGGTGCCAGGCGTCGCCGATCATCCCCCAGATGACGCTGCGCAGCGAGTCCGTCGTGGCCAGCGGCAGCGACTCCTCGTAGGCCTCGATAGCCCGGTCGTACTGCTTCGCGTAGCTCATCACATGGCCGCGCGAGAGGTGGAAATCAACCCGGTCGGGGAAGAGGCGCAGCGCCTCCGAGACATATTTCTGCACCGAGTCGGGCCGCTGCAGGTAGCTCTCGATGTCGATCGTCATGCGGTAGTACTTCTCGACCGCAGGCCGGTCCGCGAGGTGGATCTTGTAGAGCGCGAGGGCCTGCTTCAGCTCGCCCGAGGCGATCAGGTGGTTGGCGTAGAGCTCCACGACGCGCGGATCGTCCGGATAGCGGATCGCCAGGATCGCCGCCAGGTCGTGCAGCTGCAGGTAGTATTCTCGGTAGAAGCGGATGTCGGCCGTGAACTGCTCGAAGCGGTGGATCTTCGTTTCGAGGGGCACCCCGTCCGAGAGGAAGAGGCGCCGCGTCGTCGCGAGCAGCGAGCGGTAGTCCTGCCGCTCGGTGTGGAAGTCGGCCAGCAGCATGAGCGTCTCGACGTTCGTCGAGTCGATGGCCAGCGCCGCGTCGAACTCCGCGCGGGCCAGCGAATCCTGCCTGTCCGCAGCGTAGAGCGAGGCCAGCATGGCGTGCGGGCGCGCCTCGTAGGGCGTCGCCTCGACCTCGGCACGCGCCTCCTCGATGGCCCGGGCGGTCTGGCCCGTGGAGACGAGCAGGCGCCGCTTCATGTCGCTCAGATAGGGGATGCGGCCCAGGCGCAGCTCGGCCGAGTCGAGCGTCAGAATCGCCTGCACCGGGAAGTCGGTCTGCTCGTAGAGTGCCGCCACGAGGCGGTAGTAGTCCGGATCCCGCGGGTAGTCGATCTGCAGGCGGCGGAAGATGCGCAGCGCCTCGGCGTAGCGCCCGGCGTAGATGAGCGTCTGTCCGTAGAGCTGGCGGTACCACTTGTTCGTCGAGTCGAGGCGGCAGGCACGGCCGGCCATGAGGGCCGCCTCGTCGGCCGTGCGGCAGAGGTTGTTGGCCGCCATCTCGTAGTAGGCCGGGGCGCAGGTCGAGTCGCGGCGTATGGCCTCCAGGAAGAACTTCCGGGCCTGCGCCGTGTCGCGGTGGATCGTCTGCTGCTTGATCCCCTCGGTATAGAACCAGACGCTCTGCAGCGTGTCGGGGTATTGCGGAGGCTGCTCCGCAGTGCCCCGCCCCGCCACGAAGGCCGTGGTGAAGAGCGCGCAGAGAAGCGTCGTTGCCCCGGAGATCCAGTTCATGCGGCGGCGGTTTTGGGGTTTAGAGGGCCGTGTCGAACTGGTGCAGGAAGCGCACGTCGTTCTCGAAGTAGAGGCGCAGGTCCCTGACGCCGTATTTGAGCATCGCGATGCGCTCGACACCCATGCCGAAGGCGAATCCCGAATACTTCTCGGGGTCGATGTTGTTGGCCTTCAGGACGTTGGGATCGACCATGCCGCAGCCCATGATTTCGAGCCACCCCGTGCCCTTGCACACGGCGCAGCCCTTGCCGCCGCAGAGGTTGCACGAGACGTCGACCTCGGCCGACGGCTCCGTGAAGGGGAAGTACGACGGGCGCATGCGGATGACGGCCTGCTCGCCGAACATCTCCTTGGCGAAGTAGAGCAGCGACTGTTTCAGGTCGGCGAACGATACCCCCTCGTCGATGTAGAGGCCCTCGACCTGGTGGAAGATGCAGTGCGCACGGTAGGAGATCGCCTCGTTACGGAAGACGCGCCCGGGGCAGATCACGCGGATCGGCGGACGCTGGCGCTCCATCGTGCGGACCTGGATCGACGAGGTGTGCGTGCGCAGCAGGATGTCGGGGTTCTTCTCGATGAAGAAGGTGTCCTGCATGTCGCGTGCCGGGTGCTCGGGCGGGAAGTTGAGCGCCGAGAAGACGTGCCAGTCATCCTCGATCTCGGGGCCCTCGGCCACCGTGTAGCCCAGGCGCGAGAAGATCTCGACGATCTGGTTCTTCACGAGCGAAATGGGATGGCGCGAGCCCAGCTCCTCTGCCGAACCCGGGCGCGTCAGGTCGCCCGACGATGCGGCCGTCTGTGCGGAAGAGGCCTGCAGCTCCTCGCGCAGGGCGTTGATGCGCTGCGTGGCCTCCGTCTTGAGGCGGTTGAGCTGCTGCCCCACCTCGCGCTTGAGCTCCGGAGCCACGCTCTTGAACTCCTCCATCAGGGCGTTCAGCTCGCCCTTCTTGCCGAGAACCTGGATGCGGAAGGCCTCGATCTCGGCCGCTGCCTTGGGTTTGAACTCTTCGACGCGTCGGAGAAGTTCATTGATTTTGTCGATCATATTTTGCCGGTTTTTCTTTTTTGCCTACTTTTGGTGCGATCTCTTTAATGTGCAAAGTTACAAAAAAATTGGATATGATGCGTAAAATGCTCGCTTTTGTCCTGCTGCTCTGGTGCGGGGTGTCGTCTGCCGAAGGGCAGACGGTGGGTGTCGTGATGAGCGGCGGCGGCGCGAAGGGGCTCTACCACATCGGCGTGCTCGAGGCGCTCGAGGCGTGCGGCGTGCCCGTCGACTGTGTCGCCGGCACCTCCATGGGATCGATCATCGCCGCGATGTACGCCGCGGGATACTCCCCCTCGGAGATGCGCGAGATCGTCCGCTCGGGGGTGGTCAAGGAGTGGGTCTCCGGACGCATCGACCCCAACAAATACCTCGACTACTACCGCCAGATGGGCAGCAACCCCTCGATGCTGAGCCTGCGCATCGACGTGGCGGAGGTCTCCGGAAAACGCATCCAGGTCCCCACGAACCTCATCTCCTCGACGCAGATCGACATGGCCCTCACCGAACTCTTCGCACCCGCCACGGCGGCCTGCGACGGCGACTTCGACCGCCTGATGGTCCCCTTCCTCTGCGTGGCGAGCGACATGAACCACCGCGGGGCGGTGGTCATACGCCGCGGCGAGTTGAGCGAGGCGATCCGCTCGTCGATGTCCATTCCGCTGGTATTCAAGCCTGTGAAGAAGGACTCGATGCTCCTCTACGACGGAGGCATCTACGACAACTTCCCCTGGAAACCCCTCGACGAGACCTTCCGTCCCGACCTGATCGTGGGGTCGATCTGCACGGCGGGCAACACCCCGCCCACCGACGAGAGCAGCCTCCTGGACCAGGCCTTCATGCTCGCCATGCAGCAGACCGACTACGAGCTGCCCGCCGGCCGCGGCATCACGATCCGCCGCGCGGTGAAGGCCGGCATGCTCGACTTCGACCACGCCGAGCAGATCATGGATGCCGGGTACGAGGACGCCATGGCCGCCATGCCGGAGATCCTCCGCAGAATCGGCGGCCGGCAGGGCACGGTCGACTACGCCGCACGCCGCGCCGCCTTCCGCGCGCTCTGCCCCCCGCTGGTCTTCAACGACTACCGCCTCGAAGGGCTCAACCGCAAGCAGCGTGCCTACATCCGCGACTTCGTGCAGGTGGACCGCCGCACCCCCGGGCGGCAGCGCCCGATGGGCTTCGACGAACTGCGCGACAACCTCTTCGAGGTGCTCGCCCGCGGCGAATTCTCCATGGAGTTCCCCCACGTGCGCTACGACTCCGTCGAGCGGCGCTACTCCTTCCGGGCCCGCTTCAACTCGCGCCCCAACTTCAAGATCACCCTCGGCGGCAACATCTCCTCGACGGCCTTCAACCAGGCCTACATCGGCATGAACTACCAGCGCATCGGACGCGTCGGGCAGCAGCTCTCGACCGAGCTCTACCTCGGGCCGCTCTACATCTGGGGGCTGCTCGGCGGCCGCACGGACTTCTACTACGTGAAGCCCTTCTTCCTGGACTACTCCTACAACTTCTCGGTGCACAACCTCCGCCACGGCTCCTTCGGCAACCTCACGCGCATCGACAACGCCCACCAGGTCAAGCAGAGCGAGAGCTTCTTCTCCGTGGGGGCGGGCATGCCCCTCACGCACCGCAGCGTGCTGACGCTCCGCACGAACCTCGGGCACGTCAACTACCGCTACGACTCGGAGGACCCCTTCGCCGACGATACGGACCTCACGCGCTTCCGCTTCACGGGCGTGAAGGCCGAGGTGGCCCGCAACACGCTCGACAAGTTCCTCTATCCGCGGCGGGGTTCCGACCTGCGCCTCTCGGCCATCTGGATCGGGGGCCGCGACCGCTACCGCCCCTACGACTCCGAGCGGTTCCTCACGCGCGAACGCCGGCAGTGGTTCGGGGCGCGGTTCCAGTGGAGCAAGTATTTCGACATCCCCGCAAGCGGCTGGTTCTCGTTGGGCCTGAGCGTGGACGGCGTCTACACGAACCACCCCGACTTCTTCTCGACCTACGCCACCTACCTCTCGATGCCCGCCTACGCCCCGGTGCAGCATGCGCAGATGATCTGCCTGCCCGACTTCCACGCCCCGCGCTTCGTCGGCGCCGGCGCGATGCCGACCTTCGACCTGATGCCCAACTTCTTCCTCCGCACGGGTTTCTACGCCATGCTGCGCGACCGCCGCGATCCGACGCCCCTCTACCCCTCGACGCGCGACGACCGCCCCTGGCACTACCTCTGCGAGGCCTCGCTCGTCTACCACACGCCGATCGGCCCCGTGAGCCTCTCGCTGACGAAGTACGAACTGCGCGACTGGCACAACATGTACCTGACCTTCAACTTCGGCTACGCCATCTTCGCCCCGAAGGGAACCTTCTATTGAGTGGTCGCGCCGCGCCGGAGCGTCGTTTTCCGCCCCGCGGTGCCGCTTTTTCCGCAAGAATGCCTATCTTTGCGCTGCGATCCGGGCCCGGGGCCCGGACGCCGTGCGGGATCCTCCCGGCGGCGGCAAGATGCGGCGGCAGGGTTTCTCCGCCTCCCTTCCGAATTCTTCGGGACGGCGGGGAAAGTTGCGACCTGCCGCCGCTTTTTTTTGCCTTTTCCTGCCGCTTTTTTTTGCCTTTTCCTGCCGTTTTTTTTCGCCGTTTTCCGGCCGTTTTTTCCGGTCCGGACCCGGGGTTGCGCCCCGGGCAGGGAAAAGACCTCCGGGCAGGGAAAAGACCTTCGGGCAGGAAAAAACTCCCCGGGCAGGGAAAAGCCCCCGGACAGGAACAAGACCTCCGGACAGGAAAAAACTCCCCCGACAGGAACAAGGCCTCCGGACAGAAAAAAAGGCCGGAACCCCGTAAGGTTCCGGCTTTTTTGCCGTTGCGGCGGTCGGAGTGCGGCAGGCGGGGAGAAGCCCCGCCCCCGGCGTCCGCCCTACCAGATGATCACGCGCTCCTCGACGGGCAGGAACATCTCGCCGTCGGTGATGCCGAAGGCGTCGTAGAAGTCCTGCAGGTTGCGCAGCGTGGCGTTCACGCGCCACTTGCCCAGCGAGTGCACGTCGAGCTTCGTCAGACGCGCGATCTCCTCGTCGCGGATGTTCTGTGCCCAGAGCGTCGCGTAGGCCAGGTAGAAGCGCTGTGCGTCGGTGAAACCGTCGATCGGCGCCGGAGCCTCCTTGCCTTCGAGCGAGTTGTGGTAGGCCGTCCATGCCACGCGCAGACCGCCCTGGTCGGCGATGTTCTCACCCAGCGAGAGCGCGCCGTTGGCGTGCAGCGCCGGCTCCCCGTCCTTGGCCGGGAGCACCTCGATGGCGTCGAACTGCTTGACCAGGATGTCCGTGCGCTCCTTGAAGGCGGCGGCATCCTCGTCGGTCCACCAGTTGTTCATGTTGCCGTCCTTGTCGAACTGGCGGCCCTGGTCGTCGAATCCGTGGGTCATCTCGTGGCCGATCACCACGCCGATGGCGCCGTAGTTCACCGCGTCGTCGGCATCCGGGTTGTAGAAGGGCGGCTGCAGGATGGCGGCCGGGAAGCAGATCTCGTTCGTCGTCGGGTTGTAGTAGGCATTGACCGTCTGCGGGGTCATGTGCCACTTGGCCTTGTCGACCGGCTTGCCCAGCTCCGAGATGTTGTCCTCGGTGTACCAGATGTTGGCATTGACGATATTCTCCCAGTAGCTCTTCGCGGGGTCGATCTCGAGCGTCGAGTAGTCCTTCCACTTGTCAGGATAGCCGATCTTCACCGTGAAGGTCGCCAGCTTCTCGCGCGCTTTGGCCTTCGTGGCGTCGGACATCCACGTCAGCGAGTCGATGTGCTCGCCGAGGGCCGTCTGCAGGTTCTTCACCAGCGCGGTCATGCGCTGCTTGTCCTTCTCGGGGAAGTACTTGGCCACGTACATCTCGCCGACGGCCTCACCCAGCGTGCCGTTGGGCACCGACATGGCGCGCTTCCAGCGCGGGCGCTGCTCCTGCTGGCCCGACATCGTGCGGCCGAAGAACTCGAACGAGGCGGTCTGGAAGGCATCGCTCAGGTAGGGCGCCGCGGCGGAGAGGTACTGCGCGGCGAGGTAGTAGCGCAGCTCCTCGAGCGGCGCGGTCTTCAGCAGCTCGTTGGCCCGGGCGATCGCCGTGGGGGTCGTAACGATGATCGTCTCGAAGTCGCCGATGCCCATCGTGCGGCAGTAGGCCTCCCAGTCGACGGCGTCGTACGTCTTCTCGAACTCGGCCTTCGGCGTGGGGTTGTACTGCGCGGCGATGTTGCGCAGCTCGACGTTCGACCACGCCTTCTCGGCCAGCGACGTCTCGATGTGCATCACGCCCTCGACGGCCTGCGGGATCTGCTCCTCGGCGAGGCCCGCCAGACGGAAGAGCGTCGAGAGATACTCCCTGTAGGCCGTGCGGATCGACTCGTTCTCGGCGTCGAGGTAGTAGTCGCGGTTGCCCATGCCCAGTCCGCCCTGCGAGATGTAGAGGGCGTTCACGTCGCTGTTCATCAGGTCGGCCTCGACGCCCACGCCGAAGAAGGGGTTGGCCACCGAGTGGTGGAGGCGTGCGACGGCCTCCGTGAGTCCGGCGCGCTCCCCGATGCCGAGCAGCGCGGCCACCTCGGCCTGCACGGGTGCGGCGCCCTCGGCGTTCAGACGTGCCGAGTCGAGCCCCATCTTGTAGAGGTCCGCGATCTTCTGCTCGACGCTTCCCGGGGTGGTCTCCAGACGGGTCATCTCCTGGAAGAGCTCGTTGATGCGCTTCTCGTTGTTCTCACGCAGCACGTCGAACGAGCCGTAGCGCGAGAACTCCGGCTTGAGCGGGTTCTTCGCCTGCCAGCCGCCCGTGGCGTACTGGTAGAAGTCCTGGTTCGGGGCGACCGAGAGGTCGAAATTCGTTGGGTCGATGGCCGGGACGCCGGCCGTCTTGTTCTGGTTCTGACAGGCTGCCATACATGCCATGGTTGCAGCAAAAAGGATGATTCGTTTCATCGTTCGTTTCGTATCGGGTTTTTTCGTGAAAAGCGGGAAGCCCGGATGCCGGCGCTTCCCGCTTTCGGTGGTTTGTTGTCGTCGGAATCCTATTCGCGGATGGCCTCCACGCCGGGAAGCGTGCCGAACTCGATGTATTCGAGCAGCGCGCCGCCGCCCGTCGAGATGTAGGATACCTGGTCGGCCAGGCCGAACTTGTTGATGCAGGCTACCGAGTCGCCGCCGCCGATGAGCGAGTAGGCGCCCTTCTTCGTAGCCTCGGCGATGGCCAGGGCCACCTCCTTCGAGCCGGTTGCGAACTTGTCGATCTCGAAGACGCCCACCGGACCGTTCCAGAGGATCGTCTTGCAGCCGAGGATGTGCTCGCGGAAGCGCTTCTTGCCCTCGTCGGCAATGTCGACACCCTCCCAGCCGTCGGGAATGTTGTCGGCCGGAGCGACGTTCGTGTTGGCGTCGGCCGAGAAGGCGTCGGCGATCAGCGCGTCGGGCGACATGACGAGCTCGACGCCCTTCTGCTTGGCCAGCTCGAGGATCTCCAGCGCCACGGGGAACATGTCGGGCTCGCAGATCGAATTGCCGACCTTGCCGCCCTGGGCTGCGGCGAAGGTGTAGGTCATGCCGCCGCCGATGATGATCGAATCGACCTTCTCGATGAGGGCCTTGATCACGCCGATCTTCGACGAAACCTTCGAACCGCCGATGATCGCGCAGAACGGATGGGCCGGATGCTCCATGACGGCTGCGATGGCCTTGACCTCCTTCTCCATCAGGTAGCCGAACATCTTGTCATTGGGGAAGTACTTGGCGATCAGGTAGGTCGAAGCGTGCTTGCGGTGTGCCGTGCCGAAGGCGTCGTTGATGTAGCAGTCGGCATACGAGGCGAGCTTCTTGACGAACTCCTTCTGCGGACCCTCCTTGAGGGCCTTCTTGGCGGCGTCCTTCTCCTCCTTGGTGGCGTCCTCCGCCAGGCCGCGGGGCTTGCCCTCCTCCTCGGCGTAGAAACGCAGGTTTTCCAGCAGCATCACCTCGCCCGGCTTGAGCGCCTTGGCCATTTCGGCGGCCTTCTCGCCCATGCAGTCGCCGGCGAAGGCGACCTTCACGCCGAGGTTCTTCTCGATGGTCGGGACGATCTGCTCGAGCGAATACTTCGGATCGGGATTTTTCTTCGGGCGTCCCATGTGCGACATGAGGATCACCGCTCCGCCCTTCTCGAGCACCTTCTTGACGGTGGGCATGGCGGCGCGGATGCGCGTATCGTCGGTTACCTCGCCCTTCTCGTTGAGGGGCACGTTGAAGTCCACGCGGATGATCGCGCGTTTGCCGTTGAAATCGTAGTTGTCGATCGAATTCATAACGCTGTTATTTTTGGTTGTTTGTTGTAAGTCTTGATCCTTCGGGGATTCTGCCGCAAAGGTAGGAAAATATTTTCATATCTGTTATTCTCCTAACACGAAAAAGAGACCCCGCAAAAAACACGCCGCGCGGGACCTGCGGCCTCCGGCGGCGCAGGGCGGCGCATCAGGACCTGTAGCGCACCCAGCGGAGCAGTTCGCGCAGGGTGGGTTTCTTGCCGTACATGAAGATGCCCACGCGGTAGATCTTCGCCGCGAACCACACCATGCCCACAAACGAGGCGTAGAGCACCGCGAGCGAGAGCGCCACCTCCCACAGCGGGATGCCGTAGGGGATGCGGGCCATCATCACCACGGGCGAGGTGAAGGGGATGATCGAGAACCAGAAGGCCATCGTCGAGTTGGGGTCCTTGATGACGGCGATCATCGCCAGCAGCGCGAGGATGATCGGCAGCGTGATGGGCATCTGCAGCTGCGAGGCGTCCTGGACGTTGTCCACGGCCGAGCCCACGGCGGCGAACATCGCCGAGTAGAGGAGGTATCCGCCGAAGACGAAGAGCAGCAGGCAGACGAAGATCTTGACCACGTAGCCCAGGTCCGTCACGGCGGCCAGCGCCTGCAGCATCTCGGGATCCATGCCTTCCGTCGCGGCGGCGGGCATGCCCTGCCGCACGGCCTCCACGCCGGCCATCGCTTCGGCGGGCATGAGCTGCGGGAGGACGAAGCTCCCCACGCCGACGATCAGCACGCCCCAGATGACCACCTGCACGACGGCCACGGCCGCCACGCCGAGGATCTTGCCCATCATCAGGTCGAAGGGCCGCACCGACGAGACCATCACCTCGAGCACGCGGTTGTTCTTCTCCTCGATGACCGACTGCATGACCATCGAGCCGTAGATCAGCAGGAACATGTAGAGCACGAAGCCCAGGACGTAGCCCGTGGCCGTGGCGACGACCGTCGACGGCGCCTGCGACTCTTCCTCCTGCGACTGGTCGTTGCGGAAGGTCTGCAGCGTGACGGTGGTCTTCACCGCGTCGAGGATCTGCTGCAGGTTTTCGATCTCGTAGGCCTTGAGCTTCTCGGTTTCGAGGATCTGCTCGATCTGCCCCGTGATGGCGCTTTCGAGCGAGAGCGACGAGGAGGAGTTGGCGTAGAGCTTCACGTCCGAGGGGTTTTCGAGGATGTCGGCGCCGATCCACAGCACCCCGAAGTGGTCGGTGAGCTGCCGGCGCGCCGAGTCGAGCTCCAGGTCTATGGGCTCGAAGACGACCTCCGCGTTGCTTTCGAGCCGCGGGGCGACAAGCCCGCTGCGGTCGATGACGGCGATGCGTTTCGTCTCGCTGCCCGAATACTCCATGATGAGCGCCGGGGCGACCATCAGGGCGATCATCAGCACGGGCATGAGGATCGTGGTGATGATAAAGGACTTTTTCCGTACGCGTTCGTTGAATTCGCGCTGGATAATGAGGCTTATGTTGGACATGGTGTGTGGATTTTATCGGTTTTTGTTTGCGGCCGTTTCCCGGGAGGCCGTTTTCCGGATGCGGAGCGCGAGCAGGATGCCGCAGCACAGCGTGATGGCCGAAAGCGTGAGCCGCAGCGCGCTCTCCTCTACCCGCATGCCGTGGACGAGGCCGTACATGCCCAGTCCCAGGCATACGCCGGCGAGTATCCCTGCGGCGGTGCTTCCCCTGCGGCGGGCCGCCTGTCGTTCGTGGGTTTTCATGGGGTCAGAACTCTCCGTTCACGGCGCGGATGAAGATGTCGTTCATCGAGGGGATGATCTCGCGGAACGAGCGCAGCTCGACCGCCTCGTTGGCGGCGGCGACCACCCGCCGCACCGCCCCGTCGTCGGGAATGTGGATGCGCAGCGTGCGGTAGGCCGTGGCCTCGTCGGCCGGGCGTTCGAGGATCTCGCAGCAGCCGTCGAGCGCGCGGCGCAGCGCCTCCTCGTCGCCGCGGTAGTCCACCTCGAAGAGGTTGGCGCCGTGGCGCCGGCGGATCTCGTCGACGCGCCCCGAGAGGATGTTCCGCGACTTGTTGATGAGCGTGATGTGGTCGCAGATCTCCTCGACCGAGGACATGTTGTGCGTCGAGAAGATCACCGTGGCGCCCCGGTCGCGCAGGGCGAGGATCTCCTCCTTGAGCAGGTTGGCGTTGATCGGGTCGAAGCCCGAGAAGGGTTCGTCGAAGATCAGCAGCTCGGGTTCGTGCAGCACCGTGACGATGAACTGCACCTTCTGGGCCATGCCCTTCGAGAGCTCCTCGACCCGCTTGTCCCACCAGCCCGTGATGCCGAACTTCTCGAACCACTGCCGCAGCCGCTGCATGGCGTCGCGCCGCGAAAGCCCCTTCAGACGGGCGAAGAAGAGCGCCTGTTCGCCCACCTTCATCTTCTTGTAGAGGCCGCGCTCCTCGGGCAGGTAGCCGATGCGGTAGATGTCTTCGGGGGCGATCTCGTGCCCGTCGAAGAGAACGCGCCCGCTGTCGGGCGCCGTGATGCGGTTGATGATGCGGATCAGCGTCGTCTTGCCCGCGCCGTTGGGTCCGAGCAGTCCGTAGACCGATCCGCGGGGAATGGAAACCGAGACGTCGTCGAGCGCCGTGTGCGCCGCGTAGCGTTTGGTAACGTGTTCAGCCGTAAGCAGGTCCATAAGTGTCAGAATGGATGTTTTCGAAGTTTACGTCAGCAAATATAACGAATGAATTTCGAAAATCAAAAAAATTTTATCGTTTTTCGATATCGGGTGTGCGATTCTGCCGTCCGGGCGGCCCTGCGGCGGGATTGTCGCGGGGTTCTTTCCGGGGGTGCCGGGGGGATCTGGCGGCGCTTGTGCCGGGGGCTTTCCGGGGATTTCGCGGGGATCTTTCCGGGTTGCCGCGGGGAGCCGGGGTCTTCCGGGCGGGGGCGTTGCCGGCCCTGCGGCGGGGGCGGGACGGTGTTACCGGGACTCGGGGAAGGCCGGCTGCGGAGCCGTGGCGGCGGGTTCCGAGGAGACGATGCTGTCGACGATGAACTTCGTGAAGCCGCGCCAGGGCAGCGCCCCGAAGTACTCCCTGTAGTGCAGTTCGACGGTACGGCCGCCCTGCAGCATCAGCCGGCGGGCCAGCTCCGCGTCGCGCACCGAGAACTCGAACTCGTAGGACTGCACCGTGCCGGCCGTGCGCGAACGGATGCCCGACTGGATGAGCTTGCCCTCGTAGGTCTTGAAGATCACGCCCTTGCGGACGACGTAGTTCAGTTCGCCGCTCTTCACGCCCTCGCCGAAGACGAACCAGAAGCGGAAATAGAGAAAGAGGGCGAGGCCGGCGACGAGCACGGCCAGCAGGATGTAACCGAATTTTTTCATGGGACGGGTCTGTTTCATGCGATTTGCCTTGTCGGAGCCAAAGATAGCGATTTGGTGCGGATCCGCACCCCGCGCGGGGCGAAATTTTCATCCGCGGAGCCGCTTTGCCGCCCGACGCACCGAAACGCACGATTTTTTCGTTATCTTTAGGTCGTGAAAGTCTCCCCGATATCGTGAAAGAGTCCCGATTCGTCAAAACGAAGATCGCCGCGGGCTACGTGATCCTCATTGCGGCCTGCATCCTCTCGGTGGGTTATGTCTACCGGACGGTGGTGCGCTACGGCGCGCCCGACGGCAGCTACGCCCTGCTGCAGAGCAAACGCCGCGCCGTGAACGAGGTGCTCTACCACCTTTACCAGGCCGAGAGCTACGGACAGCTCATGATCGCCGGCTACCAGTCGTGCGAGGCGCTCTACCGCCGCGAGCTGCGCGCCGTGCGCGGGTGCATCGACTCGCTGCGCCGTTTCGACGGGAGCGTCGACTCGCTGCAGACGATGCGTCTGGACAGCATCGTGCGGCTGCTCGCCGACAAGGAGCAGCGGACGATGAGCCTGCGCCGCTCGATCCGCTCGGGCGGCACGGCCAGCCTGCTCGACAAGAACATCCGCGCCCTGATCGAGGGGCCGGAGAATCCCGCCGCGGAGGGGGGCCTCCCGGCCGACTCGCTGGCCCGGGCCGACTCGCTGCGGCCGGGCGACACGCTGCGGCGCGAGGTCCCGTGGCGGCCGGCGCCTTCCGATTCGCTGCTGCGCGCCGACGCACGGATGCGCGCCGACTCGCTCTCCGGAGCCGATCCGCCGCGGACGGATTCGCTGCCGGGCGTGCTCTCCGCCGCGGCGCACCCTCTTCGCGAAGCGGCGCGCCCCGCGGCCCTGCGCGGCGATACGCTGCCCCGGCCCCGCATCGTCCACTCCGACACGGTGGCCGTGCCGCACCCCAAGCGGCGCTTCTTCCGCCGCCTGGCCGACCTGTTCAGCCCGCCGAAGGATGCCGCCGACGTGGTCATCTCGCGCCGCGAGATCCTCGTCGACACCCTCCCGGCCCCCGCGGGCCCCGATCCCGGGGCGATCCGCGATACGATCGCCCTGGTGCTGCGCGCCCTGCAGGACAGCGTTACGAGCGAGCGCCTGGACATCTACGACACGGCCTGGCGCGAGGGGCTCCGCCTGCGCTACAGCAACGACCTGGTCAATGCCAAGATCTACCGCCTGATCCTCGACTTCGAGGAGGAGGAGACCCAGTACCTCATGGCCCGCATCGACGCCCGCGAGGCGCTGCGCAGCCGCTCGTCGCACCTGCTGGGCGGCGTGGCCGCGGGGGCCGTGGCGCTCATGCTGCTCTTCGTGGCCATCTCGTGGCGCGACATCAACCGCAGCAACCGCTACCGCCGGGCCCTCGAACGGGCCAACCGCGACAACGAGGCGCTGCTCGCCGCCCGCGAACAGCTCATGCTGGCCATCACGCACGACATCAAGGCGCCGCTCGGCTCGGTGATGGGCTACATCGACCTGCTCTCGCGCCTGACCGGCGACAAGCGCCAGCAGCTCTATCTGGCGAACATGAAGGCCTCGGCCGACCACCTGCTGGCCCTCGTGAAGAGCCTGCTCGACTTCTACCGCCTCGACGCCCACAAGATGGAGGTCGAGCCCGTGGTCTTCAACCCCGCGCAGCTCTTCGACACGATCCGCACGGGATTCGCCGCGGCGGCCGCCGCCAAGGGGCTCGACCTGCGGCTCGAAGCAGCGGCGGGCGCCGACCGCGAGGTGGTGGGCGACGCCTTCCGCATCCGGCAGATCGCCGACAACCTGGTGTCCAACGCACTGAAGTTCACCGACCGCGGCTCCGTGACGCTGCGCGTGGACGTGGCCGACGGACAGCTCACCTTCTCGGTGCGCGACACGGGCCGCGGCATCGCCCCCGAGGAGCGCGAGCGGATCTTCGCCGAGTTCGTGCGCCTGCGTTCGGCCCGGGGGGTCGACGGCTTCGGCCTCGGCCTCTCGATCGTCGACCGCCTCGTCAAGCTCCTCGGCGGCTCGCTCTCGCTCGACAGCACCCCCGGCCGCGGCAGCCGCTTCCTCGTAACGCTCCCCGTGGAGCGCGCCCCCGAAGGGAGCCGGTCGGCCGCCGCGACGGCGGAGGGGAGCCCCGGGGAGCTCCCGGCCCTGCGTCTGCTTCTGGTGGACGACGACCCGCTGCAGCTGGAGATGGTCGCCGCGATGTGCCGCCGCGCGGGGCTCGCCGCCGAGTGCTGCCAGTATCCCGAATATGCCGGGCGGCTCGTGGCCGAAAACCGCTTCGATGCGGTCGTTACCGACATTCAGATGCCCTCCTGCGACGGATTCCGCGTCCTGGAGGAGGTGCACCGCGCGGCGCCCGGGCTGCCCGTCGTGGCCGTCTCGGCCCGCGGCGACCTCGATGCCGCGGAATTTGCCGCCCGCGGCTTCGCGGCCTGTCTGCGCAAGCCCTTCACCTACGGCGAGCTGGTCGAGGCGCTCCGCACGGCCGTAGGAACGGCTGCGAAAACGGCTGCGAAAACGGCCGCGACGGAGGCTTCGGCTTCCGGTAAGGGTTCCGACAGGGGTTCCGGCGAGGCTTCCGGCAGGGGGTCCGACAGGGGTTCCGGCGAGGCTTCCGGCAGGGGTTCCGGCGAGGCCGCCCTTTCCGAAATACCTGCCGCCCGCGGGGAGCCGGCCCCGGCTTCCGAAACCCCCGCCGCGGAGGTGGCGGAGGTGGCGGGCACGGCCGTGTGCGGCTGGAACCTGGCGGCCCTCACGGCCTTCGCGGGCGACGACCGGGAGGCGGCCCGCTCGATCCTCGACTCTTTTGTCGGGCAGACGACGGCCAACGTCGAGGCGCTCCGCGCGGCTCTCGAAGGGGGTGATGATGCGGCGGCAAAGGCCCTGGCGCACAAGATGCTGCCGCTGCTGACGATGCTCGGGGACAACGACGTGGCCACGGTGCTACGGCAGGCCGAGACGGCACCCGGGGCCTTCGACGCCCCGCTCCGCGAGGCGCTCCGCGGAGCCGTCGCGCGCATCGGGGAGGGCGTTGCCGCCGTGGCGGCCGCATTGCGCGAAAAAGCCCCGGCCGAGGCTGCCCGAACGGAATAATTGCCTATCTTTGTACCGGTATGGAACGGATTTTAATCGTAGACGACGACCTGACCTTCGCGCTGATGCTGCGCACGTGGCTGGCCAAACAGGGTTTCGAGGTGGAGACCGCCTCGTCGGTGGCGGCGGCCCGCACGGCCCTCGCGAAGGGGGCGTTTTCGCTGGTGTTGAGTGATATGCGCCTTCCCGACGAGGACGGCATCGCCCTGCTGCAGTGGATGGCGGGCGAGGGGGTCGAGGCCCCGGTGATCGTGATGACGAGCTATGCCGAGATCCAGAACGCCGTGCGGAGCATGAAGCTCGGCGCCTCGGACTATGTGGCCAAGCCGGTGAACCCCGACGAGCTGCTGAAGAAGATCCGCGAGGCGCTCAAGGCCGCCGCGGAAAACCTCGCCGCGGAAAGCCCCACCGCGGAGTCCTCCGCCCGCACGTCGCGCGCCACCCGCGGTGCGCGCACGGCCGCCGCTTCGGCACCGCTCCACTACATCGAGGGGCGCAGCGACCTCTCGCGCCAGCTCTACGAACATGTGCGGCTGGTGGCCCCGACCGACCTGTCGGTGCTCATCAACGGCGCCAGCGGCACGGGCAAGGAGCACGTCGCACAGCTCATCCACCGCGAAAGCCGCCGCGCCGCGAAGCCCTTCGTGGCAGTCGACTGCGGCGCCATACCGCGCGACCTGGCCGCCTCGGAGTTCTTCGGGCATGTCAAGGGGTCGTTCACCGGGGCGCTCTCCGACAAGGTCGGGGCCTTCGAGGCGGCCAACGGCGGCACGCTCTTCCTCGACGAGGTGGGCAACCTCACCTACGAGACGCAGGTGCAGCTGCTGCGCGCCCTCCAGGAGCGGCGCATCCGCCGCGTGGGCAGCACGCGCGAGATCCCCGTGGATATCCGCCTCGTGGCGGCGACGAACGAGGACCTTGAGGCGGCGATCGCCCGCGGCACGTTCCGCGTGGACCTCTACCACCGCATCAACGAATTTACGCTCCGCATGCCCGAGCTGCGGCAGATGGAGGGCGACATCCCGCTCTTCGCCGACTTCTTCCTCGACCAGGCCAACCGCGAGCTGGGCAAGCATATCGTGGGCTTCGACCCGGCGGCCGCCGCGGCACTGGCCCGCTACGTCTGGCCGGGCAACCTGCGCCAGCTGAAGAATACCGTGCGCTCGGCGACGCTGCTTGCCGCGGGCGACTACATCACCTGCCGCGAACTTCCCGCCGAGATCGTCGGCGCCCCCGCCTCCGCCGCCCCGAGCTACGCCCTGCGCGACCCCGTCTCCGAGGAGGAGCAGATCCGCCGCGCCTTGGCCGCCGCCGCCGGCAACAAGTCGCAGGCCGCCAAGCTGCTGGGCATCGACCGCAAGACCCTCTACAACAAACTCCGCCTCTACGGCATCGAGTAACCCCGGGACCGGGTCGGACCGCTGGGGAAGGCTCCGGAAGGGCCGGATCGGACCGTTGGGGAAGGCTCCGAAAGGGCCGGACGCCGGACCGGGCTGTCTTTGTGTCGGGAGGCTGGACCTCCCTGGTGTCGGGCGGTCGGGCTGCCGGGAGGGTGTCGGGAAAAGCGGGCGCCAGGATCGAACAGCCTTTGTGTCGGGCGGTCGGACTTCGGGCTGCTGCCGGTGCGGCGCCTCCTGGAAGAGTGCCCCTCCCCGAAATGTGTGGAAAAAATCCACACTCCGTCTCATCCTTTCCACACCCATTCCACAGGTGGCATCGCCCCGGAACGCCCTCCGGAGCGGCTGCAGCGCCCTTTCGGGTTGCGCGGCGCGTTTGGTACGGAGCTTGACCCCTCTTTTTGCAGAAACGGAAAGGTTCCCCGAACGGAGCCGATGTCGAACCTTAAACCATACTGCATGAGGAAGGAGTTTGCATGAGCGGCCGCATGGTGATCGCGTCGGCCGCCGCCGGACCGGACCCCGGATCCCCTCCGGAACGATTCGCGGCGCCGGCAGCCGAGCAGGATGTCGCCGTATTTAGTTAACAATTGTTTGCCTGGTACTCCGCCTTGTGCGGAGTTTTTTTGTGCGCGGCCGGAAGGAGGAGAGGCGCGCCCGGCGGCGGGGGAGCGACAGGAAGGATTGGACGCGGCCGGCGGCGGGAGGACGGTCAGGGGAAAAGGGTGCGGCCGAAAGAGAAGAGCGGCAGGGTGTGCGGTCGAAAGGAAGAGGGGGTGCGGCCGGAAGGAAGAAAGGCGCGACCCGGCGGCGGGTGTGCGGCCGGAAGGTGAGGGCGTAGCCGAAGGGAAGGCAGGTGTGCGGCCGGCGGCGGGAGGGCGGTCAGGGGAAAAGGGTGCGGTCGAAAGGAAGAGAGGGTGCCCCCGGCAGATTACTCCCCCTCCAGGGCCCGGGTGCTCAACAGACCGCAGGCGGCCTGGATATCCTCGCCGCGCGAGGCCCGGATCGTCGTCCGGATGCCCCGTGCGGTCAGCTCGTCGCGGAAACGCAGCATCGCCTCGTCGTCGGGCGAGAAGTAGGGCGAGTCGGGAATGCGGTGGAAGCGGATCAGGTTGATGCGGCAGCGGAGTCCGTTGAGCAGCCGCAGCAGCCCGCGGACATGGCGCGGGGTGTCGTTCAGCCCGCTCATGACGATGTATTCGAACGAGACCCTCCGCTGGTGCGTGAAGTCGTACGCGCGCAGCGTCTCCACCACCTCGGCAACGGGCCACGCCCGCTCGACGGGCATGATCTGCATGCGCTCCTCGTGGAAGGGGTTGTGGAGGCTCACGGCCAGGTGGACCTTCGAAGCGTCGAGCAGGCGCCGCAGCTGCGGCAGGACCCCCGCCGTGGAGAGCGTGATGCGCGTGGGCGACCAGCCGAAGCCCCATTCGGCGGTGAGGATCTCAAGCGCCTGCAGCACGTTGTCCGCGTTGTCGAGCGGCTCGCCCATGCCCATGATGACGAGGTTCGTCAGACGGTCGTGTTCGGGCAGCGAGACGATCTGGTTGAGGATCTCCGCCGCGGGCAGCGACTCCTGGAGCCCCTGGCGGCCCGTGGCGCAGAAGCGGCAGCCCATGCGGCAGCCCGCCTGCGACGAGACGCAGAGCGTCGCCCGCTCGCCGTCGGGGATGTAGGCCGACTCGATGTAGTGGCCCGCAAGGGTGCGGAAGAGGTACTTCTTCGTGCCGTCGTGCGAGGTGGCGACCCGCTCGGGGGCGTGCAGCGCCGGTGCAAAACGCGCGGCAAGCAGCTCGCGGGCCCCCTTCGGCAGGTCGGTCATCTGCCGCGGGTCCTCCGTATGGCGCACGTAGAGCCAGCGGGCGATCTGCCGCGCGGCAAAGCGCGGCAGCCCCGCCTCGCCGCAGAGCGCTGCGAGCTGCTCCGGATTCCTGCCGTAGAGATGCTCCCTTTCCGCCATGTTTTTCCCGTTCCGACCCCCGGAAGGGGCCGTTTCCGGGACAAAAGTAGACAAATTTTGAATATTTTTTTCGCGCAGCGTTCGATTTTGGATTTTTATCCCTATATTTGTGGTGCATAGCGTACCCGTACGCCCGAAGACGGCTGTGCGGTACGCCCGATCGCTGCTGCAAACAATTAAAGTTTAGTATAGATGGAAATCAAGAAATCCCCCAAAGCGGACCTGCAGAACAAGCGGGGTCTTCTGCTTGAGATCGGTCTGGTCATCTCGCTGGGCCTGGTTATTCTGGCCTTCTGGTACACCCCGAAGGAGCGCAAGATCGAGAAGCTCGACCAGGAGGTCGTGGTCGTGGAACAGGATCTTACCGAGATCACGCGTCAGGACCAGAAACCGCCCGAGTCCCCCAAGAAGGTGGAGGTGAAGGTGATCGCCGACCTGCTCGAGGTCGTTACCAACGATACGAAGATCACCACCGAGGTGAGCTTCACCGAGTTTGACGAGAACACCGAGGTGATCCAGCAGGTCGAGGTTGTCGAGGAGGAGATCCAGGACGACCAGCCGTTCCTCGTGGCCGAGACGATGCCTTCGTTCCAGGGCGGCGACCTCAACACCTTCCGCAACTGGGTTCAGCAGAACGTGCGCTTCCCGCAGATCGCCCTCGAAAACGGCATCCAGGGCCGCGTGGTCGTAACCTTCGTGATCGAGAAGGACGGACGTCTGACCAACATCGAGGTGCTGCAGACCCCCGACCGCTCGCTCTCCGACGAGGCCATCCGCGTGCTCAGCAAGTCGCCGAAGTGGAGCCCCGGCAAGCAGCGCAACCAGCCCGTGCGTGTGAAGTACACCCTTCCGGTCGACTTCCGCGTGCAGCAGTAGGTCTTTGGCCGACATCTTTTAAGGGTATCCTGCTCTCGGGCGGATACCCTTATTTGTAGTCCGGAGGGCTCCTTCGCGGGGCAGACCGCCGACGGCGGAGGGGCGCGGCTCCGGGAAGTATTTACCAAAAACAGCGAATTTGAAAGAACAGCCATCCCGAAATACGACGGCCGTGCAGCCCGCAGAGGCGGATTCCCGCGAGCGGGCCGTGCTGGTGGCCGTCATCCGCGACGACCAGGAGCCGCGCCAGGCCGAGGAGTTCCTCAACGAGCTGGAGTTTCTGGCCGAGACGGCCGACATCCGCGCCGTCAAGCGCTTCACGCAGCGCCTCGCGCAGCCCTCGGCCCGCATCTACGTCGGTCCGGGCAAGCTGCAGGAGATCGCCGACTACTGCCGCGAGGAGGCCATCGACGTGGTGATCTTCGACGACGAGCTCTCCCCCTCGCAGACCCGCAACATCGAGCAGCAGTTACCCTGCCGCCTGCTGGACCGCACGCGCCTGATCCTCGACATCTTCCTCTCGCGCGCGCAGACGGCCTACGCCAAGACGCAGGTGCAGCTGGCCAACTACGAATACATGCTTCCGCGCCTGTCGGGCCTGTGGACCCACCTCGAACGGCAGCGGGGCGGCACGGGAACGCGCGGCGGCGCTGGCGAGCGCGAGATCGAGACCGACCGGCGCATCATCCGCAACCGCATCGCCAAGCTCAAGGAGGACCTGCGGAAGATCGACCGCCAGATGGCCGTGCAGCGCTCGAACCGCGGCGCGCTGGTCCGCGTGGCGCTCGTGGGCTACACGAACGTCGGCAAGTCGACGCTCATGAACCTCATCTCCAAGAGCGAGGTCTTCGCCGAGAACAAGCTCTTCGCGACGCTCGACACGACGGTCCGCAAGGTGGTCTTCGACAACCTGCCGTTCCTGCTTTCGGATACGGTGGGTTTCATCCGCAAGCTCCCCACGGAGCTCATCGAGTCGTTCAAGTCGACGCTCGACGAGGTGCGCGAGGCCGACCTGCTGGTGCACGTGGTCGACATCTCGCACCCGCAGTTCGAGGAGCAGATCGCCGTGGTCAGGCAGACCCTGCAGGAGATCGGCGCCGGCGACAAGCCCGTCTACCTGGTCTTCAACAAGGTCGATGCCTACACCTGGGTGGAGAAGGATCCCGACGATTTGACACCCCCGACGCGCGAGAACCGCACGCTCGACGAGCTGAAGCAGAGCTGGATCGCCCGCGAGAACACCCCCTGCATCTTCCTCTCGGCACTGACGAAGCTCAACCTGGAGAAGTTCCGCACGGACCTCTACGGCATGGTCCGCGAGATCCATGCCGGGCGCTACCCCTTCAACAATTTCCTCTACTGACACACCAACCGCACAAGCACGATATGACACTGCACATCCTTTCCCAGCAGAACACCGTTCTGAACAAGTTCATCGCCCAGATCCGCGACCGTTCGATCCAGCAGGACTCGATGCGCTTCCGCCGCAACATGGAGCGCATCGGCGAGGTCATGGCCTACGAGATCTCGCGCGAGCTCAACTACCGCCCGACGGTTGTCGAGACGCCGCTGGGCGAGGCGACCGTCGAGATGATCGGCGACGAGATCGTCCTGGCGACGATTCTCCGTGCGGGGCTTCCCTATCACCAGGGATTCCTCAACTACTTCGACGACGCCGAGAACGCCTTTGTCTCGGCCTACCGCAAGAGCACCAAGGACGGCAAGTTCACCGTGAAGGTCGAGTACATCTCCTGCGGCAGCCTCGAAGGCAAGACGCTGCTGCTCGTCGACCCGATGCTGGCGACCGGCACGTCGCTCGTGCTGACCTACGAGGCCCTCTGCGCCAAGGGCGGCACCCCGGCCCATACGCACGTGGCGTCGGTCATCGCCAGCGAGCAGGGCGTCGAATACGCCATGAAGCACATGCCGCGCGAGACGACCACGATCTGGGTCGCCGCCGTCGACGAGGAGCTCACCTCCCGCTCGTACATCGTGCCGGGCATCGGCGACGCCGGCGACCTGGCCTACGGCGAGAAGCTCTGATCCGCATGTTGAGACGCAAGATCGCATTTCCGCTGGCCGTCTTTGCCGCGACGGTGGGGGTCATGGCCCTGCAGAAGCCGCTCTTCATGGCGTGGTACGCCGGAGAGGCCGCCGCGACGGGCGCCGGGTGGCGGGGCTGGTTCGAGGTGCTGGGACACGGTCTCTCGCTCGACCTCACCGTCGCGGGCTACGTTACCGCCGTGCCGCTGCTTGTCGTGCTCCTCTCGCTGTGGGTGCGCCTGCCCCAGCGTCTGTGGCGCGCGCTGCTGACGGGCTATTTCGCCCTCGTGGCGCTGCTGACGGCCGTGGTCTTCGCCGTGGACCTGGCCCTCTACGAACACTGGGGATTCCGCATCGACGCGACGGTGCTCATCTACCTGGCCGACCCGAAGGAGGCGATGGCCAGCGTCGACTGGTGGCTCGGCGTGCGGCAGACGCTCATCGCGGCGCTCTGCACGGCGGGCATCCTCTGGCTCTACCGCCGCACGCTGCGGCTGTTCGACGGCGAGCCCCTCGGCGTGCGTTCAGCCGCTCCCGCGACGCTGCTCTTCGTGATGCTCGCGGCCTTTGACTTCCTGGCCATACGCGGCGGCATGGGCGCCTCGGTGGCCAACGTCTCGAAGGTCTGCTTCAGCTCCGAGGCCTTCCTCAACCACGCCGCCACGAACCCCCTCTTCTCGCTGCTTTCGAGCCTCGGCGACAATGAGGACTACGCCGCGGCCTACCCCTTCTACGACACGCGGACGCTCGACGCGAATTTCGCCGCCCTGCGGGGCGACGACCCCGCACAGCAGCCCGACACGCTGCTGCTCACCACGCGGCGTCCCAACGTCGTCGTGGTGATCCTTGAGAGCTTCGCCCGCACGGTCATGGACGAGCAGATCGACGGGGAGCCCGTCATGCCGTCGATGCAGCGCCTCAAGGACGAGGGCCTCTGGTTCGAGAACTTCTTTGCCAACTCCTTCCGCACGGACCGCGGCGAGGTGGCCATCCTGAGCGGCTACCCCGCGCAGACGCGCACCTCGATCATGAAACTCCCGGCCAAGAGCCGCACGCTGCCCTCGATCGCGCGGTCGCTCGCGGCCGAAGGCTACGCCACGAGCTTCGCCTACGGCGGCGACCTGAACTTCACGAACCAGGCGCAGTACATGTACGCCACGGGGTGGCAGGAACTCATCTGGCAGCGGGACCTGCGCTTTGCCGGCGCCGACCCCTCGGACTGGGGCTGGGACGACGCGCTGATGTGCGACTGGTTCGCGCAGCGGGTCATCGACCTCGACGCCGCGGGACAGCCCTTCCTGGCGGGTCTGCTGACGCTCAGCAGCCACAAGCCCTTCGACGTTCCCTACGCGAAGTTCGAAAACGAGGTGCTCAACGCCATGGCCTTCTCCGACGAGTGCGTCGGGCGGATGATCGACCGCCTCAAGGCCTCCCCGGCGTGGGAGAACCTGCTCGTCATCCTCGTGGCCGACCACGGATACCCCTATCCGAAGACGCTGCCCTACAACGTGCCGCTGCGCCACCGCATCCCGATGATCTGGACCGGCGGCGCCGTCCGTGCTCCGGGCGTCGTCGAGACCTACGGCTCACAGATCGACCTGGCGGCGACGCTGCTCGGGCAGCTGGGCATCGCCCACGGCGACTACGCCTTCAGCAAGGACCTCTTCGCCCCCGAACCGCCGCGCAAGTTCGCCTACTACACCTTCAACGACGGCTTCGGCGTGGTCGATGCCTCGGGCGAGGCGATCTGGGACGCCACCTCCGACCGCGCCGTCAGCGAAACGGCCCCCGGGCTGCTCGACGTCGGCCGCACGATGCTCCAGCGCACCTACCGCGATATGGCCGAACGGTAAAAATCCCCTTTTCTGGGTATTGACCCTTCGCCTGCGGGGCGCTATTTTTGCAGCGACAACGAAAAATACCTATAAATATGTACGGAAACGGCGGATATACGGGCGACGACCGCATGTGCGACCTGGTGAGCGACCGCTTTGCGGTGCTGCAGGTGATGAGCCGCTTCGGCATCGCCCTGGGTTTCGGCGACAAGACGATCGCCGAGGTGTGCGGGGAGCACCGCGTCGATACGGCGACCTTCCTGGCCGTGGTGAACAAGCTGCTGGGGCTCGGATTCGGGACGCAGACGGCCGTGCAGGAGCTCTCCGTGAGGGCCCTGACCGACTACCTGCACAACGCGCACGGATACTTCCTGGAGTTCCGCCTCCCGGCCATCCGGCGCAAGCTCATCGAGGCGATCGACTATGCGCACAACGACGTCTCGTTCGCCATCATGCGCTTCTTCGACGAGTATGTCGCCGAGGTGCAGCGCCACATGGACTACGAGGAGCAGACCGTCTTCCCCTATGTCGAGGGGCTGCTCGAAGGGTGCGCGAGCGACAGCTACTCGATCGACGACTTCCGCCGCCGCCACGACCAGGTCGACGTCAAGCTGCGCGAACTGAAGAACATCATCATCAAGTACTACCCCTCGGGAAGCACGAACGAGCTGAACGGCGTGCTTTTCGACATCTTTACCTGCGAGGAGGAGCTCGCCTCGCACAACGCCGTCGAGGACGATCTCTTCATCCCGGCCGTCGAGCGGCTGGCGGCCGACAGCCTGCGCGGCGGTCGGCAGGAGCCGTTGAGCGCCCGCGAGCGCGAGATCATCGTCTGCGTGGTGAAGGGCATGACCAACAAGCAGATCGCCGATGCGCTCTGCATCTCGACCCATACGGTCATCACCCACCGGCGCAACATCGCCGCAAAGCTCCAGATCCACTCCGCGGCGGGTCTGACCATCTATGCCATCGTGAACAAGCTCGTCGAGCTCTCCGAGATCCGCGATACCATCTCCGCCGACTGACCCGCATTCGGAGGGGCGCACGGGAACTCCGGGCGGCCTTGCGGCGGGGTGAGCCTGCGGGGCGGTCGATGCCTGCGGCCTTGCGGGGCGGTATAAGCCTGCAGGGGTGGGAGTGCCTGCCGTTTCTGCGGCGGCGGGGATTTCTGTGGGCGGGAGTGCCTGCGGGACGGGAGTTGCTGTTTTCGCGGCGGGGTGAACCTGCGGCGGGATGCCTGTTGTTGCGGCGGCGTTTCTGCGGCGGCGTTTTCGCGGCGGCGGGGTGCTACGGCACGGGGTCGTAGCCGCTGCCACCCCAGGGATGGCAGCGCGAGAGGCGCTTCAGGGTGAGCCACGTCCCCTTCAGCGGCCCGTACTTGCGCAGCGCCTCAAGGGCATACTGCGAGCAGGAGGGGACGAAGCGGCACGACGGCGGCAGCAGCGGGGAGATGCAGATCTGGTAGATCCGCACCAGGAGAATCAGCGGCAGCGCCAGAAGCCGCTTACATGCGCTCCACGATCGACTCCAGAATCCGGCGGACGGCATGCGAGACGGTTTTGTAGGGGAGAACCTCCTTCGACGAATAGATCAGCGCCACATCCAGGTTTACCGGCCCGCACGCCTCCAGAAGCTCCTTCTGCAGGCGGTAGGCCTCCTTCGTGCGGCGGCGCAGCAGGTTGCGCCGGTTGGCGCGCTTGTGGAACTTCTTGGGGACCGAGAAGAGCACCTCCACCGAACGTTCGCTGTCCGCCTCGGCAAACCACAGGTAGCGGAACGGAAAGATGAAGCCGCTCTGGCCGCTCTCGAAGAGCCGGCGTACGGCTCCGAGCGAGCGGAGCCGCTCCTGGCGCGGTAGCGAGCGGTCGGTCGTCATGCGGGCGGGGTTATTTGCGGGTTGCGGTATCCGCAGCGGGGCGGCGCACACGGCTCTTCTTGGTGAGCTTGTGCTGCTGGGTGCGGATGAACTCTTCCTTGCGCGTGTCCGTAACGAGGGCCACGGGGGCGATCTCCTCACCCGCCTCGGCCTTGTGGATATAGATGTCCAGGGCCTTGGCCATCGAGGGGGCCTCGCTCGTCGGGGCGTTGGCCAGGACGGTGATCCCGGCATCGAGCGCCGCACGCAGCGTCCCCTCGCCGAAGACGGCGATCGCCGGGAGCTGCTCCGTGCCGAACTTCTCGACCAGCGTGCGGACATCCGTCGGCGAGTAGAGCGCCAGCACGTCGTAGTCGGCCAGCGACACGTCGTCCAGATCCGAGGCCACCGTGCGGGCGAGGATCACCGGATCGACCGGCAGCGTGAGCTTGGCCAGCGTCTCGGGCAGCTCGGGCTTGTGGGGCTCGCTCAATGCCAGCAGGAACTTCTCCTCCTTGTGCTTGATGATCAGCTCGACGAGCGAGGTGAACGAACCGTCGGCGAAGGAGATCTTGCGCTTGCGGTAGACGATGTATTTCTGCAGATAGAGCGCCACGGCCTCCGTCTGACAGATGTATTTCATGGTCTCGGGCACGGTGATGCGGGCCTCCTCGCAGATGTGGAAGAAGCTGTCCACGGTGGTTCGCGACGTGAAGATGACGGCGGTGTGGGTGAGTATTTCGACACGCTGGGCCCGGAACTCCTTGAGCGAGACGCCCACGACCTTGATGAAGGGTCGGTAGGCAACCTCCACGTCGTATTTCCGGGAGAGTTCGTAGAACGGAGACTTTTCGATATTGGCCGGTCTCGGCTGCGAAATAAGGACTCTCTTGACTTTCAAAATGGCGGATCGGTTTAGTTTGTAGCTTGTTCGGCTTATCTTGCCAGCAGGAGCCACACGAGGCTCGCCGGGAAGATTTCCACGCTGCAAAGGTACAAAATCCAATTCAAAATCGAAATTTTTTTAGAAATAAACAGGTGCAGCGACTCCCTGAGATATAAAATGGCCGCAACGGCTAATTCGATGGTAATGATGAGGAACCACACGTCGCCCGTGTTGCGCGGGCAGAGCGCGAAGAGCAGCAGCGCGGGTGAGGTCAGCAGCACCGTGAGGGCAAAACAGCAGCGGCGCAGCAGCAGCAGCCGCGCGATGAAATCCTGGCTTACGGTCAGTGCGCCGACGGCCCGCAGCAGCAGCCCCTGCAGCAGGACGATGAGCGTGCAGGCGAGCGTCGCCAGCAGGCTCAACGCCAGCACGGCGCCGCGGGGCAGCGTCCCGGTGAGGAAATGGGGCAGCAGCGTGTCGCCGTACTTCACGGCCATGACCCCGAGAAAGAGCATGCCGATGGCCGTTACGATGTGCAGGAAGCGCGAAAAACCGCTGCTGCCGGGGTCCTCGGTCAGCCGCTCGCGCGAGGAGGCCTCGCGCGACAGGTTGCCGAAGAGGGTCCGGATGTCGCCGATGTTGCGGTAGAGCAGCATGGCGTACATGGCGGCCAGCAGCAGGACGAAACTCTGGAAGACGCCGTTCTCCGTGAGCGAGTCCGTATCGGGGAGCTGGAGCTTCCCGGCCGGCACGGCCACCGACTCCGCGCCGAAGACGGCCCGGGCGGTCGTGTCGCGCCACAGCCCCGCTCCGAGCTGCTCCGCGTCGGGCAGGAAGAGGATCCCGTCGGGAGTCCGTCCCGCGGCGAAGAGGCTCGCCAGGGAGTCGGGGGGTGCGGCGCCGGGAAGCGAATCGGCCGCGGCAAGCGTGTCGGCCGCGGCGGGAGCTGCCGGGATTGCAGGTGTGGCCGCGAGCGAATCGGCCGCGGCGTATGTCCACGCGGTGCGGCTCATGCGAAGATGCGCTTGAGGGTGATGCGGAAGGTCGTGCCCTTGCCCGGCTCGGAGTCAATGACGGCGATCTTGCCCTGGTGGTACTCCTCGATGATGCGGCGCGAGAGCGAGAGGCCGAGGCCCCAGCCGCGCGTCTTGGTCGTGAAGCCCGGCTCGAAGATCAGCTTCCAGTTGCCCTTGGGGATTCCCTTGCCCGTATCCTTGACGTCGACCATCACGTGCTGCTCGTCCGAGGAGATGCGCACGTCGATGGCCCCGTGGCCCTGGAGGGCGTCGAGGGCGTTCTTCATCAGGTTCTCGACGACCCACTCGAAGAGCGCCGCGTTGATGTTCGCCTGCACGGGGGCGATGGCCAGTCCGTTGTAGTCGAGCGTGACGTTGCGCGGGATGCGCTTGCGGAAGTACATCACCGACTCGCCCACCACCTCGTTGATGTTCGCCGGCGTGAGGGGCGTCTCGGAGCCGATCTTCGAGAAGCGGTCCACGATCTTCATCAGGTGCGCCAGGTCCTTCTGCATCTCGTCGACGGCCGTCTGGTCCACATCCTGCGAGCGCAGGTACTCGATCCATCCGAGCAGCGACGAGGTCGGCGTGCCCAGCTGGTGGGCGGTCTCCTTCGCCAGGCCGATCCAGACGCGGTTCTGCTCGTCGTGCTTCGACGAACGGAAGGCGACGTAGCCCAGCGCCACGAAGGCCGTGATGACGAGGATCTGGATGTAGGGGAAGTAGTAGAGCGACTTGAGCAGCGCCGAGCGGCCGTAGAAGATGATGTGGTAGTGCTCGGCCGACCAGAGCACCTTCACCGGAATGGGGGTGTTCTCCTCCGTGAAGCGGTCGATCTGCTTGCGCAGGCGCCCCGGGTGGTTGATGATCTCGTCGGGGATCAGGTGCGAGTGGAGCACCTTGAGGTCCTGGTCGGTGATGATGAAGGGGATGTTGTTGCCCGTGGACATGATGTCCGAGACGAGCGGGTCCTGGAAGGGCGTGCTGCCCCCCAGCACGTCGCGGTTGATGCGCTCCATGGCATGGGCCCAGAGCACGACGTCGTGCTGCTCCTTCTCGCGGAGCTTGCGCGCCATGTTGTTCGTGTAGAGCAGCGAGACGGCGCCCAGCGAGACGCCCACGACGATCACCACCACGCGGTTGCGGAACGAAAACAGATTGCGACGCAGCTTGAACTTCATCTTGCAAACGGTTTGCGCCGGAGAGCGGGCCCCTCCGGCCGATTCTTTCTCCCCGGGCTATCTCTTCCTGGTGTCCTGCTCCGCGGTGATGCGGCGGTACTCCCCGGGGTTTTCGAGCACGCGCACCGCCTCGGCCACGTCGCCGTCGCCGCCGAGCGAGTGCTCGATGACCCCGGCCTGGTAGCCGTGGCGCAGCACGATGTCGCTGTTGATCGCATCGACGATCTGCTCGCGGTAGGTATCGAGGTTGGTCTGCGTGTCGTCGCGCAGCTCCTGCTCGACGCGCTCGAACTGCGCGCGCAGCTCCTCGAAGCGGTCATCCGCGGCGGCCTTCGTCAGCACCTTCAGCGCCCGCCGCGTATCCGACTCGTAGGGCACCTGCTTGTCCTTCATGAAGGCCTTGAAGTCGGCGTAATCGGCGTCGGTGATCGAAAAGGTGCGCAGGTCGATCTGCTGCCCGGGGTGGCGGCGCGTGTAGTCGTCGCCGAAGTCCTCGATGAAGCCCAGGGCGTAGAGCGTAACGGCGAAGCGCGAGATGTATTCGGGTTCGGTGCAGAGGTCGGGCATGATGCCGCCGCCGTCGTAGACCTTGCGGCCGGCGCGCGTCGTGAACTCCGAGATGAGCGAGTCGGGAACGGTGCGCACGTCGCCCTGCTGCGAGTGCGAGTAGTCCACGGCCTGGATGCAGCGCCCCGAGGGGATGTAGTATTTGGCCGTGGTGAGCTTGAGCATCGTGTTGTAGCCCAGCGGGCGCGTGGTCTGCACGAGCCCCTTGCCGAAGCTCCGCTGGCCGATGAGCACCGCGCGGTCGAGGTCCTGGAGCGCCCCGGCGACGATCTCCGACGAGGAGGCCGTATTGCCGTTGACGAGCACCGCGAGGGGCAGGTCGGGGAGGATCGGCTCCGACTCGGTGCGGTACTCCTTCTGCTCGGTGCGGCCGCGGGTCGTGAGCACCACGGTCCCCTTGGGCACGAACATCGAGAGTATCTTCACGGCCTCCTGGAGGATGCCGCCGCCGTTCGAGCGGTAGTCGAGGATCAGTCCCCGCAGCTCGCCTTCGCCGCGCAGCCGCTCGATGGCGGCGCGCATCTGCTCGTAGCAGCCCTCGGTGAAGTCGCTGTGGCGGATGTAGCCGATGCCGTCGGCCACCCACCCGGCGTAGGGCACCCCGGGGATCGAGATGCGCTCGCGCCGCAGCGTGACGGTCTGCCGCGTGCTGTCGAGGTGCTCGACGGTAACCTTCACGCGGCTGCCCGGCTCACCCTTGAGCAGCGTCGAGACCTGCTCGGTCGTGTAGCCCCGGGTCGGCTCTCCGTCGATCGCGAGGATGCGGTCGCCGATCTTCAGTCCGCCGCGGTCGGCCGGCGAGCCTTCGTAGGGCTGGGCGATGCGCACCCAGTCGTCCTTCTGGCGGATGAGGGCCCCCACGCCGCCGTACTTGCCCGTGGTGAGGATCTCGAAGTCGGACATCCCCTCCTCGGAGAAGAATTCCGTGTAGGGATCCAGGTCGCTGACCATGCCCGCGGCGGCCCCCTCCAGCAGGCGGTCCGCGTCGATCGGATCGACATAGCCCAGCGCGAGCTCGCGCATCATGTTGACCGTGATCTCCATCGTGCGGCCCAGGCCGAAGTCGTTGCGGCGGGCGAAGATCGCTGTGCCGGCCACGAGCAGCACGGCGGCGGCGATGCCCCAAATGCGGTATTTGCGGTTACTCCTTGTCATATTGCTTCATGCGAATGTACGAATCCAGCCGGTAGATCACGCGCGCCACGCCGCGGCGGATGCCCTCGACGAGGATCCACTGCCCGTACTGCGAGACGAGGATCTCATCCTCGAAGAGCAGCAGCAGGCGGTGCAGCGTCCCCCTGGCGCGAAAGCGCATCACCCCCTCCTCCTCGCCGACAAGCTCGAAGCCCGCCGAGCGGAAGGCGTTGAGAATCTGCTCGCGGTGCTCCTCGACGTCGCCCTCGACGCGGCGGGTGATGAAGCCGAACTTCGGGTAGAGGGCCGCCAGCACGACGATGACCGCCGGGAGCAGCATGCCCCGCGGGGTGTGGAACATGACGTAGAGGCTCTCGCCGAAGGAGAGCCGCGCCAGGCCCGTTGTCAGGTTGAGCGCCATGATCGCTGCACAGAGAACGCACAGGGCGACGAAATATTTTGACGCACGGATCAGATAACGTTTCATAGCTTCGGATTTTTCAGGTTTTTTTCAGCAAAATTCCGGCAAAACGCCGGATCCTTTCGGGAATCTTCTCTTTTTTCGGTTCTCCCGGGACACCCCGGGCCCCTTATGCTTTTCGGCCGAGGGCCCCGACCGCCTCGGCGACGCGCTGCATGAGCCACCGCGGGGTGGAGGTTGCGCCGCAGATGCCGACCGAGGCGGCCCCTGCGAGCCACGCGGGGTCGATCTCCGCGGCCTCCTCGATGTTGTATGTCCGGGGGTTGGCCCGGCGGCACACCTCGAAGAGCACCTTGCCGTTCGAGGATTTGCGCCCGCAGACGAAGAGCACCGCGTCGAAGCGGGCGGCAAACTGCGCCAGATGCTCCTCGCGGCCCGAGACCTGGCGGCAGATCGTGTCGTCGAGGCGCACCTGCGCGGGGTCGGCCGCGCGGCGCTTCATCTCGGCACCCAGCCGCTCGAAGAGGGCGATGCTCTGCGTGGTCTGCGAGAGGAAGTGGATCGGGCGCGTGAAGTCGATCTGCGAGAGGTCTTCGGCCCCCTCGATGACGATCGTCGGCTCGGCGACCTGTCCCGTGAGCCCCACGACCTCGGCGTGGCCCCGTTTGCCGAGGATCACCACCTGCCCGCCGACGGCCCGCATGGCGGCGTGGGCCTCCTTGACGCGGCGCTGCAGGCGCGCCACGACGGGGCAGGTGGCGTCGATGAGCGTGATGCCCAGCCGCTGCGCCGCGGCATAGGTCGTCGGCGGCTCGCCGTGCGCGCGGATGAAGAGGCGGCAGCCCGCCAGGCGCGGCATCTCGTCGTGCGTTACGGTCCGCAGCCCGAGCGCCTCCAGGCGCTGCACCTCGACGCGGTTGTGGACGATGTCGCCCAGCGAATAGACCGTGCCGCCCTCGCCGAGGGCCTTCTCGGCCTCGGAGATCGCCCGGACCACGCCGAAGCAGCATCCCGACCGTTCGTCAATCTCTACGCGCATGGCTCTGTCGTTTGGTTGGTGCGGTTTATACGGTTTATACGGTTGCGGCCCCTACCGTGCGGCGAGGACCCGTTCGTATTCGCGGAGGAACCACTCCATCTGCTCCCCGACGCTCATGTGGCTGTTGTCCAGCACGATGGCGTCTTCGGCCTGCCGCAGCGGCGAGACCGCGCGGCTCATGTCGGCGCGGTCGCGCTCGCGGACGTTGCGCTCGATCTCTTCGAGCGAGACCTCGTCGCCCCTGGCGCGCAGCTCGTCGTAGCGGCGGCGCGCCCGCACCGCGGGGTCGGCCGTCATGAAGATCTTCAGCTCGGCGTCGGGGAAGACCACCGTGCCGATGTCGCGGCCGTCCATCACCACGCCGCGGCGGCGTCCCATCTCCTGCTGCATGGCCACCAGCTTGCTCCGCACCTCGGGAATGGCGCTCACGCGGCTCACGCAGTTCGAAACCTCGATCGTGCGGATCCGCCCCTCGGCCAGGTCGCCGTTGACGTAGATGTCGCTGGCACCCCGCTCGGGGTTGAAGCGGAAGGTGATCGAGATCTCGCCCAGCAGCCGCACCACGGCCTCCTCGTCGACGATGCCCGAGCGGATGGCCCCGTGGTCGAGGGCGTAGAGCGTTACGGCGCGGTACATGGCGCCCGTGTCGATGAAGATGTAGCCCAGGCGTGCGGCGATGGCCTTGGCGAAGGTGCTCTTGCCGCACGACGAGAAGCCGTCGATGGCGATTATGATCTTGGGAGCTTTTTTAGTGTCCGACATGGGGGAAGATGGAGAAAAAGGTGGATAATATGGTGTAGATGCCGAGGAGCCCGATCAGGAGCCCCGCGACATGGTTGATCGTCAGCATGTGGCGCGGACGGAAGCGCCGGCGGAAGAGGCTGATGACCGAGGCCAGCAGCGTCCACCAGGCCGAAGCTCCGGTGAAGAACCCGGCGATGACGAAGACCGCGCGCACGAAGCCGCCGATGCCCGTTCCGGCCACCTCGCCGCTCGAAATCTTGAAGACGGCGAAGAAGGCCAGGATGTAGGGGATGACCATGATGAAGTTGGCGATCGTCAGCCCGAAGATCGAGGCGAAGTCCTGCCACAGGGAGCTCTTCCCGGCGCGGTTGCGGCGGATCTGCGGCACGGGGTTCTGCGTGAAGATGTAGACGCCGACGATCACCACGAAGATGCCGCCGATGACGCGCAGCAGCGTGTTGTACTGCTCGATCTGCGTCTGGAGCATCGAGTAGAAGAAGAGGGCCGCCATGGCCATGAAGGTGTCGGCGCAGGCCACGCCGATGCCCGAGACGATGCCCGAGCGGCGGCTCTTCGAGAGCGTCCGCTGGATGCAGAGCACCGCCACGGGGCCGACCGTGATCGACGCCGCGACACCCACGCAGAAGCCGCGGATGAGGTCGTTCAGAATTCCGAGAGTCATGGTTGCCGGCTTACCTGAATTTTTAGGGAACAAAGATAATACATGCCGTGCGCACCGCCAAATTTATTTGGTGCGGGACGCGGTGCGGCGCGTCATTCTGTTGATAAGTTATCGATAAGTTCCCGCGTGCGGGGGTACACGGTGGCCCGGAAAAAACGTATATTTGCCAAAACTGCGCAATCATGACGGAGACAACACCTTTCGGAATCGACCTTGAGCTGGACGAAACGGTGGCCGAGGGCCACTACTCGAATCTGGCGATCATATCCCACTCCACCTCGGAGTTCATCATCGATTTTGCCGCGGTGCTGCCCGGCGTGCAGAAGGCCCGCGTCAAGAGCCGCATCATCCTCACCCCCGAACATGCCAAGCGGCTGCTGCGCTCGCTGCAGGAGAACATCGTCCGCTACGAGAGCAACGTGGGCAAGATCGTGATTCCGGTTCCTTCGAGCCCCGGAGACACGGGCCCCAAGATGGGTCAGGCGTAGTTTCTTCCCGATAGACTTGAAATGGGGTCCGGCATCGTTGGCGATGCCGGTTTTTTTGTGCCCGCGCGGATGCGGCGGGCCGGGCGGAGCCTGCCCGGCGGCGGGATCGGCGGCGGGATCGGAAACGGGGAGGTGCCGGGGGAGGCGCCGGGCTTCTTCGTCGGGCATCTCTTCGCGGGGGTCGGGCCGGGTCCGGAGACTGGATCGGGGAGGCGCCGGGCTTCTTCGCCGGGGCTCTTCGTCGGACTTCTCTTCGCGGGGGTCGGGCCGGGTCCGGCGGCGGCGAAACAGCCGGTGGCGGCAGCCGCTTCGAAATTGTTCGAAATGTCCTCTTCCGCAAGTCGTCTTTTTCGTCGGAAAAATTTCCGGAACGGATTAAAACTGGGTCGGAATATCCTCCCGGCGGGTTTCCGAAAGCGGGCTTCGCGAAAAAAAACTGTACGATAGTTCGCATAAGCGCCCGTTCGGCAAAAATTTCCCGAAATGAACAATCCCGATTTAAACGTTGGTATAGTACTTGCAAATATAACATATAAATTTCAACCCTCAAAATAAAAATCAATATATTGTGGGACAACATTATAGAAAAATGATAAAAACCGCTTCACAGGTAGCTGCAGGCCCGATTTGCCCTGCGGAAAAAACCAACGAATAAACAAATAAATTTTCCTCCATGCCGGTCTGTAAACGGCCGATGCGCCGCTATTGCATGCTGACGGGAGAGTAATGGACCTTATAAGATAACCCGAATCCTTTTCGGATTCACGAGAAAATCAACTCATGCGGCAATTGTACAAAACAGGGATGAGCGCGCTGCTCTGCCTTTGGGGCTTTTTGCCGGGAGCGAAGGCGCAATCCGATCCGGTCTGCATCCGTTTCCGGCAGGGCAGCTCCGTGATCGAGCGTGCGGCTGCAGAGACCGCGTCGCTTCCGGGCGAATGGTCGGAATCTCTGCATGACGGAGCGGAATCCACCTTGCGGATCCGGCTGCGGGGCGCCGCGTCGCCCGACGGCTCGACGGCAACGAGCGAACGGCTGGCCGAAGAGCGTGCCGAAGCGGTCCGGGAGTGGCTCTGCGAAGAGAAGGCCTTCCCCCGGGAGGTGATCTCCGTCGAGGCGGTGGGGATCGACTGGCAGGGCCTCGAGGCGCTCGTGGCGGCCGATGCCTCGTGCCCGGCGCGCGCGGAGGTGCTCGAAATCCTCCGGGAGACCCCCGAGTGGATCTGCGACGACCAGGACCGCGTGGTCGACGGCCGCAAGAAGCAGCTCATGGAGCTGCAGGGCGGCGTACCTTATAAATATATGGCCGAGAGGCTCTTCCCCGCCCTGCGCTGTGTCGCCATCATCGCGGAAGGGTGGAACGCCCCGGCTCCCGAGCGGCTGACCGCCGCCGGAGAGACTGCCGCCGGGGTGGAAGAGGCCGGAATGGAGGAGACCGGGTTTGCGGAGACCGGAGCGGCCGTGCAAACCGATGCTGCAGCGGAGGCTGCCGAACTTCCGGCCCGGGCCCAGGACGGCCCGCAAGCCGGGACCCCCGCAATGGAGACCCCCGCGGCCGGGACCCCCGCAATGGAGACCCCCGCGGCCGGGATTTCCGCAGTGGAGGCCCCCGCAGTTGGGGCCCCCGCAGCGACGCAGCCGGAGCCAACCGACGCCGACAAGGCCGCCGTGCGGGAGCCCCTGCACCGGCTGGCCATCAAGACCAACCTGCTCTACGATGCCATCCTCATGCCCTCGCTCGAGGTGGAGTACCGGATCGATGACCGCTGGTCGGTGGCCGTGGAGGGCGATGTGGCGTGGTGGAAGCGCGACAGAGCCCACAAATACTACCAGATCTCCACGATCCTTGCCGAGGGCCGCTACTGGTTCCATACCCGGGAGCCCTGGCACGGACACTACGTCGGCGTGTTCGCCGGCGGGAGCTGGTACGACCTCGAAAACGGCGCGCGGGGCTACAAGGGCGAGTTCTGGACCGCCGGCATCAGCTACGGATACATGTTCCCGATCGGCCGCTCGTGGTCGCTCGAGGCGGGGCTCGGCGTGGGATTCCTCCGCACGCGCTACGAGGAGTATCTCCCTCTGGACGGACACTACGTCTACCAGCAGACAAGCCGCACGAACTGGCTCGGCCCCGTCAAGGTGAAGTTCGCCCTTGTCTGCCGACTCTGGGACATCAACAGGAAAGGAGGCCGCCAATGAAACGGATCATGATGCGAGGCACCCTGCTGCTGTGCGGCGTGCTGCTGATGAGCGGCTGCCGCAAGGATCTCTGCTACATCCACGACCGGCACGCACCCCGCGTGCAGATTACCGTGCAACCCGAGTGGGAGTGCGTGTGGGAGTATGACCACGGCATGGCGTGGTCCGAAAACTGGGACGCGGAGCGTTTCAACCGCGAGTACGAGGAGCTCCATCCCGAACGGGCCACCGGCATCGCGGCCTTCGTCTACAACGAGGACGGCACCCGCACGGAGTACCACCTGCCGGACGAGGGCGGCCTGCTGCCGATGTCCGAGGGGCGCAAGTCACTGCTCTTCTACAACGACGACACCTCCTACATCGTCTTCGGGGACCTCGATTCGTGGGCCTCGGCAACCGCCTCGACCCGGACGCGGACCCGCGCGACCTACACCGAACTGCACGGCAACGAACGGACGGTCAATGCCCCCGACGTGCTCTACTGGGCGCGTGTCGAGCAGCTTGACGCCGAGCGGACGCTCGAACCCGTGGCGCTGCCCGTCCTGCTGCGGCCGCTGGTCTACACCTACCTGATCCGCTACGAGTTCGACGAGGGGCTGGAGCATGTGGCCCAGGCCCGCGGCGCGCTGGCCGGCATGGCCGGATCGGTCTACCTGCAGGACGGACATACGGGCGACGAGCCCGCGACGGTGCTCTACGACTGCGAGATAACCGACTACGGCGTCGAGGCCGTCGTAACCTCGTTCGGCGTTCCGGGATTCTCGCCCGACACGCGCACCACGCGTGCGGACAACACCCACGGCGTGAACCTTGAGGTGATGCTCACCAACGGCGCCCTCAAGAACTTCGACTTCGACATCACGGACCAGATGGCCCAGCAGCCCCGCGGCGGCGTCATCACCGTCTCGGGCCTCACGGTCTCGCGCGAGGAGGCGGCGGTCGAATCGGGCTTCGACGTGGTCGTGGACGGGTGGGGCGAGTACGAGGATATCGAAATGCCGCTCAACTGATTGAACCCAAAAACACCATTTACAATAACCCCAAAAAATCATTCATGATGAGAAAGATGACCATTTTGCTCGCCGGGGCCGCGCTGGCTCTGGCTGCGTGCAGCAAGACCGAGACGGTGAACAGCCCGGCGGTCGATGCGATCGGTTTCAACGGCGCCTATATCGGCAACCCGACCGACTCCCGCGCGGTAACGACGCTGGACAACTCGATCACCTCTTTCCAGGTGTACGGACAGTACACCAAGGATGCGGCCCAGGCCGTGCAGGTGTTCAATAACGTGGAGGTTTCGAAGGCTACCGGAACCTGGACCTATACGGGCGGTCTGCGTCCGTGGATCGAGGGTGCCGCCTATGTATTCGCCGGCTACGCTCCGAACACCGCTGCGGCTCCCACGGTGAACGCCGAGGGCTACCTCTCCTGGGTGGACTACGATGTGTCGGCCAACCAGGATGACCTGATCTACGCCTCGCAGAAGGCAACCGGCCAGGCCTACGGCAGCAACTCGAAGGTGATATTCACCTTCAACCACCTGCTCTCGATCGTCGGCTTCACCTTCAAGAGCGGCTTCGATGCCGACACCGACCTGACGATCTCGAACGTTACGGTCAACGGCGTTCCCTCGACGGCCACCTTCACGCCCGACAATACGGTAACCGCCTCGGGCAATATCGGCGGCAGCTGGAGCGCAGCCACCGCCCCGCAGAACTACTCGCTGACGATCGACGCGATCACCGAGGCCGAGGGCAGCTCCTACAACAACTTCTTCGCCATCCCGCAGACGGTGCCCTCGATCAAGGTAACCTTCAACGTGACGGTAACCTCGTCGGCCGGCGTGCTGGTTGAGAACGAGCCCTTCACCACGACGATCCCGACGACGACGGTTACCGAGTGGGATCCGGGCTACAAGTACAACTACGTGGCTACGATCACGCCCGAGAGCGTGGAGCTGGACTACATCCAGTTCGGCGATCCGACGGTTACGCCGTGGACCCCGGCTACCGACGAGACGCTGCCGTTGCAGTAACAACATTTTCCGGGCATGGGACCCGGAACCTTTGGCCACGAGGGGTTGGATCTCCCCTCCCGGCCCCAAACCAACCAATGACCGGTGTCATGAAACGGAACAACAGACTCATTTGCGCCTGCGCGGGTGCCGCGCTGCTTCTGGCGGCGGGGTGCTCGCGGACGATCGACGGGGCGGCTCCCTCGCGGGGCGAGGCCATCGGCTTCGCGCCGACGGCGACGCGTGCCGCCGTCGAGGATTTCGCGGCGGGCGACGCCTTTGCCGTGTGGGGCTGGTATACGCCCGAGGATGCCTCCTCGCAGGTGTTCGACGCGACGAAGGTCTCGACGCAGGACGGCGCAACGTGGAGCTACGACGATCTGAAATACTGGAAATCGGGCAAGACATACGCCTTCTATGCCCTCTATCCCGCGACGGACGCCCTTCCCGCGACGGCGGGCGGGTATGACTCCGACGGACGCCTCACGGTCGAGGGATTCGACGCCGCGCAGCAGGCGGACCTCATGGCCGCCTCCGCACCCGGCATGCCGGGGAGCTCGCCGGCCGTCGTGCGCTTCGCCTTCGCCCACCTGCTCTCGCGCGTGCAGCTTGTCGGCAGGATCGACCCCTCCTCGGCCGGGATCGTGGGCTTCACGCCCCGCGTCCATGCGATCCGGCTCTACGGCGTCCCCCGCACGGGATCGCTCTCCGTGGCCGCGGATGCCGTAACGGACCCCGCGGCGCTGCTGGCGGCCTGGAGCCTCTCGGGTACGACCACCTCCGAAGCCCCGATGGCGGAGTTCACCTCCCCGGCCGGCGCGGAGATCTCGACCGACGGCGTGCTGCTGCTCGATGCGCTGCCGCTGCCGCAGCAGCTGACGCCCGATGCCAGCGTCGAGGTGGTCTACTCGACCGACGGCACGGGCACGGAGCTCAAGACCACCGTGTCGCAGCTGACCGCACTCTCCGTGTCGACGTGGGAGGCGGGACGGCAGTACCGCTATACGTTCAGCATTTCGGACCGGGACCGCATCCTGTTCGACACCCCGACGGTCAATGGCTGGGACGAAGCCGTCGGCGGCATCACCATCGTGGATTGACCGCGGAAAAATGAGAAGAGACATGAAGACGAATCGATTGACTGGATGGGCAATCCTGCTGGCGGCGGGCCTGACGCTCGGCTCCTGCGAAAAGGCCGAACGCGTCGCCCCGTCGGCAGAGACCCCGGAGCGGATTCTTTTCGGAACGCCGTGGCTCTCGGTCGAAAGCCGCAGCACGTTCCAGGATGCACTCTCCGCGGGCGACGCGTTCGGCGTCCTGGGCTACTGCGTACCCTATGTCGTGGGTACCAATACGTTTGACTATGCTTCCGGCAGCAACCCCTGGACCCTGAAGAAGGCGCAGTGCTGGCCCGAGGTGTTCTACGGGCAGCGGGTGGTCGTCGGCACCGACGGCTGCACCTACGACCGGAACGGCGGCGATGCCAACGACCCCAAATACTGGTACCGCGACGGCTATGACACGAACAACAACGCCAACGGAGCGGTTGTCGAGGCGGACTCCTACCGCTACTCGTTCATCGCCTGGTATCCCTTCGAGGGGGCCTTCACGATCGTGGCACCCGTGGTTACGAACGACGGGCAGATCAACGGAGCCCCCGTGATGACCTTCACCATGCCGCAGACGGGCTCCGACCTCTCTGCGCGGCTTGACCATGCGACAACCCCCGACGCCATGGTCGCCGTGCTCTACGACCGCACGCGCGCCGACGGCATGCTGCACTTCACCTTCAGCCACGTGCTCACGGGCCTCGGATTCGCGGTGAACAACGTCAGCGAGAGGGACCTCACGGTGCACTCGCTGACGTTGAGCGGCAGCTTTTACAAGGATGTAACGATCGACCTGCGGGGCAACAGCGTCGCCTTCTCGTTCTCCGCGAACCGCTATACGGGCTACTACCCGCTGCTCGAATCGGATCTCGCGCTGCCGGCTCCGGCCGAGGGCGAGACCGCAACCTCCTCCGGGGTCGTCGGCGGCGAACACCTGCTGCTGATCTCCGGCACGGGCAGCAGCTTCGGCGAGAACGTAACGGTCAATATCGACTATACGTTCGGCGGCGAGCGGAAGCAGCAGTCGATCCCCCGTCCCGGCACCTTCACGCCGCGCCCCGGCGTGAAGTATACCGCGCAGCTCAACTTCGTGGGCGACACCTTCGTGCTGCAGTTCGTGGTGGACAACAGCGAGCAGTGGGAGGACGGCGAGGCGGATGACGGACGCGAGGATAACGACGATGTGGTATTCGAATAAAGCGAAGAGACTATGATACGCATGAAATACAGGCTGCTTGCGGCCGTTGCGCTGCTGGGGCTCGCCGGACTCTCCTCCTGCCGGCAGGAGGAGCCGCTCGAACCCTCCGGCATGCCGGACGATCCGATGACGACGCTCACCTTCGTCAGCGACCCGATGTCGTTCCACCGGGTTACGACGCGCGCAAGCGATATCAAGGAGGAGAACGAGAAGCGCATCAACCGCCTCCACGTCTTCTTCTTCGACGCCGAAGGCAACTACCTCGAAGGCGCCTACCTGACGGGCTATCCCGATGCTGCGCAGCAGGGCGGGTACTATGCCCCGGGCGAAGGCGTTACGCTGCTGAAGATCGACCGGGAGCTGTTCGACAATCCCGGCCTGGCGAAGAGCGCCACGGTCTACGCCGTGGCCAACGTCGATGCCGCGATTTTCGGCCGCGACGACGACGGCGACGGACGTCCCGACGGGATCCGCAACCGCGGCGACCTGGAGCAGTTCGTCTACCGGCCCGCCTCCGGGACGGTCTCCACGGGACTTCCCGCCGAAGGCATGCCCATGGTGGGTGTCCGGACGCTCGATCTGACGGGCGGCACCCCCGAGAATGACCGCCAGGTCGAGCTGACGGCCCTCATGGCGCGCATCGACGTAACGATCCAGCTCGACAGCGAGGTGCAGGACGGCAACCTCCCGGCCTTCTACCTGATGGACTGGACGGCGCGGAACCTCCCGACGCAGGTCGCCTTCACCGCCCCCGACGCAGGGGGCCGGACCGGATGGACGGAGGCGTGGACCACGCAGAGCAACGTCTCGCTCCAGCGCACCATCTACAACCGCAACGGACAGATCTCCTTCACGTTCTACATGTACGAGAACATCCAGCAGCCCGAGTGGAAGATCGATCCGGGCGAGGAGTGGGCCAATCCGAACGTCGATCCCGCGACGCTGACCGACGCCGAACGCGAGAAGGCGCTCTATCCCGACGGGGTTTCCGAGACCCAGCGGCAGCGCTACAAGCCCTATCTGGCCCATGCCGATGCGGCCTCCATCGTCCTGCACGGATTCTATATGACCTACAACGGCGCCGCCTACGAGGTGCGCTATACGCTCTACCTGGGTGCCAACCACACGAACGACTTCAGCGTGAAGCGCAACCACCAGTACAAGAACGACATCACGATCAAGGGACTGACGGCGCAGGATTCGGAGACGGGCGAATATACGCTCGACGCGCGCGTGAACGTCGAGGAGGAGGACAACGAGTACTACATCGCCATGCTGCGCGAACGCAACCACGACGCCCACTTCTGCATCACGCCCATGGACGTCTATCTCTTTGCGCCCGAGTCGGTGAACCCGACGATGGAGGTGATCCTCGGCGAGGTGCCCGAGGGGAGCGAGACGCCCGATCCGGCCACCGTTCCCGACTGGGTCCGCCTGGAGCGGATCGCGGCGGCGGACATGGCCGCCGGCACGGTTTCCGAGTCCGGTTTCACGGCCTATGCCCAGGGCGGCAGCCACCTGGCCGTCGGTACGCCGTGGACCGCAGGCAACGGCAAGCGCGCCTTCTTCACGCGGGGGCTGCTCAAGGCGGGCGGCGCGCTCTATGGCAACACCCGGACGACGATCCAGGACTCGCGCGACCGCGTCTACTTCTACCTCGACGAGAATCTGGTGCTGCAGGACCGTTCGGCGACCGTTACGATGATCTACAAGGAGAACGGCGTGGAGAAGAGGCGCCGCACGCTGCTTCTCGAACAGGCCCACCTGCTGCCCGTGGCGATGCGTGACGGCGGTACGCTTTACATGGAGCAGTACGAGGAGTACCTCGACCACTACGACCCGCTCGACGAGTATGCCACCGATCAGATCTACGACGGACTGCCCTGGGCCGACCTGAATTCGGGCCTCGAGGACATGTGGATAGACCAATTGACGCGGGATGCCGTGCTTGGCCAGCCATCTAATTCGTATGATCCTCCCGGACAGGTTTTCAATGACGGTTATCCCTATACGAGTTTTGTGATCTATCGCTCCAATCAGGGCGTTATGACACTCAACGACCGGCCCCGCTCCGCCTTCGAGTACTGCTTCAACCGCAACAAGCGCAATGCGAACGGTACGGTAACGACATCGTATCAATTCTATGACAGATGGCTCTTGGATGATTTTTACGAGGAGGTTACCAATGAGAGCAAGTGGTTCCTGCCCGGTATTCGCCAGATGGAGGATGCCCTGACGCAGTACTATACGACCTTCGGCGAGTTCCAGACCGACTACTACTGGAGCTCCTCGGCCGGCGAGCGGGAGGGCGGCACAAGCGGACAGAGCACGACGCGCGCCCGTGCCACAAAGGTCGATCTGAACGATCCTAGCGGTTATGCGCAGAGCGGCGGCGGCGACGGCGACTGGACGCGATATGCCTACGAATATGATAGAGGCGGCTATGCGCTGCGTACCGAGGTGCTGCGCATCCGCGCCTTCCGTATAGACCTGAATTCGGTGGATTGATTCCGCACCGATGAGAGTGCGGACGGCCGGGAAGGCGGGTCGTACTCCCTTTTTTTCGATTCGGACTCCGTAAAAACGGAGAGCCCGTCCGCAGCAGGAGGCTGTGGGCGGGTCTTTTTTTGGGTGGAAGGGCGGTTTTGCGGCCGGAGAGGCAGGCGGCCGGCGCTTTTTGCGGTCGGCGGCCACCTATTTTTTGGGGGTGTAGACCACCTTTTTCGTCTCGAAGAAGGGCTCCGTGAAGAAATCCTGGATATCGTAGAGCGTCCACTTCAGGCGCGTGCGGGCCAGCTCCTCCGCAAGGTCCCCGCCCTTGAGGTAGAGGATGCCGTTGGGCAGCGAGCCCCGCTGTCCCCGTTCGAGCAGCTTCCAGACCCAGCCGACGAACTCCGGCATCGCCGTAACGGCCCGCGAGACGACGTAGTCGTAGCGCGTCTGAAGCGTTTCGACCCGCACGCACTGCGGCGTGAGGTTCCGCAGCCCCAGGCTCGAGGCGACGCCCTCGACCACGGAGATCTTCTTGCGGATCGAATCCGCGGCGGTGAAGTGCGCCTCCGGGAAGAGGATCGCCAGCGGGATGGACGGAAAGCCGCCGCCGCACCCGACGTCAAGCACCCGGGCCCCGGCGTCGAAGCGGCACACCTTGGCAATGGCTAGCGAATGCAGCACATGCCGCACCCGGAGCTGGTCGAAATCCTTGCGCGAGATGACGTTGATGCGGGCGTTCCACGCGGCGTAGAGCTCTTCGAGCGCCGCAAACTGCGCGCGCTGCTCCGGGGTGAGCTCCGGAAAGTATTTTTCGAGGATCGTCATAAATGCATTGATAATTAGCTGAAAAAGCTCAAATGCAGATTTGTCTATTGTGCCAAAATAGATGCCTTGTTAATAAATTTATTTTATCTTGGCTCTTTGCTCTCTGTGTAGAATTTTAAAATATCATCTATTGTTTTTTTGAAAAAGCGGCCAAAGTCGTTCGTGGTATTTATTGGCTCCCAGATTTTAAAACATTTTTGTCCCAGAGTCTGGCTAAAAGATAGTTGATAATCTATTCCGCATGCAGAGAATTCAAAAAAATCGCCCTTTTCTCCGTCTTCAAGAGCTTTTGAAAGATTTACCAGATTCTTAATCATTTCCTCTTTTTCTCCAAGATAGAAAATGACGGGTTCGTGATATTTTGAATTGTTAGGAAGGGTTACGGCATATATTTCTCTTTCATCAACAACTATTTTGTTTAAGATAACAGACCCATTAGTGAAAGATCTTACTTTCTCGATTTTTGCTGTTTTCTTTAGTTGTGCATCTGAAGAATAAGTGCTACCTGATAATAAGAGCATGAATAAGAAGTAAGTTGTTATCTTAACTATCTTCATCATCGTGAATTGAATTTATAAAAGATGCTATTTGATTCGATGTTTCAGTGCTGCTCGCCCTCGGCGATCATGCGGCACATCTGTTCGCGGGCGCGGTGGATCTGTGTCTTGACCGTCCCGAGCGGCAGCGCGAGCTTCGCGGCGATCTCCTCGTAGGAGTACTCCTCGAAGAAGCGCATGCGGATCAGCTGCCGGTAGCGCGGCGTGAGACGTTCGAGGTAGTGCTCGATCTGCGTCTGCTGCTGGAGGTTGATGAACCGCTCCTCGGGCGTCGGGGCGCTGGAGGCCGGGGCCGCGAAGTGCTCGTCGATCGGCAGCCCCTCCTGCCGGCGCCGGACGTAGTCGACGAACGTGTTGCGCGCGATGGTGTAGATCCACTGCCCGAAGGTGTAGGCGGTGTTGTAGCGGTGCAGGTTGATGTAGACCTTGATGAAGGTCTCCTGCAGCAGGTCGTCGGCGTCGTCCGTGCGGCCCAGCCGCTGGACGAAGAGCCGGTAGATCGCTTCGCGGTAGCGGTTGAAGAGGTATTCGAAGGCGTGGTCGTCGCCTTCGAGCACCCGGGCGGCCAGCTCGCCGTCGCTCGCAACGATATAGTCGGCTATCTCCATACGCGTTCGTCGCGCCGCAGCAGCCGGAGCCGCAGCAGCCCCTCCCACAGCGGGCTCAACAGGTCATAGAGGAAGTACCGGCCCAGCAGGCCCGTTTCGCCCAGGCGCTGCGCGATGCGCCGCACCTCGAAGAGCACCACGGCGTAGCGGACGAGCGCAAGCAGCAGGGCCGCGAGCTTGTATTCGAGGGGCATGACCGCCAGGGCGCAGAGCACCGTGAAGAAGAAGAGCACGCGGGAGGTCGTCTCCCAGTGGATGTAGCTCCGCACGGCCGCGGGGTAGAAGCGCTCCGAGGAGCCGTAGTAGCGCAGCTGGCTCATCCACCAGCGCAGGCCGCCCCACGTCTTCTCGCACAGCGTGGCCCGCGGCGAGAGGATGACGCTCACGTTGTCCGGGGTGATGATCCGCTGCAGGAAGAGGTCGTCCTCGCCGATGTTCATGTTCAGGCGGTTGAAGCCGTTGGCCCCGAAGTAGAGGCTCTTGGTGAATCCGAAGTTGTGGAGCGTGCCCCGGTAGGCGCGGCCCCGCACGGCGCGGGCGATCCATCCGGCGGCGTGCATCATCCGCCACGCACGCATCAGGTAGTTGGCCAGGCCCTTCGTGCGCTCGACGCCGCAGTAGCCCAGGACAACCTCCCCGCGGGTGAAGCCCTTGGCCATGAGCGCAAGCCAGCGGTCGGTCTGCGGCACGGCGTCGGTCGAGGTGAAGAGCAGGTGTTCGTAGTGCGCCGACTTGATGCCCACGTTGAGGGCCATCTTGCGCGAGATCGGGAAGCGCGGGTCGAGCAGGATCTTCGTCGTCGAGATCTGCGGGAAGCTGTGGCGCAGCTGCATGAGATCCTCGTAGAAGTCGGTGTCCTGGCCCACATAGACCAGAATCACCTCGAAGTCGGGGTAGCTCTGCGCCAGGATGAGCGGCAGCCGCTCCTCGATGAAGGTGTAGTCCTCCGAAAAGAGCGGGATGATGACCGACACGGGCGGTTCGGCTTCGAGACGCGCCATGCGGCGGTTGTTCCGGAAGCCGGCGATGCGGCCGAAAACTCCCAGATAATAATGAAGTTGCATGCCGAACATGAGAAGCAGGGCCGCAGCGAGCGCCGCACCCTCCCAGCCGTAGCATGCCAGAAACGTATCGAAGAATTGCATATCGGCGAAATATGCGCAAAGATAGCATTTGCCGCGCGCAATGCCAAATTTTTTCAGGCTCCCGTACGGCCGGCCGCCGCGTGCGGGCAACTATTTGAAGGGCGAAATACCCGAATCCGAAATATTTTCGCTACTTTTGCTCCGTATTATGAGTATGGATTTTACGCTGCAACACCGCGACCCCGCGTCGCAGGCCCGTGTCGGTACGCTCCGCACCGACCACGGCGACGTCCCCACGCCGATCTTCATGCCCGTGGGCACGGCGGCCACCGTCAAGGGGCTCTTCCACCGCGACGTGCGCGACGAGGCCCATGCCCGGATCATCCTGGCCAACACCTACCACCTCTACCTGCGTCCCGGCATGCGGATCCTCGAGGAGGCGGGGGGCGTGCACCGCTTCTCGACCTGGGAGGGGCCGATGCTCACCGACAGCGGCGGCTTCCAGGTCTTCTCGCTCGCCGCGTGCCGCAAACTCAAGGAGGAGGGGTGCCATTTCCGCTCGCACATCGACGGATCGAAGCACCTGTTCACCCCCGAGAGCGTCATCGACACCGAGCGGACGATCGGCGCCGACATCATGATGGCCTTCGACGAGTGCCCCCCGGGCGACGCCCCGCGCGAATACGCCGCGCGCTCGCTGGCCCTGACCGAGCGGTGGCTCGACCGCTGCTTTGACCGCTACCGCCAGACGGCGCCCAAATACGGCCACTACCAGGCGCTGTTTCCCATCGTGCAGGGGTGCGCCTACGCCGACCTGCGGGCCCGCGCCGCGGAGAATGTCCTGCAGTACGACGCCGACGGATACGCCATCGGCGGCCTGGCCGTCGGCGAACCCACGGAGGTGATGTACGCGATGATCGAGGTGGTCAATGCCATCCTCCCCGAGAACCGCCCGCGCTACCTGATGGGCGTCGGCACGCCGGTCAACATCCTTGAGGGCATCGCCCGCGGCGTCGACATGTTCGACTGCGTGATGCCCACGCGCAACGGCCGCAACGGGCAGCTGTTCACCGCCGAGGGGATCATCAACATCCGCAACAAGAAGTGGGAGGACGACTTCTCGCCCATAGACCCCGAGGGCACGGCCTTTGTCGACACCCTCTACTCGAAGGCCTACCTGCACCACCTGTGCGTCTGCGGCGAGATGCTTGCCGCGGAGATCGCCTCGCTGCACAACATCGCCTTCTACCTGCGGCTCGTCGCGATGGCCCGCGAGCATATCGCCGCCGGGGACTTCACCCCCTGGAAGCGGCAGATGGTCGAAAAACTCCAAAGACGCCTCTGACACCATGAAACGATACTGGCCGGGGTTCAAGATCTTGGACCGCTACATACTGGGGAAGTTCCTCGCCACCTTCTTCTTCGCCATCGCGATGATCATCGTCATCGTCGTGATCTTCGACTACGTCGAGAAGGTCGACAACTTCACCGAGTCGCATGCGCCCTTCAAGGGGATCATCTTCACCTACTACCTGAACTTCATCCCCTTCTTCATCAACCAGTTCAGCGGCCTGTTCACCTTCATCGCCTGCATCTTCTTCACCTCGAAGATGGCCTACCAGACCGAGATCGTCGCCATGCTCTCGGGCGGCATGTCCTTCCGGCGGCTCATGTGGCCCTACTTTCTGGGGGCGCTGATCATCGCCACGCTGTCGCTGGGTCTGAACCTCTGGCTCATACCCATCTCGCAGCGCAAGGTCGTGGCCTTCAAGGAGCAGTACATCGACAAGAAGAAGGGCGCCTTCGACCGCCACATCTACCGGCAGATCGAACCCGGCACCTTCGCCTACATCCGCGGCTACAACGCCTCCACGCAGCAGGCCTCGTTCTTCGCCCTCGAACACTACGAGGGGGGCTCGATGACCCGCTCGCTCGAGGCCGCCGACATCAAGTTCGACCCCGAGACCAAGCGCTGGACCGCTCCCCGCTACACGAAGCGGGCCTTCGACTCGCTGGGCATGGAGCACTTCGAGCAGTTCCGCAACCTCGACACGCTCATCAACCTCGAGGTTACGGAGCTGGGCGAGATCAACGACTTCATCCAGACGATGAACATCTCGCAGCTCAACGAATTCCTCGCGCAGCAGCGCGCCAAGGGCTCCGACTCGATCAACATCATCGAGGTCGAGCGCCACGTCCGCTACGCCTACCCCTTCTCGACCTTCATCCTGACGCTCATCGGCGTCTCGCTCTCCTCGCGCAAGGTGCGCGGCGGAACGGGACTCCACATCGGCATCGGCACGGGTCTCTGTTTCTCGTACATCCTCTTCAACCGCTTCTTCGAGGAGTTTGCCAAGAGCGGCACCCTGCCCCCCGGGCTGGCCGTGTGGCTGCCGAACATCATCTATATGGGCATCGCCGTATACCTCTACCGCAAGGCCCCGAAATAACCCTACCGTCTCCATGGAAAAACCGCAGAATCTCCTTTCGCGCCTCCGGCAGCATCCGCTGCTGTGGAACCTGCTGCTCATTGCGGCGATCATCCTCGCGATGGCCGTTGTCGCGCACCTGGTCATGCAGTTCGGCACGCGCCACGGCGCCCGCCGCACGGTGCCCGACCTCTCGGGCGTGGCGCTCGACGAGGCGCACCGCATCGCCCGGGCCAACGATCTGGTGCTGCAGGTCAACGACTCGCTCTTCGTGCCGGCCTACGCCGGGGGCGTCGTCCTCGACCAGCTGCCCGAAGGGGGTGTCGAGGTGAAACCCGGACGTACGGTCTACCTGACGATCAACGCCTTCCGCCAGAAGAAGGTCCCCGTTCCCTATGTCGCGGGCCGCTCGCTGCGCCAGGCCAAGAACATGCTCGAAATCGCCGGGCTGGAGATCGCCGAACTGGTCTATCGCCCCGACCTGGCCACGAACTACGTCCTCGAGGAGTACTACGACGGCCGCCCCGTCCTTGCATCGAGCCGCCTGGAGGCCGAGATCGGCTCGGGCGTTACGCTCCATGTCGGCGTTCAGGCGGGCGACAGCATCACCATCGTCCCGCAGGTTGTCGGACTCCCGCTCCAGCAGGCCAAGGGACGCCTCTGGGAGCTGGGTCTCAACATCGGGCGCATCGACTTTGACGAGGGGATCAATCTCCTCAACCAGAAGGAGGCGCGCGTTTACCTCCAGACGCCGGGTGCCGAGCATGCCGCCGTGCTGGGTTCGCGCGTGGCACTGCGCCTGACGCTCGATGCCGCAAAGTGGAGCCGTTCGCAGGCCGAGGCGCGCAAGCAGGCCGCCGAGGCCGCCGCGGAGCGCATCCGCCTGGAGCGCGAGCGCGACTCGCTGGCCCGCATCGAGGGTGCGGCACGTCCCGGGCAGCCGGCCGCCGTCGCTCCGGCGACGACTGCCCCGGAGGAGAAACGCCGCGAGGCGCCCCGCCGCCGCGAGCAGCGGGAGGAGGATGAATTTTTCGACTGATGAAGACCCCGCAGCCATACGCCGGGCCGGCATGCGGCCCTGATCCGCACGACGGCGCCCCTGCCGCGGAGACGGCATGCGGCCCTGACCCGCGCGAGGGCACCCCTGCCGCCGGGGCGGAGCCTGCCGTGCGGACCGACCTTCCTGCCGACGGCGACGACGGCGAGCTGGAGGACGATGCCGCGGAGGAGTTCGATGCCGCGGGCGACATGCCGGATGCCGAGGATGACGAGGGCGCGGGGCTCTACGAGCACTTCGCCGTAACGGCCGACAAGGGGCAGACGCCCCTGCGGCTGGACAAGTTCCTCACCGTGCGCATGGAGCACTGCTCGCGCAACCGCATCCAGGCGGCGGCCGACAGCGGCAACATCCTCGTGAACGGACGCCCCGCGAAGTCGAGCTACAAGGTCAAGCCCCTGGACCGCATCCAGATCGTGCTGCCCTATCCGCGTCGCGAGACGGAGCTCGTGGCGGAGAACATCCCGCTTGAGATCCCCTACGAGGACGACGACCTGCTGATCGTCAACAAACCCGCCGGGATGGTCGTCCACCCCGGGGTGGGCAACTGGAGCGGCACGCTGGTCAACGCCCTGATGTACCACCTCAACGCGCAGGGGATCCCGGCCGAAGAGCAGACGCGCGCCGGGCTGGTCCACCGCATCGACAAGAACACCTCGGGGCTGCTCGTCGTGGCGAAGAACGAACAGGCGCACGCCCGTCTGGCGAAGCAGTTCTTCGACCATACGATCCAGCGCCGCTACGTGGCCCTCGTGTGGGGCAACTTCGACGAGGACGAGGGGACCATCACGGGCAACATCGGCCGCAGTCCCCGCGAACGGCAGAAGATGTACGTCTTCGCCGACGGCTCGGACGGCAAGCACGCCGTAACGCACTGGAAGGTGCTGCGCCGCTTCGGCTACGTGACGCTCGTGGAGTGCCGCCTCGAAACGGGCCGCACGCACCAGATCCGCGTCCACATGGCCTGGATCGGCCACCCGCTCTTCAACGACGAGCGCTACGGCGGCGACCGCATCCTCAAGGGCACGACCTTCGCCAAGTACCGGCAGTTCGTCGAGAACTGCTTTGCGGTGATGCCCCGCCACGCGCTGCATGCGCGGCTGCTGGGCTTCGTCCATCCGACGACGCACCGCGAGATGTGCTTCGAGTGCGACCTCCCGGAGGATTTCCGCGCCCTGCTTGCCAAGTGGGAGAGCTACGCCATCCGCGAAGAACCCTGATGCCGGGCCCGCGCCCGGCTCCGAAACCGCATACCGCCATGGAAAAATCCTTCAGCACCCCGTCGCCGCAGGCTGCGGCGTCCCGCTACGACTTCGACCGTCGGATCGAGCGGCACGGCACCGACAGTGTCAAGTACGACGGCCTCGCTGAGACCTACGGCCGCGGGGACCTCATGCCCCTGTGGGTCGCCGACATGGATTTCGAAACCCCCGACTTCATCCTCGACGCGCTCCGCCGGCGGCTCGAACACCCCGTGCTGGGCTATACGCTCGAACCGGCGGACTACCGCCCGGCGATCATCGACTGGATCCGCACGCACCACGGCTGGGAGGTCCGCCCCGAGTGGATCGCCTACATCCCCGGCATCGTCAAGGGGATCGGCATGGCCGTAAACCGCCTGCTCGCCCCCGACGAGCGGGTCGTCATCCAGCCGCCGGTCTACCACCCCTTCCGCCTGGTGCCCGAGGGCAACGGCCGCGAGGTGGTCTGCAACCCGCTGCGCGAGCGGCCGGACGGCTCCTACGAGATGGATTTCGAGAATCTCGAACGTGTCGTCGACGCGAAGTGCCGGATGCTCATCCTCTCGAATCCCCACAACCCCGGCGGCATCGTCTGGGACCGTGCGACGCTCGTCCGCCTGGCCGACTTCTGCGCGGCCCGCGGCATGATCGTCCTCGCCGACGAGATCCACTGCGACCTGGCGCTCTGGGGCGCGCGCCACATCCCCTTCGCTTCGGTTTCGGAGGCCGCGGCACGCTGCAGCATCACCTTCGGCGCCCCGACCAAGACCTTCAACATCGCCGGCGTGGTCAGCTCCTACGCCATCGTCCCCGACGAGACGCTGCGCCGCCGCTTCTTCGCGTGGCTCGAAGCCAACGAACTCGACGCCCCGAACCTCTTTGCGCCGATCGCCACCATCGCGGCCTTCCGCCACGGCGAGGCGTGGCGCCGCGAGGTTGTCCGCTACATCGAGGGCAACGTCGAGGAGGTGATCGCCTTCTGCGCCCGCGAGCTGCCCGCCATACGGCCCTTGCGGCCCCGGGCCTCGTACCTCGTGTGGCTCGACTGCCGCGCCCTCGGCCTCGGGCACGAGGAGCTCGTGCGGCTGTTTGTCGAGCGGGCCGGCCTGGCGCTCAACGACGGCGCGATGTTCGGCAAGGAGGGCGAGGGCTTCATGCGCCTCAACGTCGGGGCCCCGCGCGCGGTGATCCGCCGCGCCCTCGAACGGCTGCGCGACGCCGTGGCCGCACTTCCCGCCGGCGGCCGCATGCCCGGGGCGCACGGCAAGGCCCTTACGAACGAATAGCACCGCACACCATGTTTTTGCCTACAACCCTCCGGGAGGTCCGCGAACGCGGCTGGGAGCAGCTCGATGTCATCCTCTTCTCGGGCGACGCCTACATCGACCATCCGGCTTTCGGCGCCGCGGTCGTCGGGCGGCTGCTCGAAGCCGAGGGATACCGCGTGGCGATCGTCCCCCAGCCCAACTGGCGCGACGACCTGCGCGACTTCACCAAGCTGGGCGCCCCGCGCCTCTTCTTCGGCATCACGGCCGGCGCCATGGATTCGATGGTCAACCACTATACGGCCAACATCCGGCTGCGCCACGACGACGCCTACACCCCCGGCGGCCGTGCGGGATTCCGCCCCGACTACGCCGTGACGGTCTATGCGCGGATCCTCAAGCGGCTCTTTCCCCACGTCCCGGTGGTCATCGGCGGCATCGAGGCCTCGCTGCGGCGGCTGACCCACTACGACTACTGGAGCGACTCGCTCAAACCCTCGGTGCTCGTCGAGTCGGGCGCCGACCTGCTCATCTACGGCATGGGCGAGCGGGTCATCCAGCAGGTGGCCCGCACGCTCCGCAACGGTTACAACGCCAAGCTGCTGCGCCGCATCCGCCAGGTGGCCTTCCTCGCCGACGGGGAGTATGTCGCGCGCCTCGACCCCGCGCGGACGATCCGCCTGCACGGATATGAGGAGTGCCTGCGCGACAAGCGGGCCTTCGGCGACAACTTCACCGTCATCGAGACGCAGAGCAACCTGATGGAGCCCGAGGCGATGCTGGTCGAGGCCGTGGGCGACCGCTACGTCGTCGTAACGCCCCCGAATGCGGCGCTCACGACCGAGGAGTTGGACCACTCGTTCGACCTTCCCTACGAGCGGGCGCCCCACCCGCGATACAACGGCCGCGGCGGGATCCCGGCCTGGGAGATGATCAAATTCTCCGTAAACATCCACCGCGGCTGCTTCGGCGGCTGCTCCTTCTGCACGATCTCGGCCCATCAGGGCAAGTTCGTCCATGCGCGCAGCGAGCGGTCGATCCTCGCCGAGGTCGAGCGCGTGGTGAAGATGCCCGGATTCAAGGGCTACCTCTCCGACGTCGGGGCTCCGTCGGCCAACATGTACCGCATGGGGGGCCGCGACCGCACGCTCTGCGCGAAGTGCCGCCGCGCGTCGTGCCTCCACCCGCGCATGTGCCCCAACCTGAACAACGACCACGGCCCGCTGCTGGCCCTCTATGCGAAGATCCGCGCCGTCAAGGGGATCAGGAAGGCCTTTATCGGCAGCGGCATCCGCTACGACCTGTTCGACGACAAGCCCTATCTCGAAACCGTCCTCAAATACCACACCTCGGGGCGGCTGAAGGTCGCCCCGGAGCACACCGAAGAGGGGGTCCTGCGGCTCATGCGCAAGCCGCCGTTCGCCCTCTTCGAGCGGCTGAATGCCGACTTCCACCGCATCTGCGACCGCGAGGGGCTGCCCTACCAGCTGATTCCCTACTTCATCTCGTCGCACCCCGGATGCACGGAGCAGGACATGCGCGCCCTGGCCGAAAAGGTGCTCGGAAAGCTCCATTTCAACCTCGAACAGGTGCAGGACCTCACCCCCACGCCGATGACCCTCTCGTCGGTGATGTTCTACACGGGCGAGAACCCCTATACGCACGAGAAGGTCTATGTGGCCCGCACGCAGGAGGAGAAGCGGCGGCAGAAGAGCTATTTCTTCCGAGGACAGGCATCCGGCCGGAGCGGATTGGCGGATCGGAGAGGGCCCGGAACAGGTGCGGCGCGGGACTTCGGAAAAGCTCCCGGAAAAGGGCCGGGGAAGGGTTTCGGAAAAGCTCCCGGAAAAGGTCCGGTGAAAGCTCCCGGAAAGGGTTTCGGGAAGGTTCCCGGCACGAAAAAAGGCTGATCCCGAGGGATCGGCCTTTTTGGTGATTGGTGGATGCGGGGACCGTTACGACCACATCGGCTTCAGCACGCCGAAGAGCAGCGAGGCGATCACGAACGTCACGACGATGTTGAAGGCCTGGGCCGTGAGGAACGAGCGCAGGATGTTGCGGTTCTCGCGCGAGACGATCTCCTTCAGACGCGTGTCGAGGCCGATGCAGACGAAGGCCAGCGAGAAGAAGAGCGTCGAGAGGGTCTTCGCGGCGCCCGTCTCGGCGAGCTTGCCCGCGGCCGTGGGGACGAAGACGCCACTCGACTGCAGCAGGCTGAAGACCAGCGAGGCGGCCACGAAGCCGAGGATGAACTTCGGGAACTTCTCCCAGACGATGCCCAGCGAGGGGGCCTGTCCGCCCCGCTCGCCCCGCGTCGAGAGGTAGAGGGCGATGAAGAAGGCCACGACGCCGATCAGCACGTTCTGCGCCGCCTTGATGATCACGGCGTGGCTGCTGGCCACCGTGCCGACCATCTCGCTCGAGGCCACGACGCCCGACGTCGTGTCGATCGTGCCGCCGATCCAGGCTCCGGCCACCTCGCGCGCCACCTCCGGGGCGAACAGGTGCGGGAGGATCAGGTGCGCCAGCCACGGCATGAGGTAGATCATCGGCACGACGATGATGAGCACCAGCGAGACGATGTAGGAGAGCTTGCGGTCGTCGCCGCCCGCCACGCGCGCCGCGGTGATGCAGGCCGAGACGCCGCAGATCGAGACGCCGCTCGAGAGGATCATCGCCGAACGCTCGTCGACCCCCGCGCGGCGCGCCGTGCGGAAGGCGAAGAACCAGACGATGGCCACCACGAGGCACGCCTGGATGAGGCCGAAGATACCCGACTTCATGACGTCGCTGATGAGGATCGTCGCACCGAGGCAGACGACGCCGATCTTGATGAAGAACTCACCCTGGATGGCGGGTTTCATCCAGTCGGGGACCCGCCAGAGGTTGCGTACGAGCAGTCCCAGCAGCACCGAGAAGAAGACCGACTCGAAGCCGTAGTGGGCCACGACGGGGATCTTGGCGACGAGCTGCGCCACGAGCGACAGGGCGAAAACCACCGCCAGCGAGGGGATCATCCCCCGTGTGGGGCGGCGCAGCAGGAGGCTCCCGACGTAGAGAACCACCAGCACGAGGGCGAAGAGCAGCAGGATGTTGTACCAGGCCGTCTCCCCGATGAGCGTCGAGGGGACGTAGGGCAGGTAGTGGGGCGCGAGGGCGGCGAGCAGCAGCAGCGGCACGGAGACCCAGACCACGACCCAGTCCTCGGTAAGGAGTTTTTCGAAGCGGTTTTTCATTTTCAGGGGTTATCAATTTACAAAGATCGCAATTCCGTGCCGTTGCGTCAATACGCGTAAATACTTAAAACGGGCCTGAAAACGGGGCCCGAACCGGAATCCGGGTAGCGGAATCCGGAATCGGGATAGTGCGGCGGAGGCGCTTTTCCGCTATCTTTGCACCCGGTGCGACGGAGCCCTGGACGAAGGGCGGAACCTTGAACCCGTCGCCGCATGAAAAGATGACACAGGAAGCGTTTCTGGAGCTGGTCCGCAGCCGCGGGCCGCTCGCCTCGGAGGAGGTCCACCGTTACATGAACGAGATGAGCGAACGGGCGCGTCGCATCACCTTCGAAATCAACGGCGCCTACCATACGCCCGAAGAGCTGCTCGCGCTGCTCGCGCGCCTTTTCGGCCGTGAGGTCGACCCTTCGGTGCGCCTCTTCCCGCCCTTCTACACCGACTACGGGCAGAATATCCACCTGGGCCGCGGGGTCTTCATCAACGCCTGCTGCCACTTCCAGGACCACGGGGGCATCACCCTCGGCGACGGATGCCAGATCGGCCACAACGTGGTCTTCGCAACGCTCGACCACGGCCTCGAACCCGGGGACCGCGCGACGACCTACCCGGCGCCCATCACCCTGGGCCGCAACGTCTGGGTCGGCTCGAACGCCACGATCCTGCGCGGCGTGCGGATCGGCGACAACGCCGTGGTGGCGGCCGGCGCCGTCGTTACGAAGGATGTCCCCGCGGAGGTGATCGTCGGCGGCGTCCCGGCGCGGATCCTCGGCAGCATCCACCGCGAGCGGCGGTAGCGCGGCGCAGCTCTGCAGCGGTCCGCCATTCCGGTGTGCCGCCCGCCGGCCCGGTCTTGCCGCCCGCCCCGGCCCTGCAACGGTCCGCCGGCCCGGCCCTGCCGCCGGCCTCGGCCCTGCAGCGGTCCGCCCGCCCCGGCCCTGCCGCCCGCCCCGGCATGAAAAAGGAGCCCTTTCCCAAATCGGGGAAGGGCTCCTTCGCGCCGCACGGACCGGTACGGGGCCGGTGCTCCGCAACCGATAACGTTTACGCACAGAACTTTCTATTTTGCGCGGAGCTCCGGCCGGCGGCCGGCTACATGCGGTTGGTGAGGTCCTTGACCAGCTCGCCGTCGAACAGGTGCAGCACGCGGTGGGCGAAGGTCGAGTCGTACTGCGAGTGCGTTACCATGATGACAGTCGTCCCCTCGCGGTTCAGCTCCGAGAGGAGCTCCATCACCTCGCGGCCGTTCTTCGAGTCGAGGTTTCCGGTGGGCTCGTCGGCGAGGATCAGCTTCGGGTTCGACACCACGGCGCGGGCGATGGCCACGCGCTGCTGCTGACCGCCGGAGAGCTGCTGCGGGAAGTGCGAGGCGCGGTGCGAGATGTTCATGCGGCTGAGGATCTCGTTCACGCGGCGCTTGCGCTCCGAGGCCTTCACGCGCAGGTAGATCAGCGGCAGCTCGACATTCTCGAAGACGTTCAGCTCGTCGATGAGGTTGAACGACTGGAAGACGAAGCCGATGTTGCCCTTGCGGAAGCGCGTGCGCTCCTTTTCGCGCAGCGTCGACACTTCGCGGTCGAGTAACATGTAGCTCCCCGAGGTGGGATTGTCCAACAGCCCCAGGATGTTGAGCAGCGTCGACTTGCCGCAGCCCGAGGGGCCCATGATGGCGACAAACTCGCCTTCGTTCACGTCGAACGACACGCCGTTCAGGGCGATGGTCTCGATCTCTTCGGTCCGGAAAATCTTGTGGAGATTCTCCACTTTCAACATAGCCATAACAGTTGTTTTTTGAGGTTTGTATTTCGTGATTGATTTCTATTCGGATTTCACGCAGTCGGCGGGGTTTTCGTTGGCCGTGCGCCACGAGCAGAAGGTTACCGTGGCGGCCGTAACGAGGAGCACCGCCGCGAGCGCCGCCAGGGGGATCCACACCGTGAAGGGGGCGCGGTAGGCGAACGAGGCCATCCAGCGGTGGATGATCCAGAGGCTCGCCGGCAGGGCGATGACAAAGCAGATGATGACCATCCAGAGGTAGCGGCGGTTGAAGAGGCGGAGCACCTCGCCGGTCGTGGCGCCCATCACCTTGCGCACGGCCACCTCGCGGCGGCGGTACTGCGTCTCGAAGAGCACGATGCCGAAGACCCCCATCAGGGCGATGACCACGGCCAGCACCGTGAAGAGCCCCACGACCGTGGCCAGCCGCCGCTCCTTGGCGTATTCCTGGCCCAGCTCCTCCTCGAAGGTGCGGATCTCGATCTCGCCCGGTGTCAGGTGCGGGTCCGTCTCGGCGATGCACTGCCGCAGGTAGTCGGCCACCCCGGCGACGTCGGCCTCGGGACGGTAGCGCAGGTAGAGCAGCTGCGAGGCACGGCCGCCCGATTGTTGCGACATCTCCTCGGGAATGACATAGAAGACGAACGGGACGACTTTGTACTGCATCGGGCGGAAGTGGAAGTCGGTGCAGACGCCCACGAGCGGGTCGTTGCCGCAGAATCCGCCGATTTCGTCGTTCAGTTCGAGCTTGTATTCGTTGCGGGCCGCCTCGTTGCAGATCAGCATGCCGGTGGGCTTATGCTCGTCCGATTCGAGGAAGTCGCGGCCGTCGACAATGGGAATGCCCATCATCCGGAGGAAGTTCCACCGCACGATATAGGCCTGCAGGGAGATCGGTTCATCCTTGTACCGGCGGCCCCACGCCATACGGTTGACACTTACCAGACGGCCTTCAGCCCCCGTGACGTCGACCACGCGCGGGTCGGCCAGCAGCCGGTCGCGCAGGGCGTCGTAGTCCAGTGCGGCCTTTTCGGAGAGTTGAACGGCCATCAGGTTGCGGCGGTCGAAGCCCATTTCCTGCCGCAGCATGAAGTTGTGCTGGCGGAGGATGAATCCCGTGGCGATGATCAGCCCCATCGAGATGGTGAACTGGAAGCCCAGCAGCAGCGTGCGCAGCCGCCGCCCGCCGGCCGTTCCCGAAAACGACCCTTTGACCACCAGGGCGGGCGGGAACGAGGTGATGTACCACGCCGGATAGAGGCTGGCCACGAGGGCCATGGCCACGGCCATGACGAGCAGGATGCCGATGACCGGAAGGTTCTGCGTCAGGTTGAGCGGTGCGGAGATGTAGCTGGCCAGCTCGGTGCCCTGGATGGCGAAGGAGAGGTACCACGCCAGCAGCAGGGCGATGAGGACCAGCCCCAGGGCCTCGAAGATGAAGCCGAAGCGCAGCGAGGCGTTCGGGGCGCCGAAGACCTTGAAGGTGTTGACCGTGCGGATGCGGACGGGCACCAGCGCCATGAAGAAGTTGACGAAGTTGATGAAGGCCAGCGCAATGACCAGCAGGGCGATGCCCAGCAGCGTGTAGGTCGTAACGAGCGACCCCTGCACACAGGGAACGCGGCTGTCGGCTTCGAAATAGAGGTCGCGGATGCACGACAGACGGACGGGGGCCGTGTCGAGATGCCCATCCTCGTTTGCTGCGCTGGGATTCATCTCGATGAAGAATTTTTCCCATCCATCGGCTATCGCGCTGGGGTCGGTTCCGGGCTGGAGCCGGACGTAGTAGTTGTAGCTCCACTCCGAGGGGTCGTCGAGCGACTCCTTGCCCAGATCCATGGCCATCTTGCAGTCGGCGAGCAGTGAGTTTTGGGGAAAATCCTCGAAGACGGCCACTACCTCATACGCATTCTCGGCCGAGGGCTGGTCGGTGTCGCACCAGAGCATGTCGCCGACGCCGACGCCGAGCTGTTCGGCCGTCGAGCGCGAGACGATGACGCTCTGCGCGCGTTTGAGATCGTGGACATCGCCCGCCACGGACTTGAACTCGAAGACATCGAGCAGCGGCAGCGAGATGGAGCCCGCATAGATGTTGTTGAAGCGGTCGTAACCCATCTTCGAGGTATTCTCGCGCAGTACGACCGAGGGGCCGAATCCGCTCCAGGTGCAGCCGCCGGCCTCGACAGCCGAAGTCGATGCAATAAGCCGTTCGGAAAGAGGCCGATTAACCCACGCCTGCCAGGCTCCGGGCTCATACCAGTCTGTGGTTTCGATCAGATAGATGCGTTCCGAGTTCTGGAGCGTGCGGTTGTAGGTCATCTCCCAGCGCACCTGCACCAGGATGATGTAGCAGGCCGTGAAGGCGAGCGTCAGCCCGACGATGTTGAGCAGCGACGAGGCCTTGTAGCGTCGCAGCGTGGTGAGGAAGTTTCGCAGTGCGATTTTCATATGCGGATTGTTTTTGATTATTCGGATTTCACGCAGTCGGCGGGGTTCTCGTTGGCCGTGCGCCACGAACAGAAGGTTACCGTGGCGGCCGTAACGAGCAGCACGACGGCGAAGGCCGCGGCGAATACCCACCAGCGGATCGGTGTGCGGTAGGCGAACGAGGCGAGCCAGCGGTCCACAATCCAGTAGCCCGCCGGCGCGGCAAGGAGGAAGCAGACCGCAACGAGCACCACGTAGCGGCGGTTGAAGAGGCGGAGCACCTCGGCGGTCGTGGCGCCCATCACCTTGCGGATGGCCACCTCGCGGCGGCGGTGCTGCGTCTCGAACAATACGATGCCGAAGACCCCCATCAGGGCGATGACCACGGCCAGCACCGTGAAGAGGCCGACGATGGTCGCGATGCGCCGCTCGCGGGCATACTGCACGTTGATCTCCTCGTCGAAGAACCGGAAGTCGGAGACTTCGCTCCCCGGATCGAAGGTGCGGGCCTTCTCCCGAATCCCCTCGCAGACGGCATCGAGGTCGAACCCGGCGGCCAGGCGCACGTAAAACCGGGACATGCGCGTTTGCCAGCAGGTGCCCGTAACGAAGGCGAACGGTTCGGTCGGATATTGCAGCGGGCGGTAGTGGATGTCGGGGCAGATGCCGATCACCACGCCCGGGTCCAGCCTGTCGCCGACCTTGAGCCCCTTGCGGGCGAGCAGGTCGTTGACGATGAAGCGAGCCGTCGAATCGCGGTCGTGCTCGGGTTTGAACGCCTCGCCGGCCAGGACCGGAATGCCCAGCACATCGAGGAAGTTGCTGCGGACGAAGCGGACATGGATGCCGACCTCTTCATCGTTGATTTTGCGCCCGAAGACCGAGATGGACTCTGCCACGAAGCGGTTTCCGGAGGCCGTGATGCCGGCGATCTGCGGATCGGCCTGCAGGGAGGAGGCAAACGTATCGAACGAATCGGGATCGGTGAGTTTCGACGAGGGGAAATAGAAGGTCAGCACCTGCTCGTGGTCGAAACCCAGGTCGAAGCGGCGCACATAACGCTGCTGCAGGAGCGTGCAGACCGAGAAGACGATCAGTCCGATCGCGACGATGAACTGCACGCCGAGCAGCGCCGTGCGGAAGCGGCGGCCGGCCGCCGAGCCGACGAACGACCCCTTGGCGGCCATCGCCGGGTTGAACGAGGTGATGTACCACGCCGGGAAACTGCCGGCGATGAGCGCCGCCGCGAACGAGACGACGAGCGAGATGCCCAGCACGGGGAGGTTGTCGCCCAGCGCGAGCGAGCTGCTGACATACGAGGCGAACTCGGTGCCCTTCAGCGCGATGGCCACATACCAGGCGCAGAGCTGTGCCAGGAGCATGAATCCGAAGGCCTCGAACAGGAAGCTGAAGCGCAGCGAGCGGGTCGGAGCCCCGAAAACCTTGAGAATGTTGACCGAGCGCAGCCGCACGGGCACCAGTGCGAAGAAGAAGTTGACGAAGTTGATCAGGGCGATGAGGATGACGAGCACCGCGACACTCAACAGCGAGTAGGTCAGCGTAGTCGATCCGATGGGAAAGGCGTCCGAGATGGGGTCGATTTGTCGGTCGAAATAGAGCTTGTCGAGTGGAATCAGCCTACAGGCACGCTCATCGTTCAGCTCCTCTTCGCTGATCTCCTCGCCCCAGATCGGGGCCATGCGTTCGAGGTAGTCGCGGTTGATCGAAAGGTGGAGATCGGACCAGAGTCGTGCCACCGTTTCGGGGTCGGCCCCTTTGTGAAGGCGGACGAAATAGCAGTCGTTCCAGTTGTTCGGAGCGTCAAGGTCCTGGTCGCCGACATCCTGCAATCCGACGATATGGGCAAAGGAGCTGTTGGCCGGGAAATCCTCGTAGAGGGCCACCACCTCCTTCTGCTCCTCGGGACGTTGGTTCTCCTCGTCGCCGAACCAGAGGACGTCGCCGACGCGCAGTCCGAGCCGTTCGGCCTGCGAACGCGCCAGGGCCACGCTGTGGGGTTGGGCCAGCGCCTTCAGATCCCCCTCGACGGTTTTCAGCCCCAGGGCCTCGACAAAACCGGCCGATGCCTCGTTGAACGACGCCTGCAGGCGGAGCAGATCACCGCCCCGGCGGACCCATACGGGTCGCTCCCAGCGCCAGGGGCGGATGCAGCCGCCGGCCACGATTTCGGGCGAGCGGGCGATGAGCTGTTCCCCCTCGGGCCGCGGCGAATTGATCGAATAGCCCGTCTCGTCGAACGGCGAGAGGGGTGCCACCAGATAGATGCGTCCGGCATCGGGGATGGCACGGTTGAAGGTCAGCTCCCAGCGCACCTGCACCAGAATGACGTAGAAGGCCGTGAAGGCCATCGTCAGTCCGACAATGTTGAGCAGCGACGAGACCTTGTAGCGCCGCAGCGTGGTGAGGAAGTTGTGGAGGGCGATTTTCATGGTCTTCTTATTCGGTTTTGATACGGGGGTTTTCGGTAATGGCGCGCCAGGTGCGGATCAGCAGGATGACGAGGACCAGGGCGGTAACGGCGGCCGCCACGCCGGCGAAGATCCACCAGCGCAGGGCGATGCGCTCGACGAAGAGCTCCAGAACGCGCGCCAGGACGAGGTAGCCCGCCAGCGTGCCGGCCGCAACGGAAGGAAGCGTCAGCACGGCCGCGTCGCGCGTCAGCAGGGCGAAGATGTCGGCGGCCGAGGCGCCGTTGACCTTGCGGATGGCAATCTCGCGGCTGCGGCGGCGCATCTCGTCGTCCAGATACCCCACAAGCCCCACGAGGGTGATCAGCAGTACGATGCAGCCGATCAGCAGCGCCAGATCGTGTACCTGGCGCTCCGTGCGCAGCTTCTCGTCGATGAGCGTGTCAAGGACGCGGATGCGGTAGTTGTCCGAGGTCTCGAACGAGTGCAGTTTCTCAGAGACAGCCTCCAGTGCTTCGGGGGTTATCTCACGAAGCCTCAGACAGAGATTCGTATGGCCATACGCACGATCCTCCCGGGGCATCCATTCGTTCAGATTGTGCAGCACGATGGGTTCGACGAGTCCCGAAGCCACCTGCGTACGGAAGTCGTGCACGACACCCCGGATGATGTAGAGATCTTCGGGCGCCTGGTCCGAGTAGCTGCAGATCCGCCGTCCGAGGGCCTCCTCCGGGGTCCAGCCCCGCATCCGGCAGTAGGTCTCGTTGACCAGCACGTCGCGCGGGGAGTTCTGCAGGGTGAAGTTGTCGCCGGCGACCAGATGCATGCCCATCGTCGCGAGATAGTTCTCGTCGATGATGCTGAAGCGGCAGCCGAAGAGCATCTCGCGCGTCATCTCGTCGTAGCAGGGCTGGCCACTGTAACCCCATACGGGAAGGTGAGACGTGGCACCGGCGGCTTCGACCTCGGGCATGGCCGTGAAGGCCTCCTCCATGTTGCGCCACTGGGCGCGCGTGCCGACCGGACTCATGGAGACGACCCGTGAGGCGTCGAATCCGAAGTCGCCGTAGCGCAGTCGGTGGAGCTGCAGGGAGAATCCCGTGAGCAGGATGAAGGCGAAGGTTACGCAGAGCAGCTCGACGACGAGCAGCAGGCGCTTCCACCAGCGGTGGTCGGCGCTCATGCCGCGGAAGACGAGCGTCAGGGGCGTTGCGGCGAAGAGTTGCGCGGGGAGGAGCCCCGCGGCGAGGAACGTAACGAGGACGACAGTCAGCGGCACCCAGATGCGCGCGGGGGCGAAGAGCTCCCCGAGCGGCGTGTCGGTCAGCCCGGTGATCTGCTGCTGCAGCGCCCAGATCACGAAGGCGGCGACCAGCAGGGCGGCGGCGGTGAGGATCAGCGTCTCGCTGAGGAAGATGGCGAGCACGTCCCCGCGGCGGGCGCCGTTGCAGCGCAGCATGGCGAAGGTCTTCGCGCGGCTGGCGAGCGAAGAGATGGAGAGCAGCACGTAGTTCATCACCCCCACGAAGAGAATCAGCAGCGCCAGCGCCAGAAGAATGCGTGTGGTCTGTACGAGCGTGGTGCCGGTCTGTGCCGAGCGCGTGACGGGCAGCAGCAGGTAGTGCGAGCCGAACTGCTCGATGCTCTTTGTCAGTCCGTGCCGTTCGAAGAAGGCCGGAAGCAGCGCCTCGACATCCGAGGGGGTGTGTCCCGCGCGGAGCTTGAGGTAGGTGGGGAACGAGTCGCCGCCGTCCCAGCCCATGTAGAAGCTGCCGGCGAGGGCGTCGAAGGGAATCAGGGCGTTGAAGCCCCCGAGGTGGGTGTTGCGGGGCGGATCGCGGAAGATTCCCACGACCGTGCGCGGCGCGGCATTCTCGTACAGGAGGCTCTGCCCGATCGGGTCGCTGTCGCCGAAAATGGTTCGGGCGAGCGACTCCGAGAGCATCAGCTTGTCGTGCCCCGTGAAAGTGGACATGTCGCCCTTTATGAGGCCGAAATCCAGCACGCGGAAAAACATCGAATCGACGGCCATGACCCAGGCTTCGTAGGTGTGGTTGTCGCGGCAGAGGTCGGTCTCGAAGTTGCCCCGCAGGCGCGTGGCGGCCTCGACGGCCGGAATCTCCTCCTGAAGGGCCGGACCCAGTGGGGCTATCATCGACGAGGAGATGTTACCCTCGTCGTCGAAGTCCCAGAGCTGGTAGATGCGCTCGACGTCGGGATAGAAGCGGTCGTAGGTCAGCACGTAGTTCGCGTAGGAGAAGACCACGATGCTCACGGCCAGCGCCAGCGTCAGCGAAACGAGCCGCGCGAGGTTCCCGCCGCGCGGCTTGAGCAGGTATCGGAAGGCAAAAAGAAGGTTGTGCATGGCTTCGGGTCAGTTTTTGAGGGATTCGACGGGGTCGGCATCGGCCGCGCGGCGGCTCTGCCATCCGACCGAAAGCAGCGCTACAACGGCCGCAAAGAGTCCTGCGGCGAGGAAAATCCACGGTGAGAGGGCGATGCGCACGCTGTACTCCTCCAGCCAGCGCCGGAGCCCCCAGACGGCAATCGGCACGGCGATGACGAAGGCCACGCCCACGAGTGCCATGAAGCTGCGCACCAGACGCACGAGCATCTCGCGGCGCGAGGCCCCGAAGACGCGGCGCACGGCGATCTCCTGCCGTTTTTGCTGGATGTAGTAGGCCGCCATGGCGAAGAGCCCCAGCGAGGAGATCAGGAGCGCCACGAGGGTGAAGATCCCGACGATGTGCAGCAGGCGTTGCTGTGCCGCGAAGTCGTCGGCGATCTCGTCGGTGATGTAACGCCCGGTAAAGGTGGCGCCGTCGGTCGTCCGGTGGAAGAGCTCCTCGACGGCCCGGTAGGCTGCGGCGTGGTCCCGGCCGGTCTTCACAAGGATGTTCCAGGGATAGAATCCGTCGGGATTGTTCACCTCGCGCAGCAGCACCGCGCTCGGGGCGTCGAGCGCCGTGCCGACCTGGAAGTCGCGGTAGATGCCCGCAATGACAATCGAATTGGAAAGGTTCTCTCCCACCTTGAAGTCGGGCGCATCCTCCGCAATGCCCAGTTCGCGCAGGGCATACTGGTTGATGTACCAGACATTCGAGGACCAGAAGTTTCGCAATACGACACTCCCGTCGGCATCGGCCACATGGTTGTCGCGCAGCCGTTCGAGACCCAGAATCCGGAAATAGGTCGAGTCGCCGATGAAGATCTGAAACGAGACCATCCGGTCGGGCCCATACTGGAAGGTATTGTTGTTGCCGCGGTCGTGGGGCGTTCCGCATCCGAGTCCGACGGCTTCGACCTCGGGCAGCGAACGCAGCTCGTCGCAGAAGTGGCGCATCATACTCCGGTCGGGGAAGATACTGGTTTCGATATTGAGGATGTCGCGCGTCTCGTATCCCATCGGGGCGTTCACCAGATGGCGGATCTGGAGTCCGATGGCGATCGAGGCGGCGAGCAGGGCTATTGTAATGACATTTTGCAGAGCGATGAGCACCCGTCCGTAAACCGTCTTGGCGTGACGGCGGAAGGTGCCGCGTACGATGTCGATAGGCTGGTAGCGCGCCACGAGCAGTGCCGGCACCAGCCCCGAGATCACGCCCAGCACGACAACGGCCAGCAGGCACCAGCCCGCAACCGGCCACGAGAAGTCGTCCCAGACGGCGACCTTCGAGCCGAGGAGTTGCGAGGCCCACGGGACGAACAGTTCCGCAACGCACGAGGCGATGAGCAGCGCCGCCGCGCAGAAGAGCGTCGATTCGAGGATCCACTTGAGGAAGATGTCTCCGCGCGAGGCGCCGAGCAGCCGCCGGGCCGCCATCTCGCGGGCCCGGAATCCGGCCTGTGCCACCGTGAGGTTGATGTAGTTCATCACGGCAAAAATCAGTACCACGAGCCCCACGCCCAGCAGGATGTAGAGAAACGACCGGCTGCCGTGAGCCAGTTTGAAGGAGTTGTTGACCGGTTCGAAATAGAGTTCGCGCAACGGGATGAGCCGCACCTGCCGGACGACATTGCCTATATAGGGCCAATAAATCTCCTTGAAGAAGGCGAGCATGTCGGGAACTTTGGCCTGCAGGTCGGCCCCCTGGCGGGCGAGCAGAAACGTAATGCCGGCGCCGCTGTTGGACATGCCTTCGTCGTTGGTCGCGTTGGTCTCGGTGATGCGCTCGGCCCGCATGACGATGTCGGCCGCAGGAATCGTCGAGCGTTCGATGTCGCGCATCACGCCGCTGACGACATAGACGCGCTCGTCGTTGTCCACGCGGAGCGTCTGTCCCAGCGGGTTAAAGGTCCCGAAGACCTTGCGGGCGAACGACTCCGAGAGGACGACGTTCTCACGGGCGGCCAGCGCCTCGTCGCGCGAGCCTTCGAGCAGCGTGAAGTCGAACATCCGGAAGAAGGTCGTGTCGGCGTAGAGTACCGAGGCGAGGAACTTCTGCCGGCCAATCTCGACGGGGGTCGTACCCGCATCCGAATCTTCGAAGAAGGCCACCGAACAGGTCGATTCGATCTCGGGATAGCGGTCTCGCAGATGTTTCTGGAGGTAGTAGCCGCTGGCCACCGACTCCTCGGAGCAGACGGCATAGATGCGGTCGGCCTTGGTATGGTAGTTGTCGACCGTGAACTGGCGGACCGTGTAGTCGGCCACGAGCAGCACGAAGGCCAGCGCCAGGGCCAGTCCGACGAAGTTGACGGCCGTATAGAGGCGGTTGCGGCTCAGGAAGGTGAACCACGAACGAAGATCGAGTTGACGGAACATCTGACGGTGAGGTTTACTTGTTGAGAATCAGCACGTCGTTGGCGCCGTAGTTCTCGTAGCCCGAGACGATGACCCGCTCGCCCGGCTCCAGCCCTTCGAGCACCTCGTAGTACTGCGGGTTCTGGCGTCCGATGCGGATTGTGCGCTTGTAGGCGCGGTCGCCCTCGGGCGCGAGGACGTAGATCCACGCGCCGCCCGTCGACTGGTAGAACGATCCGCGGGGGATGATCACCGCGTCGGTCGGCTGCCCCAGTTCGAGGTGCAGGTAGTAGGTCTGGCCGCTGCGGATGTTGCGCGGATGGGCCCCCGCGAAGGTGAAGTCGGCGCGGAACTGCCCGTTGCGCACCTCGGGGTAGACCTTTCTCAGGCGCATCGTGAAGGCGGTGTCCTGCCGTTCGAAGGTGGCGTCGAGCCCCGCACGCACGCGGTCGATGTAGCTCTCGTCGATCTGGGCCTCGACCTTGTAGTCCGACAGGTCGTTCACCTGGCCGATCTTCTGTCCCGACGAGACCGACTGCCCCAGCACGACGTCCAGCAGCCCCACCTCGCCGTCGATGGGCGACTTGACCCGCAGGTTCTCGATCCGCTGGCGGATGAGCTGCATGTTGCGCTTCATGTTGGCGAGGTTCTCCTCCATCTGCTCGATCTGCACCGTGCGGTAGAGCGAATCCTGCACCTGCCGCTCGGCATTCAGATCGCGCTTGCGCACGGCCAGCTCGTAGTCCTCCTTCGACTGGAGCCACTCCTCGCGGGCGATCAGGCTGCTGCGGTAGAGCTCCTCGTTCTGCTGCCAGGTGCGGCGCTTGCGCTCGACGTCGAGGTCGAGCTGCGCGCGGTCGAGCCGCAGGTCGAGCTTCTCCTGCTCCATCGAGATGAGCGTGTTGCGCAGGATGTTCTGCTTCTCGGCCAGCTCGGCCTCGCTGTTCAGGATTTCGAGCGTCAGCGACGTGTTGCTCAACTCCACGAGCACGTCGCCCTTGCGGACCGTCGTGCCCTCCTCGACCACGAGCCGCTCGACGATGCCCGCCTCAAGGGGGCTCAGCTGCACGGTCGTGATGGGCTGCACCTGTCCCGTGACGCGGATGTAGTCGTTGAACTCGCCGCGCACGACCTCCCCGACGGAGATCGTCCGTGCGTCGATGCGCAGCGTCGAGGAGTGGTCGCGCAGCAGCAGCCACGCGACGAGCAGCAGGAAAGCAGCGCCCGCCAGGTAGGGAATGCCCCGCCGGGTGAAGAGGGCCCGCAGGCCTTTTTTCTTTTCAATGCGAATATCCATGGTTGATGACGGTTTGATCAGCGGATGAGCGGTTCGCCGTGGTAGTACTCCACCAGGCGCACCTTGATGATGTATTGCAGCCGCGCGCGCAGCCGCTCCGAACGGGCCTCAAGCAGCTTGTCGGCCGCCGTCTGCAGGTCGAGCGCCGAGGCGAGCCCCTGGGCGTACTTGCCCGCAACGGCGTCGTAGGCCAGCTGCGCGGCGGCGCTCTTCTTCGAGGCCTGGACGAACTCCTTGCCGTAGCCCAGCATCTGCTGGTAGGCCTGCGCCACCTCGCTTTCGAGGGCCCGGAGGGTCTCCATGCGCTGCTGCTCGGCGATGTGCCAGTTGTTGCGGGCGCGGTTCATCGAGGTGCGGCGCGCGAGCCCCCCGAAGATCGGGATCGACAGCTGCGCCGAGACGTAGAAGCCGCGGTTGTCGCGGAACTGGTTCGGAAACGAGGCGTAGAGCGTGCGGTTGTCGAGGCTCATGAAGAAGTTGGTCGAGTAGCCGCCGCCGACGTAGAGCGACGGGTAGAGCGATCCCCGGGCCACGGAGAACTGCAGCCGCGAGCGGCGCACGCCGTAGTCGGCGGAGAGCGCCTTGGGGTGGTTCTCCAGGGCGTAGGAGACCACCTCGTCGTAGGGCGCCGCGCCCGCAGGGGTCTCGATCGGCACCGCGGTGTCGATCTCCAGCGGCCGGTCGGCGGGGTAGTTCATCGCCTCGGCCAGTGCGATGCGGGCCAGCGCGAGGTTGTTCTCCTGCTGCGTGAGGAGGTAGTCGTCCGAAGCCTGCTGCGACTCGACCTCCGCCACGTCGGCGGCGCTGCGCAGCCCCAGTTCGAGCAGCTTGCGGCTCTTCTTGAGTTCGGCCGTGCTGGTTTCGAGCTGCTCGCGGGCCAGCTGCACGCTCCCGGTGTAGTAGACCACGTCGAAGTAGGCCTGCATGGTCTTGAGCGCCACCTCGTCACGGGCGATCTGCAGCTCCTCGGCCCCCTGCAGGCGCATCACCTTCGCGGCCCGCACCGTGTTGATGCCGGTCAGCCCGGCAAACAGGGGCAGCTGCCCCGAGACGCCGTAGGAGTTGTCGAAGTTCGAGACATCGGTGTAGGTGTTCGTTTCGGGATCGACCGAGCGGCCGAAGCTCGTCGAGGCGCCGACCGAGCCGCTCACCGAGGGGACCAGCGCGGCGACCGACTCGATGTAGTCCTGGCGGTAGCTGCGGTTCGTGTAGTCCTGCCGGCGGACGGCAGGGCTGTGCTCGACGGCATAGCGCATGCAGTCGTTGAGCGACATCGGCGCGGCGGTGCGGAGCGTATCGGCGCCGGCCGGTGCGCCGGGCTGCCATTCGGCGCTCCGGGCCGCGGCCACTGTCCAGAAAATGGACATCAGAAGGATTGAAACCGTGCGTTTCATGCGGATTCAGCTTTTTTTCATCGTTCGGACCTTTTTCCTGCGAACCCGATGCCAAACTGATTAAATTGCTGTATTGCAGCGTGATGTGATTTCGGATCGGGAGGCTGTCTGTCAAAAAAATAGACGGTCGCGTAAAAAAACTGGACACCCTGGCGTGTTTTTCCGGCGAAACCGCTAATTTTAGCACTGGAAAACGCGCCGCAACTCGCGGGGCGGACAAAAACGGACGGCCATGGCCAGGGAAAAAGAGGGTACGCTGCTTGTCGTCGACGACAACCGCAGCATTCTGGAGGCGCTCCAGCTGCTGCTGGGCGGTTATTTCGCGCGGGTGCTGACGCTTCAGTCGCCCAACCGGCTCGCCACGCTGCTGCGCGAGGAGCCGGAGATCGACGTCATCCTGCTCGACATGAACTTCACGGCGGGCATCAACACCGGCAACGAGGGTTTCTACTGGCTGCAGGAGATCCGCCGCCTGCGCCCCGGGATCCAGGTGGTGCTCTTCACGGCCTATGCCGACATCGACCTGGCGGTGAGGGCCATGCGCGACGGAGCGGTCGACTTCGTCGTCAAGCCGTGGGACAACGACCGGCTGGTGGCGGCCCTGCAGGGGGCCTACAACCTCGCGCGTTCGCAGCGCGAGGTGAAGCAGCTGAAGGAGATCAAGCGCGAGCTGACCCAGGAGGAGCCGATGTTCTGGGGCACGAGCCCCGCCATGCGGCGTGTCCGCGAGCTGGTCGAAAAGGTCGCGGCCACCGATGCCAACATCCTCATCACGGGCGAAAACGGCACCGGCAAGGAGATGCTCGCCCGCGAGATCCACAACCGCTCGGCGCGCCGCGGCGAGCTGATGGTCTCCGTGGACATGGGGGCCGTGCCCGAGACGCTCTTCGAGAGCGAGCTCTTCGGCCACGTCAAGGGGGCCTTCACCGACGCCCGCACGGACCGCGCCGGCAAGTTCGAGGTCGCCGACCGCGGCACGCTCTTTCTCGACGAGATCGGCAACCTCCCGCCGCACCTCCAGTCGAAGCTCCTCACGGCGCTCCAGAGCGGGCGCATCGTCCGCGTGGGCAGCAACACGCCCGTCAAGATCGACATCCGCCTGATCTCCGCGACGAACCGCGATCTCTACAAGATGGTCGAGCAGGGCGCATTCCGCGAAGACCTCCTGTACCGGATCAATACCATTCATATCGACCTGCCGCCCCTGCGCCAGCGGCGCGAGGATATCCTTCCGCTGGCCGAGGGGTTCCTGCGGCGCTACGCCGCGAAGTACGCGAAGCCGATCGAGGGGTTCGACGCCGAGGCCGTGCGCGCGATGGAGTCCTATCCCTGGGCGGGCAACATCCGCGAACTGCAGCATACCGTCGAGAAGGCCGTCATCCTCTGCGACACGCCGCAGATCACCCCCGCGACGCTGCTGCTGCGGCCCGGGACGCCCGGCCCGGCCGACGACGGGAACACGACCCTCGAACAGATGGAGCGCACGATGATCGCCCGGGCCGTGGAGCGCTGCGGCGGCAACCTCACGGAGGTGGCCCGCCAGCTGGGCATCACGCGCCAGACGCTCTACAACAAGATCAAACGCTACGGATTATGAGACGCCGACACTCCAGGGCCGGGATCGCCTACGGACCCGTCGTGGCCTGCGCGCTGCTGCTTGCGGCGGCATCCGGAGCCTCGGTATGGGCGTTTTTCGCCGGATATCAGGCGCTGCTGATCCTCTTCGTGCCGCTCGGCGTCGTGGCCTTCTACCGGCTGCTGCACCGCTTCGGCAACACGATCCGCCGCGTGAGCTTCATGTTCGACGCCGTGGACAACGACGACATGACCTTCCGCTTCAACGAGGATCCCTCGAAGGTGGACAGCGCGATGCTCAACGCCGCGCTCAACCGCATCAAGGAGATCCTCCTCCAGACGAAGCAGCGCGCCGAGGAGCGCGAACGCTACTACCAGCTCATCATGGAGTGCGCGCAGACGGGGCTGCTCACCGTCAACGACGCCGGGAGCGTCTACCAGGCCAACGGCGAGGCGCTGCGGATCTTCGGACTGCACCGCCTGACCCACATCCGCCAGCTCGAAAACCCTGCGCCCGAGGCCTTCCGGGCCCTGCGCGCCATCCGTCCCGGCGAGAAGCTCCACGTCTCGTGCATCACCGAAAGCGGCGAGATGGCCCTCACGCTCGGCTGCGCGGAGATCGTCCTCGAGAAGCAGCGGCTGCGCGTGGTCTCGGTGAGCGACATCAACAACGAGTTGAGCGAGATGCAGATCGAGTCGTGGAGCAAGCTCACGCGCATCCTCACGCACGAGATCATGAACTCCCTCTCGCCGATCACCTCGCTCAGCGACACGCTGCTCCACCTCGGGCGGCCGCTCGACGCCGACGTCGCCCGCGGCCTCGACACCATCTCGGCGACAAGCCGCCGGCTGCTCACCTTCGTCGAGGGGTTCCGGCGCTTCACGCGCATTCCCGAGCCGCGCAGGGAGCCCTTCGAGGTGCGCGAGCTCTTCCGCGAGGCCGTGGTGCTCGCCGCGGCCGACCGGGGTGCCGTCGCCATCCGCACCGACATCGAACCCGCCGATACGATGATCTACGCCGACCGGGCCCTCCTGGGGCAAGTGGCGGTCAATCTGCTCAAGAATGCCCGCGAGGCCGTGGGGGACAAACCCGACGGATGGATCGAGATCCGTTCGCGCATCGACGCCGCGGAGCAGGTCATCATCGAGATCAGCAACAACGGCGGCGCCATTCCCGCCGAGGTCATCGAGAATATCTTCACCCCCTTCTACACGACCAAGCCCGACGGATCGGGGATCGGACTGAGCCTTTCGCGCCGCATCATGCAGCTTCACGGCGGATCGCTGCGCCTGACCTGCAACACGGCGCAGCGCGTAACCTTCACGCTCCGCATCGACTGACGCGGCGCGCACCCGCACCCGCACCCGCACCCCGCATCCCGCACCCTGCACCCCGCACCCGCGGCGAGCACCCTGCATCCGCACTCCGCACCCCGCACCCTGCACCTGCACCCCGTACCCGCGGCCCGCACTCCGCGGCCGAAAACCGGAAAAAGCCCCCTCCGCCGCGGCGGAAGGGGCTTTTGCGATCCCGGGAACCGGGCCGTCAGCGCGGCATCGGAAACGAGAGGGTCCGCGCATCGAGGTACGAACCGATGAACGATCCCCACACGGGACGCCGCTCGGGCCCGAGAAAGAACTCCGGCGAAGGGCGCCAGTTCCATGCCTGGCCGTTCGAGAGCGTAACGAAGGGGCCGATCTGCAGGATGTTGTTCCCGCTGACACGGACCCGCTGCGTCGAGGGGTTCACCGGTACGGACAGCTCCGGACGGCTGCGGTCGGCCGGCTTCCCCGGTTCGGGCATCGGCAGGTCGGTCGGCAGCGGGTAGAGCACCTTCAGATCGGGCTGCCAGTAGTGCATCTGCGTCATCGTGTCGGGATATTCGAACTTCGGGAGCATCGCCTTGCGGGGATCCTCACGGCGCGGAATGGAAAACTCCTGTCCCCGGACGGTCAGCGCTGCAGCGAGCGCCAGGACCGCAAGCAACATGCGTTTCATGATAACCTCCTTTTTATTTGCAACGATCAGAAGACCTCTTTTAGTATGCGCACCGACTGCACGGCGCTGACGGCGTCGAGGTGGTAGCCCAGGTAGACGAGCAGGGCGTTGAGGAACTCCGTGCGTTCGGTGTGCGGAAGGGCGATCCGTTCGAGATGCCGCACGTCGGCGTGGAGCATCTCGTCGAGCAGCTGCGAGCACGCCTGCGTCATGCAGGCCGTGTGGGCCGGCCGCGTGCGGACATACTCCCCCTCGCGGATGTCGAACCACGCCCCCGGGGTGTAGGCGTTGCCGGGCTGGAAGCCCAGCAGCCGGCAGAGGTGGACCAGGAACCAGAGGTGGAAGTTCGCCACGCCCCGCTCGATGGCGTCGAGCGCCCCGACCGAGCTCCAGACAAAGTCGAAGAGCGTCGCGTTGGGCTCGCATTCGCGGACCAGGCGGTAGAGCACCTCGGCCATGAAGAGCGCCATGGTCGACTTGCGGACGTCGAAGGGCATCTCGCGCAGCGTGAAGCCGGCGCGCACCTCCTTGAAACGGTGCATCTCCTGCCGCGGGGACTCCAGCCCCTCGAACTCCACGGGAAACATCGGCTGGAAGAGCGCCAGCTTCGAGCCCCGGCCGTTGCGGCTCCTCACCCCCTGGACCATGTAGCTGCGGCGTCCCCCGACGTCGGTGAGCAGGTAGACGACCATCGACGAGTCGCCGTATTTGAGCGTGTGCAGCACGACGCCGCGCCCCTTGTAGCTCTTCATCGGCGGCGGGTTCAGGCTTCGCGGCGCATGTGCACGAGGGCCCATCCGTCGCGCGAGGCCGTGGCGGCGTATCGCAGCCCGAACCCTTCGGCCGCGGCGCGGATCGCCGCGACATCCTCCTCGAAGAAGCCGCTCATGAGCAGGTCGCCGCCCGGGCGCAGCGCCGCGGCATAGGCCCCCATGTCGGCCGTGAGGATGTTGCGGTTGATGTTCGCCACGATGAAGTCGTAGGTGCGGCCCGCGATGCGGCTCACGTCGCCCAGCATCGGCGTGATGCGGTCCGCAACGCCGTTGGCGGCGATGTTCTCGCGGCAGTTGGCATCGGCCCAGTCGTCGATATCCACGGCATCGACGTGCGCCGCGCCGCGCTGTGCCGCGATGATCGCCAGCACGCCCGTGCCGCTGCCCATGTCGAGGCCCGTGCGGCCCTCCAGCTCCAGGTCGAGCAGCGCCCGCGCCATGAGCCACGTCGTGGCGTGGTGCCCCGTGCCGAACGACATTTTGGGCATGAGCACCACCTCGGCCTCGCCCGCGGACGCCGCCTCGTGGAAGGGCGCGCGGATGCGCAGCCGCCCCTCGACATCGACCCACGGGAAGTTCTGCTCCCAGAGGGCGTTCCAGTTCTGCGTCTCGATGGCGATGTAGCGGCCGCGGCAGCCGTAGCGCCCGAGCAGCGCATCGACCTCGTCCTTGCAGTCGGGAAGGGCCTCCTTGCGGATGTAGGCCTTCAGCACGCCCGCCTCGCTCTCGAAGCTCTCGAAGGGGTAGTCGGCCAGCTCGGCCGTGAGGATCTCCGACTGGGTTTCGTCCGTCGTGGGGACGTGTAGCGCGATGTAATCCATATTATGTAAAATTTTCGTATCTTCGCCAGGACAAAGGTAACGATATTCTTCGAATCGGACAGCGCGGAAATGGCGGAAAATACGAAAAAATGGGAGGAGGCGGGGCGCCGCTACCGCACCTACATGAAGCTCGAAAAGCGGCTCGCGGAGAACACCGTGCAGGCCTACCTGCGCGACCTGCGGCAGTTCGCCCACTTCATCCTGCGGCAGTACGACGTCCCGCCCGCCAGGGTCGGCGAGGCGATGATCCAGCGCTACATGGCGTGGCTCTACGACCGCGGGCGCGAGAAGTCGTCGCAGGCCCGGGCGCTGTGCGGCGTGAGGAGCTTCTACAACTTCCTGATGCTCAACGACCGCGTGGAGTCCTCGCCCGCGGAGTTCATCCCGGCGCCCAAGGCCGCGCGGCAGCTTCCCGACGTGCTCACGACCGCGGAGATCGACCGCATCATCGCCGCCGTGGACGGCACGAGCGCCAAGGCGCTGCGCGACAGCGCCATGCTCGAAGTGCTCTACTCGTGCGGGCTGCGCGTCTCGGAGCTCACGTCGCTGCGGCTGCAGGACCTCTTCTTCGGCGAAGGCTATGTGCGTGTGATCGGCAAGGGCGACAAGCAGCGCCTCGTGCCCGTCAGCGGCGTGGCGCGCGAACGCATCCACCGCTACCTGGAGGTGCGGCGTGCGGCGCGGGCCGGCGAGGAGGTGCTCTTCCTGAACAACCGCGGCGGAAAGCTCACCCGCGTGATGGTCTTCACGATCCTGCGCGAGGCGGCGCGCCGCGCCGGCATCACCAAGCGCATCTCGCCCCACACCTTCCGCCACTCGTTCGCCACGCACCTGCTCGAAGGGGGCGCGAGCATCCGCCAGGTGCAGGAGCTGCTCGGCCACGAGAGCATCCTCACGACCGAGATCTACACCCATCTCGACCGCACGCGCCTGCGCGAGACCGTCGAGGAGCATCTGCCCCTCTGACGCGTTTTTCCTGTTTTTATTCCGGAATCAGATTTTGCGGATCGTCGCCTGCGGCGTGAGCCGCAGCGTCGCGTAGTCCAGCCCCGCGAAGAGCACGAGGATGCCGTCGGGGCGCACGATGTCGGGGAGCTGCTCCGGCAGGGGGCGTCCGTCGCGGCGCAACCGTTCGAAGGCCGCGCGGTACTCCGCGGGGAAGCCCGCGACGAGCAGCCCGGCGTAGAACTCCGTTGCGGGCAGGCGGTCGGGCTCCGGGCAGCTGACGACCGCGAGCAGGCGCCCCGCGGCCGTGAGTTCCGCGAGCGGATGGCGGACGAGCCCCGTGGCGGAGCTCCACAGCAGGTTAGAGGCTATCCGCCGGTTGGGTTGTGCGGAAGAAGTCATCGGCAAAGATGCGGATGTCGAGCTGACGGTCGTAGAGCTCCTCGACGGCCTTCTCGGTCGGCGGCGTATATTCGACGCGCAGCTCCTCGACGAACATCGAGGGGCGCTCGGGACGGTCGTAGAAGTCGAGCAGGTCGAGGTGCAGCCGCCGGTGCGTCGAGTCGGCCGTGAGCAGGCGGGTGAAGGTTTCGTCGCGGTCGCGGCGCAGGGTCGAGGTGTAGGAGGAGCTCCGCGTGCCGTTTGCGCGTTCGAGCCAGGTCATCGCCTTCAGACCCCGCCGGTTGCGGTCGAGCGAATCGACCGAATAGCGCATCGTTACGCGGTATTCGCCCGGCTGGACATCGATCGTGCGGCGCAGCTGCGACGTGTCGCGCAGCGACCGGATGTGCAGCATCGAGTCCGCGAGGACGGTGCGCGTGCAGGTGCGGCGCGCGACGTTGTCGATCGTGTCGAGGATCTCCACCTGACGGTTGTAGATCTTGCCCTCGGCTTCGAGCAGGTCGATCGCCCGCTCGACGACGTCGCTCAGGCGGGCGCTCTTGCGCTTCGAGAAGTTGCCGATCGTGTAGTGCACGTCCTCGGTCGTGTAGCCGTAGCGGGCGAAGATCGGCTCGTAGATGCGCAGCGAGTCGGTCGAAACCCGCTGGTCGGAGATGTAGGCGTTGGCCAGGTAGGCGTCGCGGAAGATCATCGCCAGCTCCTCGTCGGGGATGACCGTGTGGCGCGAGCAGGCCGCGCCGAGCAGCATGAGGGTCGCAAGGAGCGATGTGCGGAGGGTTCGTTTCATGGTCTATTCGTATCGTTTGATCATCCCGCGCACCGTGAGGCCGGTGAGCAGCAGCGCCACGGCCGCGAAGGCCGCGAGAACCGCCGCGAGATCCCCGGGGCGGAACTCCACGGGATAGCTTTTGGTCAGAAAACTCTCGGCCGGGATCTCGATCAGGCCGAAGTGTTGCTGCACAAGGCAGGCGCCGACACCCAGCACGACGCCCGCGATGGCCCCGGCCGTGCAGATCAGCAGCCCCTCCGTGCGGAAGATCCGCCGCACGAGGCGCGTGTCGGCCCCCAGGGCGCGGAGCGTCGCGATCTCGCCGCGCTTCTCGGCGATGAGCATCGCCAGGGCCCCGACCACCGAGAACGACGCCACGACGAGCACCAGCAGCGCGATGAGGAAGATGCCCCACTTCTCGTAGGTCATGATGCGGTAGAACGAGGCGCGCAGCTCCTCGCGCGTGCGGACCTCGAATGCGTCGCCCGCCGTCGCGGCAACCGCCCCGCGCAGCCGTGCGGCATCGGCGTCCGCGGCCGTGCGCAACGCCGCGGCGGAGACCCGCCCCGGGTGGTTGAAGAGCTGCTGTGCCGCGTCGAGCGGCGCCAGGACATAGTTCTGCTCGCTTTCGAGGTCGAGCGAGAAGACACCCCCGACGGGCAGCGTGCGGCGCGTGTAGTTCTCCAGCGGCAGGAGCGTCGAGAACGAGCCCCGCCGTACGGCGTAGACCGTAACGTCGGCCCCGGCGAGCGCGTGGATCCCCAGCGCCCAGGCCATCGACTGCCCCATGACAAGCCGCCCCCCATCCCCCGCGCCCGTCGAGCCGCTTCCCGCGACGATCGCCCCGCCGAGCGGGAAGAGCGTCGCATAGCCCTCGTCCACACCCCGCAGGGTCGTTGTCGCCTGACGCTCGCCCGCTTCGAGCAGCACGCTCTCTTCGAGCTGGAGGGCGAGCCCCTCGATCCCCGGCAGGCGGCGCAGGGCCGCCGTGTCGAGCGACGATGCCTCGAAGGTCCTGCCCGTGCGCGGGGTGATCGTCAGGTCGGCGTCGAAGAGCGAGTACATCGAGCGCACGAGCGACTCGAAGCCGTTGAAGACCGACAGCAGGATGATCATCGCCGCCACGGGCATCGCCACGGCCGCGACGCTCACCCCCGAGATCAGGTTGACGACCGATCGCGAGTGGGGCGAGAAGAAGTAGCGGCGGGCAAAGAGGCGGGCAAGCACGGGACGGGGCGGGTTTTCGGGGGTTGGTTACGGGGTTGCGGTTACGGGGTTGCGGTTTTAAGCCGGGGCCAAGACAGAGGTCGGGCGGAGGCCGGGATCAGGGCCGGGGCAGAGGTCAGAATCGGGATCAGGATCGGGACCAGGGCAGGGTCCGGCGGGAGGGGTTACTCCTCCTTGAGGGCCTTCTCGATGTGTTCGATATATTCGAGCGAGTCGTCGAGGAAGAACTGCAGCTCGGGGACGTTCTTCAGCTGGTTGCGGACCCGCTGCCCCAGGGCGCGGCGGATGAACCAGTTCTGCTCCCCGATGGCGTGCATCGTCTCCGCGCTCCGCTCAAAGGGGAAGATGCTGACGTAGATCTTGGCGTAGCCGAAGTCGGGCGAGACGCGCACGGCCGTAACCGTTACGAGCCGCCCGCGGACGATGCCCGCACCCTCCTTCTGGAAGATCTCGGCGATGTCGCGCTGGATCTGTTTGGCGATTTTCTGCTGTCGTGTGGTTTCCATATCTTGCGTTGTTTATTTTCCGTAGGTGAATGCCTCGGGGGCCTTGGCGCGCTTCGGACGCGGCTTCCAGGTATCGAAGCCCTCCCGGTTGAAGCGGAAGTTCACGCCCACCGAGATCATCAGGTTGTCCAGCGGCGAACGCATCGGCGTCTGCGCGAAAGGATTCTCCGAGCCGTCGATCCCGCTGTCGGCATAGCGGTTGCGGTTGCGCAGGATGTCGGCATAGCCGAAGTAGTAGCGCACGCGGAAGTTCAGCTCGAAGCGGTCGATCAGAAAGGCGATGCCGCCGCCGCCCGCCAGTCCGTAGCCCCAGCGGTTGTCGCGCGGGGTCTTGAAGGTGTAGTCGCCCCGCCAGTCCGTGGCGCCGCGCTGCTCGGCCTGCCGGTTCTCGTAGGTCGAGGAGAGGTTGTAGGAGAAGGTCGCCGCCGCTTCGAGATAGACCCGGACGTGGTTGCGGATCATGTAGAAGTGCGGCTGCCAGACGATGGGCATCATGATCGTGTTGATGTGCCGCGTGTAGTAGAGGTAGTCCTTCTTCTCCTCGACCTGCGAGGAGTTCGTGGCAAACGAGAAGCCCGTCTGGAGGAACTCCAGGTCGATGCCGAAGCCCCCCACGATGCGCTGCCTGCCGTAGTAGCGCCACGAGAGGCCCCCGCCGTACTTGCCCCACAGGGCCCGCATCTCCTGCTGGGGCTGGAAGCGCCCCGTGGACATGCCGTAACCCGCGGTGAAGCCCAGCGTATGCTGCGCCGAGGCCGCGGCGCCCGTCAGAAGGGCCGCCAGCGTGAGGAGGATATACAGGGTATGTCGTCGCATGGTCGTCATCTTATCTGAAGGTGTTGAACATCGTGCCCGCCGAACCGAAGTTGGCGTTCGTGGTCTGCTGCTGCCCCTGGCGCCGGGAGTCGCCCTTGAGCAGCTCCTTGGCCCGTTTCTCGGCCTCGCGCTGCTGGCGCTGCGCCTCGCGCTCGTCGAGCAGCCGCACGAGCGACTTCATCGTTACGGGGGCGAAGATCCGGTTCATGTCCATCGTGAACTCGATCTCCCAGTTGGTCTTCGTGGCGAAGGTCTCCTCGCCCTCGGGGCTTGTGTAGATCTCGGCCCGCTCGGGCTGCCGCCGCTCCACCAGGTTGCCCGTGTCCCAGCGTCCGTTGCCGTTGCGGTCCTCGATGATGCGGAACTTGATCTCGCCCGCCGGGACGTAGTTGAACGGCACCTCGCCCGAGGTGATGTCGCGCTTCTCCTGCTGCAGGGCGTTGTTCGCGTCGAGCAGCTGGATGATGTATTTCGAGCCGTCGTTGCGCCCCGCGACGCGGACCTTCACCGTGGCGAACTGCTCGGGGTCGCAGACCGTGTACTTCCCGACGATCGAGTCGTTCGAGAGGCCCGCGATGTCGGTGATCGCCCCCTGGGGGATCGTCAGCGTATATTCGCCGCCGAGCTTCCACTCCGAGCGGATGTACCAGCGGCGCAGCTGCGCCGTGTCGCGGCGGATCGTTACGGGAAGATTCTCGATGCGGTTGTCCGGCGTCTTGAAGGTCATCACGAGCGCCGCCGAGTCGAGCTTCGCAAGCGGGTAGTCGAAGTCGATCGTCAGGTCCTTCTCGGGGTTCACCTCCCCCGAGAGGGGCATCTTGTAGGCGAAGGGATTCTCCTTCTCGGGCTCCTCCCACTCCTCGCCGGCCGCCTCGGCCTTGCGGCGCTCGCGTTCGAGGCGCTCGCGCTCGCGCTCCTGGTCCTTCGTCTCGATCAGGCGCCACGAGAGCTTCAGATCCTCGGTAACCTCCTGCAGGCGGCTCACCGAGTCGTGCTTGAAGTAGGTGATCTGCCCCTTGATCGTGTCGGGCAGCGACGCCGAGGGGACGTTGAACCACAGTGCCAGCGTGTCGCGGCCCTCGGTCTGGGGGTCGATGATTACCCGATCCGCGGGAATGCTGTCGAAACGCAGCGAGGTGATCTGCGGGTGCGGCGCCCCGAAGTAGAGCATCGCCTTGTGCTGCAGCGGCCGCTCGCTCTGCGAAAGCAGCTGCCGCCGGAAGGCCTTGTCGGTGAACATGCGCAGGTAGAGCTGCGGCTCCGCGCTCACATAGCGCCGCAGCGAGTCGTACCAGATGGCGAAGTCGGGCAGCTCGGCCGGGTTGTAGGTCCCCTCGAGGAAGCCTACCTGGTCGGTGCCCGGTTCGTACATCTGGTTGTCGTTGCGGTCCTCGATGGCGTAGACCCGGTAGGGTATCGGCTTGAGGTTCTGCGCGATGAAGATGCCGTTGGTCTCGGCGCGGGCGATCACCGCGGGCGAGTGCTTGAAGATCGTCGAGTCGTAGTCGGGGGTCATCTCCACCGAATCGGCCGGGTAGAACCAGATGAAGCACTTCGACACCGAGTCGGCTCGGTAGCCGTCGGCCGTATAGCCCGAGAGGAGCATCGAGTCGACCTCGGGGCCCGTCGAGAAGACGTAGCGCATCGAGTAGAGGGGGTTGCCCTCGTTGTTGTCGCGGATCGCGCTGCCGAAGTTGAGCGCATAGGTCGTGTTGGGCTGCAGCGTGTCGCGCAGCTCGATGACGATGCCGCGGCCGCGCTGCGTGATCGTCGGCTTCTTCTTCATCGCCGGCGAGGTGAAGAACTCCTTCTGCTGGTCCTTGATCTGGATGAACTCGTCGAACTCGATGTAGATCTTCCCGGCGTTCACCGTCGGGATGTTCGTCGTGAAGTTGTCCGGGAGCATCTCGACGATCACCGGGGGCAGCGAGTCGCGCGGACCTCCCGTGGGGGTCATCATGCTGGCGCAGCGGCTCAGGAAGGCCGATACGAAGAGCAGCGCGACACCGCCGCGCAGCAGGTTCAGGATATGGGTTCTGCGTAGGGTCATTGTCCGGCGGCGGTTTGGTTGGTCGTGGTGGTGGGGTTCTTCGCGGGGTCGAGCGCCTCGTTCACGATGCGCCAGCCGTCCTGGACGTCGATCCAGACGTTGCGCCACGGCCGGAAGAGCACCTCGAAGGTGGGGCCGGCCCCTTCGAGATCGACCGTCTGCTGCGAATAGGCGTAGAGGCGGTTGGCGCGGTCGACGACGACGACCATCAGCGTCGGCACGCTCACCTGCATGGTGAAGAGCCCCGACTCCGTGTCGGCATAGGCCTGGAACGAGGGTTCGCTGCGCGTGAACGAGTCGTCGCTCTTCGAGGTGATGCGCCCCAGCTGGGCGTCGTCGTAGGAGGCGATGCGCCAGGCGGTCGTATCGACCGCATAGGCGTAGGCCTTCAGGTTGCCCAGGTCGCCGTAGGGCTCCGCGGCGGCCGCCTCGGCCGTCTGCAGCAGCGGGCGGATCGAGGTGTCGAGGCGCTTGGGCGGCGTGTAGAACTCGTTGTAGAAGCTCCAGTTGCCGTCCTGGTAGGAGAAGCCCTCCTTCCAGTTCTTGAAGATCAGCGTGACGTAGAGCGTCGCAAGCGTCTTTTCGAGCTCCTGCTCCGTATAGGCGTAGACGCGGTGCTCGGTATCGACCGCGAGGATCATCTTCCGCTCCGAGAGGGGCAGGCCCATCTGCACCCAGCCCGTCGTGCCCTCCTTGTCGAAGGCCGTCGAGGAGGCCACGGCCTGCAGCTGCTGCGAGGGATTCTCCTTCGAGGTGGCGATGCCCTGCAGCGCGTCGTCGTACGAGGCGACCGTATAGTGCGTCGTGTCGGCGTCGAAGGCGTGGGTCAGGACCCCCGTGAGCGGCTCGTTGGGGTCGGTCGAGAGGTTCTGCTGCAGCGGTTTGAGGATGTAGGTCGTCGTGCCGTGCGAGGTGTCCTTCAGACACCCCGCCAGCGCGGCGCACGCCGCCGCGAGCGTGAGGAGGCGGATCGGTTTCATGCCTGCTGCTGTTTTTGGCGCAGCGCATCGAGCATCTCCCCGACGGTCTGGCCCGTTACGGGGTGGCGGCGCGTGCGCATGATTTCACAAAGGGGGACGAGGGCGAACTCCCGTTCGGCAAGCCGCGGGTGGGGGATCGTCAGCCGCTCGTCCGTGAGGACCTCGTCGTCGTAGAAGATGATGTCGATGTCGATCGGCCGCGAGACGTAGGCGGCGCCCGTCGCGGCCTTCTCGATCGCCTCGGCGGCGCGGTTGCGCCCCAGATCGGCCTCGATGCACTGTATGGCGTCGAGCACCTCGTGCGGCGTGAGGTCGGTGGTGATCTCCAGGGCCTGGTTCGAGAAGCGCTCGGACGAGGCGAAGCCCCACGCCTCGCTCTCGTAGCGGTGCGAGCAGCGCAGCACGGCGCCCACGCGGGCGTTGACGAGCTGTTGGGCCGCCTGCAGCGTCCGTTTGACCTCTCCCTTGTTGCCTCCCATCAGAAGTGTTACGCGTGCCATCTCTACAAATGTTTGATCATCTTGCTCACCGAGAGCGCGAAGTGGGTGAATACGATTGTCGGGTTGCCGTTCTGCGCGATCTGGGCCGCGGCGCTCTCGATCTGGTCGATCAGCGGCTCGATGTTGCGCGATCCCACGAAGGGGGCGAAGCGCGTGCAGAAGGCCAGCTCCTCGCCCCACAGGTAGCCGATCTCGCGGATCCCGGCGTGCAGCATGTAGCTCTCTCTCAAAAGCCGCGCCGCATCGCGCAGGAAACCCCGCTGCTGCTCGCGCGTGAGCTGCGCGGCCTCCTCGGCCCAGGCGATGAGTTCGAGGTGTTTGTCGTTGTAGCTCAGGCGCATGAGCGCGCAGAACAGTTCGAAATACTCCTTGCGGGCGGCATCCTGCTCGCCCGAGAGCAGGTGTTCGAGCTCGATGCGGTCGCCGCCCGCAAGGCGCGCCGTCGTGCGGACCTGCTGCGGGTCCGCGATGCCGCGGCCGCGCACCTTGGCTTCGAGCACTTCGGGCGCGATGCGCGGCACGGCGACCTCCTGCGTGCGCGAGAGGATCGTCGGCAGCAGCCGCTCGGGGTGCTCCGAAACGAGCAGGAAGAGCGTGCGCTCCCACGGCTCCTCGAGGATCTTGAGGATCTTGTTCGCCGCCTCCTCGTTCATCGTCTCGGGCAGCCAGACGAGCACCGTCTTGTACTCCGCCTCGAAGCTCTTGAACGAGAGCTTGCGGATGATCTCGTCGGCCTCGCGCGCCGAGATCATGCCCTTGAGCGTCTTGCCCAGGTCGAGGCGGTCGTACCACTCCTGGGGCGTGAAGCAGCCGCCGCGCTCGGCGAAGAGCTCGCGGAAGCGGGGCAGGAACTCGTCGCTGCGCACCGCCTCGCCCGACTTCTTGCCCTGCTTGTTCACCGGGAAGACCAGGTGCAGGTCGGGGTGCGCGAGGGCCGCGATCTGCCGGCAGTCGGGGCATTCGCCGCACGAATCCCCGTCGTGGCGGTGGCGGCAGCAGAGGTACTGCACGTAGGCTACGGCCAGCGGCAGCGTCCCGTAGCCCGCGGCGCCCGTGAAGAGCTGCGCGTGGCTCACGCGGCCCGTATCGACGGTCCGCGCCAGATGGCGCTTGAGCTCCTCCTGTCCCGTTATGTCGGCAAAACGCATGGTCTCTTCTCTCGGTTGGGGGTTATGAACGTTTCAGCACGGCCCGCATCATCGCCCGCAGGTCGATCCTTTCGCGTCGGACCAGATAGGCGACGTAGGCCGCAAGTGCTATTATGTTGAACGTATAGCCGATGAACATATTGCCCGCGCGGGCGGCCACGGCCTCCGAGGCGGCGAAGACGGCGAGCGCCACGGCGACGTATTCGCCCATGCGGCGCCAGTCGTAGGGCGTGGGGAAGAAGCGGCGGTTGAGCCACCAGCTCACGGCGACCATCGCCGTCTCGCTGGCCAGGCGGGCCCACGCCGCGCCGTAGTAGCCCCAGCGGGGGATGAGCGCGAAGCCGAAGAGCAGGATGGCCATGAGGCCGGTGCCCGTTACGACGATCGCCAGCGAGGTGCGCTCCTCGCGCTTGTACCAGAACGAGAGGTTGAGCCAGACGCCCGTGAGGACGTTGGCCCCGAGCACCACCGGGAGGATGAAGATCCCCTCGCGGAAGTCGCGCCCGACGATCAGCGCAAAGAGGTCGCGGAAGAGCGCGATGCCCAGGAAGATGAGCATCGAGGCCATGACGTAGTATTTCAGTGCCGCGGCGTTCATCGCCACGAACTCCTCCTTGCGGAAGTTCGAGAGGAAGAAGGGCTCGGCCGCCAGGCGGTACATCTGGTAGAAGAGCATCATCACCACGGCGATCTTCGTGATGGCGCCGTAGACGCCCAGCTGCGCCATGGCCCCCGCGGGCACGAGGTACTTGATGAGCTGGCGGTCGATGAATTCGTTGGCCGTGCCGGCCAGTCCGCCGACGAGCAGCGGCAGCGAGTAGGCGAAGACGGCGCGCAGCAGCCGGCCGTCGATGCGCGGCAGCGTGCGGTCGGTGGTGGCAAGGATCGCCGCCCACGTTGCGACGCTTGCGGCGAGGTTGGCGACGAAGACCCACCCCACGCCGAACTCCGTGCGGAAGAGGCCCGCGGCGCCGAAGGCCACGGCCAGCGCGACGTTCAGTATGACGTTGAGGGCCTTGAGCCCCACGAAGGTCATCGAGCGGCCCTGTTCGCGCAGCCGCGAGAAGGGGATGCAGGCCGAGACGTCGAAGAGGATGATGAGCCCCACCCAGACGATGTATTCGGGGTGGGCGACGTAGGCCTCGCCCATGGCGCGGGCCACCGCGTCGCGGAAGAGGAGCATCACGGCGAAGAAGAGCACGGCGGCAAGCGACGTGGCGCCCCACGTCGTGGCGAAGAGCCGCCGCTTGGCGCCCCGCACGTCGCCCCCGGCCTCCTCGGCCTTGGCCGAGAAGCGGAAGTAGCTCGACTCCATGCCCATGGTCAGCAGCGTCAGCGCCAGCGGGATCAGCGCGTAGACGTCGGTAACGATTCCGTAGGTCTCCTGCCCGAAAATCCGGGTATAGTAGGGCGTGAGCAGGTAGCTCAGGAAGCGCACGACGATGGTGCTGATGCCGTAGATGGCGGTCTGTTTGGCCAGTTTTTCGAGCATGGTGCAGGTTTACAGGCAGCAAAGATACAAATTTCGCCGGAAAAAAGCCCTGTCGGGCGCCCCTTCTTTCAAAGAAAGAAGCCCCCGCGGGGAGTATCGGGGGCATTCGGGAGAAAACCGCTGCTGCACGGCGGGTGTTGCGACCGTCGGCCGGGCGCGGGAGGCGCGGATTTCCGGCCGGGCGCGGCGGACCGGGCGTCGGGCGTGATCGGGCTCGGATGCGGGGCGGTTCCGGCGGGGTACGGCGGGGTGCGGCGGACCGGGCTCGGATGCGGGGCGGGTGGTTCGGCGGCGCACCCCCCCCCTCCGGGTCAGAGCCACTTCTTGTAGCGGAAGAACCAGATCGTGAGCACCGAGCAGATGATCATCAGCGCGATGGCGAAGAGGTAGCCCAGCGGGATGACCATCCCGTTCGAGAGCGTGAGGTGCCAGTCCAGCTCGGGCATCGCCTTGAAGTTCATGCCGTAGATCGAGGCGATGAGCGTCGCGGGCATGAAGATCACGGCCGCCACCGAGAAGATCTTGACGATGCCGTTCTGCTCGATGTTGATCAGACCCAGCGCGGCGTCCTGGATATAGTCGAGTCGCTGGAAGCTGAAGTCGGCGTGGTTGATCAGCGAATTGACGTCCTTGATCATCAGCTGCAGACGCGGGTAGATGTCGTTCGGGAAGCGCTCCGAGCGCAGGATGCCCGAGAGGACGCGCTGGCGGTCGAAGATGTTCTCGCGCAGCGACATCGTGCTCTCCTGCAGGGCGCTGATGCGGTGCAGCACCTCCTTGTCGATCGAGTCCTCCGAATTGACATCCTTCGAGAGGGCCGCGACCTGCTTGGCGATGAGCTCCACCAGATCGGCGTCGAAGTCGATGCGCACCTCCAGCAGCGAGATGAAGAGGTGGTAGCCCGTCGAGTAGCTGCGGTAGTTCATCTGCAGGCGCTTCTCCGTCTCGCGGAAGGTCCGGAACTCGGCGTTGCGCACCGAGACCAGCACGCCCTCGTTGGAGATGATGAACGACACGGGCTCGACGATGAACGAGTCGCCCGTGGGGATGAAGAAGTTCGAGTTGGAGATGATCGCATTCTCGTTCTCGGAGTATTTCGAGGTCGATTCGATCTCCTCGACCTGCTGGCGGGTCTGGAGGCTGATCTCCATGAAGTTCTCGACGGCTTTCTGCTCCTTGATCGTCGGCGAGAGCATGTCGATCCACAGAATGTCGTCGTAGCCCAGCTCGTCGAAGAGCTTGGTGTCGGCATTGCGGATGATCTTGTTGTACTGCTTGAGGTAAATCGTAATCATAGGTCGCTCTCTGTGAAGTTCTCGAATCCGTGGGCGTGAGAGAGGCGGGCCGGGCCCGCTAACCTCTTCAGCCGGGATTCGCCCGCGGAGCGACCTTGATGCCGGAGTCCCAGAACTGCTGGAGCGCCTGGTTCTTTTCGTTGTCGAAGATGTAGTCGAAACCCGACAGCACCTCGTAGGCCCGCAGCGGATCGAGCTCCGGAGCCGCCTCCGTCATCGCTTCGTACCCGCGTTCGAGCCCGTAGGTCAGCGCGTACTGCAGCGCCTCGATCGTGTCGGGGTCCGTGTCGGCGTGGGCCACCCACACCGCAAAGGCGAAGGGCAGCTCGCCGCACAGCTCCTTCCAGATGCCGACCAGCGGGTCGTCGCTCGCCAGCAGCGTCTCGCGCGCCGAGGCGACGCCTCCGACGCAATACTCCGTCACGGTGCGCGCATCGGCGAGCAGCGGCACGGAGGTGAAGGGGATCAGGGCGATGTCGGCCCTGTGTTCGAGAAAATCCTGGGTAACGGTGTCGGGATCGGACAGCAACAGCTCGGCGCGAAGCTTACCTTCGTGCCGGATACCATAGATGAATGGCGTCGTGCTGAGGCACGACACGACGGCTATACGGGGTACTGTTACCATCATCCATACGGGGTAAAGCTGTTGGTTCCGACCACAAAGATACGTTTAATTCTCGAAAAACGGCACCCGAAAATCCATCTTGTCGCAAAATTTTCCGTTTTTTCGCCTCCGCGGGGGCGTTCCGCACCCTTCGGGGCGTCGGAAATCCGTCTCATGAATGCAAAAACCCCGAAGCCTGCGGGCTCCGGGGTGTATCTCGGAAGGGCCGGCGGTGTGCCCGCCCCCTCTCCTCGGCCGGGATCAGCGTTCGGCGACGGGCTTCAGCCGGTAGAGGACGACATCCTCGGCCGGGATGACCACGCTGCGCGGACGGTCCGTGCGGAAGCTCTTGCCGCCGTTCCACAGGTCGCGGCCCTCGTAGACGATGCGGTCGAAGGCCGTGGAGCGCTGCGAAACCTCCGTGTCGGTGAAACAGTAGAGCTGCCAGTCGATCTCATAGGTGCGCTCCTCGTGCGTGCGGTTGAAGAGGCAGAGGGCCCATTCGCCGTCGACGAGGGGCTTGAACCAGATCTCGATGCCGTTGTCGGTGGCGTAGCGCAGCCCCTGCACGCCCAGCGGATCCTGGTCGATGGCGATCACCTCGCGGTCGGTGAGGATCGCCGCCGTCTCGTCGGTCATCGTGCGCAGGTCGTTGCCCAGGATCAGCGGCGCGGCCATCATGCACCAGAGCGTGAAGTGCGCGCGGTCCTGGTTGACCGTCATGCCGTTGCCCACCTCAAGCATGTCGGGGTCGTTCCAGTGGCCCGGGCCGGCGTAACGGCGCAGCGGGGCGTTTGTATCGACGTTCTGCAGCACGGTGCGGGGCTTCCAGGCGCCCGTGAAGACCTCCGGGTCGGAGAACGAGAGGCCGATGTCGCCCGTCGTGCGCCACATGTGTCCGATCTCGGGAGCCCACTCCCAGGGCTTGTTCGAACCCCACTCGCAGATCGAGAAGAGGATCGGGCGCCCGGCGGCGCGCAGCGCCTCGCGCATGAGCGTGTAGGCCCCCTTGGGGTTGATGTCCGCCGTGTTGCACCAGTCGTACTTCAGGTAGTCGATGCCCCAGCGGGCGTACTGCAGGGCGTCCTGGTATTCGTGGCCGAGGCTGCCGAAGCGCCCGGCGCAGGTCGTCCATCCGGCATCGGAGTAGATGCCCAGCTTGAGCCCCTTGGCGTGGACATAGTCCGCAAGGGCCTTCATGCCGCTCGGAAAGCGCGTCGTGTCGCACTGCGGGAATCCGTCGGCGTCGCGTTCCGGGGCGTGCCAGCAGTCGTCGAGGTTGATGTAGACGTAGCCCGCCTCGGCAAGGCCCGAGTCGACCATTGCGTCGGCCATCTCGCGGATCATCCGCTCGTCGATGTTGCAGCCGAACTTGTTCCAGGAGTTCCACCCCATCGGGGGCGTGTCGGCCACTCCCTCCCACTTTTGGGCCGGGGCGGTCGCGGCGCCGACAAGAGCGGCGCAGAGGAGAATCAGATGTTTCATGGGTTTCATGGGTTGTATGGGTTAACAAGGTTTGCCGGTCAACAAAGATAGCGCTTTTCGGCCGGAATGCGGGCGCGCTTTTCCACTTTTCGTGGAAAAAATGCGCCGGCCTCTTGACAAGGGGGGTCGCCGTGTCGTATATTTGCCCTCGTAATCCACATCCGAACCGCTCCGACGAGAGCGGTTATCAACAGCGACGAACCGTTCGGTTCCAGTGGATTGTGGGGATTTATCCCCATTCATTCACATTTTATCCACGGTTTATCCACGGACTTTTCAACACCCCGGCCCGCCGTCGGGGGACTCCCCGCCCCGCGGCTTCGTCCGCGGCTCGCAGCACCGCCGTCCCCGGAAGCACCGGCAGCCCCGGCGGCCTGCAAACTCTTCAGCTGCGGCCCTTCCCGGTCCCTTCCGCCTCTTCCGGCCTCTTTCCAACCCTTCCGCAGGCGGGTGGCAGCTCCTTGTGCCGGGCGGTGTCCGTCGCAACCCCGGATTCTCCCAAAACCCCCTTATCCCATGACCTTCTCACAGATTCCGCCCCAGTATGCGCCGCTCGGCGCCGAGGTGCCCTACGCCGTGGAGCACTCCGCGGCCGAAGACCTCGACATCCGCATCACCGACCGGAACGGCTCGACGCTCTACGGCACGCTGCGTTTCGTCGCCAGTGCCGCGGCCCGTTTCGACGCCGCCCCCTTCCTGCGCCGTGCGCTGCATTTCCTGCCCGTGGCGAGCGACACGGGATTCTACGCCGCCACGGGCCGCACGGTTACGGCCACGGTGGCCGCAGGGCCCTCGGGAACCCTCCCCGAAGGGGCTGCGGCGACGGCGCCCGAACGCACCTTCCTGGCCGGCCGCACGCAGGTGGCGGCCCCGGCCCTGCTGACAACCCTCCCCCTCCAGCGTCTCATCCCCGAGGGAGCGCGCGACGAACTGACGCTCCTCGCCCCGGACTCCGGAACGGTCAAGGCCACCGTTACGGCCCGCTCGGCCGACACGATGACGGCCCAAAGCTACTCCGCCTTTCTGAAGGGTCCGGTGCTCTTCGTCCTCGACACGCGCGACTTCCCTGGGGCCGACACGCTGACGGTCGAGATCGACGGAATCGCCACGGTCGAATACACCGTCGTGCCGGCCGCCGAGCAGGCCGTGCGCGTGGCGTGGCGCAGCAGCGCCGGCTCGGTCGAACAGTACAGCTTCCCCGTCGTGCGGACGACGACCGTGCAGGTCGAGAAGCTCCGCGCCGAGGGGCCCGAGGGGCTGGTTGCGGTGCCCCGCCGCCGTGAGGCGACGCGCACGCTCGTCTCGGCCTACGAGACCGAGGCAATGCTCACGGCGCTGGCCGAGCTGGTCGAGTCGCCCGATGTATGGATCGCCGGCGAGCAGGAGTGCACGCCGATCGACGTGGCGACCGACGAGGCGGTCGTCCGCCGCCTGGGGAACCTCTGCTGCCTCGAAATCGATATCCGCGACCGACAAAACACCGCCATGACATGGAACTGACGATCGACAACAAACCCTGTGATCTGGGTACGGAGCGGCTGCTCCTTCCGGCCTGGGAGGCCGCGCAGACGGCCGACGTCGAGGCCTGCCGCGAGGGGCGCAGGTGGAAGATCACGATCCCCGCGACACCCCGCAACGACGAGGCGACGGGCTTTGCCCGCGAGCTGCACACCCTCGCGAAATTCAACGACGCGGCGCACGAAGCCTGCCTTGCGGAGGGCGGCGCCGAGCTCTTCCGCGGCCGGGTGCGCCTGCTTGCGGCCTCGGACGAGGGCTACGAACTGGAGATCGGCTACGGCGGGGCCGGCTGGGCGGCGAACGCCTCGCTGAGGATGTTCAACACGCTGGGCATCGACTTCACGGCACAGCTCACGCCCACGGAGATCTGCAACAGCTGGACGGCCGCGACCCCCGTGCGCTTCTTCCCCGTCCACCGCGACGAATACCCCCGGTCGGCCAGCCCGACCGACCTGCTGCCCAACGAGCGGCTCCTCTCGACGGACGACTACCACCCCTTCCTGCACGTTGCGACGCTCGTCGGGCAGATCTTCGCCGAGGCCGGCTACAGCGTCGAGAGCCGCTTCCTCGCTTCGGACTTTTTCCGCTCGCTCTACATGAGCGGCGCCTACTCCTCGCGGGACACCGCGGCGGCCGAAGCGCGCATGGGCTTCCTTGCCCGGAGGCTCTCCACCGCCTCGGCGACGGCCAACGAGGTCGGCAAGGTGATCGCCAATCCGTTGAGCGTGCTCAACTCCGTGGGCAACATCGTCGAGACGGCCACGCCGCAGAGCGTCGATGCGGACGGCGCACCGGTCGAGGGGCTCTACAACAACGGCGGATGCTTCGCCCTCGACGGCCGCAGGATCTGCTTCACGCCCCTTGTCGAGACGAGCGTCGGCTTCGAATACTACCTCAAGTACACCACCGCCCACCGGATCCTCTCGCGCACGCGCCTGACCGGCTTCGACACGATCTACCTCGGGCCCGGCTCGGAGTTCTCCTTCACGCTGGCCAACCGCTACGAGGATCTGCGCGGCTCGCTCCGCGCGAACTTCTCCTACCGGATCGTCGTCTTCGACCACCGCGACGGCGCCAGCTACCGCCTGCGCTACCGCCAGAACGGCCTGCTCTCCGACTGGGCGCAGTTCGCGGAGCGCTCGGCGCTGGTCTCCACGCCGTCCTCGGGGAGCTACGCCGACCCCGTGCTGGAGATCCTCGAAGGGTCCTCCTGGACAAGCTACACGGGCGACTGGGCCCTCTACGCCGGCTACATCGGCGAGACGGGCGAGACGACCGTCGAGCTGCGGATACGTACGGCCTCCGAACATATCGGCCCCGCGTCGCCCAAGTATTTCGACCAGATCTACTTCGCCGGGGCCGAGGAGGGGATGCTCCTCGAACTGGACAAGAGCTGCTCGCTCACGCCCCGCTTCCTCTCCGGGCCGGGATTCGGCGAACGGATCCGTTTTGCCGACGTCGCGCAGCACCGCATCCGGCAGGTCGAGCTGCTCGAAGCCCTCGCGCAGATGTTCAACCTGCGCTTCTACACCGAGGAGGCGGCCAAAAGGGTCTGGATCGAGCCGGCCGACGACCTCTTCGGCGCGGGCCCCGAGACGGACTGGAGCGACCGCACGGACTTCTCGCAGGGGGTCGAGCGCCGCGACGGGGCCTTCGACATCCACGAGCGGCGGACGTGGTGCTACCGGGAGGGTGACGGCGCCGTGGGCCGTTACGACGCCGAGAACGGCGGCACCTTCGGGGCCTGGAGCGCCGACTGCACCTCGACGGCGGCCCTGCAGGGCGAGCAGACGCTCCGCAACCCGCTCTTCTACCCGACGATCGACTCCGTGGGCCACTACCTCAATGCCCCCTCGGCGCTGCTGCCCGAGGTCGGCGACCGCGACGACCTGGAGGAGGACGGCACGAACTTCTCGCCGCGCATCGTCCGCTACGTCGGGATGCACCCCCTGCCCGAGGGCGAGCGGTGGGGATACCCCGCGGACGAGGCCTCCTATCCGCTCGTGGCCTTCCACTTCGCGGGCGACGACGCGGCGGAGCCCTTCACGCTCTGCTTCGAGGACCGCGACAGCGCACAGGGACTTCACCGCTACTACGACCGTCAGACGCGGCGCGAGGCGCTCCGCGAGCGCATCACCCTCACGCTGCGCATCGCCCCCGGGGAGTATGCCGCGCTCTTCGCACCCGGCACCGGAGGTCCCGACATCCGCTCGGTCTTCCGCATCGACACGGGCCGCGACGTGGTGAGGGCCCTGCTGCGGAGCGTGGGCAAATACGACCCGGCGCAGGGGCTGGCACGCTGTGAATTCGACCGGCTGGAGGAGGACGCCCTATGACACGCATCGATACGATACTGGCCGAGACCGTCCGCCGCGAGATCGAGGGGCTGACGGCCGCCCAGGCCGTGGAGCGCCTCCTGGAGCTGGGGGTTCTCTCGCGCCGCGGCTGCGAACAGCTGGCGATCCGGGAGGAGGTGCACCGCCTCGAACGGGAGGGCATGCGGCGCTGCGAGGCGATGCACGTCGTGTCGGATATCTTCTGCTGTTCCTACGAAAAGGTACGGACCGTTTTTTACAACACTTTCAAACACTGAATCATGAAATCGGAAATCCAAATCAAAGACAAGGCCGACAGCTGCACGATCGAGATCGAAGGGACGATCGGCGTTCCCGAGGAGTGGCAGTTCGAGGAGCCGGATGCCCGGGTGGCGACCTACGAGAAGTTCCGCGACGCGGTGCGCCGCATCTCGGAGATCGAGGCCCCGGAGGTGGTGGTCGAGATTCGCTCGACGGGCGGCGACGTGAACGACGCGCTGCTCATCCACGACGCCCTGCGCTCGCTCGGGGCCCGCATCACGACGCGCTGCTACGGCTATACGGCCTCGGCGGCGACGATCATCGCCCAGGCGGCCTCGGCGGGATGCCGCGAGATCTCGGCCAACGCCCTCTACCTGATCCACCGGGCGATGTGCTCGACCGAGGGCAACGCCGCGGAGCTTGAGGAGCGCCTCGAACTGCTCCGCCAGACCGATGCCCGCATCGCCGGGGTCTATGCCGCCCGCTCGGGACGCCCCGTCGAGGAGTTCGAGCGCCTGATGGCCGAAAACCACGGCAACGGCCGCTGGCTCTCGCCCGCGGAGGCCGTGATCGCCGGACTGGCCGACCGGGTGATCGAGGCGGCGGAGAGCCCGGCCCCGGGACTGGCGAAGAACCTCTCGCGCGGCTGGAACCGCCTGCTCGAAGGGCTCGGACTGCGCGCCGAAGAGGAGCTCCCCGAGGATCGCAACGTCCTGCACTTCGCCTCCGACGAGGCCGAGCTGCGCCGCCGCTCGATATCGGCGGCCGAGGCGGCCCGGGAGCGTGTGGCACCCACGCGCACGGCGCCCTGCGAGGATCCCTCCTACGGTGAGGCGATGCGCACGGCCAACGAACGCGCCTACGCCGAGGATGCCAAGTGCTTCCACAGCTGACAAAAAAGCCGCCCGGGAGGCTCCCGGACGGCGAAACCGACAAAATCCACAAATCTCTCAAAAAACTTTCACAACCATGATTTACCTTGAAAATGCCAAGCAGTACACCGGCGCGGATCTCGAGAATGTCTTCTTTCGTCCGATGCTGACCGGCGTGTCGGCCCAGGATCTGGGCGTGCGCGTCCTCTACAACATGCCCACGCCCACGCACGTCCAGCTGTGGGACGGCCAGCGCAACATCCTCCAGAAATACACGGCGGCCGGCTGGTCGGGCGGCGATGCGGCCACGAAGATCGAGCGCGAGATCGACCTCAAGCGCGTGAAGGCCGAGATGGGCTTCTCGGCGGCCGACTACTTCTCGATGGTCTACGAGAAGATCTCGGCGATCACCAACGTCCACATGGACGACCTCTCGGGCACCGACCTCGAAAAGGCCGAGACGGCCCTCTTCCGCCAGGCGCTGGCCGAGAACCTGCGCGCGACGATGTGGGTGGGCGACACCTCCGCCGGCACGGGCTACAACACCTTCGACGGCTTCCTGAAGCTCATCACCGCCAAGGTAACCTCCGAGGAGATCTACAACGAGACCTACGCGGATGCCGACCTGACCTCGCCCGAGAAGGTCGTCGAGCTCTTCGACGGTCTGTGGACTCAGGCCTCGACCCGCACGCAGGACCTCAAGGCCGACGGACAGCTCGCCTACTTCGTAACCTCGGACATCTGCCACCTCTACGAGAAGTACCTCGACACGAAGGGTGCCGACGCGGCCTATGTCGATGCGGTGAGCGGCCGCAAGACGCTCGCCTACCACGGCATCCCGATCATCGACGTGCGCCTGGGCAGCTACCTGACCGGAACCTCGTTCCACAAGTCGTTCTGCATGCTCACGGACCGTCGCAACCTCGTGCTGGCGGTCAATACGGCCGACATGCCCGGCAACGAGGTGCGCATGTGGTACAACCCCGACGAGATGGAGAACCGCCAGCGTGCGGTCTTCATGGCCGGCTGCGGCATCCTCGACGAGAGCCTGATCACCTACTTCTACAAACAGTAAACCGCCTTCGGGACCGCCCGCACCCGCGTGGCGGGCGGCCCCCGGCAAGAGAATCCGCGATATGGACAAAGCGAAAAAATTCAGACCGGCGATCGGCGTCGCCAACCGTACGGATCCCTACATCTCGTTCGGGACGACGCGCGTCGAGAGCGACGCCTTTTGGCGGTGGGGCGACGACAACCTCTTTCCGATGGCGCTGGCCCTGATGGCGCGCCGCTCGACGACCCACCGCCGGATCATCAACGACAAGGCCGACTACATCTCCGGCAAGGGCTTCACCTGCGACGGGGAGCACGAACCGCAGCTCGCGGCCTTCATCCGCCGCGTGAACGGCCAGGGCGAGAGCCTCCGGCAGCTGCTCAGCAAGCTGGCCTTCGACAAGGCCCTCTTCGGCAACGCCTTCCTCGAGGCGGTTACCGACCCCGGGCACACCTTTCTCGCCCTCTACCATCAGGACGCCACGCGCTGCCGCGTGGCCCGCGACTCGCAGCACATCCTGCTGCACCACGACTGGAGCGCCTTCCGCGCCGAGGAGGCCCGCACGCTGCCCCTCTACCCGCTCTTCGAGGAGCAGGCCGACGGCACGCTCCGCACGATGATCCACTACAAGGACTACGAACCCGCCTTCGAGCACTACGGCGTGCCGCCCTACATCGCCGGACTGAACGTCTCGGCCATCGCCTACAAGACCGACCGGTGGAACATCTCGCGCCTGGACAACTCGTTCCAGCTGTCGGGCGTCATGATGCTCGACTCCTCGGCGGGCAACGAGGCCGACGCCGAGCGCATCGTGCGGCTGGCCGAGCGGAAGTTCGCCGGGAACCCCGGGCAGGTGATGTTCGTGATCCGCGAAGGGGGCGACGACGACAATTCGCGCTTCATTCCCATCGCCTCGCAGAACGAGGGCGACTGGGAGGCGCTGCACGAGCAGGCCACCGCCGACATCGTCGTGGCGCACTCGTGGTTCCGGACCCTGAGCGGCCTGGACTACAGCTCGGGATTCAGCGCCGAGCGCATCCTCCACGAATACGAGGTGGCGCTCAACACGGTGATCCTCGCCGAGCAGGCCGAACTCACGGAGCCCATCCGCCGGGTGATCTCCGAGCTGCTGGGCTTCGACACCTCGTCGCTGGAGATCGTCAACCGCCCGCCGACCCGTTCGAAACCCATCTACATGAAGGTCTGGGAGGCCCGCAAGGCCGACGGCCTCGATTACGATCCCGAGGACCCGCGGCAGCAGGCCTTCCTCTCGGAGATCTCGAAATACAACATCACAAGCATCGGCTGACGTCGTCCCGGATGCGCCCTTCGCGGTGGGGTCTGACCCTCCGTCGCCGGCACGGCGGATCCACCCCTCCGGGGTCGTTGGCAACACGTCCGAAGCGTCGGCCGACGCTTTTTTTCACGAAATCCTCTTCAGAACATGAATACCCTGATCACCCCCGCCGAGGCCCTGCGCCTCGCCTTCCGGGAGGGCGAAACGCTGCCTCCCGGAATCATCGCGGAGGCCGACATTGCCGCCGCGGAGCACCGCTACCTCGTTCCGGTCCTCGGGCAGGAGCTGTACGCGCAGCTGCTCGGGGGCGCCTACGGGGAGTTCCGCGAGGCGTACCTCGCGGCTCCCGCGGCACTCTGCGTACGGCTGCTGCTCCAGCCCCGGCTGGATATCCTCACGGGAGCCTGCGGCACGACGGCACCCCGCTCGTCGTGGAGCGAACCGGCCGACGAGGAGGCCCTGCGCCGCCTGCGGCGCGCCCTCCGCACCGAGATCCGGGCGCTCCTGCGCCGGGCTACGGACTATCTCGACACGCACCGCGAGGAGTTCCCCGAATACGATCCCGCGAAAAACATCCTCAAACGCTGCTCGACCGATGGAGGTTTTGTACAGACTCTTTAGCGGCACGGTCCTGGGGCTGCTGGCACTCTTCGCGCCGATCGGGCCGCTGGTGGCCACGGCCATGGTCTTCATCACCGTGGACTTCCTCTCGGGCGTGGCGGCCGACCGCGCCGCGGCGCGCCGCGAGGGGCGCCGCTGGTACTTCGAGAGCCGCGAGGCGTGGCGCACGGTCCTCAAGCTGGCGCTCACCGTAACGGCGATCGCCATGGCGTGGCTCATCGACTGCTGCGTGCTCGACTTCATGGAGCTGCACCTCGCCCGCCTCTTCACGGGCTTCACCTGCGGCGTGGAGCTGTGGTCGTTCCTCGAGAACGCCGCGCAGCTCTCGGATGCCCCGCTCTTCCGCTGGCTGCGCCGCTACGTTCACCGCCGGATCCGAAAGGAGGTGGAGCCATGAGCCGTGGCCTGGAGAACTGCAACCCGGGCAACATCCGCCTCTCGCGGGTCCGTTACCAGGGGGAGGTGCGCCCGTCGCGCGACCCGGAGTTCCGGCAGTTCGAATCGCTGGCCTGGGGCTACCGCGCCATCTTCGTGCTGCTGGACACCTACCGCCGCCGCTACGGCCTCGACACGCTGCGGGGCATGCTCTCGCGCTGGGCCCCGCCCTCGGAGAATCGCACCGACGCCTACATCTGCGCCGTGGCCGGCGATACGGGACTCGACCCCGACGAGCGGCTCGACACGCGCGACCGGCGGACGATGGTCCCCGTCGCGGCCTCGATTTCGCGCGTGGAGAACGGCGTGAAGGCCGACCGCGAGGAGGTCGAGCGCGGCTGGGAACTCTTTGTGCGGTAGGCGGCTGCCTTTTCGGGACGAAATTCGTATCTTTGTCCGCAGAACAGATCCGCGTCCGCCGCCATGTTTTCGATCGAGCAGCTGCTCCGACGCCTCGAGTGCATGCCGATGCTGAAGCTCCTTGTGCCCTTCGCCGCCGGCATCCTCCTGGCCGAACGTTTCACGTTGCCCCTGTGGTTTACCGCAGGGGCTTTCGTGCTGTGCGGCGTCGTGGCCCTGCTACTGCGGGCCGCCCCGGCACTGGTGGGGATGCTCTGCGCGGCGGGTTTCGGCACGGCGCAGCTGCACGAACGGCCCGTTGCGGTGCCGCGCGGCGTGGCGACCCTCTGGGAGATCGTCGTGGAGGAGGCGCCCGCCGACCGGGGCCGCCATACGGTCGCCGATGCCCGGGTGCGGCTGTGGCGCGACCCCGCCTCGGGCCGTTGGCACGCCGTGCGCGAACGGGTGCGTCTCTATGCCGATTCGGCGCTGCATCTCTCCGGCGGCGAGCGCCTCGTATGCCGCGCCACGCTCCGCGACTTCCGGGGCGGTGCGGAGAGCTACCGCCGCCTGATGCACCGCCGCGGCTACGCCGGGACGATGTGGGCAGGCCGTCAGAACCTGCTTGAGGAGCTGCCGCCGCAGGCCCCCGGGATCCATCTCCGGGCCGTCGCGTCGCTCGGGCGCCTGCCCCTTTCGGACGACGCCTCGGCCGTGGTGCGCGCCATGACGGCCGGCGACCGCAGCGGCATCACGCCGGAGCTGCGCGAGGCCTATTCGCGCAGCGGATTTTCGCACCTGCTGGCCGTCTCGGGCCTCCACACGGGCATCGTCTTCGCGCTGGTGAACCTGCTGCTGGGGTGGCTGCCCCTGCTGCGGCGGGGCCATCTGCTGCGCAACGTCGCGGTGGTCGCGGCGGTGTGGTGCTTCGTCGCCGCGGCCGGGTTCCCGCCCAGCGCCGTGCGGGCCGCCGTCATGTGCACGCTGCTGCAGACGGCCCTCGCCTCGGCCTCGGAGTATGTCGCCATGAATGCCCTGGCCGCGGCGGCCTTCGGCATGCTCCTCTGGAACCCCGCCTGGATCGGCGACATCAGCTTCAGCCTCTCGTTCCTCGCCGTGGCGGGGATCCTCGTGTGGGGCGTGCCCCTCTGCCGGCGGCTGCGCGGCCGGAACCGGGTGGTGCGCCTGGTCGGGGAGGCCTACCTGATCGGCCTTGCGGCGACGCTGGCCACGGCGCCCCTCGTGGCCCATACCTTCTCGCTGGTGCCGCTCGTCGGCGTGCTGGTGAACCCCGTGGCAATCCTGCTGGCGACGGTCGTCGTCTTCGGCGGGGCGCTGTGGCTGCTCCTCCCGTCGACGTGGCTGGCGCCCGTGGTGGCTTTTCCGGTCGGTGCCGCGGCCGAGGGGATCAACTTCCTGGCCCGCCGGGTGGCCGCGATGCCCCGGGGTGCCGTCGAGACGACGCTCGGCGAGGGGTGGACGGCGGCCCTCTATGCGGCCTATGTGCTGCTGACGCTCCTTGCATGGAGCTACAAACCGAAAAAAAGGCTATTTTTGTCCCGATGATAACGGCCGAAGAGTATACCCTGCTGCAAACGCCCGCATTGCGCGAAGCGGTTGCCGCCGCTGCGGGCCGCGACCCGCTGGAGGTGGCTCTCGACGCCCGCATCCCCCATGCGCGGCTGGTGGCCACGCAGGTCAAGTACCTCGCCCGCGCGCGCCACAAGCTCCCGAGCTTCGCCGCGGCGCAGTGCATCCTGCCCCCGCGGGCCTTCGAGCAGGCTTCGAGCGAGGCGTGCGCCGCGCACAAGTGCATCGAGGGCGATGCGGTGCTGGACCTGACGTGCGGCCTCGGGGTCGATACCCTCTATTTGAGCCGCCGCTTCCGCCGCGTCGTGGCCCTCGAGAGCGACCCCCTGCTGGCGCGCATCACGGCCGACAACCTCGCGCGCCTCGGCGTACGCAACGTCGAGCTCCTTGCGCTGCGCGCCGAGGAGTACCTCGCCCGCGAAGGGCTGCACTTCGACTGGATCTACGCCGATCCCGACCGCCGCTCGGACAAGGGGCTCAAGCAGCTGCGGCTGGAGGCCTGCTCGCCCGACATCCTCGCCCTGCGCCCGCTCATCGAGCGCGCCGCGCCGCGTCTCTGCCTCAAGAACTCGCCGCTGTTCGACGTGGCGGAGGCCCTGCGCCTCTTCCCGCAAAGCCGCGTGGAGGTCCTCTCGCTCGACGGCGAGTGCAAGGAGGTGCTCGTCTATGCCGACGGCCGGGGTCCCGCACGGACGGCCACGGCCCTCGGAATGGGATCCTTTACGGCGGAGGGCGCCGGGGAGGCGGAGGTACCGACGCCGCCTCCGGCGTTCGACCCGGAGCGCTACCGCTGGCTGGTGATTCCCGACGTGGCGCTGCAGAAGGCCCGCCTCGTGAGACACCACCTGGCCGGACGCGCCGACTGCTGGAGCGAGAACTCCTACGGATTCGCCGCCGAGCGTCCCGAAGGGGTGCTGGGGCGCGTCTGCGAGATCGAGCGGATCGAGCCCTACGACCCGCGGCGCCTCAAGCGCGCCTGGAAGGGGTTCGGCGCCGAGGTGCTCAAGCGCGACTTCCCCCTCGCTGTCGAGGAGATCATGCGCCGCCTGGGGCTTCACGCCGGGGCGGATCTGCGCGTGGCCTTCACGAAAACGGGGAACGATTTTTGGGCGATCCGCCTAAAATAGCTATCTTTGTGTCAATAGCACGACCATGAAGCTGCGCGACATCCCGACCTATTTCACCGACACGATTTTCCGGCTCCCGGCCGACACCTGGCGCAGTCCGCTGGTGCGGTGGCTCGTGCAGCAGTACAAGCTGCTCTTCTATACGGCCCGCGGCCTCAAGGAGCACGGCACGCTGGTGCGCAGCGCCGCGCTGACCTTCTACACGCTCATGTCGCTCGTGCCCATCGCCGCCGTGGTCTTCGCCGTGGTCAAGGGCTTCGGGCTGGCCGACGGCCTCACCGCGCGCCTCTACGGGCTCTTCCCGCAGAATCCCGAGGTGGTGCGCTACCTGATCGACTTCGCCGAAAACGCCCTCGGACGCACGCAGGGCGGCGTGGTGGCCGCCGTGGCGCTCGTCATGCTGTTCTGGGCCGTGATCCGCGTCTTCGGGTCGATCGAGAGCGCCTTCAACAACATCTGGGAGGTCAAGGTCGAGCGCAGCATCACCCGCCAGTGGACCGACTACATCGCCGTGGTGCTGATCGTCCCGCTGCTGTGGATCGTCGCTTCGGCGGCGACCGACTACGCCGAACGGCTGCTGGGATTCGACGGCAGCTGGTACTTCGCCCTGCTCTCGCGGCTCGCCTCGATGGTGGTCGTATGGGCCATGTTCGCCCTGCTCTACATGGTCATCCCCAATGCCCGGGTGCGCCCGGGCAGCGCCTTGATGGCGGGCATCGTCGCCGGGACGATCTTCCTGCTCTTCCAGTGGGGCTATGTCTACCTGCAGCGCTGGATGACCTCCTACAACGCCATCTACGGCAGCTTCGCCGCCCTGCCCCTGTTCCTCATCTGGATGCAGACCTCGTGGCAGATCCTCCTCTTCGGCGGCGAGCTCTCGTTCGCCTACCAGAATGTCAAGCGCTTCGACGAGGAACGCGAGTCGCTGCTCGTGAGCTACGACCAGCGGCGCAAGATCCTGCTCACGGTGATGCTCCTCGTCGTGCGCCATTTCCGCGACTGCGGAGGCGCGATGCCCGCCGAGGAGATCCGCCGCCGGATCGACCTCCCGACGCGTATCGTGAACGACATCCTCTACCAGCTCGTGCAGGCCGGGCAGCTCATCGCCGTGCGCAGCGGCGACGGCGAGCGCGAGGTGAGCTACACGCCCGCCTACGACATCGCCTCGATGACCGTCTACAGCGTGCTGGAGGCCGTCGAGCGCAGCGGGCAGACCTCCTTCGACCTGGATGCCACGCCCGAGCTGGCCCATATCGCCCGCGAGCTCGAGGGACTGAAGCGCGCGGCCCGCGAATCCGGGGAGAACGTGCCGCTGGTGAGCCTGCTGGAACCCTCCCCTTCCGAAAAAACAGACGCATGAAAGAGATTGTCATCATAGGAAGCGGCAACTTGGCCGAATCGCTTGCCGTGGCCGTGGCCGCCGCCCCGGAGCTGCGGCTCGTGCAGCTCTTCGCCCGCAACGAGGCGCGGGGCCGCGAGGTCGCGGCGCTCGCCGGCATCGCCTGGTGCGGCGATGCCGCGCAGCTGGCCCGCGCGGAGCTGTACCTGATCGCCGTCAGCGACCGCGCCGTCGCGGAGGTCGCCGCGCAGCTCCCCATTCCGGCCGGGGCCGCTGTGGCCCACACGGCCGGCTGCGTGCCGCTCGATGTGCTGCCGTATGAGCGCCGTGCGGTCTTCTACCCGATGCAGACCTTCACGCGGGGCCGCCGGGTCGATTTCGCGGAGATCCCGATCTTTGTCGAGGCCTCGACACCCGCGCTGTGCGACGAGCTGGAGGCCTGCGCCCGCTGCCTTTCGCGGCGGGTGATGCGCAGCGACTCGGCCCGGCGGGCGCGGATCCACCTTGCGGCGGTCTTCGCCTGCAACTTCGCCAACCACATGTACGCCCTCGGCGAGCGCATCGTCCGCGACGCGGGCCTCGACTTCGGGGTGCTCAAGCCGCTCATTATGGAGACGGCCCGCAAGGCGTGCGACGCCCCGTCGCCCTCCGACGTGCAGACCGGCCCTGCCGTGCGCGGCGACCTTGCCACGCAGCAGCGCCACCTCGACCTGCTCGGGGGCGACGAAAACCTTCAGGAAATCTACAAGTTGATAAGCAAAGAGATATGGGAAACTTCAAGGAAGATATAGCACGCTGCAAGGCGTTCGTATTCGACGTGGACGGGGTGATGACCGACGGAGGCATCATCCCGACGATCGACGGGGACTTCATCCGCCGCTACAACGCCAAGGACGGCTACGCCCTGGCCTACGCCATCAAGCTGGGCTACAGGGTCTGCATCATCTCGGGCGGGCGCGGCCGCACGCTCGAATACCGGCTGAAGATGCTCGGCGTCAAGGACTACTACCTCGATTGCATGGACAAGATCGCCGCCATGCGCGAATACTTTGCCCGCGAGGGGATCGACCCCGCCAGCACGATCTACATGGGCGACGACATCCCCGACCTGGAGTGCATGCGCGAGGTGGGGATTCCGGTCTGCCCGGCCGATGCCGCGTCGGAGGTGATCGAGGCGTCGCGCTACGTCTCGGAGTTCCGGGGCGGCGAGGGCGCCGTGCGCGACATCGTCGAACAGGTGCTGCGCGCCCGCGGCGACTGGGCCCGCGACTCGATGGGCGTAACGCCCTCGACGCTCGTCGCCTCGCGGTAAGGCGCCGCCGGCCGTTCCGAAACGAAGAGCTCCGACCCGCAAGGGCCGGAGCTCTTCGTTTACAGTCGGACCGTGGGAACCCGCCGCCAGTCGGTCTGCCGGTCGGCCTCCTCCAGATCCACGAAGCGGAAGTCGGTGAGCAGCCGCCGCAGCTTCCGCTCGGCGCCCTTCAGCCCGACGTAGGACTTGAACCTGCGCAGCAGGGGCAGCCCGGGAACCATCGGCTGCCCGGCATCCAGGTCGCGCGGGTGGATGTAGGAGATCAGGTAGTCGGGCTGCTCGCGCGCCCAGCGGCGGATCAGCCCGTAGGGGAAGAGCCGGAAGTAGCCCCCGCCCGAGAAGACGACGTGGTGCGCGCCGATCTCCTTCGTGCTGATCGGGAACTCCTTGATCTCGACCCCTTCGTGGCGGATGAGGCTCGGCTGCGCCCGCCCGTAGGAGGGGATGCCGCCGTGGGCGTGGCGCGCCGGGAAGACCGAGCAGTCGATCTCGATGCCGCATTCGCGGATCACCTCGAAGGCCCAGGCCTCGCTTGCGCGGATCGAGAACCCCGGGGCGCGGAAGCAGCGCACGCGCCTGCCGGTGATGTCCTCCAGCAGCCGGACCGAGGAGGCGACATCCTCGCGGAAGGCCGCGCGGTCCTGCTGCCAGACAAGCTGGTGGTTCATCGTGTGGCTCCCGACCTCGTAGCGCTCGGCGATGCGGCGCACCAGGTCGGGGTAGGTGCGGGCGATCCATCCGATGACGAAGAAGGTCGCGCGGGTGTGCGTGTCGTCGAGGATCCGGAAGATGCGCTCCATGTTTTCGTAGATGCGCACCGGGTAGCGGACCCATTCGGCCTCAGAGCGCGTGGAGTCGTTGTCGAGCAGGTGGAACCACTCCTCGACGTCGAACGTCAGGATGTTCATGATTGGCAGGGGTTAAGGTTTTTCGGGAATGTGCCTGACGACCGCGGCCGGGCGGCCCGTCGCAATGGTCCAGGCGGGAATGTCCTTCGTTACGAGCGACCCGGCGCCGACGATGGCCCCCTCGCCGACGGTAACCCCCGGCAGCACGAAGCTCTCCATGCCGATCAGGCAGCCGCGGCCGAGGCGGATCTCCCCGTAGCGGTATCCCAGGCGGGCGTAGTCGCCGCCGACGTAGTAGCCGCGCAGGTCGCGCTGGTGGCAGAGCAGGCGGCAGCCCGCGGCGATGTGGACGTGGTCCTCGATCCGGATCCGGTCGGCATGGTTGAGGTCGATGCGCACGTGGTCGCCGACGAAGACCCCCTTGCCGACGCGGCAGCCGAGGCCCCGCAGCAGGCGCGGCCGCAGCAGGCGCGGATTGACCGGTTCGAGAATCCACCAGTCCATCATGCTCACCAGCAGCGCGTGGTAGAGGTTACCGAAGAAGCGCCCCGCGACCCGCGCGAGGCTGACGTCGCCGTACTCCTCTTCGGAGTAGTTCATGCCCAGTCTCCGCAGCAGGCGGAAGGCCGGGCTCAAACGTTTTTCAGACATGGCTATTGTTGTTTGGTGTTCCAGATCCTTTTCAGGGCCCAGGCGCGCACGCCGACGGGCAGGATGCGGACCACGGAGTGCGTGGCGATGTTGCGCAGCAGGTCGCCCGGGGTGTAGAATCCCAGGCGGTAGAAGCGGCGGAAGCAGCCGATCTCGCGGACCATGTACTTCCAGCCGCCGCGCCGGGCGATCATCGCGCGCGAGGTCCGCACGTAGTAAAGCACCTCCTGGATGTTGTAGAAGCGGCAGCCGCGGAGCAGCATCCGCACCCAGAGGTCGTAATCCTCGTAGTAGGGGTGGTCTTCGTAGTTGCCCGCGCCCAGTACGGCGCTGCGGCGGAAGGCCGACCCGGCATGGCATACGGGCGAGCGGCGGTGTGCCAGGCGGAGGATCTCCTCGTGGTGCTCGGGGCGGCGCTTTACGGCGATGACGCGGGAGGGGTCCCCCTCGAAGGTCTGCGACCAGCAGCTCACCACGTCGTAGCCCTCCTCCAGGCGGGCGATCTGCTTGGCGAAGCGCTCCGGGGGGATGATGTCGTCGGTGTCCATGCGGACGATGTATTCGTGCGAGCAGGCCCGCACGCCCCGGGCCAGCGCGGGCCCGAGACCGAGGTTCGTCTCGTTGCGGACGATCCGGAAGAGGGGGTGGCGCGCGGTGTACTCCGCGATGACGGCATCGAGCTCCGGCGTGAGGGGCCCGTCGCGGACCAGCACGATCTCCGCGGGCTGGAGCGTCTGGGCGAAGAGGCTGTCGAGGGCCTCGCGGAAGTAGGCGGGCGACTCCCCGCGGTAGATGGAGATCAGGACGGAAAAATCCATGGCGGCGCGGTTTATTTGTAGTAGATGAACATGCCCTTGCCCGGGGCGTTGAGCAGCCGGAAGAGGATGCGCACCACCAGGTAGTAGGCGAACAGCAGGCAGATGCGGAGGTCGAACCCGTCGTCGAGGAGGGCGATCGCGGCCGTGAGGACGAGCAGCATGGCGTAGTAGCCGATGCGGAAGGCGGGAATCCCCTCCTTGCCGCCGATCAGACGCTGCATGAAGCCGATGCGGAATTTGGGGAACGACGCCCGTTCGAGGATGTTGGCCAGCGGGTAGGCGAAGAACGAGGCGGCAAAAAACGCGGGGTCTGCCTGCCCGATGAAGAGCAGCTGCGGGGCGCAGTAGCGGAGCGTGATGAGCGGGATGTAGAGGTAGAGGTTCCAGCGGCTGCGGACCGCGTTGTAGAACTGGTAGACGAACAGGATGGCCAGCGCGGCGACAAGGAAGGGGCCCGGCTGCGGCACGAGCAGGATCAGCCCGACGGCAAGCAGCGCCCCGAGCAGCAGCCGCCAGCCGTAGATGCGGCATTTGCGGCACTCGTAGTAGGAGATCTCGAAGATGTCGAGCCGCAGCGAGGGGTGCTCCTCGTGGAGGATCGTCTCGGTGTCGTTCTGGATGTAGCCCGTCTCGTAGAAGGTGTAGACGAGCGTGACGGCAAGCAGGACGGCGGGCAGCGCCCGGATCTCGAAATCCGCCTGCATCAGGGCCAGCGTGCAGGCCGGGAGGAGGTAGACCAGCGCCCAGGAGAGGAGCTTGCGGAGGCTCCGCTGGCGGGTGTGGTAGAGGTAGAGGAAGGGAACGTAGAAGAAGAGTCGCGACATGGTCATTGGCAGCATAGGATTTGGTAACGGGTGATTCGGTTCTTGCGCAGCGCCCGGCGCCACCGGGCGGCCCGCTTGCGGCGGGCGACGACGAGCACGCGCTCCGAGAGGCGGAGCAGCGGCATGTCCGAGCGGTCGTCGGTGACGGTCATGGCGAAGGGCGGGAGGATCCCCGCCTCCTTGAGGTATTCGAGCTTGCGGCCCAGCAGGTCCCGCCGCAGGCGCCCCGTGCAGCGGTCGCCGTCGTAGTCCAGCTCGGAGGAGCAGCAGCGGCCGATCCCCCAGCGCCGGGCCACGGTGCGGGCGATGCAGTCGAGGGTGGCGGAGGCCAGGCAGGGTTCGTAGCCCGCGGCCTTCACCTCGGCGACGATCTCCTGCAGGCGCGGGCGGATCCGGGCGGCGAGGCACGTTTCGTAGAAGGCTTCGGCGGCCGTCGCCAGCTCCTGCCGCGTGTAGCCCCGCAGGTGGCGCAGAAGCATCTCCCGCGTCGGGTCGCGGCCCGTGAGGCGGCGGCAGCCGCGGTTGAACAGGCGCCACGGCAGACTCCGCGCCATCCGCCGCAGGAGGCGGTAGGAGCGCGAGCACAGGAGGAAGTCGAGGAAGTCGAGCGTCGTGTTCGAGTCGAACAGCGTGCCGCAGATGTCAATGAGAACCGTCCGGTTTTCCATGGTCGGGATCTTTGAGCAGGGTTTTCAGGCATTTGAGGAGCTTCATCCCGACGATCTTCGGGATGCTGACCGCATAGGGCAGCTGCCGGAAGGCGCGCAGCTTGGCCCGCTGGTCCGCAAGCGTCTCCCCGAGGCGCACGAGGCGCCGGAGGTAGTGCTGCCGGTCGATGGCCCCGTGGGCCCCCGTGACGTTGGCGCCGTGCTGGCGGTAGAGGATGGTTGGCTCGGGGAGGTAGTCGAGCCGTCCGACCCCCGCGAGGACCAGCGCCGTCCACAGGTCGTGGTATTTCCACCCCGGGTAGGGCAGCAGGCGTTCGCGGGCCGCGCGGTTGAAGAGCGTCGCGCAGCCGAAGAGGGGACAGCCGTAGAGGATCATCCGGTAGGGGTCGCGGCAGTTGCGGGGGTCGATGCCCGAGTAGGCCCACAGCGAGGGGGCGATCGTCCGCAGCCGGGCATCGACGACCCGCAGGTCGCTGAAGACGCCCAGCGGGCGGTTGTCCTGCGCCTGCTCGCACTGCCGCATCTTCCGGTAGAGGTGTTCGACCTTCTCCGGCAGCCAGACGTCGTCCTGGTCGCAGAAGAGGTAGTAGTCGGCCTCGACGGCGGCGAGCAGGGCCATGAACGAACGGCCCGACCCGAGGTTGCCCGCGCGGTCGTCGAGGCGCCGGATCCTTGCGGGGTGCTGTCGGGCGTAGGCGTCGATGATGGCGCAGGTCGCGTCTTTCGAGCCGTCGTCGCGGATGAAGAGGCACCACCCGCGGCAGCTCTGGGCGAGCAGCGAGTCGAGTTGTGCCGTGAGGTAACGCTCTCCGTTGTAGGTGGAGAGGAGGATGGCGATGGGTGCCGGTGATTGCATAGGCGGAGTTTAAAGTTCGCGGTCCAGCAGGTGGTTGCCGAAGAGGAGCAGCAGCAGGATCAGCAGGCTGTAGGCCGCGGGTATCGTGCGGGTGAGCCAGCGGGGGCGCCCCAGGTAGGTCAGCGAGGGGAGCAGGACGATCTCGACGATCGAGAGCAGCTCGCGCGTCCGTGCGGCGACGACGGGGACGTTGCCCAGCAGCAGGAACGAGGCGAGGGCCACGGCGTAGATCTTCAGCAGCAGGCGGGTGTAGACGTTGTGCCGCTGCAGGGGTTCGAGGCAGAGGATCAGCAGGTAGAGCATGCCGACCCTTGCGAGGAAGGTTGCGGCGAAGGGGTCGAAGGCGTCCCAGCCGTTGAGGCCCAGCTCGGTGATCTGCCGGTAGACCTCGATCTTGACCTGGATGCCGGGGATCGGGAGGTGCGTGGCGAGCGTCAGCAGGTCGAGCCCCGCAAAGTGGAGCAGGCCGGCTGCGGGGATGAGCGCCGCCCAGAGCCATTTGCGGAAGGTCCGGGGGTTGAGCAGCCACAGCGGGAGGATCACGACGGCCGAGTAGTGAAACAGCATGGCGGCGAGGGCCGTCGGCAGGAAGCGGCGCAGGTTGCGTTCCTCGAGCGGCCGGATGCAGAGCAGCAGGAGCCCCGAGGCGACGCCGGCCCGGACCTGGATCAGGTCGTGAAGCATGTAGAAGTTGCTGATGTAGACGGCCAGCGCCAGGAACCACAGGTCGGTGAGCCGGCGGATGGCCGCGAGCTTGGTCGTGATGCCCAGCAGGGCGTAGAGGAGCAGGGCGACGAGGACCCGCTGCCCGGGGAAGCGGTCGGCAACCCACCGGATGGCGAAGAAGGCGGGCTCCTTGATTTCGAGGGTCGTCTCCGTGTCGCCCTCGATGTTCTCGACGAAGCCCTGGTAGTCGGGAAGTCCCTCGCCCTGCTTGAAGACGGCCAGCAGGATCAGCCCGGCCCCCAGCAGCAGGTAGGTGCGCTGCCGGGCGGCCGGCGAGGGGAAGCGGACGTAGGAGCATCCCACGGCCAGCAGGAAGCAGAGCAGGATCGGAAGGATCATCTTCGGGCGGAGTTGTTCGGGGGCGGGGCGGCCGGATCAGGCGTCGATCAGCCGTTCGAATTTCGCGTAGGCGGCCTCCCAGGTGAAGCGCCGGATGTAGCGGTGTCCCGCGCGGGCGATGCGGATGCGTTCGTCGTCGTTACCGATCAGGCGGAGGATCCGTTTGGCCAGCGCCGCGGCATCCCCCACGGGTGCCACGAGGGCCGTGCGGCCGTCGATGGCCATCTCGCGGTAGCCCCGGTTGTCGGTGCAGACCACCGCGGCCCCGCAGATCATCGCCTCGCCGACGGTGAGCCCCCACCCTTCGGTGAGGCTCGGCCCCAGGTAGATCGCCGCCTCGTTGTAGATCCGGTTGAAGGTCTCGCGGTCGGGCTGCCGGAAGTACTCGATCCAGTCGGGCAGCGCCGGTGCCGGCGGCACGCCGAAGAGCGAGACCTTCAGCTCCGGACAGCGCTCCCGGACGATCCGCAGGGCCTCGAATCCGTAGCGGCAGCCCTTCCACTCGCTTGTGTGGTAGAGCATCGCCACGCGGCAGCGCTCCTTGCGGGTGTAATCGACGCTCATGCGGAAAAAGTCGAAGTCGAACCCGTTGTGGATCAGCTCGCACGGCGCTCCGGCCGCCTCGACGAGGCGTTGCAGCCACGCGGCGATCGCGATGTTCCGATAGCCGTAGCGGTAGCTCTCCAGCACCTCGGCATCGGAGAATTCCCAGTTCTCGAAGTGCTGGATGAGGTAGAATTTCCGGATGCCGGGTGCGCGGTACGCCCTGAGGGCCCGGGCGGTCTGTATGGCCGTGGCGACGTAGCACGTCGTGCGGGGCAGCCGGTGCGGGGCCAGCGTGCGGACGAAGTGCTCGCGGACCCCCTCGTGCAGCGGGAACCACCCCTTCACGGAGTAGCGCCCCGTAAGCCGGTAGTAGAGGTAGCGGGCGGCGGCGCGGAGCCTCCCGCGCCACGTCAGACGCTCGGGGCACGCCGCGGCCGCGTAGACGATATGCACGGTGTGGTGCGTGGCCGCCAGGCGGTTGGCGTATTCGCAGACCACCTTGTAGCCGCCGACGGGCCGCGGGCCCGGGGCCGGCATCAGAAAGGTTACGGAATTCATCTTTTATGATCGGTGTTTGCGGGCCCGCGGAGCTTTTCGGGCTTTCGGGTCCGGGGGCCTTCGCCCCGCAGACTTTCCGGGACCCTGCTGCCCTTCCGGGACCTGCAGCTTTTCCGAGCCCCGCGGCGGTCAGCCGTCGCGGCGCCGCATCTTCGCCAGGCGCTGCTTGATGCGGAGCGGCAGCGTGAAGCCGTGGTCCAGGGCCAGGCAGACCAGCCGCCCGTAGGCGGGGATCGTGGGGTTGGCGAGTGTCTCCCGCATGCCGGAGGCGTCGCGCCAGAGCTCCCGGAACGCTTCGGGGGTGATGCCGCCGCGCGAGACGAGGTGGTATTTGTGGCGCTGCTCGTACCAGTGCACGCAGCGGATGATGTCGGCATCCCCGGCCCACTGCTCCGTGCAGAAGCGGGCGACGTCGGAGACGTTGCGGAGGATCCCGCGGCTGTCGAGGCGCGAGGTGATGCTGCCCTCGCGCCGGATGTAGTGGTAGAGGCGTTGCGGCACGTTGTCGATGCGGTTCGCGTAGCGGAGCGCCCGGACCAGCACCGTCGTGTCCTCCATCATGTCGTACCCCTCGGGAAAGCGGATGCCGTGGCGCAGGTAGAGATCGCGCCGGATGAGCTTGTTGGTCATCACCCCGAGAAACCGTTTCAGCAGGAAGAGCTTCAGGTACTCCTCGCCCGGAAGGCTGACCGCGCTGTCGGGAAAGAACTCCCGGCCGGAGAGCGCATCGCCGGCGATGTTGCACCAGACCAGGTCGGCCCCCGTTTCGCGGGCCCGCTCCACGAGGCGGCGGTACATCTCGGGCTCGACGCGGTCGTCGCTGTCGCACCAGCCGACGAAGGTGCCCGTCGCCGCTTCGAGACAGGTGTTGCGCGCGGCGGCGGAGCCCCGGTTGGCAGGGTGGGTGATGATGCGGATCTGCGGAAGCCGGCGGGGGTACGCCTCGGCCACCTCCAGCAGGCGGGCGATGCTGCGGTCCGGGGAGCCGTCATCGACGAAGATGTATTCGATGTCGTCGAGCGTCTGCTCGAAGAGCGAGCGGGCGCAGGCGGCGATGTAGCGTTCGGCCCGGTAGACCGGCACGCAGAGGGAGAGTTCAGGCATGGTTCCGATGGATCAGGGCGATAAGACGGTGGGTGAAGTCCCGCATCCCCCGCGTCAGCAGGCAGAGCGTCGCGTAGAGGAGCAGGAAGAATCCGCCGGCGGCCAGCGTGCCGTACGCCATCCACTCCCCGATGCCCGCGAACGGGTCGAACGGAATGCGTCCGACGGTCGCGGCGGCAATGGCGGCGACGGGCACGAGGGCCGCCAGATGGCGGGCGTAGAGGGCTGCGTAGCGCTTCAGGCTCACCCGCAGCCCCCGGCGGAAGAGGTAGCAGGGCTTCCAGAGGAAGATGACGGCCACCAGGCTGCAGAGCGACCCGGCCAGGATGCCGTGCAGGCCGAAGAAGCGGCCCAGCAGCACCGACAGGCCGATGTTCATCACCGCCTCGGCGATCGGGGCCCAGATGTCGGAGAAGAGCCCGTAGGCGTAGATGTAGGAGTCGACCGTCAGGCGCGAGAGGTTGATGTAGAGGATGGCCGTCAGCAGGGCCAGCGTCCCGTTGTCGAGCAGGTACTCGGACCCCACCCAGAGCGAGATGAAGGCCGGGGTCAGCGTGTAGACACCGAAGCAGACCGTGCAGCAGAGCAGGAAGCGGGCGGAGAAGAGCTCCTCGAAGACCTCCATGATCCGCTCCCGGTCGCCTTCGGCCACGAGGTTGCCCACGCCGGCGTTCATGCTGTTGAACAGGGCGCTCATGAGCGAGGTGATGCCGGTGAGGATGAGCAGGTAGTTTCCGTAGAGGGCCACCAGGCTCAGCGAGGTGTAGGCGTAGATGATCACCGGCGTGGTCTGCGTCAGGGTGAAGCCGCCGATCTTGTGGAAGAAGAGCTGCCGGACCTTGGTGATCACCTCGGGGTATTTGCGGCTCAGGCGGCGTCCCTGCGAGAGGTCCGTGTGCAGATCGGGGTAGGTGCGGCGGATCGTGAAGTTGAGGGCCGCGGCGGCCACCCCGGCGAACAACGCTTCGAGCACGAGCCACCAGAGATACCCGTTGTCGAGGTAGCGGATGGCGAGGATCTGGCAAAGGACCTTCACCAGCATCGAGCTCCGGTAGCTGTACTGGATGCGGTACTCCTTCTGGTCGGCCGAGAGGAGCACCTGCCGGTAGTTGACGAAGTAGCTGAGCAGGGCGCTTGCGAGCAGCACGCCGAACGAGGCGTAGGCGTACCACAGCGGGAGGGCCATCTTGGCGAAGATCCACGGGAAGAGGCCCATGAGCAGCACCCCGCCGCCCAGCACGCACCAGGCGATGCGGCGGTACATCCACCCCTGCAGGGAGACGATTTCGCCGACGGCCCTGCGGTCGCCGTCGAGCAGGGGCCGGTAGAGCGTGCAGGCGATTGCCGCGCCGATGCCCAGCTCCGCGAGGTTGAGAAACTGCAGGAGGTTCGTCGCCGTGGTGTTCAGACCCAGCACGTCGGCGCCGAGGCGGTCGAGAAAGATCTTGCGCGAAAAGAACTGCAGGGTCAGGCTGAAGAGGTAGAAAACAAGCCCGACCGAACTGTTCTTGAAACTTTTCGCAGTCCGGGATTGTGCTTTCATCCGTAGTTCCGCAGCGGGGGATGTCGCAGGTATGTTTGAAGATTATCCTATCTGGAGCCGTACATCTCCTCGTAGTAGGTCCGGTAGGCGCCCGAGGTAACGCGGTCCATCCACGCCTGGTTGTCCAGGTACCAGCGGACGGTCCGCTCGATGCCCTCCTCGAACTGCAGCGAGGGCTCCCAGCCCAGTTCGCGCTGCAGCTTGCGCGAGTCGATCGCGTAGCGCAGGTCGTGGCCCTTGCGGTCCTCGACGAAGGTGATCAGATCCAGGTCCTCGCCCTCGCGGCGGCCCAGCAGGCGGTCCGTCGTGCGGACGAGCAGCCGGATCAGGTCGATGTTCTTCCACTCGTTGAAGCCGCCGATGTTGTAGGTCTCGGCCACGCGGCCGTGGTGGAAGATCCTGTCGATCGCCCGGGCGTGGTCCTCGACGTAGAGCCAGTCGCGGACGTTCTCGCCGCGGCCGTAGACGGGCAGCGGCCGGCGGTGGCGGATGTTGTTGATGAACAGGGGTATGAGCTTCTCGGGAAACTGGCAGGGGCCGTAGTTGTTCGAGCAGTTCGTTACGAGTGTCGGCATGCCGTAGGTGTCGTGGTAGGCCCGCACGAAGTGGTCGCTCGAGGCCTTCGAGGCCGAGTAGGGGCTGTGCGGCGCGTAGCGGGTGTTCTCCTCGAAGAACTCTTCGCCGTAGGCCAGGTGGTGCTCCGCGGAGGAGGCCGCCGTCGTGAAGGGCGAGGCGACGCCCTCGGGGCGGGTGAGCTCCAGCGCGCCGTAGACCTCGTCCGTGGAGATGTGGTAGAAGAGCTTGCCCGCGTAGCCCTCGGGACGCTCCTCCCAGCAGCGGCGCGCCGCTTCGAGCAGCGTGAGGGTTCCCAGGACGTTCGTGCGCGCGAAGGTGAAGGGGTCGCGGATCGAACGGTCCACATGGCTCTCGGCCGCCAGGTGGATGATGCCATCGACCTCGTGCTGCCGCATCAGCGACACGACGGTCTCGAAGTCGCAGATGTCGCCCCGCACGAAGGTGTAGTTGGGCCGCTGCTCGACATCGCGCAGGTTCTCCAGGTTGCCGGCATAGGTCAGCTTGTCGAGGTTGACGATGCGGCAGTCGGGGTACCTCGTAACGAAGAGCCGCACGACGTGCGAGCCGATGAATCCGGCGCCGCCGGTGATCAGTATCGATTTCATTGCGCTTGCTGTTGTTGCTGTGCTTTGAGGATCCGGGCCAGGCAGTACTGCATCGACTCCCGCCAGTGGGGAATCTCCACGCCGAACGTGCGCTTGATCTTGGTCTTGTCCAGCACGGAGTAGGCCGGGCGCCGCACCTTCGAGGGGAACTCGTCGCTGTGGCAGGGGAGGATCCGGCAGCGGTCGTGCCCCACGGCCCGGGCGATCTCGACGGCGAAGTCGTACCACGAGCAGACCCCCTCGTTCGAGAAGTGGTAGATCCCCTCGCGGCCCGCGTAGAGATCCTTCTCGATGATCGAGAAGATCGTCAGCGCGAGGTCCCCGGCGTAGGTCGGCGTGCCGACCTGGTCGAAGACCACCTGCAGCGTCTCCCGCTCGGCCGTCAGGCGGAGCATCGTTTTCAGGAAGTTGCGGCCCCACTCCGAGTAGAGCCAGGCCGTGCGGATGATGAGGGCCCGGCACCCCGAGACGGCGATGGCCTCCTCGCCGCGGAGCTTCGTGCGTCCGTAGACGCCCAGCGGGTGCGTCGGCATTTCTTCGGTAAGGGGCGTGCTGCCCTCGCCGCCGAAGACGTAGTCGGTCGAGACGTGGAAGAGCGTGGCGCCCGCCTCGCGGGCCGCCTCGGCCAGGTTGCCCGCAGCCGTGGCGTTCACGAGTTCGGCGGCGGCCTCCTCCTCTTCGGCACGGTCCACGTTGGTGTAGGCCGCGCAGTTTACGATCACCTCGATCCGTTCGCCGAGGACGAAGCTGCGGACGGCCTCCCGGTCCGTGATGTCGAGCCGGTCGAGGTCCGTGAAGAGGTAGCTGTGGGGCGAGAGGGCTCCGAGGCGCTGCATTTCGCGCCCCAGCTGGCCGTTGCAGCCCGTAACGAGTATGCGTTTTTCTGTCATGACGTATGCTGTGCGTTGTATTCGAAGGGCAGGTCGGCCTCCGCGAGGCGCGGGTGTGCCGCATCCTTGGCCGAGAGGAGGATCCGCGGGGCGGGGATGCGCCAGTCGATGCCCAGCGTGGGGTCGTCCCAGGCAACGGCCCCCTCCGCCTGCGGGGCGTAGGGGTTGTCGCACTTATACTGGAAGACCGCGATGTCGCTCAACACCGAGAATCCGTGGGCGAAGCCCCGCGGGATGAAGAGCTGGCGGTGGTTCTCCTCCGTGAGCTCCACGGCGACATGCTGCCCGAAGGTGGGCGAGCCGCGGCGGATGTCCACCGCGACGTCGAGCACCGCGCCGCGGACGCAGCGCACGAGCTTCGCCTGTGCGAAGGGGGGCCGCTGGAAGTGCAGGCCGCGCACGACGCCGTAGCACGAGCGGCTCTCGTTGTCCTGGACGAAGCGCACGGGAGCGACCTGTGCGTCGAAGTCGCGCTGCGAGAAGGACTCGAAGAAGTAGCCGCGGGAGTCTTCGAACAGGCGCGGTTCGATGATTACCACGCCTTCGAGGGGTGTTTTCAGAACTTTCATGCCGTTGCGTGTCTCAAAGGTTGGGTTCGCCGTTGCGCTCTTTCTCTTCGGCGAGCTGCATCAGGTACTGCCCGTACTGGTTCCGGAGCATGGGACGGGCCAGCTGGCGGAGCTTCTCCGCGTCGATCCATCCCTGCCGGTAGGCGATGCCCTCCAGGCAGGCGATCTTGAGCCCCTGGCGCTTCTCGATCACCTCGATGAAGGTCGAAGCCTCGCTCAACGAGTCGTGCGTGCCCGTGTCGAGCCAGGCGAAGCCCCGGCCGAGGGTCTGCACGCGCAGCTCGCCGTCGTTGAGGAAGCGCTGGTTCACCGTGGTGATCTCCAGTTCGCCGCGCGCCGAGGGGCGGATGCCGCGGGCCACCTCCACCACCTTGTTGGGGTAGAAGTAGAGCCCCACGACGGCGTAGTTGGATTTGGGATGTGCGGGTTTCTCCTCGATCGAGAGGCAGTTGCCCGCGCGGTCGAACTCCGCGACGCCGTAGCGTTCCGGGTCGCTGACCCGGTAGCCGAAGATCGTGGCCCGCCGCTCCTGCTCGGCCGCATGCACCGCCTCGCGGAGCATGCCGGAGAATCCGGCGCCGTGGAAGATGTTGTCGCCGAGGACCAGGCAGACGGCCTCGTCGCCGATGAAGCGCTCGCCGATCAGAAAGGCCTGCGCCAGTCCGTCGGGCGAGGGCTGCTCGGCATACTCGAAGCGCACGCCGAAGTCCGAACCGTCGCCCAGCAGGCGGCGGAACCCTCCCAGATCGTCGGGCGTCGAGATGATGAGGATCTCGCGGATCCCCGCCAGCATCAGCACCGAGATGGGGTAATAGACCATCGGCTTGTCGTAAATCGGTATGAGCTGCTTGCTGACCCCCTTGGTGATGGGATAGAGCCGTGTGCCGCTGCCTCCGGCCAGTACGATGCCTTTCATGTTGCGATGGTTGTTAGGTGTTTGATCTGTCATGCCGTCGTCCGGGCCGCTTCTCCCTGACGAAAATCCACCCCGAAGATACGACACCTCCGAGAAATATGCAACCCGCGAGGAGGATTATTTTCGAGGGCTTCGAGGGTCTGAGCGGTACGGTGGCCGGCTGCACGACGGCGTAGACGGGTGTGGACTCCTGGACCTTGGCCCGGGCCAGCTGGAGCTGCTGGGCCGTCTGGTTGTAGAGGTTGAAGGCCAGGTTCATCTCGTTCTGCAGCCGCTCCTGCTCGGTGAGGCAGCTGCGGCGGACGATGCCCTGATTCTGGTCCATGTACCGGGCGTAGCGCTGCTGGGCTTCGTAGTAGTTGTCGCGGGCCTCGTCGTGGAGGCGCTGGGTGAAGGCCAGGTCGTTGCGCGCCTTGTCGGTGCGGTACTGCGTGATAAACTCCTGCAGGTTGCGCATCACCGTGTCGGTCAGCGTCGCCGAGACGAGCGGGTCCTGCATGGTTACCCGCAGCGAGACGACCAGCGTCTTGCGGTCCACGCCCGCGGCGATGCGCTCGCGGAGCGTGCGGACCGCCTCATCCTCCGCGCGCGTCAGGCGGAAGGGATCCGTTCCGGAGCCCGCGGGATGCGGCTCCTCCGTTGCGAAGAGGTGCCGGATCCCGCCGAGCAGCCGGAAGGGAAGCCCGAGGAGACGGTCCCACCAGGGAACGCGCAGCTCCTCGGAGACGTACTCCTCGACGGTCCAGCTCTTCTCCCCGTCGGCCGACGTGAGGCGTACGTCAAACAGGGCAGTCAGGAAAGGTACCGACTGCACGATATCCGGATAGAGCTCCGGAGAGACCGCATCCGCGGTGTTCAGGCTCCCCGTCTGGATCCCGGCCATCGAGGCCAGGGAGCTCAATCCGCCGAGATTCGGCCGCCCGGCCTGGATCTCGGGGGCCAGCTTGACCGTCGTGGTGTACTCGCGGGGGATGCTGAAGGCGATGACCAGGCCCGCGAGGGCCCCGGCGAGACACCCCCGGACGATCAGGCGCCGCCCCTCCCAGAGCTTTTGCAGCATCTCCAGCAGATCCAATCCCGCATCCGCGGCTTCCGCGGTGCGGCGTGGCGTATCGGTTTGCATGCGGGGTCTATTTCGAGAGGTTGGCAATCGTGGCGGCCATTGTTCCGATCGAGGCGGCCGAGGTGGCGAGGCTCATGACGGCCGGGAGGCTCAACCCCCTGCGCTCGCGCTTCGAGGGGATGACGATCTGGCAGCCCGGCTCGATGCGTGCCCTGCGGAGGCTGCGGACGCGGGCCACCGTGCCGTTCATGTAGACGATGTAGGCGCGGCAGCGCTTGGCGCGGAATCCGTAGCCGCCGGCCTGTCCCACGTAGTATTTCAGCGGCTTGCCCTGGAGGTAGAGCACCGTGTTGGGATACATCACCTCGCCCGAGATGCTCACCGTCGAGACATACTGGGGGACGATCAGCCGGTCGTCCTCGCGCAGCACCAGGTCGTAGTCCGAGCCGGGGGCTTCGAGCGCCCGGTCGAGCTCGATGCCGACCGTGTAGGTGTCGCCCAGCTGGAGCTTCTCCACGGCGAGCGAGTCGCCGCCCTGCCGGTTCTGGAGCGCCACGCGGAGCGTCGTCTCGCGCACGGCGCGCTCCTCGTCGTTCATGCGGCGGATCAGCCGCGCACCGTGGGCATAGGCGTCGGGCGTGAGCCCTCCGGCCCGCCCGACGAGGTCCGAGAGGCGCTCGTTCTTGCGGATGAGCGTGTAGCGGCCCGGGAAGAGCACCTCGCCGTCGGCGGCGACCTGCTGCTGCTCCCGGTAGGCGGGGCTGCGGCGCACCTCCACGATGTCGTAGGGCAGGAGCACGAAGCCCGGCTCCCCGTCGACGATGAGCCCCTCGTTGAGGGCGAAGGAGTAGGTGCGCCCCAGCTCGCTCGACGGGGTCAGACTCCCGGGGTCCTTGATGCGGCGGGCGATGTCGATGCGGGCCGTCGAGGCGCCGTCCAGAAGCCCTCCGGCCTCGACAACGAGGTCCTCGACCGTCATGTTCGCGGCGTAGGGATACGTTCCCGGCCGGGCCACCTCGCCGCCGATGGTGAGCGTCCCGCGCTCCTCGAGCTCCCCGATGCTCGGGAGGATCAGCACGTCGTTGCGCCGCAGCGCGACGTCGGGCACCTCGCCCGACATCACCCCGGCCAGATCCAGCGCCTCCATTTCGAGCGTCAGATCCTCGCGTTCGCGCAGCAGCAGGGCGCGTCCCGGGAAGGCGTCGCCGCGGAGCCCTCCGGCCCGGGCGATCAGTTCGCGGACGGTATGCAGCCCCGGGCCCAGTTCGTACATGCCCGGGCGGTCGACGGCTCCGCGCACCTCCACGCGGTTGGCGAAGCGGTCCAGCACCGACCCCACGGCGACGACATCGCCGTCCTCGAGCATCCATCCGGCATAGTCGGGTTCGCGGACGCTGAAGATCCGGTACTCGCCGCCCGTTTCGCGGATGACGCGCACCTCGTCGCGGTAGGCGTTGCCGCGGAACCCGCCGGCATACTCCATCAGGCGGCCCAGGCTCTCGCCGGGCTTCATCTCGTAGTACATCGGGCGCTTCACGTTCCCCGTGATCTCGACGCGGATGCCGTAGGGCGGTACGACGATTGCATCGCCCTCCTCGAGGCGGATGCCGTCCTCCAGCCGTCCTTCGAGCAGCAGTTCGTAGAGATCCGCACGGGCCACCTCGCGGCCGCCCCGCATGACGCGGATGTCGCGCAGGCTGCCGATCGGGGTGATGCCCCCGGCCCGGTAGAGGGCGTTGAAGAGCGTGGCCAGCGAGGAGAGCCGGTAGGTGCCCGGCGTGGCCACCTCGCCCAGCAGGTGCACCTGGATCGTGCGCAGCCGCCCCAGCGTTAGGCGCACCTCCGACGAGGGTTCGGCGCCCGTAACGCCGGCGTAGATCTGGCCGAAGACCTTGCGGAGCCGCTCGTTTGCCTCGCCGACCGTCAGTCCGTTCAGGTAGACCGGGCCGACCTGCTCGACCATGATGTTGCCCTCGGGGGTGATCTCCTCGCGGAGGCTCCGCTCGTTCTCGCCCCAGATGTCGATGATCACCTCGTCGCCGGGCCCCAGGCGGTAGCTCTCGGGCGTGGCCTGGTTCTCGTTGGGCTCGAACGTGAGGGCCGTCTCGCGGAAGATGTCGCGGCCGAAGAGCTCCGGACCCTCCGCCGCACGCGCCGCCGCGCCCTCTGCCGCGCTGCTCTTCGCCGGGGTTGCCGCGCCCGTGCCGGAGGTGTCGGCCGCCTCCGGCGGCAGGGTTGCCTGCTGCCGGAGGCGGCGCTGCTCCTCGATGCCCTGCCCCGGGCTCTTCGCGCCGTGCTGCGCCGCGGCGCCGTAGGTCTGTTTCAGCCGCTCGGCCTGCTCGGGCGTTACGCCCCGGGCCAGCAGCTCGCGGCCGATCTGCCGGTCGCTCTTGCCGGCCTGCCGGGCCTCGATGAGGTAGCGCACGGCGGCCTGGTCGCTCATCTGCGCCTGCGCCGGAACGCCCCCTGCCAGGAAGAACAGCAGCAGCGCCGGCCATCCGAAAATGGTTCGTATCATGTCTTGTTGGGTGTTTTTCGGGGGTGGAGGGGACGTGTTACATCCGGTCCATCAGCCGCTGCAGCCACAGCACGGGCCCCGTGCGCTCGACGTGCGAGAGGTGCCCCAGGCGGTGCAGCCTGCGGAAGAGCCGTCCCGAGGGCTTGAGCCGCCGCAGCGGGTAGTAGATGCCCGTGGTGATGATGACGCCCAGAAAAAGCACGAGATAGAGCTGCAGGTCGATCGGGGCGCCGGCGGCGTAGGCGGCCCACCAGGCCAGCACGACGAGCAGGTTGAGGGTCAGGATGACCGCGGTGGTCCCGGCGTGCGAGAATCCCAGCGAGATGAAGAGGTGGTGCAGGTGGGTCTTGTCGGGCCGGAAGGGGGAGCCGCCGCGCAGGATGCGGGCGCACATGACGCGCAGCGTGTCGAAGACCGGGAAGGCCAGGACGGCCAGCGTGAAGGGGATGAGCCCCATGTTCCGGTCGACATGGCGTTCGCAGGGCGTGCCGTCCTGGAGGGTCCGGATCACGAAGATCGCGATGACGATCCCCAGCACGAGGGTTCCGCCGTCGCCGATGAACATCTTCGAGCGCTTGCCGTAGACGTTGTGCAGGAAGAAGGGGACAAGGGCCCCGACCGAGACGGCGGCGAGGGTCGCCATCGAGGTGTCGCCCGCGCGGTGGAAGAGCCACCCGAACATGACGCAGGCCATGATGCAGTAGCCCGACGAGAGCCCGTCCACGCCGTCGATCAGGTTGATGGCGTTGATGATCCCCACGGCGGCGAAGAGGGTCAGCGGCACGGCGACTCCGGTGGGGATGGCATTGAGCCCCCAGAGTCCGTGGAAGTCGTTGAGCAGGTAGCCGCCGATGCCGGCCAGGCAGAGCACCGTGAGGATCTCGATCACCAGACGGACGTGGGGCGAGAGGCCCAGGATGTCGTCGATCGTGCCCGTGTAGAGCATGACGGTCATGGCCATGACGACGACCAGCATGTCGGCATCGGCCTCGAAGAGGCTCGAAACGCCGATGCCCGTGATGCCGCCCAGGAAGACGCAGATCCCGCCCAGGATTGGGATGGGGGTCCGCTGCAGCTTGCGGGCGTTGGGGACATCGACGATATCCTTCAGCCGGGCGATGCGGACCATCGTCGGGTGGGCGATGGCGACGCACAGCAGCGCCGTGAGAAACGGCAGCAGTATGGTTTGTGCGAAGAGGTGCGATCCCATGTGAGCGCTTGGATTCGGACGCTCCGCCCGGGGAGGGGCGGCGTCCGGGTGAAACAACGGAATAATAGGGTGCCTTCGGGGTCTCCGGTCAGGGAATCTTTTCGATCTGCGAGGCGCGCAGCGAGGTCGTGGCGACGGCCGCGATGCCCTCGATCGAGACGACGACGCGGCATTCGCGGGCCTGCCGGATCCGGAGCAGGATCCCCTCGACCCCGGCGAAGAGCCCCTCCGTGATGCGCACGCGGTCGCCCTTTGCGAGAGCCGCCTCCGAAGGGGCGAGGTAGAGCGGCTGCGCCTCGATCCGCCCGGCGACGGCCATGAAGTGGCGCATCTGGACCTCGGGAACGGTCATGGGGCGGTGCAGCCCCTCGTCGGTCTGCATCACATAGCGGAGCATCGGCAGGCGGAAGGTCTTCAGCTCGTCGATCACCCGCTTGGTCGTGCGCACGAAGATGTAGTTGTGCAGGGCCGCCTCGCGGACCGTGCAGTAGCGGCCCCTGCGGTCGCGGCGCCGGACCATGCGTTCGGGGACGAAGGTCTCGATGCCGAGGTGCAGCAGGGCCTCCTTGGTCGGAAGCTCCCGCTGGTAGGTAACGCGCAGGACATACCAGGCTCCCTGTGGGTCGATCATGGCAACGGATTTTCGGTTTTGGAGGCCGGGGTGTCCGAACGGAGGATTTTTTTCGCGGCGGACATTCCCCGGGGACGTCGATCCCCGTATAATTCTCGGAAAATCAACTGTTTGCACATCTTCCACGCGGAAGAATCCCTCTCGGATACGCCGCATCTCCTTTCGGCCGGAGCGGCGGCGTGGAACAAATGTAGGTAAAAAAAAACGAACAGCCAAACATTTCCCGGGGATAAAAAATGCACACAATAATTTGAAAGTCAATAAGTTGTGTGTTTCGTCGCGGGACGTTTCCCGCCCGGTTCGCCGGGTGGGCGGAACGGCCCCCGGCCGTGGCGGAAACGGATTTATGAATGGCCGGATCGGGCGGTGCGGAGCGGTGTGCAGCCGTCGTGAAACGCACCGAAAAAAGAGAGGAACCGGATTTTCCGGCTCCTCTCGGCGGGTTTTTTCGCGGGGCGGGTTCGCTCCGCGGCTATTTTTTGTTGTAGTTGTTCATCGTCATGGCGCATCCGACGGTTGCAAACGAGCGGATGGCCTCGGTGAAGAGCTTGAGCCGCTCGGGCATGGCCCGGAGCTCCTCGTCGGTCCACTCGCCGAGGACATACTCCACCTGGTGTCCCCGGGGGAAGTCGCCGCCGATGCCGAAGCGCATGCGGGCGAACTCCTCCGTGCCGAGCAGCTCGGCGATGTTCTTCAGGCCGTTGTGGCCTCCGGCGCTCCCTTTCGGGCGGAGGCGCAGCGTGCCGAAGGGCAGGGCGATGTCGTCGGAGATGACCAGCAGGTTTTCGGGAGCGATCTTCTCGGCCTCCATCCAGTAGCGCACGGCCTTGCCCGAGAGGTTCATGTAGGTCGAGGGCTTGAGCAGCAGCAGCGTGCGGCCCTTGTACCGCACCTCGGCCATGTCGCCGTAGCGCACGGTGGTAAAAACAGCGTTGGACGCCTCTGCGAGGGCGTCCAACACCTTGAATCCGATGTTGTGGCGGGTTCCGGCATACTCCATGCCGATGTTACCCAGCCCAACAATGAGGTATTTCATCGTCTACGGGCGACTATTTCGCGGCAGCGGCATCGGCACCGCGCGAAGCACGGGTTACGCGGACGGCGCATACGGCGGTCGTTGCGGGGGTTACGAAGCGCAGGTTCTCGAACTGGAGGTCGCCTACGAAGATCGTCTTGCCCACGCCCAGCGGCGTAACGTCCACGACGATCTCGTCGGGAAGGTTCTCTACCAGGGCGCTCACGGTGAGCTTGCGGGCCGAGAGGACGAGCTTGCCGCCGACCTTCACGCCCTCGGCCGTACCGGTCAGACGTACGGGGATGGCGATCGATACGGGCTTGCCCTCGGCGATGCGGTAGAAATCCAGGTGGAGGATCTCCTCGCGTACGGGGTGGAACTGGGCCTCACGCAGTACGGCCTGCTCCTTCTTGCCGTCGAAGTCGAACTCCACGATGTAGGAGTTGGGGGTGTAGATCAGGGGCTTGATCTCGCGGGGATCCACGGAGAACATCTCCGTCTCACCGTTTCCGCACAGTACGCAGGGGATCATGCCCTCGCGACGTACGGCCTTGGCGGCCTTCTTGCCGAAATCGGCGCGCTTCACGGCCTTTACCGAAATGGTTTTCATGGTGTTGTAAAGTTTTTAAAGTGTTACCTGCGGCGGTTCTCAATGCCCGCGGCGCGGAGGCGCGTATCCGGCCTTTCCGCGGGCGTGCATCCCAATTCCGCCTGTTTCGGGTGCAAAGATAGCCAAATTCTTCAGAATGAAAAAACTGGACGTGAAAAATTCGTTCGGGCGGGGATTTTTTCCGCCGCGGCCCGCGCCGTTCATCAGTCCCGCGCCGCATCTCCGCGCGCGCCGTCCTTCGGTCCCGCGCCGTTCATCAGTCCCGTGCCGTTCATCGCTTCCGCGCCGTCCTTCGGTCCCGTGCCGTTCATCGCTTCTGCGCCGCATCTCCGCGCGCACCGTTCATCACTTCCGCGCGCCGTCCTTCGGTCCCGCGCCGTCCGCTTGTCCGGGGTCCTTCCCGGGGTTCCGGCGGGTGGAAATTCCCTTTTTTTTGCTATATTTGTCCAAAATCGCTTCGGAATCTGCGGTGTGCGGCGGCGGCTCCGGCCCGTGCCGCCGTTTTGCCGCCCTTCCGGAGAGAAAACCGCACCGCACCCATGAAAAAAACGATTGCCGCCCTGCTGCTGCTTGCCGCGACGGCCGCCTCCGCACAGACTCCCTTTTGGCAGGATCCCGCCGTCTTCAACGTGAACGGCGAGAGCCGCCGCACGGAGATCATCTTCCACCCGACGCGCGGCGCGGCGCTCACCCTCCCCTTCGAGCGGAGCGTGAACTACCGCTCGCTCGACGGCGAGTGGCGCTTCCGCTACTTCGATTCGCCCGGGCAGCTGCCCGCCGGCATCGCCGCGACGACCGCCTCCGAGGCGGCCGCCTGGGGCACGATCCGCGTCCCGGGCAACTGGGAGGTGCAGGGGCACGGCACGCCGATCTACGTCAATACGGTCTACGAGTTCGCGCCGGTCGATCCGCAGCCTCCGCAGCTGCCCGAGGCGACGCCCGTGGGGGTCTATTTCCGTACGTTCCGCGTCCCCGACGCGTGGCGCGGCCGCACGGTCTATCTCAACCTGGGCGGCGCGAAGTCCGGCGTGTACGTCTATGTGAACGGCCGCGAGGCGGGCTATTTCGAGGATTCGAAAAATGCCGTGCGCTACGACATCACCCCCTTGCTGCGCGAGGGCGACAACGACCTGGTGGTCAAGATCTACCGCTGGAGCACGGGATCGTGGCTCGAATGCCAGGACTTCTGGCGCATGAGCGGCATCGAGCGCAGTGTCTATCTTTCGAGCGAGCGGCGCCCGACGGGCTTCGACTTCGAGGTGGTCTCGACGCTCGACGAGGGGCTGCGCGACGGACTCTTCGAGCTGCGTCTTGCGGCCGACTCCGCCTGCCGCATCGACTGCGCCTACGAGCTGCTCGACGCCGGCGGACGTGCGGTGCTCTCGGGGAGCGGCACCCTTGCCGGGGCCTGCCGCTTCGCGGGGCGGGTGCCCGACGTGCGGCCGTGGTCGGCGGAGCATCCCGCGCTCTACACGCTGCTGTTTTGCGTGGACGGGGAGTATGCGCGTTTCAACGTGGGCTTCCGCCGCTTCGAGATCACCGACGCCGAGCGGCCCGACTCCGCGGATCGTCCCTGCCGCGTCCTGCTCGTAAACGGGCAGCCGGTGAAGTTCAAGGGGGTCAATTACCACGAACACAACCCCTGGACGGGCCACTACCTCACGCGCGAGCTGCTTCTGGAGGATCTCCGGCTCATGCGCCGCGCCAACATCAACGCCATCCGCACGAGCCACTACCCGCTGCCGCGCTTCTTCTACGAGCTGTGCGACAGCCTCGGCTTCTACGTCTATTCGGAGGCCAACATCGAGTCGCACGGCATGGGCTACGACCTCACGCGCACGCTGGGCAACCGCCGTGCGTGGTACCCCGCGCACCTGGACCGCATCCTGAACATGTACCTGCGCACGCGCAACTACCCCTGCGTGGCGATCCTCTCGCTCGGCAACGAGGCGGGCAACGGCTACAACTTCTACCGTGCCTACGAGGAACTGGAGCGGCGCGAGCAGGCGGGCATGCACCGCCCGATCTGCTACGAACGGGCCGTACGGGAGTGGAACACCGACATGATCGTGCCGCAATACCCCTCGGCGGCGTGGTTCCGCCGCATGGGCGAGCAGGGTGCGGACCGTCCGGTCTGCCCCTCGGAATACGCCCATGCGATGGGCAACTCGACCGGGTCGCTCGACCTGCAGTGGGAGGCGATCTACGCCTGGCCGAACCTGCAGGGCGGCTTCATCTGGGACTGGGTCGATCAGGGCCTTGCCGCGCGGAATGCCGCGGGCGAACCCTTCTGGGCCTATGGCGGCGACTACGGCGATCGCACGCCGAGCCAGGGCAACTTCCTCTGCAACGGCATCGTGAATCCCGACCGGCGGCCGCACCCCGCGCTGACGGAGGTGGCCTACGTCCACCAGCCGGTCGCCATCACCTCCGCCGACCCCGCAACGGGCCGCTTTACGATCTTCAACCGCCACTACTTCACCGACCTGGGGGGCTATGAGCTCCGCTACCGGGTCTCGACCCACGGGCGGACGCTCCGCCGGGGCGTGCTGCACCTCGACACGGCGCCCCAGTGCGGCGAGGCCTTCACCGTGGCGCTGCCCCGCCTGCCGGAGGGGCGCCGCTGCTGGATCGACTTCGACCTGGCGACACGCGACGCCGATCCGCTCCGCGCGGCCGGGACGGTCGTCGCCACCGAACATTTCGCCCTGCAGTCCCCGACGCGGGCGGCCTATGCGGAGAAGGGCCGCTGCGAGGTGGCGGAGAACGACACGCTCATCCGGATCTTCTCGCCCCGCGTGGAGCTTTGCTTCGACAAGCGGCAGGGTGCCGTAACCTCCTGCCGGATCCGCGGCCGCGAGCTCTTTGCCGACGGCTTCGGCTTCCGCCCCAACTTCTGGCGCGCCCCGACCGACAACGACTACGGCAACGGCATGCCCCGCCGCGCGCAGTGCTGGAAAGAGGCGAGCCGCGACTTCCGCGCCACGACGCGCGTTGCGGCGGGTCCCGCGGGCGGCACGCTCCTCGAAGCGGACTACGCGCTGTCGTCGGGCAATCCCTGCACGATGGCCTGCACGGTCTATCCTTCGGGCATCGTGGCCGTGGAGCTGCGCCTCGGGGGCGTCGCCTCCGACACCCCGACCGACATCCCCCGCGTCGGCGTGCGGATGCGCCTGCCCGCCGCGGCCGGGGCCTTCCGCTACTTCGGCCGGGGTCCCGCGGAGAACTACTGGGACCGCTGCGCCGGCAGCCGCCCGGGCGAATACCGCTCGACGGCCTCCGCGGAGTACTTCCCCTATGTCCGGCCCCAGGAGTGCGGACACCACACCGACTGCACGGAGCTCTCCCTCGGCGGGGTAACGTTCGTGGCCGACAGCCTCTTCGAATTCAACGTCCTGCGCAATGCCGTGGAGGATTTCGACTCCGAGGAGGCCGTCGCGTGCGACTACCAGTGGCTCAACTTCACGCCCGACGAGGAGCACGACCCCGCCGAGGCGCGCAACCGGCTGCCCCGCCAGCACCATATCGACGACATCTCACCGCGCGACTTTGTCGAGGTGTGCCTCGACCTGCGGCAGACGGGCGTCGGGGGTTACGACAGCTGGGGCTCGCATCCCGAGCCCTCGCGCACGCTCTGGAGCAACGACGACCATACGCTGCGCTTCGCCGTAGTGCCCGAGGAGGTGATGTCCGCCGAGCGGGCCCGGCAGTTCCGCTATTGAAATCCGAAAAACCTTTTCCATCCATGAAACCGATCCTTTCCCGCCTTGCGGCCTTCGGCGGCCTTCTGCTGCTCGCGGCCTGCGGCACGACACCTCCTCCCGCGCCCTACGGCGCCCTGCCGACGCCCGGGCAGGTTGCCTGGCAGCGCATGGAGATGAACCTTTTCGTCCACTTCGGGCCCAACACCTTCACCGACTCGGAGTGGGGCGACGGCCGCGAGGATGTCGATGTCTTCGCCCCCACGGCGCTCGACTGCCGCCAGTGGGCGGCCATCGCCCGTCAGGCGGGCATGAAGGGGATCATCCTTACGGCCAAGCATCACGACGGATTCTGCCTCTGGCCCAACCCCGCAAGCCGCCATACCGTGGCCCAGAGCGCCTGGCGCGACGGGCAGGGCGACGTGCTGCGCGAGCTTTCGGAGGCGTGCCGCGCGTACGGGCTCAAGTTCGGCGTCTACATCTCGCCGTGGGACCGCAACGACCCCTCCTACGGCACGGACGGTTACAACGAGGTCTTCTGCCGCACGCTTGAGAGCGCCCTGGGCAGCTACGGTGAGGTCTTCGAACAGTGGTTCGACGGCGCCTGCGGCGAGGGCCCCAACGGCAAGCGGCAGGTCTACGACTGGGCGCGTTATCACGAGACGGTCTACCGCCTCCAGCCCGGGGCGGTGATCTTCAGCGACACGGGCCCCGGCTGCCGCTGGATCGGCAACGAGGCGGGCATGGCGGGCCGCACCTGCTGGTCGCGCCTCGACACGACGGGCTTCGGGCCGGGCGCCGGCCCGGCGCGCGACACGCTCCGCTGCGGCAACATGCGCGGCGAGGCGTGGATCCCCGGCGAGGCCGACGTCTCGATCCGCCCGGGGTGGTTCTACCGCGCCTCGGAGGATGACCGCGTGAAGTCGCTCGCCGAGCTGCTCAGGATCTACTATGCCAGCGTGGGCCGCAACTCCCTGCTGCTGCTCAACGTCCCCGCGGACCGTCGGGGCCTCCTTCCGGCGGTCGATTCCGTGCGTCTTGTGGAGTTCCGCGCGGCGCTCGATACGATCTTTGCGCGCAACCTGGCCCAGGGGGCCCGCATCGAGGCGTCGAATACCCGCGGCGGCGACCGCCGCTATGCCGCGGCAAACCTGCTGGACGATGACTTCGACAGCTACTGGGCCACGGACGACACGGTGCGCAGCGCGACGCTGACGCTCCGCTTCGACGCGCCGCGGACCTTCAACCGCGTGCAGCTGCAGGAGTACATCCCCCTCGGGCAGCGCATCACCCGCTTCCGTATCGAGACGCTCGATGCGGCGGGCAACTGGTGCGAGGCGGCGCGCGAGACGACCGTCGGCTACAAGCGCATCGTGCCGATCGCCCGGACGACGACCACGGCCCTGCGCCTCTCGATCGACGGGGCGCTGGACTGCCCCGTGCTCAACGGCGTGGGGCTCTACCTCGACGAGGTAACGCTCGACGCGCCCCTTGCCGAGCGCGACAAGCAAGGGCGCATCACGCTGACGGCGCCCGCCGGGGCCGAAATCCGCTATACGACGGACGGCACCGCGCCCACGGCCTCCTCGCCGCTTTACGAGGGGCCGGTCACGGAGGCGGGGCCCTGCCGCCTGCAGGCCCTCGCCCTCGACGGGAAGCGGAGCAGCAGCGTCGCAAGCTATGAGTGGGACATCGCTCCGGCGGCGTTCCGCGTCGTGGCCCCCGAGGGTGCCGACGGCGCGGCGGACGGCCTCCCGGATGACGGCGCCGAACCGCTCACGCGCGGGGCGCTGCTCGACGCCGCGCAACCCCTCGTGCTCGACCTGGGCGGGGTGCACCGCCTCACGGGCTGCTTCTACGAGCCGCTTGCCGAAGGGCGCGGCGGCTGCCTGGTGCGTTACGACCTTTCGGTCAGCCGCGACGGGCGCACCTGGAACCGTGTGCGCAGCGGCGCCCTGTTCGACAACATCATCAACTCGCCCGGACGCCGCACGGTGTCGTTCGATGCGCCGCTCGACGTCCGCTACCTGCGTCTGACACCCGTCGAGACGGGCTCCTCGCCCACCTACGGCGTCGGCGAATTCGGCGTGCTGACCCGCTGACCGGCGGTTCCGCGGCGACGCCCCTGACAAAAGAAGAGGAGCGACCTGACAAAAGGTCGCTCCTCTTCTTGATGATGGCCGGACGGGTTCCGTGCCGGCTCTCTTGTCTATTTTTCGCGCAGGTGCTGCTCCCACTTCCAGGCCGAGGCGAGCGTCTCGTCGAGCGTCCGCTCGGCCTTCCAGCCCAGCTCGTTGTTGGCCAGCGTCGGGTCGGCCCAGATGGCCACGATGTCGCCCTCGCGGCGCGGCGCGATGCGGTAGTTGAGCTTCAGGTGGTTGACCTCCTCGAAGCGGTGTACCAGTTCGAGCACCGAGACGCCGCGTCCCGTGCCGATGTTGAAGACCTCGTAGGAGCCCTTGCTGCGCCCTTCGATCATGCGGCCGATGGCGGCCACATGCGCCCGTGCAAGGTCCACGACGTCGATGTAGTCGCGGATGCACGATCCGTCGGGTGTCGGGTAGTCGTCGCCGAAGACCGAGAGGCACTCGCGGATGCCGGCGGCCGTCTGCGTGATGTAGGGCACGAGGTTCTGCGGCACGCCGCGCGGCAGCTCGCCGATCAGGGCCGAGGGGTGTGCGCCGATGGGGTTGAAGTAGCGCAGGGCGATGCCCTTCATCCCCTCGTAGGCGCCGACCGAGTCGCGGAGGATATCCTCGCACATCTGCTTCGTGTTGCCGTAGGGCGAGGTGGCCGGCTTGCGCGGCGTCTGCTCCGTGACGGGTTGTTTGTCGGGCTCGCCGTAGACGGTGCACGACGAGGAGAAGACGATGTTGTGGCGTCCGTATTCGCGCATGAGCGCGATGACGTTCATGAACGAGGTGAGGTTGTTGCGGTAGTACTCCAGGGGCTTGTGGACCGATTCGTTCACGGCCTTCGAGGCCGCGAAGTGGATCACCGAGTCGAACGCGTACTGCTCGAAGACCTTGCGGAAGGCCGCCTCGTCGCAGCAGTCGGCCTCGACGAAGGGGACCTCGACGCCCGTGATCTTGCGGACGCCCTCGACGGCGCCGATCTCGCTGTTGGAGAGGTTGTCGACGATGACCACGTCGTATCCGGCGCGGATCAGCTCCACGGCGGTGTGCGAACCGATGTAACCGGCTCCGCCGCTGACCAAAACAGAGGGTTTGCTCATTTTGATGCGATTTTTGATATTCGATTCCCAAAGATAGGGTTTTTTTCGCGGGCGGGCAACATCCCGGCGGAAAACCTTGCGGCGGTGCGGCGGTTTTGCCCGCGTCCGGTTTGCCGCGGGGTGCAAACCGCGCCGCAGGGGCCGCGGAGGGCGTTCGTGCGCCGCGCCGCCCGCCCCTGCGGCACGTGCCGCTGACGAATTGTAACCCCGAAAGCGAAAAAAATGGCACGAAAGTGGCGGTTTCTCCGAAAATAGTTGTACATTTGTAACAGACTGATAGTTTACCTGCGATCTTTCATCAAAAAATTAAGAGAATATGTACGGTAAAATCAAAGAACACCTGCAGCGGGAACTCGCCGAAATCGAGGCTGCAGGGCTCTACAAGAAGGAGCGTGTCATCACCTCGCCCCAGCGGACCGAGATCGAGGTGGCCGGCCGTCCGGTGCTGAACTTCTGCGCCAACAACTACCTGGTGCTCTCCGACAACAAGCGCCTGATCGAGGCGGCCAAGCGGACGATGGACGCCCGCGGCTTCGGCATGTCGTCCGTGCGCTTCATCTGCGGCTGCCAGGATATCCACAAGGAGCTTGAGCGGGCTATCGCCGACTACTTCGGCACGGAGGACACGATTCTCTACGCCGCCTGCTTCGACGCCAACGGCGGAGTCTTCGAGCCGCTCTTCACGCAGGAGGACGCCATCATCTCCGATGCGCTGAACCACGCCTCGATCATCGACGGCGTGCGCCTGTGCAAGGCTGTGCGCTACCGCTATGCCAATGCCGACATGGCCGAGCTGGAGAAGTGCCTCAAGCAGGCGCAGGCCCAGCGTTTCCGCATCATCTGCACCGACGGCGTCTTCTCGATGGACGGCAACGCCGCGCCGCTGGACCGCATCTGCGAGCTGGCCGAGAAGTACGACGCGCTGGTGATGGTCGACGAGTGCCACTCGGCCGGCGTGCTCGGCAAGACGGGCCGCGGCATCACCGAACTCTACGACCTGCGCGGCAAGGTCGATATCCTCACCGGTACGCTGGGCAAGGCCTTCGGCGGCGCCGTGGGCGGCTTCACGACGGGCCGCAAGGAGATCATCGACATGCTGCGCCAGCGTTCGCGCCCCTACCTGTTCTCCAACTCGCTGCCCCCCGCCGTGGTGGGTGCCGGCATCGAGATGTTCAGGATGCTGGCCGAGAGCAACGAACTGCACGACCGTCTGGTTGCCAACGTCGAGCACTTCCGCAAGGGCATGATGGCCGCCGGTTTCGACATCAAGCCCACGCAGTCGGCCATCTGCGCCGTGATGCTCTACGACGCGAAGCTCTCGCAGGACTTCGCCGCACGGCTGCAGGAGGAGGGTGTCTTCGTTACGGGCTTCTACTATCCGGTGGTTCCGAAGGGACAGGCGCGTATCCGCGTGCAGGTGTCGGCCGGACATACGACCGAGCAGCTCGACCGCTGCATCGCGGCCTTCACGAAGGTAGGCAAGGAGTTGAACGTTCTCAAATAAAACCGCAAACATGCACCCGACCATGACGAAAGTAGCCTTGGATGCGATCGATCGCAAGATCCTCAAGTTCCTGATCAAGAACGCCCGCATGCCGTTCCTGGAGATCGCCCGCGAGTGCGGCATCTCGGGAGCCGCCATCCACCAGCGTATCCGCAAGCTCGACGAGGCCGGCGTGATCCTCGGCAGCCGTCTTGTGGTGAATCCCAAGATGATGGGCTTCGACGTCTGCGCCCACGTGAGCATCACGCTGCGCGACCCGAAGCTCCTCTCGGAGGCCATCGAGGAGCTGAAGAAGGTTCCCGAGATCGTGGAGTGCCACTTCATCACCGGTGCCGGCAACATCCTCGTCAAGCTCTACTGCGTGGACAACGAGCACCTCATGCGCACGATCTTCGACGGAATCCTGCACATCCAGGGCCTCGCCTCCACCGAGACCTTCATCTCGCTGCAGGAGGTCTTCCAGCGCGAGATCAACATCGACTTCATCGAGGACAGGCTTCAGTAACGGGCCGTCTCTCCGGAATAGGGCAACGCCGGATTCCCGCAGGGGAATCCGGCGTTTTTTCGTGTGCGGCGGCCGACCGCGGTCCCCGGGGCTCCGAAGTCTGCCGCACGGCGGTTTTCCGACTGCGTGCGGCCTCTCCCGGCAGGGTGCGGATTTCTCCCGGCTGCGTGCGGATTCCTCCCGGCAGGGTGCGGATTCCTCCCGGCTGGGTGCGGGCCGCGCCCTTGTCGGCGTGGGGCTACTCCTCCTCGTCGTAGAGGACCTCCTCCATGAGCGAGTCGAGCTCGCGGCGCTCCTTCTTGGTCGGGCGCCCCGTGCCGCGGTCGCGGAAGACGAAGATCGTCTCGCGCGGGACGTGGAGCTTGTCGAGCTCCTCCTGCGGCGTCGTGTCGAGGCAGTAGGCCGCGACGTTCTTCGCCGGCTGGCGGCTCGACACCAGGTCGAGCACCTTGTAGGAGTAGGTTACCTGCTGCTTGCGCACGGCGATGCGGTCGCCGATCTTCACCTCGCGCGAGGGCTTGGCATAGGCGTCGTTCACCGTAACCTTGTTCGTGCGGATGGCGTCGGCCGCGTCGCTGCGCGTCTTGAAGATGCGCACGGCCCAGAGGTATTTGTCCAGTCGGATATCGTCCATGATCGTTTGCGTGTTTCGGGATATGGTTCAGAGGCGGCGTGACGGCCGTTCCCGGGCCGTTGTCTCCCGCCGCGGGGGATGTCAGCGTTCGTAGAGTGTCTCGGCGCGGGGCGTGTCGTGCGACCGTTCGTCGTTCTGGCGGCTGACGCTCAGGATCATGCCCAGGGCGATGGTCGTGAAGAGCGTCGAGGAGCCGCCGCGCGAGATGAGCGGCAGGGTCTGTCCCGTCTCGGGGATGAGGTTCACCGTAACCATGATGTGCAGCAGCGCCTGGCAGGTGATCAGCAGCGCGAGGCCCAGCACGAGCAGTCCCGGGAAGGCGGTTCCGCAGCGGCGGAAGATCTCGATGGCCCGGAAGAAGATCCACAGGTAGAGCATCAGCAGCACCAGGGCCAGCAGCAGCCCGTACTCCTCGACGAAGAAGGCGTAGGCGTAGTCGCTCTCGGGGTGGATCATCTCCACGCGCATGGCGCTCTGTCCGGCGCCCTCGCCGAGGATGCCGCCGTTGTGGATGGCGATCATCGAGCGCTCGGTGTCGGTGAGGTGTTCGATGGGTTTGTCGACCTGCGTCTCGGTCCAGAGGTGGATCCAGGTCGAGACGCGTCCTTCGGCCGTCTCGCTGCGCCCGAGGTTGAGGGCCATGATCAGGACGATGCCCGCGACGCCCCATCCCACGAGCTTCATCAGCTCGCCGAAGCGCACGCGGCCGATGAGCATCATCACCCACGAGGCCATGGCCACCAGCACGGCCGAGGAGGTGTGCGCCGGGAAGATCACCGCGCACGACACCACGACGGGCATGAGGATCGGCACCGTGCCTTCGCGCCAGATCCTGCGCTGCTGGGCCGAAGAGTGCCAGGTCCAGAAGCGCCACGAGGGGACGATGCGGATGCGGTCGATCTTCGACTGGCGGGAGGCGAGTTGCTGGGCGAGGAAGAGCACCGTGGCGACCTTCAGCGCCTCGGAGGGCTGGAACTGGAAGGGCCCGAGGGGAATCCAGCGGGCGGCGCCGTTGGTCGTCGCGCCGATGAAGTAGACGGTCAGGGTGAGCAGCACCGAGAGGAAGTAGAACGGACGGGCGAAGTAGTTGTAGATGCGGCAGTTGATCTTCTGCACGGCGATCATCACCACGAGGCTCGCCGCGAGGATCATCAGCTGCTGCCGGAGGAAGTGCGACGTCGTGCGGGCCGCACTGGCGTCGTAGGCCATCTTGGCCGTCGAGGAGTAGACCACCAGGATGGAGATCACGGCCAGCGCGGCGATGATGATCCACAGCACGCGGTCGCCCGTGAAAAGACGGGTCCTCTGCCGTTCGGCCGCAGCCGCGGCATCGCCCGGCGCATCGCCCCGGAAAGCCTCCCGTTCCCCGGCATCCCGGGAGGTGCGGCCGTCGCGCCGCGCCGCATCGCGGGCCGTGGCGGCCCTCTGCCGTTCGTCGTATGCGTACTCCTCGCTGCGTTTCATTCCCCGGGAGGCGTTATGCGTTCTCCGCGACCCACTGCTTGAACAGCTCGCCGCGGTTTTCGTAATTTTTGAACAGGTCGAAGCTGGCGCAGGCCGGCGACAGCAGCACGGCATCGCCCTCGCGGGCGGCGGCCCGCGCCGCACGCATCGCCTCGTCGAGCGACGAGGTGGAGATCACCTCGGGTACCACGCCCGTGAATTCGCGCACGAGCTTCGCGTTGTCCACGCCCATGCAGACGAGCGTGTGGACCTTGCGGCGGGCGAACTCCTTGAGCGGCGTGTAGTCGTTGCCCTTGTCCGTGCCGCCGGCGATCCACACCACCGGGCGCGTCATGCTCTCCAGCGCGTAGTAGACCGAATCGACGTTCGTGGCCTTCGAGTCGTTGATCCACGCTACGCCCCCGCGTTCGGCCACGGGCTCCAGGCGGTGCTCTACGGGCGCGAAGTCGTAGAGCGACGTGCGGATCTGCTCCTCGTCGACCCCGGCGGCGAGGGCCGCCAGCGCCGCGGCCATGGCGTTGTAGGCGTTGTGGAGCCCCTTGATGCGGAGCTTCGCGGTGTCGATCTCCACGGTGTGCCGGCCGACCGTGGCGGTGAAGACCCCGTCGCAGAGGAAGGCGTCGCCCGCGCCGCTCGCCACGGCGTTCTTCGCCGCGAAGGGGAGCTGCTTCATGCGCAGGTCGTATTTCGGGAGCTGCTGCCAGATCACCTCGTCGTCGCCCGAGTAGATGAACCAGTCGCGCGAGGTCATGTTCTGCGTGATGCGCATCTTCGCGTCGACGTAGTTCTGGAAGCAGTGGTCGTAGCGGTCCAGGTGGTCGGGCGTGATGTTCGTCAGCACGCCGATGTGGGCGCGGAAGCGGTACATGCCGTCGAGCTGGAAGGAGCTCAACTCCAGGACGTACCAGTCGTACGAACCCGTGGCCACGGAGTAGGCGAAGCTCTCGCCGATGTTGCCGCCCAGGGCGACGTTCATCCCCGCGTCGCGCAGGATCTTGTAGATGAGCGACGTCGTGGTGGTCTTGCCGTTCGAGCCGGTGATGCAGATGCAGCGTGCGCGGCCCATGTAGCGGCCGGCGAATTCGATCTCGGAGATGACGGGGATGCCCGCCTCGCGGATCCGCCGCACGACGGGTGCCGTCTCGGGAATTCCGGGCGACTTGATGACCTCCGAGGCCGCGAGGATCCGCTCCAGGGTGTGGCCGCCCTCCTCGTAGGGCACCTGCCAGGCGTCGAGCCGCTCGCGGAAGCGTGCGGCGATCGTTCCCGAATCCGAAAGGAAGATCTCGAAGCCCTCCTTTTTGGCGAGGATCGCGGATCCGTAGCCGCTGATGCCTCCGCCGAGTACGACGATGTTCTTGTGTCGCATAGGGTTTGTTCTGTATGGGTTCTGTCCGATGCCGGGGCGGCGCGAAGTCCGTCCCGCCGTCGGCCTATCGTATCTTGAGCGTTACGAGCGTGATGGCTGCCAGCAGCAGCGAGATGATCCAGAAGCGCGTTACGATCTTCGTCTCGAAGAGACCCTTCTTCTGGTAGTGGTGGTGTATGGGCGACATGAGCAGGATGCGCCGTCCCTCGCCGTACTTGCGTTTGGTGTACTTGAACCAGCTGACCTGGAGCATCACCGAGAAGCTCTCGACGAGGAAGACGCCGCAGAGCAGCGGCAGCAGCAGCTCCTTGCGGATGCAGAGGGCGAAGACGGCGATCACGCCGCCGATCGAGAGCGACCCCGTGTCGCCCATGAAGATCTGCGCCGGGAAGGAGTTGTACCAGAGGAATCCCACGAGGGCGCCGGCCAGCGCCGCGGCGAAGACCACCAGCTCGCCGCTCTGGGGGATGTACATGATGTTGAGGTAGTCGGCGTAGACGATGTGTCCCGAGAGGTAGGCCAGCACGCCCAGCACGGTGACGATCGGCACCGAAACGCCCGTAACGAGTCCGTCGAGCCCGTCCGTGAGGTTGGCGCCGTTCGAGACGGCCGTAACGACGAAGATCGCCACCAGGACGTAGAGCAGCCATGTGGCCGTGTCGTTGCCGCCCGTCAGCCAGCCGTAGTCGAACTCGTTATCCTTGACGAAGGGGATGGTCGTCTGCGTGGTCTTGACCGACTCGGAGTTGAGCAGCACGGTCTGCTGGACGCTCTGCACGGCCTCGCCGCTCTCGTCGAGGTAGATCGTCTCGACGGGCTGCGTGGTCTTCTCGCGGACGACGATCTGGGGCGAGAGCCACATCGTCAGGCCGACGATGATGCCCAGGCCGACCTGTCCGACGATCTTGAAACGTCCCTTGAGCCCCTCCTTGCGGTGGCGGAAGACCTTGATGTAGTCGTCCAGGCCGCCGATCAGCCCGAGCCAGACGGTCGAGACGAGCAACAGCTGCACGTAGACGTTGTCGAGCTTCCCGAGCAGCAGTGTCGGAATGAGGATCGCCAGGAGGATGATCACGCCGCCCATGGTCGGCGTTCCGCGCTTCTGGAGCTGTCCTTCGAGCCCGAGGTCGCGGATCTCCTCGCCGATCTGCTTGCGGCGCAGGAAGTCGATGATCCGCCGTCCGAAGATGATGACGATGAGCAGCGAGAGGATCACCGCTGCCGAAGCCCGGAACGACAGGTACTGGAACACGCCCGATCCGGGCAGGTCGTACGCCTCGTCGAGGTATTTGAAAAGATGGTAAAGCATGGTCGTAGGGTTTTCAGTCCGCGTTGCCGCGGGGCAAAATTAACGCTTTCGTCCGACAGTCGGAAATTTCCGCGCCCTTAATGTGCGCCTAACGTGCGCCGAGCAGCCCGAAGGCCCTGCGGACCTCCTCGCGGTCGTCGAAGTGGTGCTTCACGTCGCCGATGATCTGGTAGGTCTCGTGTCCCTTGCCGGCGACGAGGATCACGTCGCCCGGGCGCGAGAGCATCACGGCCGTGCGGATCGCCTCCGCGCGGTCGGCAATGCGCAGGTAGCGCGCCGCGGGGTCGAGGCCCGCGATCATCTCGTCGAGGATCGCCTCGGGCGACTCGTGCCGCGGGTTGTCGGAGGTGAAGATCGCCGTCGTGGCGTGCTGCACGGCGATCTGCGCCATCTCGGGGCGTTTCGTGCGGTCGCGGTCGCCGCCGCAGCCGCAGACGACGATCAGCTGCTGCGCGGGGGTGCGTATTTCGTCGATCGTGCGCAGGACGTTCTCCAGGGCGTCGGGCGTGTGGGCGTAGTCCACGACGGCCGTGGTGCCGTTGGCGGCGCGGAGGATCTCGAAGCGCCCGCTTACGGGGTGCAGCGTCGAGAGCACGCGCAGCACCTCCTCGCGGTCGAAGCCCAGCAGGCAGGCCGTGGCGTAGACCGCCAGCAGGTTGTAGGCGTTGAAGCGTCCGAGCAGCCCGACCCAGAGCTCGCGGCCGTCGAGGCGCAGCAGCATGCCGTCGAGGTGCATCTCGACGATCTTGCAGCGGAAGTCGGCCATCGCGCGCAGCGAGTAGGTATGCACGCGCGCCGCGGTGTTCTGGACCATGACGCTCCCGTTGCGGTCGTCGGCGTTGGTCAGGGCGAAGGCCCCGGCGGGCAGCGCATCGAAGAAGCGCTTCTTGGCGCGGATGTACTCGGCGAAGGTCTTGTGGTAGTCGAGGTGGTCGTGCGTGATGTTCGTGAAGACGCCGCCGGCGAAGTCGAGGCCGCGCGTGCGCTCCTGGACGATGGCGTGCGACGAGCACTCCATGAAGCAGTAGTCGCAGCCCGCATCGACCATTTCGCGCATCATGGCGTTCAGGCGGATCGCGTCGGGCGTCGTGTGCGTCGCCTCGACCTCGCGGCCGTCGATGCGGTAGACGACCGTCGAGATCAGCCCTGCGCGGTAGCCCAGCGCGCGCACCAGGTCGTAGAGCAGCGTCGCGGTGGTCGTCTTGCCGTTGGTGCCGGTGATGCCCACGAGCCGCAGCTCGCGGCTCGGGTGGTCGTAGAAGGCCGCGGCCATGTCGGCCATGGCCCCCGCCGTATCCGGCACGCGGACGTAGACGACCCCCGGGGCGGGTGTTTCGGGAATCCGTTCGCAGACGATGGCCGCGGCCCCCGCGCCGACGGCCGCCGGGATGAAGTCATGGCCGTCGCGCAGCGTGCCGGGGACGGCGAAGAAGCAGTCGCCCGCGCCGACGGCCCGCGAGTCGTAGGTGAGGCCGTGGATGGCGGTTTCGGGATCGCCGAGAAGCTCCCCGACGGTGGTTGCGGAGAGCAGTTCCGAGAGTTTTTTCATGGTTATGCGTGTTTTTTCGTATTCTCCTTATTTCAGGGTCAGGGCGACGGTGGCTCCCGGGGAGATCCGGCTTCCCGGGGCGATGCTCTGCCGGATGACGGCCCCCTGTCCCGAGAAGCGGACCCGCAGGTTGCGGCTTTCGAGCAGGAAGAGGGCGTCCTTGAGCCCCATGCCCCGCACGTCGGGCATCACGCCGCGATCTTCGGCAATCGAGGTGATCCGCACGCGGGAGAGGCTGTCCACCGCGACGCGTCCCCACCCCTTGCGCCGGTCGAACTCCACGCGGGGCGAGAGCTGCCCGGCGACGCGGCGGATCTGCGCGATGTCGCCGCCCTTCAGCTGCTCGGGATAGCGCCGCGGGCCGTCCTCCTCCACGCGGCCGTACCAGTCGTGCCCGCGGTTGTAGATGTAATCGACCATGCGCTTGACGACGGGACCCGCCAGTGGACCTCCGTAGTAGGCCTTGCCGGCCTGCGCGCGGGTCTCGATCGTCGTGAGGACCGTATAGCGGGGCGCCTCGGCCGGGAAGAAGGCGATCATCGAGCCCAGGTAGTAGCGCCCTTCGCGGCTGCGGGCGTCGGTGATCTGCGCCGTGCCGGTCTTCGCGGCGACTCGGACGCGCGTCGTGTCGCGGAAGTAGTTGCTCGCCGTACCCTCGGTGCAGACCGCCTGGAGACACTCCCGGACGGTGTGCAGCGTCGTGCGCGAGCAGATCGACGAGGCGATCGTGCGGCTTTCGAAACGCTCCTTGACGCGTCCGCCGCGGCGGAGTTCGCGCACCAGCACGGGCGAGATCATCCGCCCCTCGTTGGCAATGGCGTTGTAGAAGGTGATCATCTGGATCGGCGCCAGCCGCACGCGGTAGCCGTAGGCCATCTTCACGAGCATGACCCCCGGGTCGGGCACCTTCCAGTCGGTGGTGATCGAGGGTTTCCGTTCGCCGAAGCGTTCGAGACCCACCGTCTCGCCCAGATGGAGCTCGTTGTGGAGGTAGTCGCTGTACTGCTGTTTTTTGCCCGTGATGCCGTAGCGGTCCCACATCGCCTCGGCGAAGTAGACGTTCGACGAGGAGGCCACCGCCCGGCGGAAGTCGATCACATGGTCGCCGCGGTGCGAGTCGCGGATGTTCTTCGCGGGACCCACCTGCACCGGGTCGCCGTTGTGGGTGTCGTAGGTCGTCTCGACGGGCATGCGCGCGTCGTCGAGCAGCGTGAGCATCGTCGCCAGCTTGAAGGTCGAGCCGGGCTCCATGCTGCGGCTCAGGGCGTAGTTCTCGCGTTCGGAGAAGCTGCCGTCGGCATTGCGCCCGAGGTTGGCCAGGGCGAGGATATCGCCCGTGCGGGTCTCCATGACGATCGTCGTGCCCCAGAGGGCGTTCTGCCGTTCGAGCTGCTGCCGCAGCGCCTTGTCGGCGACATCCTGCAGGTCCAGGTCGAGCGTCGTAACCACGTCGCAGCCGTCCACGGGCTCCTCATGCCCGGCTCCCGCCACGCGGCCGTAGAATCCGCGGGCGATGCGCTGCTGCACGGCCCTGCCGTTGCGGCCCGCCAGCTCGCTGCGGTAGGCCTCCTCGATGCCGTAGTTGCCCCGGTCGCCGATCAGGCCGATCGTACGGCGCGCCAGCTCGCCCTGGGGGTAGATGCGCTCGTCGCGCTCGACGAGCCGGTAGACCATGCCCATGTTCCAGTTCAGCAGCGGATAGCGGCGCAGCACCTCCCACTCGGCGTAGTCCACCTCGCGGGGGAAGATGTTCACGGGCGTATGGTCGCGGATCGTGTCGTAGATGCGCCGGCGGATGTACTCCTCGCCCTTCAGGCGGTTGATGATGCGCGCGAGCCACCCCTCGGAACGCAGGTACTGCGTGTCGCGGGGATTGACCAGGCGGTAGCGGCGGGCATGCTCCTCGCGGAACATCCGGGCGTATTCGGCGGCGGAGCGGTCCTTGAAGAAGGCCGCAAGGAGCTTCGAGAGCGAGTCGGCCTGCTCGCGGAAGGTCTTGAGCGAGTCGAGGCCCGGGGAGGCGAAGTCGAAGGCCGCCTGATAGCGGAAGATCGACGTGGCGAGCGGCTCGCCGTCGCGCGAGAGGATGCTGCCCCGCTGGGCGGGGATCTCCTTCTCGGTGAAGATGCGGCTCGCGAGGCGGTCGGCGTTGTAGGCCACCTCCGCACTGAAGAGCTGCACCCACACCAGGCGGGCGAGCACCACGGCCCCGGCAAGGATGAAGAGCACATAGAGCAGCCGCACCCGCAGCAGGATGTCGCTTTTGATTTTCGAACGTTCCTCTCCCATCTGCGGCGTCAGTTTTCGATGATTTCACCCGGTGCGAGCGGGTCGTAGAGTTCGATGCCCCGGCGGTGGAGCTCCTCGAGGATCGCCGAGTGGGTCGTGCGGCGGTAGCGCTGCTCCTGCAGGCGGATCGAGCGTTCGCGCAGCACCTGCACCTCGCGCGAGAGCTGCGAGTAGCGCATGTCGAGGTGCAGCGACCAGAACATCACCATGATGCTCAGGAGGAACATCCCGGCGATGGTCAGCAGGTAGGGGTAGTATTTCGAAACCCCCTCGCGCACGAGGATCGTGCCCGAGAAGAGCTGCCAGAAGGTGCTCGACCGGCGGCGGTGTTCGCGGCGCTCGCGCTCCTCCTGCTCGGCCCGCTCCGCGGCCTCGCGCTCCTCGTCGGCGCGCAGCTCCTCGTCGGCCTCGCCGCGCTCCATGCGGCGCACCTCGCGCCGCACGCGGCGGGCGAACTCCGCCTCCTCGGCGCGCCGTGCCTCCTCCTCGGGGGTCAGGGGATCGAATTCGTGGTCTCGGTACATGGGTTTCGTTGCGTTTCAGAGTTTCACGGCCGCGCGGAGCTTCGCCGAACGCGACCGGGGGTTGCGCTCCAGCTCCTCGGCCGAAGGGGTCAGGGCCTTGCGCGTCAGCACCTCGAAGGGGGTGTGCACCTGCCCGTAGAAGTCCTTCTCGATGCGGCCCGCGAGGTTGCCGCTGCGCAGGAAGTTCTTGACCATGCGGTCCTCGAGCGAGTGGTAGGAGATGACCACCAGCCGTCCGCCCGGGCGCAGCACCTTGAGGCTCTGCTCGAGGGCCATGCCGAGGGCCTCCATCTCGCCGTTGACCTCGATGCGCAGCGCCTGGAAGAGCCGGGTCAGGAATTTCGACTCGTCCCGGCGGGGGGTGCAGGGGGCCACGGCGGCCACGAGCTGCGCGGTCGTGAGGATCGGCTCCGCTTCGCGCGCCCGTATGATGCAGGCGGCGATCTTCCACGGCGTCTCCAGCTCGCCCCAGTCGCCCAGGATGCGCGTGAGCCGCTCCGCCTCGTAACGGTTTACGATGTCGGCGGCCGTGAGGCTTCCCCGCTGGTTCATGCGCATGTCGAGGGGCGCCTCCCCGCGGAACGAGAAGCCGCGTTCGCGTTCGTCGAAGTGGTGCGACGAGACCCCCAGGTCGGCCAGAATGCCGTCCACGGCCGTTACCCCGCGGTAGCGTAGCGCCCCGCGCAGAAAGCGGAAGTTGCTCTCGACGTAGTGGAACCGCGGGTCATCGGGGCAGTTCGCGCGCGTATCGCGGTCCTGGTCGAAGGCGTAGAGCCGTCCTTCGGGGCCCAGCACCCGGAGGATGCGCCGCGAGTGGCCTCCGCCGCCGAACGTCAGGTCGGCGTAGGTGCCTCCGGGCTGCAGGTCCAGCAGACCCACGGACTCCTCCAGCAGGACGGGTGTGTGGTATTGCGACATGATCTTCGTTCTCGAATGGCTGTTTGGGGTGTAAAGTTAGCCATTTTTCGAGAAAGAGCGCTCCTTTTGCGGGGAGATTCGGCGGATATTTTCCGCACCGCGGCCGCAGCCCCTTCCGGGGCCGCTTCGGGGACGGGGCGGCGGATTCCGGCCGGCCGCCCTTCGGAAATCGGGGTCGGGAGGAACAGGGCCGGGGCCTGTCGTTTCGGTGGGGACGGGTGTCGGAGCTTCGGAAGCCGGGCCGCCGTTACCGGGCCCGCTCCACCTGCATCGGGGTGATCGGTCCGGCGGGTGCGAGCAGGTTGCGCACGCGCCAGCTGCGCGCCGCACCGCTGCGGAAGGGCACCGTGAGGATCGTCTCTTCGGCCGAGCGGCCCAGGCGGGCGACGTAGGCGCCGCGGTCGGTGCGCCACTGCGAACGGGCCTGGTCGAACGACGCCAGGTCGTAGTCCGTGAAGCGGAGCGTTACGCGCTCCTCCCCGCCGGGCTGCAGCACGCCCGTCTTGGCGAAGGCCCGCAGCTCGGCCTCCGGCTTGGCGTATCCGGCCTCGGGTGCCTCGACGTAGAGCTGCACCACCTCGCGCCCGGCCCGCCGGCCCGTGTTGCGGACCGTGACGGAGAGCTCCCAGCCCTGTCCGCGGCGCCGGATCTCGGGGTCTTCGTAGGCGAACGACGTATAGCTCAGTCCGTAGCCGAAGGGGTAGGCGACCTCGCGGCGGGCGGTGGTGAAGTAGCGGTATCCCACCCAGATATCCTCCTCGTAGAGCGTGTAGTCGAAGTTCCGTCCCTCGGTCTGTCCGACATGGGGGTAGTTCTTCGACGAGGGAAGATCCTCATAGCACAACGGGAAGGTCATCGGCAGGCGCCCCGAGGGCGAGACCCTGCCGGTGAGCAGGTCGGCGACCGCATCGCCGCACTCCTGTCCGGGGAACCAGGCCAGCAGAATGGCGTCGGGAAGCTCCCGCCACGAGGCGGTCTCCACCACGCCGCAGACGTTCATCACCACGACCATCCGCTTGCCCGCGCGGCGGCACGCCTCGGCGACGCGTTCGAGCAGGAAGCGCTCGGCGGCCGTGAGGTTGAAATCCCCCTCGACGACGCGGTCCGACGTCTCGCCCGAGCCGCGCCCCAGCACCACGACGGCCGCGTCGCAGGCGCCGACCTGGCGGTCGATGAGCTCCGGGTTGCCCGAGAGGTCCATCTCCGGGAGCACCGTGCGGTGGTAGGAGATCTTCTGCCAGGCCGGGCAGTCGGGGTATCGGTCGAGGGCCTCGTTCTGGTAGGCCACATATTTCTCATAAAGGCTCCGGAGTCGTTCGTCGAGCGTGAAGCCCGCGTCGCGCAGTCCGTCGCAGATGTCGCGGACGTAGGCCTTGTTCACGTTCGAGGATCCCGTGCCGCCGGCAATCGACTTGTAGGCCGTGGCGCCGAAGAGCGCGATGCGCTGCTGCGTCTTCAGCGGCAGGGTCTCCCCCGTGTTCTTGAGCAGCACCATGCTCTCGTCGGCAATCTCGCGCGAGAGGGCGGCATGCGCCCCGAGGTCGGGTGTGGAGGGGCTCCAGCCCTGTGCCGTGAGCGAGCGGAAGACGACGCGCAGCACGTCGCGCACGCAGGCGTCGAGCACCGACTCCCTGACCGCGCCGCTCTGCACGGCCTCGACGATCTCGCGGACGATCTCCTCATCGCCGGGCATGATCAGCGCGCTGCGGGCTTCGAGCAGCCCCGCCGTGGGGCGCCGCACGGTCCAGTCGGTGAGCACCAGCCCGTCGAAACCCCACTCGTCGCGCAGCAGGTCGATCATCAGCTCGCGGTTGGTCTGCGTATATTCGCCCGCAATGCGGTTGTAGGAGCCCATGACGCTCCACGGCTTCGCCTTGCGCACGCAGTATTCGAAGGCCCGGAGGTAGATTTCGCGCAGGGCCCGCTGCGTCATGCGGGCGTCGTTTACCTTCTTGCCCGTCTGCTGGTTGTTGGCCACGAAGTGCTTGAGGCTCGTGCCGACGCCCTGCGACTGGATCCCTTCGATCACCGCCGCGGCCAGGTGCCCCGTGAGCAGCGGATCTTCGGAGTAGTATTCGAAGTTGCGGCCGCAGAGCGGGTTGCGCATGATGTTGATGCCGGGGGTGAGGATCACGTCGATGCCGTAGGCGCGGGCTTCGCGGCCCATCGCCTCACCCTGCAGGCGTGCCGCGCCGCTGTCCCAGGTGGCGGCCAGCGCCGTGGTCGAGGGGAAGCAGGTGCAGTAGCGGGTCGGGGCCCCCTCGACGGTCTCTCCGGCGAGAGTTGCCACGGGAACGCCCGCCTCGTCGTAGACCACCTGCGCGGCGGCCGAAGGCACGGGGTCGATGCGCACGCCGACGGGTCCGTCGGCCAGGTTGATCGAGGGGATGCCCAGCTCGGGCAGGGCGCAGGTCCATCCCGCGGCCCCTTCGGTGCGGTGGCTCAGCGAGTCCTCGCAGCCCGGGGCGCCGACCAGAAGGCGGGCCTTCTCTTCGAGGGTCATGCGGCCGATCAGCCGGTCGATCTCCCTGTCGGTGAGGGGCTCGGCGGCCATAAGTGCGGAGGTTGCGGCGAGAGAGCCCGCCAGCAAAAGCAGATTCATGGACTTGATCATATCATCGTTCGTTTTTCGTTGCCGGATGCGGTGCCGCCGGCCGGTCGTCGGGCTGAAATCCCGGCGTGTGTCCGGACTCCGGTTCGGAGGGATGCGGCGGCGCTTCTGCGCCTTTCGAAAGGCTCCGCAAGTTAGGGAAAAAATCGAAGATGCGCAACACGCCCGCCCGAAACGGACGCGCGGAACGAAAAAACCGTTATCTTTGCATCAAGAGTCATACCCGAACCTGCCATGCCCCAGATAGACATCGGAGCCGTCCTTCGCGAGAAGGCGCCGCGGCTGGCCCGCTGGACACCCCGCTTTGCGGTGAACTGGCTGCGCCGCACGATCCACGAGAAGGAGATCAACCACATCCTCGAACACTACTGGACCCTTCCGCCCCAGGAGTTTATCCGCGCCTGCTTCCGCGAGTGGGGCGTCAGCTACTCGATCGAGGGGCTCGAACGGCTCGATCCCGCGGGCCGCTACCTCTTCGTGGCGAACCATCCGTTCGGCGGCATGGACGGCATGATGCTGGCCGACAAGCTCATCGACCGTTTCGGCGACGTGCGCGTCGTGGTGAACGACCTGCTGATGCATGTCGAACCGCTGCGGCCCCTGTGGATTCCCGTAAACAAGCACGGCGCGCAGAATGCGGCCAGCGTGCGTCTCTTCGACGAGGCCTTCTTCGGCGAGCTGCCGATCCTCACCTTCCCCGCGGGCCTCTGCTCGCGCCGCATCGACGGCCGCATCACCGACACGGAGTGGAAGACGAGCTTCCTGAAAAAGGCCTACGCCTCGCAGCGGCCCATCGTCCCGGTTTTTGTCGAGGGGCGGCTGTCGGATTTCTTCTACCGCCTCGACCGGACCCGCAAGGCGCTGGGCATCAAGTTCAACATCGAGATGCTGTGGCTTCCCGACGAGATGTTCTCCCAGAAAGGCAAGCACTTCCGCATCGTTGTGGGCGAGCCGGTCCGTGTGGCCGAACTCCAGCACTGCGGATCGTTGCGCGAACAGGCCGCGGAGGTGCGCAAAATGGTCTACTCCCTGGAAAATAAATCTGCCGAAAGGGCCGAAAGTCGGTAAAAGTTGGTATTTTTGTCTCTGCTATGTCATCCCAGAAACCCGAACCGATCCTGCCGCCCGTTGCGCGGGAGCTGCTGCGCGCCGAGCTGACCCCCGAGCGCAAGGTCCGCGACACGCACCGGGCCGGCAATGAAATCTACGTCTTCGCCGCCGCGGAGTGTCCGGCGCTGATGCGCGAGGTGGGGCGCCTGCGCGAGGTGGCCTTCCGCGGGGCCGGCGGCGGCACGGGCCGCGAGGTGGACATCGACGGGGAGGACCTGGCCGCGGACGGCTACTACCAGCTGATCGTCTGGGACCCCGCGGCCGAGGAGATCGTCGGCGGATACCGCTTCATCGTCTGCACCTCGGACCACCCGCGCCACCTCTCGACGGAGCACTACTTCCGCTTCAGCGAGCGCTTCCGCCGCAAGTACCTCCCGCGGACCATCGAGCTGGGCCGCTCGTTCGTGCAGCCCGCCTACCAGGCCCGGGGCAACGCGAAGAGCATCTACGCCCTGGACAACCTCTGGGACGGCATCGGCGCCCTGATCGTGCTCAACCCCCGGGCGAAGTACCTCTTCGGCAAGGTTACGATGTACACCACCTACAAGGCCGTGGCGCGCAACGCCCTGATCTGGTTCCTGCGCCGCTACTTCCCCGACCGCGAAGGGCTTGTCGAGGGGATCCATCCGATCCGCCTCGATCTGGACGACCCCTACTACGAGACGCTCTTCTCGGGCGAGACCTACATGGAGAACTACCGCATCCTCCTGCAGAAGATCCGCGAATTCGACGAGAACATCCCGCCGTTGATCAACGCCTACATGAACCTCTCGCCGACGATGCGCGTCTTCGACACGGTGAGCAACCCCGATTTCGGCGGGGTCGAGGAGACGGGCATCCTCGTAACGATCCGCGACATCTATCCCGAGAAACGCATGCGCTACATGCGCTGGGCCGGCTGGCGGGCCAACCTCAAGCACCGCCGCGAGGAGTTCAGCGAGCGGCTGCGCGAGCATCTCGGGCGCATCACCGGCAAGAAGAACGGCTGACCGACTGTCGGTTGCGGCGGACCGCATCCCCGAAGTCCGGCTGCCGCGCCCGAAGAGTCATGAAAAACCCCGCAGAACCGATGTTCTGCGGGGTTTTCCGTGGTTGTTGGCAGCCGGCCGGATCAGAGCGCCTCGCCCACGACGTAGGTGCTGCCTCCGATGAAGATCATGTCCTCGGGCGCGGCGAGCTCGCGGGCCCGGGCCACGGCGCTCCGGACGTCGGCCACGGCTTCGCCCTGCAGGCCGTAGATGGCGGCCTTCGCGGTCAGCTCCTCGGCCGTCAGCGCCCGCTCGGAGTGCGCCTGCGTGAAGAGGTAGTGCGCCTCGCGGGGCAGCAGGGGCAGGATGTGCGCCAGGTCCTTGTCGCGCACGAAGCCCATGACGCAGAAGAGCCTGCGGTGGGGCGTCTGCCGGAGCTGCTCGGCGACGTAGGCGATGCCGTGGGCGTTGTGGCCCGTGTCGCAGATCGTCAGCGGCGCCTCGCCGAGCTTCTGCCAGCGGCCGTGCAGTGCCGTGTTGGCCGCAGCGCAGCGCAGTCCTTCGAGGTAGGCGCGGCGCGAGATCGTCAGCGGCGTCTCCTCATGCAGGAAGTCGACGGCTGCCGAGGCGGTGATGACGTTGTGGCGCTGGTAGTTGCCTTCGAGGTCGAGCTCCACGTCGAAGATCCGCCCGTCGCGCATGCGGCGCAGCGTGAAGAGCTGCCGCTCGCCCTGGATGGCCTGCTTCTCGCAGTGGAACACCTGCTCGGCATAGAGGACCTTCGACTTGTTGGCGGCGGCCGCTTGCTCGATGACCCCGTTGTAGCGGTCGTCGGCCTCGCCGATGAGCACCGGGATGCTCTTCTTGATGATGCCGGCCTTCTCGGCGGCGATCTTCTGGAGCGTGTCGCCCAGCAGCGCCGTGTGTTCGAGTCCGATGTTGGTGATGATGCTCAGGATCGGCACGATGAGGTTCGTGGCGTCGAGGCGCCCGCCGAGCCCCGTCTCGATCACGGCCACCTCGACGTCGCTCTGCGCGAAGTAGTCGAAGGCCATCGCCGCGGTCATCTCGAAGAACGAGAGCTGCAGCTCGACCATCTTGTCGTGGTGCTTGTCCACGAAGTTCACGACCTTCTGCTTGGGGATCATCTCGCCGTCGACGCGGATGCGTTCGCGGAAGTCCTGCAGGTGGGGCGAGGTGAAGAGTCCCGTGCGGTATCCGGCCTGCTGGAGCACCGAGGCGATGATGTGCGCCACGGATCCCTTGCCGTTGGTTCCGGCGATGTGGATCGTGAAGAAGTTGCGCTGGGGGTTGCCCAGGTGGCGGCAGAAGGCCGTGATGCGCTCCAGTCCCGGCTTGTAGGCTGTGGCACCCTGGCTTTCGAAGGCCGGGAGCGACGAGAAGAGAAACTCGAGGGTCTGGGTATAATTCATAAGTGGTGTATGTTATGGGACGAGGTAATTCCTGCGTTTGACGCGATAGGCGACGTAGTAAAGCACGCAGAGCAGCAAAACGTATTCCGCAATGCGGGCGATGCAGTCGCCGTAGCGGGTGTAGAAGGTCATGCGGGTGTTCAGCGGCACGTCGGCCGTCAGCACGCCGCGCTCCTCCCAGCCGAGGGTCTCGCCGACGCTTCCGTCGGCGGCGATGAATCCCGACATGCCGGTGTTGGCCGAGCGGGCGATGGCCCGGCGGTGCTCGATGGCCCGCAGGCGCGAGATGGTGAACAGGTGGCGGTATCCGGGCGTGTCGCCCCACCAGCCGTCGTTGGAGATGATGGCCATGAAGGCGGCGCCGCGGCGTACGAAGTCGCCGTAGAAGTCGCCGTAGAGCCCTTCGTAGCAGATGGCCGGGCCGACCTGCGTCGCGGCGTGGCCGAAGGCCGTGCCGTGCGTGCCCTTGCCGATCTGTCCGAGCGTGCCCCCGAGGTCGATGACCAGGAAGCGCAGCATGTCGAAGATCCACGTCGGGGTGTTCTCCACGCCGATGACCAGCCGCCCCTTGTGGTGGAGCTGCACGCGGCCCGCGGAGTCGAGGCCCACGGCCGTGTTGAAGATGTCGTAGTAGCTTCCGTCGAGGCGGTTTCGCCGGGCCGTCGGGCTCTGCGTGCCCGGCTCGTAGCGCACCAGCGTGTTGGCGCCTGTCAGCAGCAGTGCTTCGGGGCAGCGGCTGCGGAGCGTGTCGGCAAGCTCCCGCCAGAAGTCGCCGGGCAGCTCCTCGCCGGGCAGCTCCGTGAGTCCGGGCTCCCAGTAGTATCCGGGGACGGCCGTCTCGGGCAGCAGGATGAACTGCGCGTCGCGGGGCGTGGCGCCCAGCAGGTCGATGATGTTGCGCTGCTGGCGCTCCTCGTCGCCGTGGAACTTGTCGTAGCAGTCGACGTTGGGCTGGAGGATGGCCACGCGCACCGTGCCTTCGTCGGGCTGCCGCCAGCTGCAGCGGATGGCCACCGAAAGCGCGAGCGGCAGGACGAGGACGGCCGCCAGGGCGGCGATGCGCTGCCGGGTCGGGCGGCGGAGCGTCTCGAAGAGGAGGATGTTGCCGAGCAGCACCCAGAGCGAGCCGCCGAAAACGCCCGTGTATTCGTACCACTGCACGGCCCAGACGTCGTGCGAGAATCCGTTGCCGAGGATGAGCCACGGCCACGAGAATTCACCCGTGGTGTACCAGTATTCGGTGGTGATCCACGCCGCGACGAGCGTGGTGTAGGCCAGGGCCTTCGGCGCCTTCTTCGACACGGTGTGGAAGAGCATGAAGGCCAGCATGTTGAGTGTTGTCGAGGCGAGCGTGGCGGCGACGGGGCCCACGGGGGTGGCGTTCCAGATCCACCAGATGGTCATCGCATTCCACAGCACGAAGGTGAGCGCGGCCCATCCGAAGGTGGACCACCAGCCGCGGCGCGAGGCCTCGGCCCGGTCGCTGATCCACAGCAGGGGGACGAACGCGGCAAGCAGCGGCAGTCCCGACAGGCCGAGCCATCCCGCCGAGAGCAGGATGGCCGAAAGGATGGCTGCCGCGAGTTTTCGAGACATGGAGGTCGGAATGGGGATTTTACGAGCGCAAAAGTAGTCAAACGCCGTCAGAAAACAAAAATATTTCACTACTTTTGTATCAAACCAAAACATTGCGAATTATGAAGAAACTGGCCATTTTGCTGGGCGTTGCGGGCGCCCTGTTCTTCGGCTCCTGCACGGCTCCGGCCGAGCAGGGCGAGGGTTGGAAACGCGTCGACGGCGTGATTGTTTTCGATACGCCGGCCCGGGAGCCGGGGCAGCAGTCGGTGCTCGGCCTGCGGACCGCGCCGATGGATACCGTGCGTGTGGGCTTCATCGGCCTGGGCATGCGCGGCCCGGGTGCCGTGGAGCGTTTCACCTACCTGGACGGTGTTGCGATCAAGGCCCTTTGCGACCTCTATCCCGAGCGGGTGGAGAAGGCGCAGCAGATCCTCGCGGAACACGGGCTGCCGGCCGCCGCGTCGTACAGCGGCGAGGAGGGCTGGAAGGAGCTCTGCGAACGCGACGACATCGACCTGGTCTACATTGCCACGCCGTGGCTCAAGCACGTCCCGATGGCCGTCTACGCCATGGAGCACGGCAAGCATGTTGCCGTGGAGGTGCCCGCGGCCCAGTCGCTCGACGAGTGCTGGCAACTGGTGAACACCGCCGAGAAGTACCAGCGCCACTGCATGATGCTCGAAAACTGCGTCTATGACTTCTTCGAGCTCACGACGCTCAACATGGCCCGGCACGGGCTCTTCGGCGAGATCCTCCATGTCGAGGGCTCCTACATCCACAACCTGGACGAGTTCTGGGACTACTACCAGGGCAACTGGCGCCTGGACTTCGATCAGAAGCACCGCGGCGACGTCTACGCCACGCACGGCCTGGGCCCCGCCTGCCAGCTGCTCAACATCCACCGCGGCGACCGCATGACCTACCTCGTGTCGATGGACACCAAGTCGGTCAACGGTCTGAAGATCGCCAAGGAGCGCATGGGCGTCGATACCTTCGCCAACGGCGACCATACGCTGACGCTCATCAAGACCGAGCTGGGACGTACGATCCACCTGCAGCACAACGTCTACACGCCGCGTCCCTACAGCCGCATGTACCAGCTGACGGGTACCGAGGGCTTTGCCAACAAGTATCCCGTCGAGGGGTATGCCTTCCGTCCCGAGCAGCTGGCCGGAAGCGGGGTTCCCGACCATGAGAACCTGAGCGAGCACACGTTCATCCCCGAGGCGGCGAAAGCGGCGCTCATGGAGCGTTACAAGGACCCCATCGTGCGCGACATCGAGCAGAAGGCCCGCGAGGTGGGCGGCCACGGCGGCATGGACTTCATCATGGACTACCGCCTGATCTACTGCCTGCGCAACGGACTGCCGCTCGACCAGGACGTTTACGACGCGGCCGAGTGGTCGTGCATCGGGTCGCTCACGGCCATGTCGCTCGAGCACAACAGCTCGCCGGTGGCCGTTCCCGACTTCACGCGCGGCGATTGGAACAAGGTAGACGGCTACGAGCATGCCCTTCTGGAGGAGGAGTAGATAGCCGGAATGCCCCTTTGCGGGAGCGAAAAAGCGGGACGCATCCTTGCGATGCGTCCCGCTTTCGTTTGCGGTCGGAAGACCGTTACCGACCGCTGTCTGCCGTGGCCCCCGACTCCGGAGCGTCGGCGCCGGCCTTCGCTGCAGCGGCCGCTTCGGCCTCCGCGGCGGCGATGGCACGTCCGAGAGGCCCCCACCAGTCGCGCTGGATGATGTGCACGATATCGAAGACCATCAGGCCGTCCGACTCGCGGAGGTTCATCTCCACGGCACGCTTGAACTGCGTGGTGTCGCGCTTGTAGTCCTCGACGTACATGCCCCCGTAGAAGGGGTGTCCGCCCAGCAGCCGGCGCGAGTAGCGGCAGCCGCCCTCGACGCAAAGGTGCTCGCCCGTCGAGACCTCGCTGTCGGTCTCGTTGCGGTGCAGGCCGTTGCTGCGGCGGTATTCGTCGAGCGTAACGTTCCAGTAGTAGTTGCCGTTGGTGTAGAGATCCAGCAGCTCGGCATAGCCGTAGTTCCGGTACTCGGGCGTCGCCCAGTCGAAATCCTGCGAGGGATCGTACGTCTGGCTGGCCCAGTTCACGCCCACCTCGTAGTAGGAGGGGTACCAGGCCCCGGTGTAGGCGCCGAACTTCAGCTCGGGATCGACCTTGCGCAGCTCCTCGCGCGTGCGGCGGAAGAAGTCGTAGATTACGGAGGCGCGCCACTCGATCCACTTCTTGAAGCAGGGGCCGTCGGTGCGTTTCCAGCCGCCGTTGCCGTCCTCCTCCCAGGTGTAGATATCCTCGGGGAAGCGTTCGAGTTTCTGCCCGATGTAGGCCTCGAAGGCCTTGCGCGAGAAGTCCGAGAAGTCGGACATGATGTTGTCGTAGCGGGCGCGGTCGAGGATGATGCCGTCAAGGTCGTACTTGCCGGCCACCTCTTTGAAGAGCGCAATTTCATGCTCCTGTACCTCGGGCAGCGCCGGATTGGTGAAGAGCACCGTCTTGCCGGGGATCTCCAGCTGCGGGGTGAGACCGCGGCCCGGCAGGTAGTTGATGGCCTGCCATTCGGGATGTCCGTCGTAGATCAGGCCGCGGCGGAAGATGCCGTGTCCCTCGGCGAAGGTGTTGAACGATCCGTAGATCTCCATGCCGGCCTTGTGGGCCGCCTCGGTGAAGGTGCCGATGAAGTCGAAGTCGGGGCGTACGAAGCCCTTCCACTCCTTGAGCTGCGGGGCGAACTCGCTCGGGTAGACCACCTCGCTCGAGGTGCCCTTGATGTCGAGCACGAGGGCCGTCATACCCGCCTCGCGGCACTTGTCCACATAGTAGCGGATCGAATCGGGATAGCTGAAGCGCTCCCAGTTGGCCGAGCAGTCGAGCCACATGAGTTTGGGTTTCACGGGCGCGGTCTCCGCGGCCGACTCCCGGCATCCGGAGCCTGCGGCCGCGGCAAGCAGCCAAAGGGCTGCAAACAGTTCTCTTTTCATGCGTTTTTGGTTGTGTTCGTAGGTTTTCGGTAGGATGTCTATTCGGCGACGATCGACGCACGGCTCGTCTGCCCGAAGCGGTCGGTGGCCACCACCTCGATGCGGCGGGCGCCGTCGGGCAGCGGCACGCGGTAGAAGTGCTCCGCGGGGGTTGCCGAGATCCATTTGTGGTCCAGCGCCTCCTTGTTGCCGTAGAGCCTCTGGGCGTCGGGATCGAGGGCCTCGAAACGCTCCGCCTCGCCGCACTTCACGCCGTCGATGAAGAACTCGACGCGCCACGAGGGGTCGCTGGCCCAGATGTTGGCCACGGCATAGCCGGCGAACTGGGGCGTCTGCCGCCCGTCGTAGAGACGGATCTGGTAGTCGGCCGGACGTCCCGTCGAGCGGTAGTGCCAGCGGATGCTGTCGCCCTCGATCTCGAAGAGGGCGTAGCCGGCCGGCGTGCCGTCGGTGCAGAGCTCGCCCTGCCACCAGGCGCCGCTCAACGCCGGGATGACGTGCTCGTAGAGGCGCGGGGTGATCTGCTGGTTGGAGGTCGTATGGGTGTGGCCCGAGAGGATGTGGACGTTGTAGGGTTCGAGCAGCCGGTAGAGCCCCGGATGGTTGGCCAGCGTCTCGCTGATGCCCGCATAGGAGAACTGCTCGCGGTCGCGCTTCCCGCACGAGGTGGGGATGTGCAGGCAGACGACGACCGTGCGTCCCGGCTCGACATGCTCCAGGTCGCGTTCGAGCCAGCGCAGCTGCCGTTCGTCGAGGTAGCCGATGTAGAAGTAGTCGCGGCCGATGTAGAAGTTGTCGTTGAGCATCACATAGTGGATGCGGCCGATGTCGAAGGAGTAGTAGCAGGGGCCGTAGGTGGCCTCGAACTTCGTGAAGGAGCTCTCGTGCGAACGCCCGTAGAGGGTCATGTCGTGGTTGCCCATGACGTAGCGGAAGGGGATGCCCGTGCGGGCGACGATCTCGTTGTAGGGGCCGTAGAAGGCGTGGTCCACGGCCGTGATGTCGCCGCAGCAGAGCCCCTGGACGGGGATGCCGAGGCTGCGGACCGTCCGGGCGAGGTCCTCCATCGAGGCCTCGAACTGCGGGAACTCCTTGCGGAACCAGATCTGCGGGTCGGCGATGACCGCCAGGTTGTAGCGACGGTCGTCGCCCGTGCGGCGGAACAGCGTGAAGTCGCATGCGGCATCACCGGCCGGCAGCGGGTGGTGGAAGCGCACGACACCCCCTTCGACGGGTGCGTCGTAGCCTGCGGGGACGCAGACGAAGACATAGCGGCTGTCGGCGTCGGTCGTGAGCGTGTAGGCGCCCTTTCGGTCGGTCCGGGCGAATCCGACGCCGTCGGAGACCCAGACCCCCTCGACGCCGCGGCCGTCGCAGAGGACGCGGCCGCGGACGGTTTCGCCCTCCGAGGCCCGTGCGCCGAGCCAGCCGAGCGCAAGCAGCAGAACAAGCAGCAGTTTTTTCATATCGGTTTCTGTTTTTTGTGTGTCAGCTTCTCCAGAAGATGCGGCGGCGGGTGAAGAGCGCCGTGACGAGCGCCACGGCCGCCGTCATGATCACCCCGCGCAGGACGCCCATCCAGGGCGAGACCGCTCCGAGACGGTTCAGCAGCGGTGTGAGGTGCAGCAGCGTCAGCACGGGGGTGATCAGAAAGGCCGCGGCCGTGTAGGCGATCATCGGGTTCTGGCCGCAGCGGACGAGCACGCCGCAGCGCAGGCGGAAGCGGCGCAGGGCGATCTCCGCGGCGACGAGAAACATCGAAGCGAGCCCCGAGGTTACGAAGAAGTAGCTGTAGGTGGCCGGATCCTTCTTGATGCCGCCCTCGAAGGCTTCGAGGGCGAGGCCCATCAGGAGCCAGAGGCATCCCCAGTCGAAGAGCGTGCGGTGCAGCGGCTCCCTGAGGCCGCCCCTGCGGCTGTGGAGCAGCCATCCGCCCGCGGCGCAGAGCGCGAGATTCGCCAGCAGGTTGGCCGTCAGGTGGCGCGAGAACAGCCCCCAGAGGTTGAGGGGGATCAGCGCCGCGGCAAGCAACATCAGGACCGTCTCGCGCCCCGCGGCCGCGGGCGTCGCCTCCTCCTCGCGGCGCGACATCCAGGCGTGGATGGCGTCGCCGGCGATCGTGCCGGGGATGATGATGCAGAGGTACTTCAGAAAATCAACCTGGAAGAGCCACGGCAGCGGCGAGGCGTTCCACAGCGCCTCGTTCCACGACCCCTCGACGCGGCTTCCGAGGCGCAGGGCCACCAGGAGTGCGAGGAGGGCCAGGCGCAGCGGCAGGCGGTCGCGCGTGAAGAGCCAGACAAGGCTGCCGAAGAGGGCCATGTTGGCCAGCACGAGGATGATGATGTTGCTCCGCTCGACCGTGACGGGAGCGCCCCAGACGCAGCGGCAGGCGGCCAGCAGCGCCGCAAGCAGCACGATGCCCGCGAGGCAGACCCGGCGGTTCTGCCCCTTCGAGAGGCGTTCGAAGCGCATGAACAGCAGGCAGAAGCAGCCCCATCCCGCGAGGCGCACCAGCGCGGCGCCCCACATCGGGATGCCGGTTCCCTCGACAGCGAGGTTGGCCAGGGCGATGGCGAAGACGACGAGCAGCGCCCAGCGGCGGAGGATCGTCCCCACGACGCGTCCCGTCGATTCACGGCGTGCGTCGAGGCGTTTGCGCAGGGCGAGCGGGAAGGCCGCGCCCATCGAGAAGAGGAAGAAGGGGAAGACCAGATCGACCCAGGTGATTCCCGGTACCGTGGGGTCGAAACGGAACTCCGGGGGCGGCACCTGGGCGTGGAACATCCATGCGGGGAGCTCCGCATTCCAGAGGATCTGTCCCGAGAGGACCATGCCGATGATGGCCACGCCGCGCAGCAGGTCGATCGTGAGGGCCCGTTTTTCCATGTCGGTCGTCTTTTTTTCGGGGTTTCGTATTTTCAAGCACGCTCCCGGAACGGCCCTGTCGGGGCCGCTCCGGGAGTATGCCCGTTTGTTTGCGGAAGCGGGGATCTACTTCTCCTCGCTGATTGCCGCGTCGATGCCGGCCTTGGCGTAGGACCACTGGTCGGCCTTCTTCAGGTGGATCATGTCGAAGAGGAAGTAGCCGTCGCAGGCGTTGATGCAGGCCGCAACGGAGTTCTTGACGGCCTGGTTCTCTTCCTCCTGCGTGAACTTGTCCTCATCGTCCCAGTTGCCGACGTCGGGGCCTCCGGCCACCATCGGGCAGTCGCCCATCGTGCGCTCCATGGCCAGGCTGCAGAAACCTTCCATCGTCCAGTCGGTCGAGCCGTAGATCCGGTTCGGGGCCGCATAGGCGCCGATGAGCATCTGGTCCATCAGGTCGGCGTAGCCGTAATTCTTGTAGTCGGCCGTCGCCCAGGCGTATTTGGCCCCCGTGTCGTAACGCGGGCTGGCCCAGTTCACGCCGACGTCGTAGTAGTCGGCATACCATCCGCCGACGTAGACGCCGAACTTCAGGTCGGGATTGACCTTCTTGACCGCCTCGCGCGCCTTGGCCATGAAGTCGTGGATGACCTTCACGCGGAACTCCATCCACTTCTTCATGTAGGGGGGCTGCGTCGCGGGAAGTCCCGACTTGTGGCCGGCCGGAAGGATGTCGGCGGGGAAGTTCACGACCGTGGCGCCGATGTACTTCTCGAATTCGCGGCGGGTGTAGTCCGAGAAGTCGCTCGTGAAGCCGTCGAAACGGCCGCGGTCGAGGAAGATGCCCTCCAGACCGTCATAGGCCGCGAGCTCCTCGAGCATCGAGCAGAGGTACTCCTGCACCTCGGGAAGCACCGGGTTGAAGAACTTGGCGCTGTAGTCCGGGGCGTCGAGGATGCTCGTGATGCCTCCGGCGAGGTTGAGCTGCGTGGCCCACTTGGCCTTCTCCGCATCGCGGAAGACCACGCCCTCGTTGCCGATCGAGGTGGCGTTGCCGCCCGGGAAGGTGTTGAAGGCCGCATGGATGCGAAGACCGAGTTTGCGGCCCTCGTCGATGAAGGCCTGCAGGTAGTCCCACGTTGCCGTGCGCTCCACCTTCGAGTAGCCCTGCGGTAGCCAGGCGCCCAGCCACTGCACCGGGTCGCCGACCTTCGAGCGGAAGAGCACGTCGCCCGTCGTGGGGCGCACATCGACGACGATGTCCGTAAAGCCGGCCTCCTTGGCCTTGGCCAGGTCGCGCGCGATGTTTTCCTTGCTGTTGGCGAAGTCGGGGAAGTTGGCGGCGGCATCGACCCAGATGAAGCGGGGTTTTTCACTTGCCGGGACGGGTTCCGGTTCGGGTTCCGGATCGTCCCACTCCCACTCGGGGGTTTTGGATTCCGAGCTGCAGGAGGCAGCTCCCAGATTGAGTGTCAGCGCTGCTGCGGCCAGCGCCAGCCATTTGATCTTTGTTTTCATGTCGCGGTTTTCTGAATTGTTTTAGGACCGGTATCCCCGGTCAGGAGGATACCGGCAAGGGGGGAGTTTACTTGTCGATGCAGTCGAACTCCCAGGCAACCAGTGCATTGGTGTTGCCGTCCGTGTAGTACAGGTTCATCTTGTACCCGTCGGCCGAAGCGACCATCAGCACGTCGCTGGCGGCATTCACCACACCGGCCGTCGGGGCGTACTGCTCCGAAGTGAAGACCCTCGAGGGCGAATCGTCGCACTTGCCCGTCATCTGGTCGGGCGTCGTCAGATCGTACATGTAGGCCATGAACTCGCCGTAGGTGAAGTGGGCTCCCGTATAGATCGCTACATAGGTGGCGTTGTTGAAGTTGCATACGTCCACGCAGTTGTAGTTCGAGTTGGCGCCCCACGTTGAGGTGGCGATCGTGTGGGTTACGGCACCCGAGGCTCCGTCGATGCGGTAGAGCGAGTTGGACGAGTAGTAGGTCATGAAGTAGGCGCCTGCGGGATCGGTCGAGGCGGCCTCCACGTCGGCGTGTCCGTTGCCGTTCCAGCCGCCTGTGGTACCCGTTACGCTGACCATCGCGGGCGTCGAGGGAACGCCTCCGGTTACGGTCCAGCGCAGGAACTTGCAGACGGCGCCGTTCCAGGTGTAGATCACCGCCGTGATGACGGCATCGCCCTTCACGTCGCCCTGAACGGAGATGTGCTTGCCCATCGAGGCGCCCGTGGCGTTCGTGTAGGAGAGCAGCTCCACAGGCGTGGCATCTGCCGAGGCGGCCGTGTAGATGCGGAAGGTGGCTCCCGGGTCGGCTGTCGTGGCGTAGAGGATGTTGCCGGCGTCGTCCGACGTCATGCCGCCGTTGGCCGCAACGCCCTTCATGTCGTGCTTGCCGAGGTAATCGCCCGTCGCGCGGTTGAAGAGGTGCTTGTCGGCGCCCGTCGAGAGGATCAGGCGGTTGCCCGAGGCGGCCAGCGAGTAGTTCAGGCCGCTGGCATTGACGATGCCCAGCTTGTCGAGCGAGATGTTCTTCCAGATCTCCTTCTCGCTGCCCGAGCGCCAGCCGTACTTGATCTTCGGCGGAATCTGCTTGCTGACCGTATAGACGCGCTTGGTCTGGCCGTCGTGGGCCGTTACGGTGAACTTCACACCCTCACCCTCGTAGTTGTGCACCTGCGTGGGGTCGGGCGAGATCGTGGCGTGCGGCGAGAGGCTCACTTGGGCCGTTACCGACGAGAGGTCGTCGGCCGAGATCAGCGCGATGGTGTTGTTGTCGTTGTCCACGACACCCTGGATCGCCGGCTCGTCGGTCGCGAAGGAGATGATCTCGCACTTGTCCGACTTCTTGATGTTGCCCGTGATGCAGAATTTCGACTTCGTGCCGTCGGCGCGCGTGAGGGTGAACCAGTGCTCCTGCGTCAGGTCGAGCGTTCCGAGCATCGGCGTGATGAAGCAGTTGTCGTCGAGGTTGGCCGTAACGCGCATCTCGGTGATCGAGGTGGTGTTCGTGGAGTTCTCGGGATAGTAGTAGGGGATGTCGATGACGATGCGCTCCTGACCTTCGGTGGGCGTCGCCGTGAACTTCGCCATCGGGTCGTTCTTGTACTCCCCGGTAGCGAACTGTGCCGATACGCTGTTCAGCCCCTGGCCTATGCCCGAGGGTGTCAGCTCGTCCGGCTCATGGCAGCCGCCCAGGCCGAGCAGCGCCGCCATTGCGAACCATTTGATGCTATTTTTCATGTTGTCGGTTTCTTTTAACGGTTATAACCATTCGGGGAACTGTTTGACGGCGCTGTTGTTGCTCAGCTCGGTCTCGGGGAGCGGAATGCGGTAGAGCTTCTTCTCGAAGAGACGGTCCTGGCGGTCGCAGTCCACATAGGTGTAGATGAACGTTGCACCCTGCTTCTCGATCTTCAGACCGTGTACGCGCATGCCGGTGTAGGCCGTGTGCGCGAGCTGCCAGCGGCGCATGTCCCAGTAGAGGTGTCCCTCGCAGTAGAGCTCGATCTTGCGCTCCTGGCGGATGGCGGCCATGAGATCCTCGCCCGACTTGTTCGTGTAGGGAAGACCCACGCGGCTGCGGATCCGGCGCACGTCCTCATTGGCCGCGGCGTTGTCGTTCAGCCGGTAGCAGGCCTCGGCGTGGTTGAGGATCACCTCGGCCAGGCGGATGGCGATCCAGGGCTGCGTGCAGGCCTTCGAGTAGTCGGTGTAGTTCTCGTCGAGCATCTTGCGCAGGTAGTAGCCCGTCGTCGAGCGTCCGTTGAGGGCCGAGCCGTCGTCATAGACCGCATAGCCGTCCTTGCCGTTCACATAGGGTTCGAGCGTGCGGCCCTTCCAGGTGCAGCCGTTGTAGAGCACCGAAGCGTGGAAACGGGGTTCGAGCTGCTCGTAGGGAGGCGTGTCGGTGGTTCCGGTCGTCGTGTTGTGCCACGGCGTCCAGTCGGGGTATCCGCCCGTTGCTAGTTCGTACGACTCGACCATCTCCTGTGTCGGGGTGGCGCGTCCGCCCATCGTCGTGTTGTCGCCGCCGGGCATGAAGAGCTGGTCCCAGCTGTGGTTCGGGCCGCCCACGAGGTAGTTGTATTCGAGGATCGACTCGGTGTTGCCGTCGCTCATCGAGGTGAAGGCCTTGGCATAATCCTCGGCCGTCGTGCCGGGCATGAGTTCGTAGTCGAGGTTGAAGACCGCCTCGGCGGCAGCCTTGGCCGACTCCCAGCGCTCGGCGTAGAGCATCGCGCGCGAGAGCATGGCGTAGGCGGCACCCGAAGTTACGCGTCCGGGTTCGTTGTCCCATTTCGGCGGGAGGTTCGTGGCGGCGAACGAGAGGTCCTTCTCGACCATGTCCCAGCCCTCCTCTTCGGTCGAGAGGGCCTTGTTCTCGGTGATCTTGAGCAGGTCCTCGTCGTAGAGGATCACCTCGGGCGTGCGCTTGATGAGCTGGAAGTAGAGGTAGCCGCGGAAGAAGCGGGCCTCGGCCTCGAAGCGCGTGCGCGTGGCCTCGTCGAAGTTGCTGCCGTACTTCTTGAGCCCGTAGAGGAACTCGTTCACGCGGCGGATGCGCGTGTAGGTCTCATCCCAGGCTCCGAAGTGGAAGGCGGCCGTGGGGGCTGCCAGACCGCCCTCGGCGAAGGCGATGATGTTGGCGAAGCCGACATTCGTGCCGGGCGTCGGCGAACCGAACTTGAGCGTCTCGGTCAGACCCTCGGTCAGGCCCACCTGGCTGTCTCCCGTCTCGAAGCTGCCGTAGCGGGAGATGTAGGGATAGAATCCGTTGATGTACTGGGTAACGTAGGTCGGATCGCTCCAGACGATCTTCTCCGAGACCTTGTCCGTCGGGCTCATGTCGAGCCAGTCGTTGCAGCCCGCCATGGCGACCGTCGCGGCCAGTAGTGCGATGTTTATGATTTTCTTTTTCATGGATCTTGCTTTTTCCGGTTAGAACGAAATTTCGAGACCGCCGACTACCGTGCGCTGCTGCGGGTAGTAGCCGTTCGTTACGGCGGGCCACTCGGGGTCGATGCCTTCGGGAAGTCCCGACCAGGTGAGCAGGTTGTTGCCCTCGACATAGACCTTGATCCGCTGGATGCGCAGCTTGTCGGTCCATGATTTGGGCAGCGTGTAGCCCAGGTGGATGGACTTCAGACGCAGGTACTTGCCGTCGCGGTACCAGAACGACGAGGCGTAGGCGTTGTTCGTGTTGGGCGGGTTGAGCGACAGACGCGGGTACTCGGCGTCGGGGTTGTCGTACGTCCAGGCCTTCTCCACGAGGTAGCGGGGCGAGTTGGCGCCGGCCTTGAACGGACGCGTGAAGATCGTGTTGTCCTCGTTCCAGTTGTAGTAGGTGCCCGTCAGCGAGACGTCGCAGATGGCCGCTCCGACGAAGAGCACGTCAAACTCGATGCCCTTCCACGAGGCGTTGAGGTTGATACTTCCGTTGAGCTGCGGGCGCTGTCCGCGGCCGATGTAGGCGCGGTCCTGGTCGTAGGTGATGGCGCCGTCGCCGTTGAGGTCCCTGTACTTGATGTCGCCCACGCGCGGACGCGATCCGGAGATCCACGGCGAGTGGTCGATCTCCTCCTCGCTCTGGAAGAGTCCGTCGGCGATGAAGCCCATGGTCATGTAGCGGCTCTTGCCCGTCTGCTTGGCGTAGTCCGGGGTGTTGGGGCTGTCCTGGTAGCGGAGCCAGCGGTCCTTGGCCCAGGTCAGGTTGACCGTAACGCCGTACTGGAAGTCCTTGCCGATGCGGTTGCGGTGTGTGAGCTTCACGTCGATACCGCGGACGTCCTGTGCGTTGTTGTTCACATAGGTCGGGTAGTATCCGCCCATCGAGGCGGGCTTGCCGGAGTTGGCGCCCAGGATGTCGAAGATGTAGTTGTAGAAGGCGTCGAACTCGATGCCGAGCTTGCCGTTCCACATGGCCAGGTCGAAGCCGACGTTGTAGGAGTAGTTGCGCTCCCAGGTGAGCAGCTCGTTGGCCACGAGCGAGGTCATGATGCCGTTCTGTCCGACACCGCCGAAGACGGCGCTCGGTGCGCTGCTGACGTTGGTGAAGGTGCTCAGGAAGGCATAGGCGGCCGATCCGGTGTCATCGCCGAGCGAACCGAACGAGGCGCGTACCTTGAAGTTGTCCACGGCCTTGCGCAGGGGTTCGAAGAAGCTCTCCTCGGACATGCGCCAGCCGAGCGATACGGAGGGGAAGAAGCCCCAGCGGCGGCCCGAGACGTTGCCGATGAACTTGTACGAACCGTCGTAACGGCCCGAGAACTCGGCCAGGTACTTGTCCGCATAGTTGTACTGGGCGCGGAATACGAAGCCGACCTTGCGCGAGGCGTTGCTCGAACCGCTGATCGGATCGTCGGCCGGGGTCGTGGCGAAGCCCAGTTCGGGCAGCTGTGCGAAGGGGATGTCCTTACCCGAGGCGGAGAAGGAGTTGGTCTTGTAGTCGCGCGTTTCGAGCAGGGCGAGCAGGTCCACCTTGTGCTTCTCGGCGAAGGTGTTGCTGTAGTTGATGCTGGCCTGCGAGGTGATGCGGCGCCACTGCGTATAGCCCTCGGTGAGGTTGTTGGTCTTCTTTCCGGTGGAGACGTTGGCGTTGTTGCGCGGGTCCGAGGCCTTGGAGTAGGTGATCTCCGAGGAGGTCGAGTTGGGCAGGCTGGCGAGCATCACGAAGTAGGGCGTGCTCAGGATCTTGGAGGTCGTGGCGCTGCGGTCGTAGGCGCCCATGACCTTCAGCGAGAGGCCCTCCACCCACGGGAGGTCCCACTGCAGGGCGGCGTTGGTCTGCACGGCGATGGTCTGCGACTTGGAGTATCCCGACAGCTCGGTGGCTGCGATCGGGTTGATCGTGTTGCCGTAGTTGTTCTGGCTGGCCGTGGGCATGCCTTCGTAGGTCTTCGGCAGGTAGGGGTGCGCGTAGGCGGCCTGCTCGGCGACCGAAAGCCACGGGGCGCTCGACACGCTCGTACCCGAAGTACCGCCGGCGGCGAAGCCCGGCGACTGCTGGTCGCCGACATGTCCTGCGACGCCGAGCGTGAAGGTCAGGCTCTTGGCGATCTTGGCCTCGATGTTCGTACGCAGGTTGTAACGGTCGTAGTTGAAGTTCTTGATGTTACCCGTCTGGTCCATGTAGCCGAGCGAGGCGAAGTAGTTGATGCGCTCGCTGCCGCCCGTCGAGGTAACGCTGTGCTGCTGGGTGGTACCCGTTCCGAAGATCTCGTCGATCCAGTTGGTGTTGCCCCAGCCGTTTTTCCCTTCGCGCATCATCTGTACATGCTGCGAGGTGAAGATCGGCTCCTGGCCGTTCAGTTCGAGGGCCTTGTTGTACCAGTAGGCGTAGCTCGGACCGTCGAGGAACTCGGGATAGGAGGTGTTGAACGAGGCGCCGTACGATCCCTTGTAGGTAAGGTTCATCGTACCCTCCTTGCCCTTCTTGGTCGTAACGATCATCACACCGCCGGCGGCCTCCAGACCGTAGACGGCCACGGCGGCACCGTCCTTAAGCAGCGAGACGGACTCCACGTCGTTGGGGTCGATGTCGTTGATCGAACGCTGCACGCCGTCGACGATGTAGAGGATGCCTGACTTGGCGCCGCGGATGGTCATGCTGGCCTGGTCCTGTCCGGGCTGTCCGGAGTTCTGCACGGAGATCAGACCCGGAAGACGTCCCGTAAGGCCCTGCGAGAGGTTTGTCATGGGCATCTTCTGGAGCTCCTTGCCGTCGATCTGCGAGACGGCGGCCGTAACGTCTGCACGGCGCTGCGAGCCGTAACCGATGACTACGACCTCGTCCAGACGGGCCGAATCCTCCTTGAGCGTGATGTCGAGCGTCGTCTGTCCGCCGGCGACGGTGATGCGCTGCGTTACCATTCCGATATAGGAGAAGTCGAGCGACGCGCCCTTCGGCACGGCGATTTCGTATGCTCCCTTGGAATCGGTCGTGGTTCCCGTAGTCGTGTTCACGACCACGACGGTTACGCCGACGAGCGGGTTGCCCTGTTCATCGGTAACCGTACCTTTGACGGTGGACTGGGCGAAAGCCGTGCCACCCCCCCCCAGCAGCAGGATCAGTGTCCATAGACACATCTTCGCTGCCAGAGAATCTCTGAGTTTGGAGATAAACTCTTTCATAGATCTGCGTTTAAGGTTAGGTTTTCGAATAGGTTATATGTTATTGTAGTGTGGGTTCCGCCTGTTTGCCGCCCTCGGCGATGCCTTCGGCGAGCACCGACCACCAGTCGCGGTCGATGATGTGCACGATGTCGAAGATCATCAGTCCGTCGGTGCCGCGCAGCGCCTCGGCCACGGCGCGCGTGAAGCGTTCGGCGTCGTCGCCGTACTGATCGACATAGAGCGATCCGGTTACGGGCACCACGCCGGCGGTGATCCGGCGGGCCCATTCGGCGCCGCCCTCGATGCAGTACCAGTAGCTCTGGTCGTCGGTCATGCCCGCCTCGGTGCGCTGTCCGACCACGCCGTTGGCGGCATCGACCTCGGCTTTCGTGACGAGCGTGTAGTAGAGTCCGGTCATGTAGATGTCGAGCAGGTCGGCGTAGCCCGTCTTGTAGTATTCGGGCGTCGCCCAGTCAAAATACTGCGCCGGGTCGAACTTCTCGCTGGCCCAGTTCACGCCCACGTAATAGTAGGTCGGGTACCAGGCGCCGGTGTAGTCGCCGACGAGCAGCCGGGGGTTGATCTCCTTGAGCTGCCTGCGGGCCTCGACGATGAAATCCTTGATGACCGAGGCGCGCCACTCGATCCAGCGGCGGAAGAGCGGGCCCTCGGACCAGCTCCACTTTCCTTCGGCATCCTGCTCCCAGCGGAGGATCTCTTCGGGGAAGGCAGCCACCTTCACGCCCGCATAGGCCTCGAAGAGCTCCTTCGAGAGGGTGCTGAAGTCGGAGGTGATGTCGTCGAAGCGCACGCGGTCGAAGATGATGCCGTCCACGTCGGGGTACTTTTCGGCAAATTCGCGCAGGATGGCCAGCTCGTACGCCTGCACCTCGGGGTTCGCGGGGTTGAGCATGCCGTTGTAGTTGCTCTTGATCGAGCTGATGGGAACGATGCGCCCTTCGGTGTAGACCTGCGACTGCCAGTCGGCGTGTTCGCCGTAGATGATGCCGCGGTCGAAGAAGTTGTGGCCTCCGGCGAAGACGTTGAGCGAGCCGTGCACGCGCAGGCCCAGCTCGTGTCCGATGCGGATGAAGTGGGCGAGCATGTCGTACTCCTCGGGGCGGGTCGAGCCCTTCCATTCACCCATGTAGGGGGCGATGTCGCTCTTGTAGAGCGTCTCGCCCATGATCGACTTCACGTCGACGACCAGGTCGGTGAAGCCCATTCCGCGGAGTTTCTCCGCATAGTAGCGGATCGAGTCGGGGTTGCTCAGCCGGGCGTAGTTGGCTTCGCAGTCGAACCACATGTAGAGCGGTTTGGAGGGGAGTTCCGCCTCCTTGTGCGAGCAGGCCGTGGCCGTCAGGAGGGCCAGGCCGATGAACAGCAGTTTTTTCATCAACGATATGAAGTATGAAGGGTATGGGTATGACGGGTTCGGCGGGTTCGGCGGGGTGTGTACGCATCCGTCGGATCGGCGGTTGCACGACCGGTTCGCATCGTGCGGTCCGTGCCGGAGCGAAGATGCACGGACTGTCGGGTTGTGCGGGAACAGTTGCTCTCCGGAATGTACCGTATGTACGGTACAGGTTCCGTAAGACCGGAAAGGGAAGGGGTGAGTGCGCAGTTCGGGTTCATGGTCGGGATGGAGGATGTGGGTTAGGTTAGGTTGGGTCGGTTGGTTTAATAGAGAGGGGTTTTTGTGTAAAAATATTCCCTCCTTCCGACAAAGATAGGGAATAATCTTTTAGATTGAATGTATAACGTAAAATATTTTTACTTATTGAAGCCGTAGGAAATGAAAAATAAGACGTGTGTAAGGGCGGTTGTTTCGAAAAAGAAAAATAGCTGTTCCGTTTCCGAACCGTTCGCGGGTTGAAACGGGCCGTATTATGGATTTTGTTTTCGAATGAAACCTCCGGATCGTAAGATTTCCGCTATTTCGGCAGGAATCGTTTTTTTGGGTGGGGTGCGGAAGGAAAGGCCTTTTCGGGGCGGTTTTGTGAAAATGACCGTGTCGGAGCAACTGCGGAGACGGCATGGACACGGAAAAAGAAAACCGCGTCAGACATTTGTCTGACGCGGCTCATGGTGCCCAGGACAAGGATCAATTCGTGAAAACGGATACAAATGGTTGAATTTTAGATTATTTTATAACTATTTGTTTTGTAGTATTTTAAAATTCAAAAGAGTGGATATTTACCTTTCCTGTTTTAGGCATTTTTCATAAATGCGGACACGATGCGGACACGGATTTGTTGCTGTATTTAAATATAAATCATATATTTGCGAAGCATCAAATGGTGAGTCTATGGCAAAAGTCACGTATGTACTGGCTCAGGGAGCGAACAGTGCCGGGGAGTCTCAGATCAATTTTCGGGTCTACATTTCGCGGGAACTGCGTTTGCGTGTGCCGTCGGGCATCTGGATCGACCGCAAACGCTGGGGCAAGAAGAACGACATCAACATTCCGAATATCCCGGGCGAGGAGCGGAACGCTCTGCTGTCCAAGCGGGCGAAACTGAAAGAGCTGGTCGACGTGATCGAGCATACGATTGAGGCAACCGATGATAAATCGACCGTTACGCGGGAGTGGCTTGAAAAGTTGATTCGTCGGACGTTGCGCCCGAAGGCAACCAATCCCGTTGAGGAGAAGAAACGCGACTTTTTCTCGTTGACGGAGGAGTACCTTGCGGCTCACAAACTGTCCGAGTCCCGGGTCAAACATTTCAAGGTGCTGGTGCGGACGCTGAAGCGCTATGAACTGTATCGCAGACTGTCGAGCCGCCGTTTTGTCCTGGATGTCCATACCGTCACGCCGATGACGCTCGATGATTTCGGAGCATTCCTGATGAAAGAACCCGAGATCTTTGACGAGCATCCGGAGCTGTATGACGAAGTTCCGTATGCGCGGCCGAAAGTGAGAAAGAATCTGCCGATAAAGCGCGCTCCATATCTCAATGCCGCGGGCGAGCTGGTGATTCCGGGACGACCGAAGGAGCGCGGTATGAACTACGTTTCGGATATGTTGATTCGGCTGCGGTCTTTCTATGTCTGGTTGAATGACAGCGGATTCACCACCAACGATCCGTTCAAGCAGTATAAGATTGCGGAGATCGTTTACGGCACTCCGGTCTATATTACGACCGAGGAGCGGAAACAGTTGGCCGAGGCGGACATGGGGGATGACAAGCAGCTGGAGACGCAGCGCGATATCTTTGTCTTTCAGTGCATGATCGGCTGCCGGGTGAGCGACCTTTACAAAATGACCTATGCCAATATCATCGGGGGCTGTATTGAATATGTTCCCCGCAAAACCCGCGACGACCGGGTGGTGACGGTCTCGGTGCCGTTGATCGATGCGGCGAAGGAGTTGATCCGTAAATACCTGGATGAAACCCGAGGGTCGTTGTTCCCGTTTATCTCGGAGCAGAAATACAATGTTTATATCAAGGAGGCGTTTCGCAAGGCGGGCCTTACGCGCAAGGTAACGACGATCGACCAGCGGACGCGGCAGAATATCCAGGTTCCGATCTGCGACCTCGCATCGTCGCACATGGCACGCCGGACCTTCATCGGGAATGTCTATAAAAGTGTGAAGGATCCGGCGATCGTGGGGGCGATGTCGGGGCATAAGGACGGCAGTCGAGCCTTTGCCCGTTATCGCGATATTGATATGGATATCAAACGCGAGGCCGTAAGTGTGCTGGAATGAGATTTGTTTTGTCGAAAAAATAATATAAATTTGCGACAGATAACAGGCTAATATCAGGATGCAAACAATAGAGGATAAGATACTTGTAAGGATTAAAAAATGCGGTCGTGGTAAGCTTTATTCTGCGTCAGATTTCGCTGTATGCGGATCGGGTGCGGCGATCGCGAAGTCTTTGGAACGGCTTACTCGAAAGGGCCACCTGGTTCGTATTGCAAGGGGCCTTTATTGCTATCCAAAAATTGACAGGAAGTTTGGTCTGGGCATACAATACCCGACAGTCAATGAAATAGCTGAAAAGATAGCCCGACAAAGCGAAGCCCGAGTTGTTCCGACGGGTATGCACGCGCTGAACATGTTGGGGTTGTCTACACAAGTTCCGATGAACTATGTTTTCTATACGGACGGCAACTCCCGTACAGTCAACCTGTTCAATGGCCGTAAGTTGCGATTCAAGCGTGTGGCGCTGAGAAATCTGGCTTATCAGAATAAAACGTTGATGCTTGCCGTGTTCGCCTTGAAGGAGATCGGACGACCGCAGGTAACGGAGGAGCATATCGCCCAATTGAAGACGATATTTGCCCGGATCCCGAAGTCGCGCATTCTGCCCGATCTGCGGCTGGTGCCGGCTTGGATTCATAAAATCATTATGTCGTTTTATGGAGAGTAATTTTTGGATACTTCCCGAGGACCAGAAAAGGATGCTCGTCGCGCAGACGAGCGAGCGAGTCGGGCTTCCGCCGCAGGCTGTCGAGAAGGACTGGTGGGTGACAATGACGTTGAAGGCCTTGTTCGAATCGTCGTGTCGGGATTTCATCACCTTCAAGGGTGGGACATCGCTGAGCAAGGGTTGGCATGTCATAGAACGCTTCTCGGAGGACGTTGATATTGCGATTGACAAGTCCTTCTGGGGAATTGCCGGGGACAATAAGTCGCAGCGGGATCGGATCCGGAAGCTTTCGCGGGCCTATATCGGGCAGGACCTCGTTGCAGAAATGCGGACGCTGCTGGCGGAGTACGGAGCATCGGATTTTGAGTTGCACGTTGTCCCGACGCAGGATTCTGATGCAGACCCGACATTGGTTCTTTTGCCTTATCGGAGTATTTATGCGGATATCGATTATGTGGAGTCGCAAATCCGAATCGAATTCAGTTGTCGATCGATGCAAGAACCTCGAGAGCGGATTGATATTCGTCCGCTGATTGCCGAGGCCTATCCCGACTTGTTCGGGAAACTGGAGTTCCCGATTTATGCGGTTGTGCCGACGCGAACGTTTTTGGAGAAGGCATTTTTGCTGCATGAGGAATTCCAGAAAGAGAATCCTCGTGTTGGGCGGATGACGCGCCATCTGTATGATCTGGAGCGGTTGATGGATACGGATTTCGGGAAGAAGGCTTTGGCCGATCCGAAAATGTATGCCGATATTGTCAAACATCGGAGTATATTCAATACGATCCGAGGAATTGATTATCGGACACACCATCCGAGCCGGATCCAGTTTATTCCGCCCGAAGAATTGGTGGAGATATGGCGCAGAGACTATGAGCGGATGCAGGAATATTTCATCTATGGAGAATCGTTGCCATACGATCAGTTGATTGACCGGATGAAAGAGTTGCAGAATCGGTTTCGGAAGGTGGTAATAGAGGATGATTTTTTCAAAGAGTCGTAACTATGAATTCCGATCAATATTTCCATCGAGGGCTTCGTTTGATTGTGGCGAGTGTCCTTGTCTTTTTCCTCATCGTGTTGTTCTGCGTCATGGTTTCGCGGGGCTTCCCGTTTTGGATGGCCCTTGTGTTGCTTGTTCCGGCGGGACTTTGCGTGGCAGGACTCTACTATTTCAGTATGGGTACTTCGGCGGACCTTTCGGAGCGTTTCTTCCGTCGTTTCCGTCGTGAGCAGCCCAAACCGGAGGAGATTTCTATCGTGAAAGAGAACCCGGAACCCGCAGTAGAGGAGACAGATGAAAAGCGCTTGGATCCGACCGTCGCGATATCCGAAGTGATTCCCGGCGATCCGGCCCCGGAGACACAAATTCTCGAAAATGCACTTTCGACGGTCTACACCTATACGGATCAAATTCTGGGCGAGGCCCTTGATGAATCGAATCGGTTGATTTTACGGCGTCGGCTGCTTTATCTGGCCTGCATGGCAGCGATTCCGGAGTCGGTCCCTCAGGTCCGGCTTCGGGGCGATCGGATCGGTTACGGGGATTTGTGCCACTATGGATGGAATGTGTGGAATGCTTTTAAGGGCGCCCGCAACCAGTTTTATGACCAGAGCGAATTGGCCGAGTGGTTGAAGTCGGGATTCGAATCGTTGGGCAAGTACAATACAAAGACCTTGCGGGCCAAACTACGGGCGACGGATGGCGGTTACGGTATCCGTTTGGTGGATAATCTGAAGGAGTATATCCAACAATAGGAGCGGAATTTTTCTGTCGATATTCCCTGCACCGATGAGGTGCAGGGATTTTTTGTTTGGCTTGTATGCGATTGCAATAGCCTGTAAAATAGCTATCTCTGAAATTGTTTTCCGGTGCAATGGCGGTGATTTAATTGCAAAAACAGGTGCAGGGGAAGCACCTGCTATATTCGCTGCCGAACCTGCTGTTGGGTTCGATAAAAGATCGAGTTATGGACCTGAAACAATTGTATGAAATGGGCGGCGACGTGCATGTCACCGTCCGTCTGGAGGATCTCCGGCAATGGCATCGGGAGTTGACTGCCGTCGCCCCGTCGCCCTTATCCTCACCAGTCTTGCCGCAAACGGGCGAACTGTACACGCGCAAGCAGACCATTGCCTTGTTGGGTGTCGACTCCTCTACGCTTTGGCGCTGGGCAAAGAGCGGCTATCTTGTACCCGTGGAGTATGGCGGTCAGCGTCGTTATCGTGTGGCGGATGTGCAACAGATCCTGAAAGGAGGCCGCCATGACCGCTAAACGGAAGGAGACCGACGCGGCCTATCTTCGCGTGGGGACAACCATCTACAAGCGGGTTCAGCAGCCGTTGAGCAGCGGCCGGAGCATCGAGACCCTCCTGGCGTGGAATGTCGAGACCCTGCGTCAGGATTTCGGGAAGGATTACCTGGCCCGCATTCCGAAGTACGACGGATTCTGCACGGTTCCCGACCACACAAATTACCGGCGGGAGATCCACGGCTTCCTGAACCGCTACGAACCGATTCCCTTCCAGCCGGCCGAAGGGGATTTCCCGCACATCCGCGGTTTCCTGTCGCACATCTTCGGCGAGCAGGTCGAGATGGGGTATGACTATCTGCAGCTGCTCTACCTGCGGCCCCTGCAGCGGCTGCCCGTTCTGTTGCTGGTCTCCAGCGAGCGCAATACGGGCAAGACCACCTTCCTGAATCTTCTGAAACTGATCTTCGGCGGGAATGTCACCTTCAACACCAACGAGGACTTCCGCTCGCAGTTCAACGACGACTGGGCAGGCAAGCTGCTGATCTGTGTGGATGAGGTGCTGCTCAACCGCCGTGAAGACTCCGAACGGATCAAGAACCTCTCGACGGCCCGCAGCTACAAGGCCGAGGCAAAGGGACGCGATCGCCGGGAGGTGGAGTTCTTCGGGAAGTTCGTGCTGTGCTCCAACAATGAACGCAATCCCGTACTGATCGAGGCGGCGGAGACCCGCTACTGGGTGCGGCGAATCCCGCCATTGACGCACGACGACCAGCAGTTGCTCGCCCGGATGCAGACTGAAATTCCGGGGCTTCTGTCCTTTCTGCAACAACGCACGCTCTCGACCCGCGAGGAGAGCCGCCTGTGGTTCTCCCCGCGGCTCCTGGCGACGGAGGCCCTGCGGCGGATCATCCACTACAACCGCAGCAAACCCGAGGCCGAGATGCTGTCGATCATTCGCGACATTCTGGAGGGCGAGAAGCTGGAGGAGTATCAGTTCGACGTGAGCGACATGGTGAACATGTTGGAGATCCGCGGCATTCGGGTCGACCATCCCACCGTGCGGCGGACACTGACCGAGAGCTGGCAGCTGCGGCCGGCACCGCCGACCTACTACCAGCGCTATACGATCACCTACAACGGGCTGACCCAACGCCAGGAGAGCAAGACGGCTCGGATCTATACCGTCACGCGGAAACTGCTTGACGAACTGCTGAACGATGTCTCCGGTCTGTAAGATTGTTGGATGCGGAGGATATTCGGCTTATTCTCTGTTTCTTACATCTCTTACAAATTCTCTTACGGAATCTTACAACGCTTACGGACTTACGGCGCCACCTGCCGTGTAAGAACGTTGTAAGACGACAACCTTTTCTTTCACTGTGTTTTACGCGGATTTCTCAACAAACTTACAGAAAAATGAATACCACCCCATATGCTCCCCGGATCCCCATCCGGGAATATCTTGCCCGCCGCGGCATTCTGCCCCGGTACGAACGAAACGGCTACGGCATGTATCTCTCGCCCCTGCGCGAGGAGCGCACGCCAAGCTTCAAGGTGAACTACCAGAAGGATCTCTGGTATGACTTCGGGATTGGTGAGGGCGGCACGCTCCTCGCGCTCATCATGCGCCTGGAGCGATGCGGCCGCAGCGAAGCCTTCGAACACCTGCAGCACGCGGCCGAAGGGACCGTCAGCCTCCTGGCCGCCCGTATCTGCGAGCGATATGCCGTGCCGACCGAGAACCCGAATTCCCAACCGGCGCTCCGTATCCTTTCGGATGCTCCGCTGCGCCATCCGGCCCTGCTCGGATACCTTGCCTCGCGCGGCATTGTGCCCGGGATTGCGGCAGCGTATTGTCGGGAGGTACGCTATCAGGTCCGCAGCCGCTGCTTTTTCGCCATCGGCTTCCGGAATGACTCCGGAGGCTGGGAGCTGCGGTCCGAGCGCTTCAAGGGAAGCTCTTCACCTAAACAGATAACGACCATCGATCACCAATCCGACAAGGTGATTGTCTTCGAGGGGTTCATGGACTTCCTTGCCTGCCTCTCGATGAAGCATCCCGCACCGCTGGGGATCGACGCCGCGGTGCTGAACTCGGTGGTCAACCTGCCGAAGGCGCTTCCTTTCCTCGAACGGCATCCGACAATCCATGCCTTTCTGGACAACGACGAGGCGGGACGTCGCACCCTCGCCGAACTGACCCGTCGGTGTCCCCGCAGCCAGGTGATCGACCATGCGCATCTCTATCGTGATTACAAGGATCTCAACGACTTTTGGATCGCCAGCAAGCGGCTTCGGAATGATTCGGAAGAGGCAAAGACTGAATCCCGAAAACCACAATTACGACCCAAGGGAGGAATGAAGGTTTAAGGGATGCAAGTTTGTGTTTTTGTCAGCCAAAAACCGGCCGCAAGGCCCTATCCCGATGGTCTCAACTCAAAAAATCCAATCCATGAACACACCGAAGAAAGGGGGCCGTCCGCCTTTGGGACGTGCCCGGAAACAGGAGTATCGTATCACCCTGCGGTGCAACACTGCCTGCAACTTCAAGCTCCGCGCCCTGGCCCGTGCGGCCGGTATTCCGCGTACCGAGGTGCTGCGGCAACTGATTCTCAACGGCTCGGTCCGCGAGTGGCTGCGGAGTGAACACCTCGAATGGCTCGCCCAGCTCAAGGGCCTTGCCCGCAATCTGAACCAGCTGACCCGGCTGGCCCACGCCCAGGGATTCGCCGCCGTCGCCGCGCGCCATGCGACGCTTCAGGCCGAGCTGGTGCGGATGATCGAAGCCCTGCGCCGTGATCGGTAAGGTCATTTCGGGAGGATCGTTCGGCGGCACGGTCGGCTATGTGATGAAGGAGCAGTCGCGCGTGCTGGAGGCTCGGGGTGTCGAGCCGCCCGTTGTGCGGGAGATGGTCGAGGATTTCGAGGATCAGGCGCGCCTCAATCCCCGCCTACGGCAGAACGTCGGACATATCTCCCTGTCGTTCTCACCGGAGGATGCCCCGAAGCTCACCGACGAACGGATGACACAGATTGCAAAGGAATACATGCAGAAGATGGGCATCTCCGATACGCAATACCTGTTGGTGCGGCACCTCGACCAGCCCCATCCCCATTGTCATCTGGTCTACAATCGAGTTGGTAATCACGGGCAGACCATCTCCGACCGCAACATCAAGCTCCGCAATGCGAAGGTCTGCCGCGAGCTGACCGAACGCTTCGGGCTGCATCTGGCTCCGGGCAAGGAGGCCGTCCGGCGGGAGCGGCTTCGTGAGCCCGACCGAACCCGGTACGAAATCTATGATACGATTCGGCAGGAGCTTCCCCGTTGTCGTAACTGGAATGAATTGCAAGACCGGTTAAAGTGTCATGGCATCGAGACGATCTTCAAACGAAAAGGGGCTCAGGGTATCATTGAAGGCGTAAAGTTCGCCCGTAATGGCTTTGTGTTTTCCGGCTCGAAGGTCGACAAGGCCTTCAGTTTCTCGAAGCTGGATCGCCACTTCGGCCAGGTGCAACAGCGGCAAACAGCCCTGATGTCTGAACTCAAGGCAGCAGTTGGGAGCTTCCGGGCTGCTTTTGCAGGTCTGTTCGGAGGCGGGCGCTCCTTCTCCGCAGCGGGAGGAGGTGGAGGAGGCGGAAGCCATGGCGCAGGCTCGGTGTCGCTCGGCAGCGCAGGGTCGATTCCGCTGCCGCCGCTCGACTCGCCATTTGCCCTTTCACCCGAGATGATGCAGCGACGCGAGGGAGAGAGCCCCGAGGAGCATATAGCCCGCATCACGGCACTAATCAACAAGGCGGCCGAAGCGATGGCCGTAGCCTTGATGGAGCGCAAGCGCCGCATGGAGGCGCGCTCCCGTAAAATCGGATAACAAACCTAAAATACGAAAAAGATGAAAGAGAACACCCTGGAGCTCTCCTTCGAGATGTACGAAGAGTTGAAGGAGACTCTTATCAAGACGCTCCGCTCGGAGTTGGCCGAAGCCCGGTCACAATCGACGGCGGCCATTGATACGGACGCAATTAAGCGGTTGCAGATTCGGATTCTGCAACTGGAGCAGACACAGACAAGGGTAAGCGAGGCACAGCAGGAACGGGGTCTTCGGATCGAGCAACGGCTGCAAGCGATCTCCGAGCGGCAGGAGCAGATTAGCGAAGCCCTCGGAACGCAGATTTCGGAGATCGACGAGAAAGTGGCCGGGATGGAGATTCCCGAGGAGTTGCCGCCGCGGATGGTGCAGCACCGCTTCGCGCTCTCCCTCGACGCAACCCGCAACTTTTGGCTCTTCATATCGATGTTTATCGTGATTGCGGTGCAATCTGTCGGACTCTACCTGGAGTGGCG
>DXDG01000015.1 GCA_019115605.1 Candidatus Alistipes faecigallinarum
CTCGACGAAGTTCTCGGCGAAGTCGTACATGATGTTGTTCAGGTCGATCTCGATCCGTTCGCCGTAGAGGGCGTGGCGGCGGCGCGTGTAGATCACCTCGCGCTGCGAGTTCATCACGTCGTCGTATTCGAGCAGGCGCTTGCGGATGCCGAAGTTGTTCTCCTCGACCTTCTTCTGGGCCCGTTCGATGGCCTTGGTCATCATCTTCGACTGGATCACCTCGCCCTCCTTCAGGCCCATGCGGTCCATCATCGAGGCGATACGTCCCGAGCCGAACAGACGCATCAGGTCATCCTCGAGCGAGACGAAGAACTGCGACGATCCCGGGTCGCCCTGACGTCCGGCACGGCCGCGCAGCTGCCGGTCCACGCGGCGGCTTTCATGGCGTTCGGTGCCGATGATCGCCAGACCTCCGGCGGCCTTCACCTCGGGTGTGAGCTTGATATCGGTACCACGTCCGGCCATGTTGGTCGCGATGGTAACCTGTCCGGCGCGTCCTGCCTCGGCCACGACCTGGGCCTCCAGGGCGTGCTGCTTGGCGTTCAGCACGTTGTGTTTGATACCCCGCAGCTTGAGCATGCGGCTCAACAGCTCCGAGATCTCGACCGAAGTCGTGCCGACCAGCACGGGGCGTCCCTGGCCCACGAGCCGGACGATCTCCTCGATCACGGCGTTGTACTTTTCGCGTTTGGTCTTGTAGATGAGATCCTCGCGGTCGTCGCGGATCACCGGACGGTTCGTCGGGATGACGACGACGTCGAGTTTGTAGATGCTCCAGAACTCCGAGGCTTCCGTCTCGGCCGTACCGGTCATGCCGGCCAGCTTGTGGTACATGCGGAAGTAGTTCTGCAGGGTGATCGTGGCGAAGGTCTGCGTCGCCGCCTCGACCTTCACGTGCTCCTTGGCCTCGATGGCCTGATGCAGACCGTCCGAATAGCGGCGTCCGTCGAGAATACGTCCCGTCTGCTCGTCCACGATCTTCACCTTGTTGTCCATGACCACATACTCCACGTCCTTCTCGAACATGGCGTAGGCCTTCAGCAGCTGGTTCACCGTGTGTACGCGCTCCGACTTGATCGCGTAGTCGTTGATCACCTCGTCGCGCTTGCGGGCCTTCTCCTCCGCGTCGAGTGAACTCTTTTCGAGCTCGGCCACCTCGGCGCCGATGTCGGGCAGCACGAAGAAACCGTCCTCCTTGAAGTATTTCGAGAGCTCCTCATGACCCTTGTCCGTGAGCTCCACCGAGTTGAGCTTCTCGTCGATGACGAAGTAGAGCGGGTCGGTGATCTCGGGCATGCGGCGGTTGTTGTCCTGCATGTAGATGTTCTCGGTCTTCTGCATGAGGGCCTTGATACCCGGTTCGGAGAGGAACTTGATCAGCGGCTTGTATTTCGGAAGACCCTTGTGTACGCGGTAGAGCTTGATGCCGCCCTCTTCGGTCTTGCCGTCGGCGATGAGCTGACGGGCCTCGGCCAGCAGGTTCGTGACGAAGGCGCGCTGGAGGTTGTAGAGGTGCTCGATCGAGGGCTGGTACTGCTCGAAGAGCTGGTCGTCGCCCTTGGGTACGGGGCCCGAGATGATGAGCGGCGTACGGGCGTCGTCGATCAGCACCGAGTCGGCCTCGTCGACGATGGCGTAGTGGTGCTTGCGCTGCACGAGGTCCTTGGGCGAGGAGGCCATGTTGTCGCGCAGGTAGTCGAAGCCGAACTCGTTGTTCGTACCGAAGGTGATGTCGGCCATGTAGGCCTTGCGGCGCGCCTCGGAGTTGGGTTGGTGCTTGTCAATGCAGTCCACCGAAAGCCCATGGAACTGGTAGAGCGGGCCCATCCACTCGGAGTCTCGCTTGGCCAGGTAGTCGTTCACCGTTACCAGGTGCACGCCTTTTCCGGCCAGGGCGTTGAGGAATACCGGGAGGGTTGCCACGAGGGTCTTACCCTCACCCGTAGCCATCTCGGCGATGTTGCCTTCGCGCTCGCGCTCGCCGAGCTTCTTGGCCGGACTCTTCTTGCTGCGCGTCAGTACCACGCCGCCGAAGAGCTGGCAGTCGTAGTGGATCATGTCCCACTTGACGTCGTTGCCGCCGGCCATCCAGTGGTTGGCATAGACGGCCTTGTCGCCGTCGATCGTTACGAAATCGCGCGTGGCGGCCAGCTCGCGGTCGAAGTCGTTGGCCGTAACGACCACCGTGTCGTTCTGTGCGAAACGCCGGGCCGTATCCTTCATGATGGCGAAGGCCTCGGGAAGGATCTCGTCGAGCTTCTCCTCGATGCGGTCATCGATGCGCTTGGTCGTCTCGTCGATCTCCTTCGAGATCTTCTCCTTCTCCTCGACCGATATCTCGGGCGATTCGAGACGGGACTTCAGCTCGACGATGCGCTGCTCGTCCTGGGCGATGTAGTCGGCGATCTGCTGCTTGAGCGCCCGGCTGCGGGCACGCAGCTCGTCGTTCGAGAGGGCCTCGATCGAGGGATAGACGGCCTTGATCTTGTCGACGTAGGGCTGAATCTGTTTGCGGTCCTTTTCGGCCTTGGAGCCGAAAACGGCTTTGATTACGCTTGCAAGAATATCCATGTTTCAGTTCGTTGTTTTCAACAGGGGTTGTAAATCCTACAAAAGTAGTGATTTTTTTTCGAAAACGCAAAATATCGGGCGGTCGGATTCGGCGCGTTGCCGCAGAATGGCACGTAGAGGGGTGAAAACGGTTGGTGAAGGGGGCCTCGGCGGTATTCAGTCCGCCTGTTTTCCGGAGGTGCAGGTCCGCAGGATACGGCGTCCCGCGGGGCACTCCGCGCAGCGTTTTGCGGCGCAGTATTCGGTGGCGAGCTGCAGCAGCGCCTGCGACTCGAAGGCGTTGCGGATCGGCACGCCCGCCTGCCGCCAGGCCCGCATGAAGCGGTTGTCTTCGGCCGGGAGGCGTTCCAGGAGCGACAGGGCGCTGTCGCGCAGCCGCTCGTCGCCCGTGCTGCTGCCGTAGGCGAACTGCAGCACGGCAACCAGGTTGATGCCGATGATGTGGGCCTTGAAGGCACCGAGGCGCTTGGGACTTTCGTCGCTTGCGGCACCCGGCACGTGGTGCGTGCGCCAGTAGGGTGAGGCTTCGATGCAGAAGAGCGTGCGGATGTCGCCTTCAGTGCGGCAGGCCATCGTGCGGGCCATCACGAACTCGTCCTGCGTGAAGAACTGCGCCGCCTGCGCCAGCCGCAGGACCGGATGGTTCGCCGGGCGGATGTTGCCCAGCTCCCAGGCCGAGGCGTCCATCGGCTCGATGTCGTATTTGGCGGAGAGGTGTTCGAATTCGCGCCGCAGATCGAGCGTGTATTCGTCGTGGCGGTAGAGCTCCAGCAGCCCCGAGGCGCCGAAGAGCATCGCCTCGACGGCACGGGGTGCGAGGCGTTCGCGCAGAACCGTCCGGTAGGGGACGCGCCGGGCCAGCGAGAGGTAGGCCTCCTGGTTCTGGCGGTCGCCGAGCGTGCGGAAGTAGAGCAGGTAGAAGGTCTGGTTCCAGTTTTCGTCGGCTTCGCCGCGGAGAGCCTCGACAAGGCGCATCTTGCGGGCCAGGCGGTCGAAGAGCAGCGCCGTGAAGAGCTCCGTGCGCTGCAGGTCGTCCAGCCCGGCTAAGTATCCGCCGCAGGCGTACGTTCCGGCGCCGGCCTTGAGCCGTGCAAGGATCCGTTCGGCCGCCGTCGTCTCCATCCCTACAGCATGTTGAGTTCGATGAGTGCCTCCTCGGACATCATGCTCTTGTCCCAGACGGGATCGAACGTGAGGATGACGTTCACCTTCTTCACGCCCTTGACCTTGGCGACCTGCTGATTGACATCCTCGACGAGCATGTCAGCCATCGGGCAGTTGGGTGCCGTGAGCGTCATGCGGATCGTCGCCACGCCGTCGGGCGTGTAGTCGATTTCGTAGACGAGTCCCAGGTCGTAGATGTTCACCGGGATTTCGGGATCGTAGATGTTTTTCAGCGTCAGTACGATCTCCTTTTCGACTTGAAGTATCTCTTCGGGTGTCATGTGCGTTTACTCTTTTTTGCTTGCGAAGGCCAGGGCGTAGAGACGCATCTGCTTGACCATCGCCGCCAGTCCGTTGGCCCGCGTGGGCGACAGATTGGCGCTCAATCCGATGGCGTCGATGAAATAGAGGTCTGTGTCGAGCACCTCCTGCGGCGTGCGGCCGTTCAGCACGCGGATGAGCAGGGCGATGATGCCCTTGGTGATGATGGCGTCGCTGTCCGCGGAATAGAAGATCTTCCCCTCCTCCATCCGGGCATCGACCCACACGCGGGACTGGCACCCCTCGATGAGGTATTTTTCGGTGCGGTGCTCCGGGGCGATGGCCGGCAGCGAGTCGCTCAAACTGATCAGATAGTCGTATTTGTCGAGCCAGTCGTCGAATACCGAGAACTCCTCGATGATCTCATCCTGAATCTTATCCATGGTCTTTGTTTTATAAATCCACGATTTCGGAGAGCGGATCCCCCTCGGCAGCAGCCGGTTCGGTGATCCCGGCAAGCCGTGCCAGCGTCGGCGCCACAGAGGTCATCTCCACGCGGCGGTTCACATGCAGCTGTCCGGCTCCCGTGCCGTAGAAGATCAGCGGCACCTCGGTGTCGTAGCCGTACATCGAGCCCGACATCGAGCGGCACGCCTCGCGCTCCTCGATCCATCCGGGCATGAGGTTGATCACCACGTCGCCCGAACGCCGGGGGTAGAAGCTGTTCTGCATGCGGCGGGCATATCCGCTTCCGAAGTAGCTCGAACGCATCGCCGTGGCCGAAAGGGCGTGCGAGACGCCGCGGAACTGCATGGCGAAGATCGCCACCTCGTTCTGAACCTCGGCCAGGTTCAGTCCCCGTTCGTAGATGAGGTTGTGATTGAGCCAAATGCCCCGGTCGCCGTATGCCACGACCCAGTTGCCCGTGCCGTAGCGGACGTTGAGGAACCCGTTCACGATCACCTCGAACTGCCGGGCGTTGAAGCGGTCCGGCTCCTCGAGGGCCAGGTCGTAGGAGGGGCTTGTGCCGTGGTCCGAGGTAAGGACGACCGTAACGTTTCCATCCTTGACCTGTGCGAAGAGGAAGGTGAGAAAATCCTCCAGATCACGGTCCAGGCGGTAGTACATGTCCTCGACCTCCACCGATTCGGGCCCGTAGGCCTCGCTGATGTGGCGCGAAGCGTCGAGGCAGATATTCAGCAGGTCGGTTGTCGCATCCTCTCCGAGTTTGTACTGGGCGACGAGCTGCTTGGCAAGACCCAGCACGGCCGTATTGCCGGCCGGCGTCCAGAGCAGCCGCTGGTAGTCATCCTCCAACACGAGCCCTCCGCCTTCGGGACGGGGCGTTTCACCGCGCTTGCCCCTCTTCTCGGGAAAGACGATCTGCAGGTTGCGCGTGTTGACATAGCGTTCGCGGTCGAGCAGCGGCCGCCACTCCGTGGAGGTGTAGGAGAGGTTGTAGCGCTCGTCGTTGCTGCGGTCGATCCATTCGGGAACCCCGGCGGCATAGTAGAGCGAGGTGATCCAGTCGCACCGTACGGGATCGAGCCAGAAGACCTCGCCGCCGCGGCCGGCCAGCATGACGGCCGAGGCTGCTTCGGCGGCGACGGTTGCCGTGCGGCTTTCGGGGTTTTGCCGGCGGAGGGTCTCCGAAAGCGTGGGTGCCACGAGATGGTAGGCTCCCGGGCCTTTGCGCCCGTCGGTGAGCGAGACGATGCCGTTCGAGGTGTAGTCCACCCACCGGTCGCCGATTATGCCGTGGGTCGAGGGCAGGGCGCCCGTCGAGAGCGTGGCCAGCGAGACGGGGGTGGTGGTCTGCTGGAAATCGTAGCGGCAGTCCGTATAGACCGTGCCGCCCTGCATCAGGCGGCGGAATCCCCCTTCGCCGAAGTTGGCGTCGTAGCGCCCGAGATCCTCGGCGCGCATCGACCCGACAACGATCTGGACGATCAGCCGGGGCGGCTCGGCGCAGAAGCTCCGGGTGGCCGTGAAGAGGGCTATGGCGAGTAAAATCAGTCTCTTGTTCATGGCTTGCATCAAAATCGGCCGCAAATTTACGAATTTATTTCGATACATCGGCGGAAATATTCCTCCTCAGCCCGAAAATCGGGCCCCTCGAGGGCGGCGATCCGTTCCAGCTGGCGGCGGCAGAAATCCCGATGGGCGCGGCTCTGCGGATCGCGGGGCCGGTGGGCCGCCGCGGCGACGATCTCCTCGACGGCCGGCTGGAGCTTTCGGGCCTCCCCGGTGAGGGCCGCGGCCACGAGCCGCTCCCAGACATACTCCACGGCCTGCGGCGCGGGATGCACCAGATCATCGGCGTAGAAGCGGTAGTCGCGCAGGTCGTCCATGAGGATCTCGTAGGAGGGGAAGTAGGCGACGTTGCGGAACCCTCCGGCAAGCTCCTCGGCGGCCAGCCGCAGCGTTGCCTTGCTGACGGCGTTGCCCGCAAGGCCGTCGCCCAGATGGCGTACGGGGCTCACCGTGAGGAGCACTTCCTTGCCGGCGAAGGGCCCTTCGATGAGCGCTGCAAGCGTTTCGACGATCTCCGCAACCGGGAGCCGCCGGCGGGTGAACTCCGCGGCGGGGCGGCGGTGGCAGTTGGCGACAACTTCCCCTTCGCGTTCGTAGACCCAGGCCGTGCCGAGCGTCAGGATCACCCGGTCGGCCGCGCGGAGCGCCCCGGCACCCGCCCTGCGGGCGGCGTTCATGCGGCGGAGCGCCTCTTCGGCCGTCGGAGCGGCAAAGTCGCCGTGGAATCCGAAATGGAACCACCGCTCCGCATCGTGCTGCAGCTCCTCGCGCCGGACCTCCGTGCCGAACGCCCGGACGGCCGCGGCGATCGACAGCGGATTGAAGAGGATGCCCGTGGGGTTGGCCGTAACGTGGAACCGGGCCCGTGCGAGGCGGTCGGCGATATGTGAGGCGAAGCACGAGCCGAGGGCCAGCGTCCGGTTCTCGTATCCGAAGCGCACGTCCAGCGGTGCGATCTCGATTTCGGTGCGGAATTTCATACGGCAAAAATAGAAAATTCCTATCTTTGTTGTATGATTCTGCAAGCGAACTGTAAAATAAATCTGGGGCTCGACGTCCTGCGCCGGCGTGCGGACGGCTACCACGATCTCGAGACGGTGATGTTTCCCGTCGCGGAGCTCTGCGACGAGGTGGAAGTCCTCCGTACGGACGATCGCGGCGCCGTGTTCCGCGCGGAGGGTATTGCGGTGGACTGCGCCCCTGAGGAGAACATCTGCATGAAGGCCTTCCGGCTCATGCAGCGCCGCTACGGCGTGGAGGGGGTTGCGATCCGGCTGGTGAAGCGCATCCCGTTCGGAGCGGGTCTGGGCGGCGGATCATCCGACGGCACGGCCGTGCTGCGGGCGATCGACGCGCTCTTCGACCTGCGGCTTCCGGAGACGGAGCTGATCGACTGCGCCGCCGAGCTGGGCAGCGACACGGCCTTCTTCGTGCGCAACACGCCCCAGCTGTGTACGGGCCGCGGAGAGGTGATGGAGCCCTTCGACCTGCTTCTGCAGGGTCTGACACTCGTCGTGGTGAAGCCCGCGGAGGGGGTCTCGACCCGCGAAGCCTACGCCGGGGTGCGCCCCCGCATACCGGAACGTCCGCTTGCGGAACGGCTGCGGCGTCCCGTGTCGGAGTGGCAGGGGACGGTAACCAACGACTTCGAGACCTCCGTCTTCGCGGCACATCCCGCCATCGGCCAGCTCAAGCGGCGGCTTCTGCGGGCCGGGGCCCTCTATGCCTCGATGTCGGGAAGCGGCTCGGCGGTCTTCGGCCTCTTCGAGGCGGCGGAGCCGCAAATCCCGCTGCAGGAGGGCGAGTTCCTCCATCGGGAACGGATCCGCTGACAATGAAAAAGACGGTTGCCTCGCAGGAGGCAACCGTCTTTTCGTTTTATACCAATCTACCGCTTACTCGGCCTTCGGTACGGGGATCTTGGCGACGCGCCGCTCGTGGCGTCCTCCCTCGAATTCGGCGGCGAAGAAGGCCTCGAGCATCTTGACCGCTTCGTCGTTGGTGATGAAGCGTGCCGGGAAGACGATGACGTTGGCGTCGTTGTGGCGCCGGATGAGCGAAGCCACTTCGGGCTCCCAGCACAGTCCGGCACGGATGCCCTGGTGCTTGTTGAGCGTGATGGCCATGCCCTCGCCCGAGCCGCAGAGGGCGACGCCCTGCGGGATCTCGCCCGCCTCGATCGCCGCGGCCAGCGGATGTGCATAGTCGGGATAGTCGACGCTCTCCGGCGAGTAGGTGCCGAAATCCAGCACCTCGTAACCCATGGCGCCGAGGTATCCCACCAGAAATTCCTTCATTTCGTAGCCCGCATGGTCGCAGGCGATGCCGATCTTGCTCATGTCCTGTTCGCGTTTTGATGATGCCACAAATATAATGCAACCGTTTGCGATTGCCAAATTTCCCGACGGCTTTTCACGGCCGGGGCGCGGGGAATCTCCGGCCGTTGCTCAAAGGGTCGGAACCCCCTTCGGAATTCCGCTGCTCCTCGGCACAGAGCCGTGTCATGTCGTAGTGTACCGTATAGTCGTCGGTCGATTCGTCGTAACGGGCCGTGGGGCGGATCCGAAGCCGGGTTTCGTATCCCGGTTTGAAGTCGAACCCTTCGATTTTCCACGGAAAGGGGAGCCATTCCGGAGAGTCGTAGCGCAGGTCCTGGATCCAGTAGACCGCGGGGTCGGCATCGGCCAGCACCGAGGCCACGAGAATCTCGTATTCGGGGCTGAAGGTCAGCGGATCGACCGCGCAGGCAGCCGGTGTGCGGGAGAGCTCCTGCACCATCGTGCAACGGCGTCCTGGACCGTCGGCCGGAGGGTTGGCGATCGGCTCGAGACGGACACGCACCACCTTTTCGTAGCCCCGCTCGAAACGAAACCCCGCGATGGTCTCCGCCGAAGCTTCCCACGTTGCGGAGGAACCCTTTTTGAGGAGGTAGGCAGGGACGTGTCCGAATCCCGTATGGATTCCCGTTACGCCCTTTTCCGGGGCGACGGTCCAGATCTCGGTATGCGAACTGTCGTCCTTTTCGCAGGCGCCCGCCAGCAGGGGCAGCAGCAGAAGGAGCAGGGGGCGGAATGCTTTCATGATCTTTTTGTGCGCTCTTTTCCCATAAACGGGATTTTCAGCCGGATACTGCGCGGAAAAACAAAAAACGCCCTTCGCAGGAAGGACGTTTTTCGGTTTCGGGCCTCTCCGCCTCAGGCCAGATAGCGCTCGGCCATGCTGATCAGAAATCCGAAGAGCAGGGCGTTGAACAGCATCAGCGGCACCGACCTCTGCCCCTTGCCCGTTGCGGCGAAGAGCGTCGGAAGGGTCAGCATCACCGTGATCCCCATGCCGTCGGCCCACCAGGGGAGGTAGGGCAGGTCGCCGTAGAAGACCATGACGGCGGCAAAGAGGTAGATCAGAAACGAGGCGATGCAGCTGCGGGCCGAGCAGCGCTGGAAGATCATCGGAATGACAACCAGCGCTCCGGCAACGGCTCCCGTGGCGAGCGACAGCGTGAAGTGTGTCATCGGCTGGAGATGCTTGTGGAACGGTTACTTGGCGGCGCGCTTGCGGTCCACCTCATGCAGCAGGATCTTTCTCAGACGCATGGCATGGGGCGTAACCTCGACGTATTCGTCCTCCTTGATGTATTCGAGCGCCTCCTCGAGCGTGAAGACCTTCGGCGGGGTGATCACCGCCTTGTCGTCCGAACCCGAGGCGCGCATGTTCGTGAGCTGCTTCGACTTGGTAACGTTCACCGTGATGTCGTTCTGGCGCGTGTGCTCGCCGATGACCTGCCCCTCGTAGACCTGCTCCATCGGGGAGATGAAGAAGCGTCCGCGGTCCTGCAACTTGTCGATCGAGTAAGCGTAGGCCGTGCCCGTCTCGCCCGAGATGATCGAGCCGTTGGTGCGCATCTCGATCTCGCCGACCCACGGCTCGAAATCCTTGAGCCGGTGTGTCATGATCGCCTCGCCGGCCGTGGCCGTCAGCATGTTCGAACGCAGTCCGATAATGCCGCGCGAGGGGATGTCGAACTCCAGCCGTACGCGGTCGCCGTTCGACTCCATGTTGCGGAGCGTGCCCTTGCGCTTGGTTGCCAGCTCGATGACCGTGCCCGAGCACGACTCGGGGCAGTCGACGGTCATCTCCTCGATCGGCTCGCACTTCTTGCCGTCGATCTCCTTGATGATGACGCGGGGCTGGCCCACCTGCAGTTCATAGCCCTCGCGGCGCATCGTCTCGATAAGCACCGAGAGGTGCAGCACGCCGCGGCCGAAGACGTTGAACGAATCGGCCGACGGGCCGGGCGTTACGCGCAGCGCGAGGTTCTTCTCCAGCTCGCGGTCCAGGCGCTCCTTGATGTGGCGCGAGGTAACGTATTTGCCGTCCTTGCCGAAGAAGGGCGAGTTGTTGATCGTGAAGAGCATCGACATCGTCGGTTCGTCGATGGCGATGGGCGGCAGCGGCTCGGGATTCTCGTAGTCGCAGATCGTGTCGCCGATCTCGAAACCCTCGATGCCCATGATGGCGCAGATCTCGCCGCACGGCACCTCGTCGACCTTCTTCTTGCCCAGGCCTTCGAAGACCATCAGCTCCTTGATCTTGCACTTCTGCATCGTTATGCCGTCGCGCTTGGCCAGCGTAACGTTCTGCCCGGCCTTCAGCGTGCCGCGCGTCAGCTTGCCTACGGCGATACGTCCCGTATAGGAGGAGTATTCGAGCGAGGTGATGAGCATCTGCGGCGTACCCTCGACGATCTTCGGCTCGGGAATCTCGTCGATGATGGCGTCGAGCAGCGGGACGATCGAATCGGTCCGCTCGTTCCACTTGTGCGACATCCAGCCCTGCTTGGCCGAGCCGTAAATGGTCTTGTAGTCGAGCTGCTCCTCGGTGGCGTTGAGCGTGAACATCAGGTCGAAGACCTGCTCGTTCACCACTTCGGGGCGGCAGTTGGGCTTGTCGACCTTGTTGATCACCACGATGGGTTTCTTGCCGAGCGCCAGGGCCTTCTGCAGCACGAAGCGCGTCTGGGGCATCGTCCCCTCGAAAGCATCGACGAGCAGCAGCACGCCGTCGCACATGTTCAGCACGCGCTCCACCTCGCCTCCGAAGTCGGCGTGGCCCGGGGTGTCGATGATATTGATCTTGTAGTCCTTGTAGATGACCGAAACGTTCTTCGAGAGGATCGTGATGCCCCGTTCGCGTTCCAGGTCGTTGTTGTCCAGAATGAGCTCGCCGCTCGTCTTGGCGTTGTCGCGCAGGACATGTCCTGCCAGAATCATCTTGTCGACCAGCGTGGTCTTGCCATGATCGACGTGGGCGATAATTGCGATGTTACGCAGTTTCTGCATAGGTGTGTGTTTTGTCGTGCAAAGGTAAGAATTTCTCCGGAAAAAGTGTTACTTTTGTTCGATTGTTAAAAATATTGAATAATGAAACCTGCCTTCAGCCTCTGCGGCCGGAGCGACGTCTACGTCGGCTCTGCAGCGGAGATTCTTTCGGATGTACTGCCTGCGGGGCGTGTGGTTGTCGTTACGGATGCGACGATCGACCGCCTCTATCCCGGTTTGCTGGCCCCTTATGAGAAGGTGCTCATCGGCCGGGGCGAGAGCATCAAGACGTTGCGGACGGTCGAGGAGCTCTACCGTCGTTTCATCGAGCTGGGCGTCGACCGCAAGAGCTTCGTGCTGGGTGTCGGCGGCGGCATCGTAACCGACGTGGCGGGATTTGCCGCGTCGACCTACATGCGCGGCATCGGCTTCGGATTCGTTTCGACGACGCTTCTGGGGCAGATCGACGCTTCGGTGGGCGGAAAGAACGGCGTCAATGTGGACGGATACAAGAACATGGCCGGTACCTTTACCCAGCCGCGCTTTGTCATCTGCGATCCGGCGATGCTGCGGAGCCTGCCCGACCGGGAGTTCCGCGCCGGGCTGGCCGAAGCGGTCAAGGCGGCCGTTATCGCCGATGCGGCGCTCTTCGCCCGGCTGGAGGCTTCGGCATTCGAGGCGCTGCGCAGCGATGCGGCGCTTCTGGCCGGTGTCGTCTCGGCCGCCGTGCAGGTGAAGGCGGCGATTGTCGAACGCGACGAATGCGAGGCGGGGGAGCGGCGCAAGCTCAACCTCGGGCATACGCTGGCGCACGCCATCGAGAAGTGCTCGGACCGCATGAACCACGGCGAGGCCGTGGCCGTGGGTACGGCGCTTATCGCCGATGCGGCGGTGCGGCTCGGCGTGCTCGCCTCCGCGGACCGCGACCGGATCCGCGGGCTGCTCGCGCACCTGGGGCTTGAGCTGACGCCTCCCGTGCCGATGGCCCGCCTGTTGCGGGAGGTCGGCAAGGACAAGAAGAGCGAAGCGGGTGTGCTGCATGTCGTTCTGCCGACGGGCATCGGCTCCTGCGAGGTGCGGCCGATGACGCGCGATGCCTTTGCGGCGCTGTTTGCGGCGGAATGACCGGCGGGCGGCAGACCTGGATACTCAAAGAGGCGGGATTGATTCCCGCCTCTTTTCCTTATGATCTTTCCGGTTACTTTGTCCGCTCGCGCAGCTCCCGGGTATAGGCCTCCCAGTCGGAGATCGGCCGCCGGGCGACGCCCGACTCGATGGCAGCCCGCGCCACGGCCGTGGCTACGGTGGTGAGCAGCCGCGGGTCGGTGGGCTTGGGAATGAGATACCCGCGTCCGAATTCGAGCTTCTCGAGGTTGTAGTCCCGGAGTACGGATTCCGGAACCGGCTCGCGCGTCATGGCGGCAATGGCGTGCGCCGCGGCGAGCTTCATGGCGTCGTTGATCTCCGAGGCGCGGACGTCGAGGGCTCCGCGGAAGATGTAGGGGAATCCCAGCACGTTGTTCACCTGGTTGGGGTAGTCCGAGCGGCCCGTGGCGAAGATCAGATCGGGACGCGTGACGGTAGCCACGTCGTAGGCGATCTCCGGATCGGGATTGGCCAGGGCCATGACGATCGGATTCGGGGCCATCGAGCGCAGCATTTCGGGTGTCAGCACGTTGGCTTTCGAGACTCCGAGGAAGACATCGGCGCCGTGGAGCGCTTCGGCAAGGCTTGCAATGCGCCGCGTGGTGGCGAATTCGCGTTTCAGGGGATTGAGATCCTCGCGGTGAGCGGCGACGACCCCGCGGCTGTCGCACAGCACCATGTGCTCGCGGCGAACTCCCAGTTTGAGGAAGAGCCGCGCGCAGGCGATGGCCGCGGCGCCGGCTCCGTTGACGACGACGCGCAGAGCCGGAAGCTCCTTGCCGGCGATCTTCGCCCCGTTGAGCAGGGCCGCCGAGGTGATGATCGCCGTGCCGTGCTGGTCGTCGTGCATGACGGGAATGTCCAGTTCGCGGCGCAGCCGCTCCTCGATCTCGAAACACTCCGGAGCCTTGATATCTTCGAGGTTGATGCCTCCGAACGTGGGGGCAATGGCCCGCACCGTGCGGACGAAGGCCTCGGGATCGCGCTCCGCCACCTCGATGTCGAAGGCGTCGATGCCCGCGAAGATCTTGAAGAGCATGCTTTTTCCTTCCATGACGGGCTTGGCGGCCAGCGGGCCGATGTTGCCCAGTCCGAGAACGGCCGTGCCGTTCGAGATGACGGCCACGAGATTCCCCTTGCCCGTATATTCGTAGACCGAGGCCGGGTCTTCGGCAACGGCCCGCGAGGGAGCCGCCACGCCGGGGGAATAGGCCAGCGAGAGGTCCGCCTGCGTACGGTGGGGTTTCGTCGGGACGACGGCGATCTTGCCGGGCTGCGGCTCCCGATGGTAGCGCAGCGCCGCTTCCTTGAGTTTATCTTCGGTATTCATGACGGTTCGTTTTTTGATTCGTAATAAATTTCAACGCATCCGGCGTGCAAATATTGCGCCCGTGCGATTTTTGCGCGGGAAATCCGGCTGCGGTTCGATGATTTTTTCCCGGGAGTGCCGCACGTCCGGTCAGAAGAGCGAGGCTTCGCCGTTGTCGGGCCGGGTGTAGCCGAGGTGCTCGTAGGCCAGTGCGGTCGCCTCGCGACCCCGGGGCGTGCGCTTGAGGAATCCCTCCTTGATGAGGAAGGGCTCGTAGACCTCCTCGATCGTGCCGGGCTCCTCGCCGACGGCCGTGGCTACGGTGTTCAACCCTACGGGGCCGCCCTTGAACTTCTCGATGATCGTGCCGAGGATCTTGTTGTCCATGTGGTCCAGACCGCGCGAGTCGATGTTCAGCGCCGCAAGGGCGATGCGTGTGATCTCCAGGTCGATATGTCCGCCGCCCTTGACCTGTGCGAAGTCGCGCACGCGGCGCAGCAGGGCATTGGCGATACGCGGCGTGCCGCGTGAACGCAGCGCGACCTCCCGGGCGGCATCGTCGTCGATCGGGACGTCGAGAATCCGCGCCGAGCGGCGCACGATCCCGGCCAGCACCGCGGCGTCGTAATACTCCAGATGGCACTGGATGCCGAAGCGGGCCCGCAGGGGCGAGGTGAGCAGCCCGCTGCGTGTCGTGGCGCCGATGAGCGTGAAGGGGGCCAGCTCGATCTGGATCGAGCGGGCCGAAGGACCCTTGTCGAGGACGATGTCGATCTTGAAATCCTCCATGGCCGAGTAGAGGTACTCCTCGACGATCGGGCTCAGACGGTGGATTTCGTCGATGAAGAGCACGTCTCCCGGGTTGAGGTTCGTCAGCAGGCCGGCCAGGTCGCCCGGCTTGTCCAGCACGGGGCCCGACGTTACGCGCAGCTGCGCCCCCATCTCGTTGGCGATGATGTTCGCCAGCGTGGTCTTGCCCAGGCCCGGAGGGCCGTGCAGCAGCACATGATCGAGCGAGTCGCCGCGCAGGAGTGCCGCCTTGATGAAGATGCGGAGGTTTTCGACGATCTTCTCCTGACCCGCGAAGCTCCCGAGCTCCTGGGGACGGATCCGGTTTTCGAATTCGAGATCGCTCTCCGTATTGCGTACGATAGACATGTGGCAAATATACGCAAAATTCACGAGACCCGGCCCTGTGCGGCGAAAAAATCGGACGATGCCCGTTCCCCGTGCCCTGCCGCGCATAGCCGGCCGACGCGGCGGCCGGATACGAAAAATCCGGCCCGCCCCCGCGGCGGACCGGACATGCCTGCGCGGCGGAGTGGCTACTGCTCCGCGGGCAGGTCCATCTTGAGGTATTTCGTCCCGTTTTCGCGGGTGTCGATGCGCAGGATGATGCCCTTCTTGCCTTCGAGCTCCGCGGCGATCGGCTCCATGTCGAAGGAGACGTAGTAGCCCAGCGTATACCCGGCCACGTCGCCGCCGGCGCTGTGGCGCAGCTCAAGGTTGAGATAGCCCTCCTCGCTCTGCCCGGGTTCGGAGACCTTGTTGACAATGACCGTGAAGGCATGCTTGTCATTCTCCGTGACGGGATAGAGCAGATAGAGCGTCAGCCACTTTTTCGTGAGGTTGAAATACTTCCAGTAGGCCGTGGGGAATCCGGCGCCGTCGCTGCCCAGCCGGTCCAGCTCCTCCTGCGTCGTTACGACCCGTGCCGCCCCCGTGTAGATGTTGTCGACACCGAACAGGCGGATGTTGTAGTCGTAGTCGGGAATGCTCTCCAGCAGATCGAAGTAGATGATCGCCCGCGAACCCTCCCGGGCTTCGTAAAGCGCGGGCTTCTCGCTCGGATAGAGCGTCTGGCCGTTGTCGCGTTCGAAATAGTAGTCCTCCTCGCCGATCGTATGTACGGTGGTGATGATCCCGTAGACATAATTATACGGATATCCTCCCTCGTCGTCGTTGCAGGCGGTAAACGGGAGTGCCGCCAGCAGAGTCAGCAGGAGCCAGCCGAATTTTTTCATCTTTTCCATATTTTATTGTTACCTTTCGCAACTAAAATGTTCCGAGGGGAGGAATACTGCACGGAGGGGAAATTTTTTTGTTCCGAAATGCAGTATTTGGCCCCGGATCCGATTTATATAGGTGAATTCAACAATGCAGATGGAGGAACGGATACTGGCCGAAGGGTGCAGAAAGGGGGACGGTGCGGCCCGACGCGAGCTGTATGACCGTTTCGCCGGGCGGCTGATGGCGGTATGCATACGCTATGCGGGGGATCGCTCCACGGCCGAGGACCTGCTGCACGACGCCTTCCTGAAGATCTACGGCGCCTTCGACCGGTTCTCCTACCGCGGTCCCGGATCGTTGAGGGCCTGGATGGAGCGCATCACGGTCAATGTGGCCCTCGAATGGCTGCGGAACCGCTCCCGGCGGGGATTCACCGAGCTCGACGAAGGACGGGTTGCGGCGACCGTAGCCGAACCCGAGCCGACCTCTTCGGAGATGGCCTCCGTGCCGCGCGAGGTGCTGATGCGCTTCATCGCGGAGCTCCCGGACGGTTACCGCGCCGTGTTCAACCTCTACTGCATCGAGGAGTACTCCCACCGGGAGATCGCCCAAATGCTGGGGATCAACGAGAAGAGTTCCTCGTCGCAGCTCTTCCGCGCCAGAACGCTGCTGGCACGCAGGATCCGCGACTACTTGAAGACACATTGAGTTATGAAAGAGGATAAGGATTGGATCGAGTTCATGCGGACATCGCTCCGCGATGCCGAGATCTCCCCGCCGGAGGATGGTTGGGAGCGTCTCGAGCGCGTGTTGTCCGAGCCTGTACCGACGCCGGTACGGAAGCCCGCATGGCGCATCTATATGCCGCGGATTGCCGCCGCCGCTGCCGTTGTGTTGATCGGGGTGGTTGCGGGCGACCTGCTGTTGCGCCCCGATACGGTATTGGAACAAAAAGGGGTTGTTATCGCGACGACGGAGGAGGACGGCTCCGCGGCAGAGACACCGGAGCGGTTGCGGCGGCAGGTGCAGCTTCCGGTCGAGGTGCGGCGCGAAGGGGCGTCGGCCCGCACCGGGGAGTATGCTGCCGCGGTTCCGCAATCCGCTGCGGTTGCAAAGGGGGGCCGCACGGCTGCGGCGCCGGCCGTCCGGGAGGCTGTTTCCGAATGGGAGGCCCCGGCTGCGACGACTCCGGCGCCCGCAGCCGAAAGAAACGTTTCGGCGGCGGCTGACGAAGCGGCCGCTCCGGCTGTGGTATCGGCGGCAACCGCTTCGCGGTCCGAAACCCGGACGGTGGACGATGCGGCGTCCTCGTTGGCGGCGTCGTCCCGCGGAACGGAGCCCCGCGGATACCGGGCCCCGAAACCGCGCAGACCCCTGTCGTTCTCGCTTTCGGCCGGCGGCGGCGTGTCGCGAGATGCGGCAAACACCCCCTCCCGGGGAGGCATGATGGCTGTTGCACCGCCGGCCGGAATGCCTTCGATGATCGGCAATGGCTCCGAGATGGTGCTGCTCCGACAGTACGACTACGACGAGAACCGCTTCCGCCACCACCAGCCCTTGAGCTTTGCGCTGACGCTCCGCAAGGAGTTTGCCCACGGGCTCTCGCTCGAGAGCGGTCTCAACTATACGCTGCTGCGGTCGGATGTCGGGGTTCCGTATGCTTCGGACGATGTGGCGCAACGGCTGCATTTCCTGGGGATTCCGCTTCGGATCAACTGGCAGTTCCTCGAGCGGGGGCGTTTCTCGCTCTACGTGGGGGCCGGCGGCATGGTCGAGAAGTGTGTCTCGGCAACCTTCGGGGCGGAGAGCCTGTCGGAGCCGGGCGTGCAGTGGTCGCTGCTTGCCGCGGCGGGTGCCCAGTACCGGCTCGGCGGGATGGTGGGGCTCTATTTCGAACCCGAGGGGTCGTACTACCTGACCGAAACCCGTCTGCGGACCGCGCGGACCGATTCGCCGCTGACGCTGACGCTCCGTTTGGGCGTGCGTCTCTCGTTTTGAGTCCGCCCGACGCCTCTTGCATGCTTGTTGCAAGAAAAAGGCCTGCACCCGAGGTGCGGGCTTTCTCTTTGGCGGAGGGTCCGAATGTGCCATAAATAGGTTGAAATGTGCTGTTTTTTCTTGTTCGGACCGAATTTGTTACTATTTTTGCTGGTGAAAACGGTGTCCGGTATCGGCGGTTTTGTGCCGGCGGCATCGTTTTGCCGCAAAAAAAAAGCACAGAGGCCGACGCGCGGCTCCTGTGCCTGGTAGTCCCGAAAGGAATCGAACCTTTATCGTAAGAACCGGAATCTTATATTCTATCCATTGAACTACGGGACCGGGACTGCAAAGATGCAAAAAATTTTTTAATTGTAAAGAAAAAAATGCGGGAAAAGCAGAATAATTGGCAAAGAATCGAGGCGGTGATCAAGTGGGCAAACATGACAACCAATTATTTCGCCCGATATATCGGTCTTGCCCGCGGGGAGAATCTATACCAGATCAAGCGCGGCAACAACGGCATTTCGCTCGACGTGGCGGAGCGCATCGTCGCGAAGTTTCCGCAGGTGGACAAGCTCTGGCTGCTGACCGGCGAGGGGCAGATGTTTGCCGATACCCGGCTGCGGGGCGCGCAGATCCCCTTCTACGACGTGGATGTCGAGCAGCAGATCACCGGTGTGGAGCGCCTGACGGCCGACAGCTATCTGGTGGCCGCTCCGGTCGGGGAGTGCGACCTGGCGATGGTCTATGCCGGACGGGCCATGGGGCCGCTCGTGCCGCCGGGAACGGTCGTTCTGCTGAAGGCCGTGGAGCGTGAAGCGATAATTCCCGGCGAAGAATATGTGGTGGTATGCCGAAAAATTGTAACTTTGCGGATAGTCCGGACCGCCGCGAAGGGTAAATACCGTCTGGTGGCCGGAAACCGGGAGGATTTCGACGACATCGTGGTCGATGCCGACGAGATCGTCGCGGTGTACAGGGTAAAGGGAAAATTGATCGTAAACAGTTGATAGTATGTTTTCAGGCATCGTAGAGTGTACGGGCGAGGTCGTATCGATCCGCACGGACCGTCAGAACAGGGACTTCACGCTTCGGGCGGATTTTTGCTCCGAGCTGAAGATCGACCAGAGTATCTCCCACAACGGCGTCTGCCTCACGGTGGTGGCCATCGAGGGGGATACCTATACCGTAACGGCCATGAAGGAGACGCTCGACCGCAGCAACCTCGGGCTGCTGCGCGTGGGCGATCTGGTGAACCTCGAACGTTCGATGAAGCCCGACGCGCTGCTCGACGGCCACATCGTCCAGGGACATGTCGATCAGACGGCCCTCTGCACGGCCCGCGAGGATGCCGACGGCAGCTGGTACTACACCTTCGAATACAAGCCCCAGGGCGAAGGACTCTGTACGGTCGAGAAGGGCTCGGTGGCGGTCAACGGCGTGAGCCTCACGGTCTGCGACTCGAAGGAGTCGTCGTTCCGCGTGGCGATCATCCCCTATACGTTCGAGCACACGAACTTCTGCCGGATCGACGTGGGGTCGGTCGTGAACCTCGAATTCGACATCGTGGGCAAGTATATCGCCCGTCTGATGCGCAACTACATGAAATAGCGCCATGATTACCATCAAAACCAAAGAGGCGGCCTCGTGCTGGATCGGCCTGCTGGCCACGGCGATCGTTGCCGGGGTACTCTTCGCGATGCATGCGAAAGGAGTGCAGATCCGCTGGATCCCTGCATCGATCGTGCTGCTGGGCACCTTTGCGGTGGTGATGCTCGTCGCCCTGTTCATCATCCGCAAGTATGTGGCCTACAAACTCAAGCCGATCTATTCGATCGTGCTCTCGCGCAACGTGCACACGGCGGAGATCTTCTCCGAGCTCAAGGACAAGAAGGTCGAGAACATCGGTGAGGAGCTGACCGCCTGGGCCGACACGAACGACAAGGAGATCGCGCGGCTGAAGGAGGCCGAGCGCTTTCGCAAGCAGTACCTGGGCAATGTGGCCCACGAGCTGAAGACCCCGATCTTCAACATCCAGGGCTATATCTCGACGCTGCTGGACGGCGGCCTGGAGGATGAGCTCATCAACCGCAAGTACCTCGAGCGGGCCGAGAAGAGCATCGACCGCCTGATCAACATCGTCAACGACCTCGACACGATCTCGAAACTCGAGAGCAACATGAACCAGCTGAAGATGGAGCGTTTCGATATCGTGGCCCTTGCGAAGGAGATCGCCGAGCAGGCCGAGATCGAGGCCGACAAGCGGGGTATCCGCATCTCGGTCAAGGGGGCCGAGAACCTTCCCTCGCCCTTCTGGGTGGTGGCCGACAAGCACTACATCGGTCAGGTGCTGGTCAATCTGATCATCAACTCGATCCACTACGGCCGGGAGAACGGTACGACGCGCATCCGCTTCCGCGATCTGATCGACCGGATTCTCATCGAGGTCGAGGACAACGGGCAGGGTATCGCCAAGGAGGATCTGCCGCGGGTTTTCGAACGCTTCTATCGTACGGACAAGGGCCGCTCGCGCGAGCAGGGCGGCACGGGCCTCGGCCTGGCCATTGTCAAGCATATTGTCGAGGCGCACGGCGAACGGATCACCGTACGCAGCGAGCCGGGCGTGGGGAGCACCTTCTCCTTTACGCTCAGGAAGGCCGATGCGCACGAGATGAAGTAAACAAGCGGAGGAAGGCGTTGCCGCGGCGGTCCGCTGCCGGCAGGCATGCCGCAAGCCGTGAAACAACAAATTTGGGTAAATGATACAACCTTTGAGCATTGTCTGGGACTTCGATCCCGTATTCATCAGCTTCGGATCGTTCGACATCCGCTACTACGGAGTGATGTGGGCGCTGGCGATTCTGATCGGCGCCTGGTTCTTCGACAATTTCTGCAAACGCGAAGGTCTCTCGCAGGAGGTCTCCAGTTCGATCTTCATCTACGGCACGCTGGCGACAATCATCGGCGCCCGCCTCGGGCACTGCCTCTTCTACGATCCGGTGGAGTACCTCTCGAAACCCTGGACGATCATCACGGGATTCCGCGACGGCGGCATGGCGAGCCACGGCGCCGCCATCGGTCTGCTGATCGGCCTGTGGCTCTTTTCGCGCAGGAACAAGCTGCCGTATGTCTGGTCGCTCGACCGCATCATGATCGCCGTGGGTATCGGCGGTGCCATCGTGCGCATGGGCAACCTCTTCAATTCGGAGATCTTCGGCACGGCGACCACGCTGCCGTGGGGCTTCGAGTTCATCCGTTCGGCCAAGTGGGTGCATGAGTATGCCCCGGCGGCCGTGCATCCCACGCAGATCTACGAGGCGCTGTGCTATCTGGCGACCTTTGCCATTCTCTGCTGGCTCTACTACCGCCGGGACATGGCGCGCCGCCGGCCCGGCGTGCTCTTCGGCATCGGACTGATCGGCGTCTTCCTGACGCGTTTCTTCATCGAATTCATCAAGACCGAACAGGAGGCCTTCGAAGTAGGCTGGGCCCTCGACATGGGACAGTGGCTGAGCATTCCCTTCATCCTGCTCGGCATCTATATGATCTGGCGCGGATTCTCGCGCCCGGCTCTTGAGGTGCCTGTTCCGCAGAAGCCGCAGCCGGCGCGGACGCAGCCGAAAGAGCCCAAAAAACGGAAACGATGAGCAACAATCCCCTGGAAGAACAGGTCGGCCGCATCGTGGGAAACGTGCTGGCCGCCGGCGGGGCGATCTACCTGCCCGAGGTGGGATCGCTCTGTGTGGAACGCCGCCGGGCGCAGCAACTTTCGCGCCGTACGGTGCGGCCGCCGTATCGGGCGGTGGAGTTCACCTCGCAGCAGCGTGGTGTTTCGCTCGTCGAGGAGATCGCCCGCGTGCTCGGAACGAGCGGCATGGCGGCCGATGAAGCCGGGCAAACGGCCCGTGAGGTCTATGCCCGCTGGCTGGGGCGTGCCCGCGAAGGGGATACGCTGACCGTCTCGGGTGTGGGTGTGCTGCGATTCAAGCACTTCACCCTCGACGAGGCTTTCGACCGTCGGCTGAACCCGCAGGGACATGCGCCGGTGAAGGTGCGGCCCGCCGGACGCCCCGACTGGGTGATCTGGCTCGGTGCCGTCGCCATCGTTGCGGCGGCCGGTATCGGCGCCTACTCCTATCTGACCACCCGTCCGGAGCCGAAGACGGAGACGGAGACGGCTGCGGTTCCTGCGCAAACGACATCCCCGGAAGCCGCTGCAGGCGGTGATTCCGTAACGATGGCACCGTCTCTTTCGACCCCGGTTTCTGCAGCGGATGGAGCAGCCCCGGCGACGCCTTCTGCCGCAACGTCCTCGGTCGCAGTCCCCTCATCCGCGACACCTTCGGTCGCGGAGGCTCCTGCGTCGGCGCAGGCTTCCGCCACCGCCGTGCAGCCTGCTCAGGAGTCGTCGGCCCGGCCGGCTGCAGCATCTGCCGATGAACCGGCACGGATGACCTCGAAGCGCTCCTATGTGGTGCTGGGTGTCTTCAGCACGCCCGAGAATGCGGCGCGTGCCGCACGGAATGCCGCCTCGGATGATGTGGCCATCACCTGCGGCGTCTATCGTTTCGGCGCCAAATACCTCGTGTCGCCCTTCGAGTCGGATGATCCCGAGGCCTGCACGCTCTTCATCCGTGCGCATGCCGAGCGATTCCCCGGCATGTGGACCTATACCGCCCGCTGATGAACCTTTCGTCGTGGATCATCCGGGTGATCGACCTCTTCTATTTCCCGCCCGTATCGTCGATCCTGCCGCGGCAGGTGTTCCGCTATGCCGTGTGCGGCGGCGCAAACGTCCTCTTTGGATGGGGATGCTATTTTCTGATTTACAACTATCTGATCGACAAACAGCTGCTCGATCTGGGGCTGGTGGTGCTCTCGCCCCATGTCGCGGCGATGCTGCTGACCTTTCCGATCACCTTCTTTCTCGGCTTCTGGCTCAACGGCCAGGTAGCCTTCCGCCGCTCGCCGGTGCCGCACGGCGTGCAGCTGCTGCGCTATGCCCTTTCGGTCGCGGGGTCGGTTGTCGTAAACTATCTGTGCCTGAAATTCTTTGTCGAGGTCTGTGCGATCTGGGCCACTCCGTCGCAGATGCTTGCCTCGTGTATTACGACCGTCTACAGTTTCCTGGCCGCCAAATATTTCACCTTCCGGCACGCTGCCGCGGAGTAGTCTTCTGCTGAAAAGGGGATTCGGGTTGCGCCGCCGGCATGCGGCGCAGGGTTGCATGCGCTTTGCCGCGGCGGGTTATCGGCGGTTCTCCTCGCGTAGTTTCTGAAGTTCGTACATGCGGTCGCGGAACTTCGCTGCAGCCAGGAAATCCAGCGACTTGGCGGCCCGCTCCATGTCCTCGCGGGCCTTTGCGATGAGGGCGTCGAGATCGCCTCCGGCCGTGTAGCTGCCGCGGACATCCGCGGCGGCGGCCGGTGCGTAGTGGTCCTCGGCCAGCGGGTAGGCCACGGGAACCGGATTCTCGCCCCCTTCTCCGCGTCCGGCCAGCAGGGCGCTCTGTCCCGAGCCGCTCTTCTGGGCCTTGCGCGGCAGTACGCCGTGCTCCATGTTGTAGCGCACCTGCTTCTCCCGGCGGCGGTTGCTCTGCTCGATGGCGTAGCGCATCGATTCGGTGCAGGTATCGGCGTAGAGGATCACGTTGCCCTGCGAGTGGCGTGCGGCACGTCCCGCGATCTGCGTGAGTGAACGCACGTTGCGCAGAAATCCCTCCTTGTCGGCATCGAGAATCGCCACGAGCGCCACCTCCGGAAGGTCGAGTCCTTCGCGCAGCAGGTTCACGCCCACCAGCACGTCAAAGAGCCCGGCCCGCAGATCCTCGAGGATCTGGATGCGTTCGAGCGTATCGACGTCCGAATGGATGTAGCGGTTGCGCACCCCCACGCGGTCAAAGTATTTCGAGAGCTCTTCGGCCATGCGCTTGGTGATGGTCGTAACGAGCACCTTGTCGTCGTTCTTCACGCGCTTGTCGATCTCCTCGATCAGGTCGTCGATCTGGTTCGTCGTAACGCGCACCTCGAGCGGCGGGTCCACGAGTCCCGTAGGGCGGATGAGCTGTTCGACGACGACCCCCTCGCTCTTCATCAGCTCCCAGTCGGCGGGCGTGGCGCTCACGTAGATCGTGGTGCCCTGCAGCTGTTCGAACTCCGCAAAGGTGAGCGGCCGGTTGTCCTTGGCTGCGGGGAGGCGGAAGCCGTACTCCACGAGGTTCTCCTTGCGGGCGCGGTCGCCGCCGAACATGGCGTGGACCTGCGGCAGCGTAACGTGGCTCTCGTCCACGACGAGCAGGTAGTCCTTCGGGAAGTAGTCGATCAGGCAGAAGGGGCGCGTGCCGGCGGCGCGTCCGTCGAAGTAGCGCGAGTAGTTCTCGATGCCGGGGCAGTAGCCCAGCTCCTTGATCATCTCCAGATCGTACTCCACGCGCTGCTTGATGCGCTGCGCCTCCATCATGCGCCCGGCGCGCTCGAAATATTCGATCTGCTTGCCCAGGTCGAGGTAGATCTGCTGCACGGCGGCATGGATGCGCTCCTTGGTGGTAACGAAGAGGTTGGTGGGGTAGAGCGTCAGCGAGTCGAGCGACTGGATGCGCTGCCCCGTAACGGGATCTATGGACTGGATGGCCTCCACCTCGTTGTCGAAGAACATCACGCGGAAACACTGGTTGCCGAACTCGCCGAAGGCCGCCATGATGTCCACCGTGTCGCCGTTCACGCGGAATGTTGCGGGTTCGAGCTCCCGCTCGGTGCGCGTGTAGAGCGCCTCGACGAGCTTGTAGAGGAAGTGCTTGTAGCTGACCACCTGCCCGACCTTTATGGTGATGGCCGTGGCGTGGAAATCCGCGGGGTTGCCGCAGCCGTAGAGGCACGAGACGCTCGATACGACCACCACGTCGCGCCGCCCCGAGAGGAGTGTGGCCACGGTGTTGAGGCGCATCTTCTCGATCTCGGCGTTGATCGAGAGGTCCTTCTCGATGTAGGTGTCCGTCGCCGGGAGGTAGGCCTCCGGCTGGTAGTAGTCGTAGTAGGAGACGAAGTACTCGACGGCGTTTTCGGGGAAGAAGTTGCGGAATTCGCCGTAGAGCTGTGCCGCGAGGGTCTTGTTGTGGCTCAGGACGAGCGTCGGACGGTTCAGGTCGGCGATGACGTTGGCCACCGTGAAGGTCTTGCCCGAACCCGTTACGCCCAGCAGCGTGTTGTGCTTCGAGCCGTGGCGGATCGCCCCGACGATCTGGGCGATGGCCTCCGGCTGGTCGCCCGTGGGGGCGTAATCGGATACGAGTTTGAAGTCCATGTCGCAAAGGTAGCCATTTTTGCGCAATATTGGTGCGGCGGCGGACGGAGCGTGCCCATCTTGATGATTTTTTCCGTATCTTTGCCCGCATGATCGACAGGGAAACGGTAGACCGCATCTATGCCGCCGCGAATATCGTGGAAATCATCGGCGACTACGTTACGCTCAAGCGAAAGGGCGTAAACTACCAGGCGTGTTGCCCGTTCCACAACGAGAAGACGCCGTCGTTCGTCGTCTCGCCCTCGAAGGGGCTCTTCAAGTGCTTCGGCTGCGGAAAGGGCGGCAATGCCGTGACGTTCCTCATGGAGCACGAGAACATCTCCTACCCCGAGGCGCTGAAGATGGTGGCCAAGCGCTACGGCATCGAGGTCAAGGAGCGGGAGCTCTCCGAGGAGGAGGTGCGCCGCAACGACGACCGCGAGTCGATGTTCGTGGTGAACGGCTGGGCCGCGGACTACTTCGCGAATTTCCTGCACAACGATCCCGAAGGGGTGAGCGTCGGGCTGTCCTACTTCCGGCAGAAGCGCGGACTGACCGACGCCACGATCCGCAAGTTCGGCCTCGGATTCTGCCCCGCAAAGGGCGACCGCATGTCGAAGGATGCCCTGGCGGCGGGCTACAAGCGGGAGTTCCTCCTCTCGACGGGCCTCTCGCTGGCGCGCGAGAGCGACGGATCGCTCTACGACCGTTTCCGCGACCGGGTGATCTTTCCCGTACACAACATCTCGGGCCGCATCGTGGCCTTCGGCGGACGTACGCTCCGCACGGACAAGACGGTGGCCAAGTACCAGAATTCGCCCGAGAGCGAGATCTACAGCAAGAAACGCGAGCTCTACGGCCTCTACTTCGCCAAGCGGGCCATTCAGCAGCAGGACTACGCCATCCTGGTCGAGGGCTACCTCGACGTCATCTCGATGCACCAGGCGGGCATCGAAAATGTCGTGGCCTCGTCGGGAACGTCGCTCACGACGGATCAGATCCGGCTTCTGCGGCGCTTCACGAAGAACATCACGGTGATCTATGACGGCGATTCGGCGGGGATTCACGCCTCGCTGCGCGGCATCGACATGATCCTCCGCGAGGGGATGAACGTGCGCGTGGTGCTGCTTCCCGAGCCCGAGGATCCCGATTCGTTCGCCCGCAGCCATACCTCCGCCGAGGTGCAGGAGTATATCCGCGACAACGAGCGCGACTTCCTCGAATTCAAGGCCAACCTGCTGCTGCACGATGCCCAGGGCGACCCGATCCGCAAGGCGGCGCTCATCGGCGACATGGTGCAGTCGATCGCTCAGATTCCCGATCCGATCCAGCGCTCGGTCTACATCAAGGAGTGTGCGCGGATCATGGATATCGACGAGCAGATCCTCATCTCGGAGGTGGCCCGCCGTCGGCTGACCTCCTCGGGCGATCGCGAGACGGACGAGTTCCTGCGCCGGCAGGCGGCCCAGCAGCAGCGTGAGACGGTGCAGCCGGACGGGAAATATGTCCGGCAGATCGAGGCCGGCAGCGGCATCGAGGCCCTCGAACGCGAGATCGTGAAGTACCTGCTCAAATACGGCCACTGTTCGTTCGACTTCAAGGAGGGCCCGGCGATGGTGGCCTGCAACGTCGCGGAGGTGATCTTCGACGAGCTGGGCCGCGACGGGATCGAGTTCCGCAACCCTGTCTACGCCCAGATCATGGCGACCTATCGTACGGAGTGGGAGCGTCTGGGTACGGGGGTGGAGGTCCCGGTGCACTGTTTCCTGAACCATATCGACCCCGAGGTGTGCAACGCCTCGGTGGATATCCTCACCTCGGACGACAACTATGTCCCCAGCGAGCTGTGGCGCCGCAAGGAGATCCACGTCGAGAGTGCGGCGGAGATGCTGGCCGTAGGGGTCCCGAAGGCTGTAACGCTCTACAAGTCGAAGGTCGTCGAAGGGATGATCAAGGAGCTGCAGGTCCGGCTGGGCGACGAGACGCTTCCGGAGGAGGAGCAGGACGCCCTGCTGCAGCGGCTCTCGGGGCTGAACAAGGTGAAGGTGTCGATCGCCCGCAAGCTCCAGCGGCTCATATTGTGAAAAAAGGGCGGGAACCGGAGGTCGTACACGCATCACTGCGCATACCGTGTGCAAACAGAAATAAACAGAAAGATGTGTAAACAGATCAGGGATAAAGAATCCGTCATCCGATCCGGCTCCCGCCGCCTGGTAACGTACAATTAACGTACCGTTTTGCTTATGAAAGAACAGAAGAAGATAAACGTCCGGAACAAGCGGGCCACGTTCGACTACGAGATTCTGGAGGAGTATACGGCCGGCATCGTGCTGGCCGGCACGGAGATCAAGTCGATCCGGGCCGGGAAGGTCTCGATGGTCGATTCGTTCTGCTACTTCGACCGGGGCGAGCTGTGGATCCGGGGCATCAACATCGCCGAATATGCCTGGGGAACGTGCAACAACCATGTGCCGCGCCGCGACCGCAAGCTGCTGCTCACGGCCCGCGAGCTGGAAAAGTTGCAGCGCGCCTCGCAGGACCGGGGGCTGACGATCGTGGGGCTGCGGCTCTTTCTCAACGACCGGGGGCTGGCGAAGGTCGTCATCGGACTGGCCCGCGGCCGCAAGTCGTATGACAAGCGTGAATACCTCAAGGAGAACGACGCCCGCCGCGAGATGGACAAGGCGATGAAAAATTACAGACGATAACCGTAAAACATTCTCTATATGTCTTTGATTTTGTGTATCGAAACCGGCACGGATGTCTGTTCGGTCGGCATAGCCCGGGACGGCGAACTGCTCTCGCTGCGCGAAAGCGACGAGGGCCGCGACCACGCCCGCAAGGTCGGGGTGTTTGTCGATGAACTCTTCCGTGAGACGGGCATTGCGCCCGATGATCTGGACGCCGTGGCCGTCGGCAAGGGCCCCGGTTCCTATACGGGGCTGCGTATCGGCGTCTCCTTTGCCAAGGGACTCTGCTACGGCCTGCAGAAACCGCTGCTCTCCGTGGGATCGCTCGACGCACTGGCCGAGGTGGCCCGCGAGGATTACGAGGCCGGCATCCTCTCCGTCGAGGAGTGGGACCGGGCGCTGCTCTGTCCGATGGTCGATGCCCGCCGCATGGAGGTCTATGCGCAGGTCTTCGACACCGAAGGCCGGGCGTTGAACGAGGTGTCGGCCGAGGTGATCGATGCGCAGAGCTTTGCGGCATTCCGCAACCAGGGCCGCCCGTTCGTGATCTTCGGCAGCGGAGCCCGCAAATGCGCCGACGTGCTTTCGGATGCGACGCTGGTCGAGGTTACGCCCTCGGCCCGGGGCCTGGTCCGGTTGGCCCAGCAGGCCTTCGATGAGGGCCGCACGGAGGATATCGCCTATTTCGAACCCTTCTACCTCAAGGATTTCGTCGTTACGACCTCCAAAAAGAGCCTGTTTTGACCCGTGAGGAGCTGATCGCCCTGCTCGCGGAGCGCTTCGAAGCGGATTTTGCCGCGGCGGCGGCCCGGCAGGTCTGTGCGGCGGATGCCGTCGCCCGGCTTTACGATCTGGTGGTGCATCCCTCGCCCGAATGGTCGCGGGAGCTGCGGCACCGGCTGCTTTTCCGGGGCTCCTATGTGCTGGAGCGGATCTATTTCGGCGACCGCAACCGGTGGGCTCCTTTCGTGGAGGCCTTCTGCCGCCGGGATTTCACGGCCGCGGAGGATGCAAGCCAGCGGCGCCACTTCGCGAAGATCATGGCCGACCTGCTGAAGCGGAAGACGCTGCCGCCCTCCGAGCTTGACCCGATTGCCGGGGCGGCGGCACAATGGACGGTCGATCCCGCCACGCCGGTGGCGGTGAAGGTGTGGTCGCTCGACATTCTGAAATACTGCCGCGGACGTGTGGCCTGGGTCGGCGAATCCTGGGACGATCTGATCGGCATGCTGGCGCGCGACGCCTCGCCCGGCATGGCCTGTCGTCTGCGAAGGATTGCGGCAGAGCCATAGTTGATACGACAAGGCCCCGAAGCTCGGATAGCTTCGGGGCCTTGTCGTTGCCTGCCGGTTACGACCGGGAGGTATCGGAGGGTTGCGGCGCTTCGGCGGGTCCGACCGGTCCAGCCGGTTCTGCCGGTTCTGCCGGTTCAACAAGTCCGGCCGGTTCAGCAGGTCCGGTCGGTTCGGCGGTTGCCTTGTCTTCGGCCTCGGGCAGCGCCTCCTCTTCGTCGCCCGCAAGTTCGAGCGTGCGGGCCGAATGGTGCCGCTTGGTCTGAAGCCGGGCCGTGCGGCGCAGCCGTTCGCCGACGCGGACGATGTTGTCGTTGCCCGTGCAGAGACGCTTATAGGCGTCGTTGTAGGCGTCGTGCGCCTTGTCAAGGGCTGCGCCGACCCCTTCGAGCGACGAGGTGAAGGCGACCAGCTGTTCGTAGAGCTTCAGCCCGCAGGCGGCGATCTCCTTCGTATTCTTGTCCTGGTCGTTGTATTTCCAGAGGTCGGCTACGAGTTTCAGCAGCGCAAAGAGGTTTGTCGGCGAGGAGACGATCACCTTGCGGTCGTAGGCGTCGGACCAGATCGCCGGATCGTTCTGCAGCGCCGCGAGGAAGGCCGGCTCGTTGGGAATGAACATGATGACAAAGTCGGGTGAGTTGAACCGCCGCTGGTACTCCTTGCGGCCCAGCTCGACGACATGCTGCCGTACGGAGGCGACGTGTGCCGCGAGGGCGCGGCGCCGCTCCTCGTCGGTCTCGGCCGAGGTATAGGCCACGAAAGCCGTCAGCGAGACCTTCGAATCGATGATGATCTGTTTCTTTTCGGGGAGGTACAGCACGACGTCGGGCCGCAGGTTGCGCCCCTCCTCGTCCTTGACGTTGTACTGCGTCTGGTAATGGATCCCCTTGGTGAGGGCCGAGTTGTCGAGGATCGTTTCGAGCAGCACCTCGCCCCAGTCGCCCTGCACCTTCGAATTGCCCTTCAGCGCCTGCGTGAGGTTCTGCGCCTCGGTCGAGATGTGGCGGTTGAGCTCCATCAGGCGGTTCAGCTCGGCCTTCAGCTCGCCCCGCTGCGAGGTCTGCGTGGTGTAGATCTCCTCGACGCGCTTGCGGAAGTCTGTGATGTTGTCGCGGAAGGGTTTGAGCATGAGGTCGATCGACTCGCGGCTTGTCTGCCGGAAATGCTGCGACTGCTCGCCGAGGATCTCCGTCGCGAGGTTCTTGAACTGGGCGCGGAAGCGCTCCTCGGTTGCTTCGCGCTCGGCCTTGTATGCGGCCGTCTGCTCGGCATTCTGCCGGCGCAGGGTCTCGATCTCCGCCGCGGACGAGGCCCGCAGCGCCGCCAGTTCGGTCTCGGTGCGCAGATGTTGTTCGCGGATGCTTTGCAGCTCCGCCTGTGCTGTCTGGCTGGCCTGGCGGCTCTCTGTCTGGAGTACCTCTGCCGCTGCAAGATGCTGACGAGCCGAAGTGAGCGCCTCTTCCAAAAGCAGCTTGTCGTTTTGCAGGCGGGTTACCTTCCGGCGCATGGAGACAATGACGATTCCGAGGCCCGTGATCAGCAAGAAAAACAGCAGTACAATCGCGATGATAAGAAGAATGTCCGTATTCATGAAAACAAAATTAGTGATTTATTCCGGAAGGATTTTCATGAATCCGAAATAATTCTTTATATTTGTCTTTGGCAGTCTGTGAGGGCTGCCTACATGGAATGATAAAAGCGCATCGGCTTTTTTCTTACAAGAGAAACCTGGAAAATTTCTTCATGCAGTAAGGAACAAGAGTTGATGCTCTCGCTGTTTTCAGCGTGGGCATGATTGTATCTTACTGCATGGGCTATCCAGGGCCTCTCTTGTGGATATGAGATTTGTCCACGTTTTTTTATTGTCTCTGAATGAACAAAATGCAGCTCTGTCGATAACCGTAAATCCAACATCAAACTTATACAGTATGAAAAAACTATTGCTTCTGTTGGCTTTTTTGACCGTGTGTTCGGTCGTTGATGCCCAAAACAAGGTCCGTGAAATTCGTTCCGGCGGCATCCAGATTATCAAGGGGGAGGACACTCCTCCCGCTCCGAAACCCGTACGCGTGGTTTTCTGGACCAATCAGAAAACACAGGGCTCCATTCGCATTTACGTGAATAACCGTTATGTGGGTAAAATCACCCGCTCCTATTCTTCGGCGCCCTCCTGCGGCGCGGCCGGATGCGTAACGGTAACTCTCTCCGGGAAAGGTAATTCGTGGTACGGAAAAGCGGAAGACGGGACGATCTGGACAAGCAGCCGGACGTCGTTGGTTGCGGGATGCAACCGGATCCGGCTGTATAGTACGGGGAGTCCGCAGCGTGTTTCGTCGGACAGATCCGGGAGTCGGGCGCATGTTGCCGAAACTCCGATGCACAGGGAGAATGAACCGACGTTCGAACAGCAGCTTGTCGGTAATATGCTTGATAATATAGATGCCGAAAGAATCGGAAAATCAATGGGAAATCAATTGTCCCACATAAATGCTGTAAAAGGATGGAATTCTTATACGAACCGTATCGATCTTGCTTTGGGCTATGGGTTGAGTTTCGGAGGGCTGGGTGCCCGTTTGAGTTACCAGGCTCCGGCGGTTTTCGGGATCAGCGTCGGGGCGGGATACAACATGAGCTATGATCCGAATGTGGGGAATGTCAAGAAAATACTTTGGAATGCCGGAATACAGATGTGGCTTACCGATCACTTTAATCTGGCAATGCATGTCGGACCCCGGTATTTCAAGAAATTGAAGAAGACGGAAGCCGGTCTGTCGCTCATGGTGAATTATCAACACTCCATTTATCGTCGACTCGGTGTCATGGCCGGTCTTGGATACAGTCTGTCGCTGGAGGAGCCCGAAAAAAACGTGAAATCGGCTTTTGAGTGGAACGTAGGTCTGGTATTTCGCCTTTTTGAGGATTGAAGGTCCGTTCAATAAGAATTTTGATGGGTGGGAAGGCGGATTTTCTCCCGATTTTTTATAGTTTTGCCTTTTAGTTGGTGAACCTAAAAACGAATCGTATGAAAACACTTCCCGCTCTTTTTCGGACGATGGTCCTGACGGCTGTCGCCGTATTGATGGCGGCTTGCGGCGGCGACAAGCCCGATTACCGCAGCGCCCTTCCCGGGGATGCCATGATGGTCGTGGCGTTCCAGCCCGCACAGATCGTCGCCAAGAGCGGGGTGAATGCCGGGACCATGGAGCAGAGCCCCCTGTATCAGCGTCTTGTCGGACAGATGGACGCCTCCGGAGCACTCTCTGCCGAGGAGAAAGAGTACGTGCTTTCGCTGCTGGCGCATCCCGAGGAGTCGGGAATCGACGGTGAGCGTGCCGGCTATTTCTTCCTGGCTCCGGCCGCTTCGGATGAGCCCGGATTCCAGGGCGGCGTGCTGCTTCCTCTGGACGACGTGGCGAAGTTCACCGCCATGGTGGACCGGATCAACGCCCGCAACGGTCTCCAGACCGTGCAGGAGGGTGATCTCTCGGTGGTCCGGATCGGTGAAAAGGACAATGTTACGGGCTTGTGCGCCTACAATGCCGGGGCGGTGATGTGCTGCTTCGGACAAAATTCCTATGAGGCGCTGCTCTCCTATGCGAAGGCGCGTTTTGCCGCCAAGACGTCCGAGAGCCTCATGGCCGATACGGCCCTGTCGGAGTTCTTCGCCGGGAAGAACGATGTCGATATGTATCTTTCCTACAAGGAGCTGATGCAGCTTCAGAACCAGCTGGCGGCCGCCTCGCTGCCCATGGCCGACATGCTGGCCGGAGTTCGCATGGTCGGTTCGATGAATTTCGAACAGGGACGCATCGTCGCCGCGGGGCAGATGCTCTACGCCTCGAAGGAGGCCGAGGAGCAGATGGCCGCATTCTACTCCTATGTCCGCGAACAGCGGGGCGCGCTCCTGAAATACCTCCCCGCGAAGGGTGTTGCGACCCTCGGATTCGGTCTGAAGGGCTCGGAATTCTATACGACCCTTTCGCAGATGCCCGGCTACGGCATGATGCTGGCAAATCCGATGGTCAAGCAGGTATTCGATGCCATCGAAGGAGATCTGGCCATCAACTTTGCGGGCATGCTGCCCGGCGGGACCTATCCGAAGGCGACGCTGCTTTGCGAGGTGAACGATCCGGCCGTGGTGGACAATCTGGTGGCCGCCCTGCCGGGAATGCCGGTCGTGAAGAGCGGCGAAGGGGCCTACAGCTTTTCGATGGCGGGTGTTACGGTCTTCTTCGGTGTGAAGGACAAGGTGCTCTACGCAACGAGCGATGCCGAGGTGAAGACGGCGCTCGACGGGGTGAAGATCGATGCCCTGACCGGACAGGAATCCCTTTTCAAGGGGCATGTTGCCGCGATGTATTTCGATTTCGTGCAACTCAACACGCTACTCGGAAATTATGCAGCTATCTCCCCGCAGATGCAGCCGCTGATGGAGGTGCTGTCGCTCTTTGCCGACATGCAGGCCTGGGGCGCCGAGGACCGCGGTGAAATGGTGGTGCGCATGCAGGATTGGGAGCGCAATGCGCTGGAGACCATCTGCTCGACGGTAAGCGGCATGATGGCAGCGGCTTTGCCGGCCGAAGCGGGTAACGAATAACAATGCGAAGAGCGGCCGGCCCTGCGGGCGGGCCGCTCCCGATTTTGGACAGGATGGAGACAATCGAGTTGAAAGGGGTGATGCCGACGGCCTTTGCCGCCGATCCGCTCTCCGTGCGGCATTCCGACGTCTGGCTGCACGACGTTGCGTTCCACCGGGGAAAGTTCTATTTGGTGGAGGCGGTATCCGGAGCCGGCAAGACCTCGCTGTGCAGTTTTCTTTACGGCATGCGGAGCGACTATGCGGGCGACGTGCTCTTTGACGGGCGCAACATCCGCAGCCTCTCGCGCGCGGAGTGGAACGACGTGCGGTGCCGCTCGTTGAGCGTGCTGTTTCAGGACCTGCGACTCTTCGAGGAGCTCACGGTCGAGGAGAATATCGCCTTGAAGAACGATCTGACACATTTCCAGAGCGAAGCGCGTATCGAGGAGCTGCTTGCCGCGGCCGGCATGGCCGACAAGCGTACGACACCCGTGGGACGCCTCTCCTTCGGACAGCAGCAGCGCGTGGCCTTCGTGCGGGCCCTGTGCCAGCCCTTCGACTTCATGCTGCTCGACGAACCCGTGAGCCACCTCGACGCCGTGAACGGCCGTATCCTTGCGCAGCTGCTCACCGATGAGGCGCGCCGCCAGGGAGCCGGCATCCTCGTAACGTCGGTAGGCAGCCGGCTCGAAATGTCTTACGATCATCTGTTGCATCTATGAAGCTGCTTTGGAAACTTTTGCGCAGCCATTTGAGTGTGGCGCAGACCGTGGGTTTCGCCCTGGCCGGAGTGGTGGGCATGACCGTCGTGCTGACGGCGCTGCAGGCCTATCGCGACGTGATGCCGATCTTCCGGGCGCCCGACTCGTTCGTTCGCGGCGACTACCTGGTCCTTTCGAAACGGGTCGGAACGTTGCAGACCTTCGGTTTGGGCAGCGGCGGTTTCAATGAGGAGGAGCTGCGCGACCTGCGCAAGCAGCTCTTTGTCCGGGAGGTCGGGGCCTTCGTGCCGGCCGATTACCGCGTGAAGGGCTCCGTGAGTGCCGGAGGCGTCGGCTTTTCGACCTATCTCTTTTTCGAGTCGGTGCCCGACCGTTTCCTCGATGTGGAGACCGAGGCGTGGCGGTTCGATCCCGCGCAACGCGAAATTCCGATCGTCATACCGCGCAACTACCTGAACCTCTATAATTTCGGATTTGCCCGTTCGCAGGGCCTTCCTCAGATCTCGGAGGGGTTGTTCAGGCGTGTTACGCTCGACGTGGAGCTCTCCGGCGCGGGCCGCAGCGAACATTTCCGCGGGCGGATCGTCGGATTGTCGAACCGCCTCAATACGATCCTCGTGCCCGAAAGTTTCATCCGCTGGTCGAACGAACGTTTCGGCGGCGGCAGCGGAGCGAAGGATCCGCTGCGCGTGATTGTCGAGACGGACGGCCCGGCCGACGAGCGGCTGGCAGCCTACCTGTCGAGCCGGGGCTACGAGGCCGAGGGCGAGGCTCCGGACGACGGCCGCGCCGCGCGTTTCGTGCGCCTGGCAGCTTCAGCCGTTGCGGCCGTGGGCCTGGTTTTCAGCATCATGTCCTTCTATCTGCTGCTGTTGAGCATCTTCCTGCTGCTGCAGAAAAACAGCCGCAAGCTTGAGACCCTCTCCCTGCTGGGCTATCGTCCGGGGCGCATCGCCCTGCCGTATGTGGCGCTGACGCTCGGTCTGAATCTGGCGGTGTGGTGCGGGGCGCTGCTGCTGCTCTGGGCCATACGGTCGCGGTATCTGCCGCTTCTCGAAACGATGCAGGAGGGATACACTCCGTCCGGCGTGGGGCTTGCGCTGCTTTGCGGCCTCGTGCTGGCCCTGCTGCTCACGGCGCTCAATGCCGCGGCGATCCGCCGCAGAATCGGACGGCTCGGAGCCGGAAAAGAGTAACTTCAAACCATACAGCCATGAGAATCCTATCACCTTCGATGCTTTCGGCCGATTTCGGCCATCTGGACCGCGATACGCGGATGGTGGACCGCAGTGCCGCCAAATGGGTCCATATCGACGTCATGGACGGCGTCTTCGTGCCGAACATCTCCTTCGGCTTTCCCGTGATGAAGGCGATCCGCAAGGCTACGGAGAAGTGTCTCGACGTGCATCTGATGATCGTCGAGCCGGAGCGCTATGTCGCCCGTTTCGCCGAAGCGGGTGCCGGGATCGTAACCTTCCACTACGAAGCCACCCGGGATGTTGCGGGATGCATCGGGCTGATCCGCAAGGCCGGCGTGCAGGTCGGCATCTCGATCAAGCCGGCCACGCCGGTCGAGGAGCTGCGCGAGGTGCTGCCGCAGGTCGATCTGGTGCTTGTCATGAGTGTCGAGCCGGGCTTCGGCGGGCAGTCGTTCATCCCCGGATCGCTCGACAAGATCCGCGCGCTGCGTGCGATGATCCGCGAGCAGGGCCTCCGGACGATGATCGAGGTCGACGGCGGCGTCTCGGCGCGCAATGCCCGCGAGCTGTTCGATGCCGGGGCCGATGCCCTGGTGACCGGCAGTGCCGTCTTCGGCGCCGCGGATCCCGAGGCCGAGATCCTCAGAATGCTGGAGGCCTGATCGCGATTTCTCGGATTAAATCATTACCTTTGCGGCACATTTCGCCGAAGTGGACCCGCATGGGGCGTCCGCTTGCGGCGGAGATTGAGTTACAGGTACTATGATTTCGCTCGACAATCTTACGGTAAGCTACGGAGGCTGGACCCTCTTCGACAATATTTCGTTTCTGATCAACCCGAAGGACCGGATCGGTCTGGTCGGCAAGAACGGCGCGGGCAAGACGACGCTGCTGCGCATCATTACGGGCGAGCAGCAGCCCACCTCGGGTACCGTGACCTTCAACGGTGACTGTACGATCGGCTACCTGCCGCAGACGATGCGTGTGGCCGATACGACGACCCTTGTCGAGGAGACGGCCAAGGCCTTCGAGGAGGTGCTGCGTCTTGAGGCCGAGATCGAGCGGCTGACGCGCGAGATCGCCGAGCGCACCGATTACGAAAGCCCCGAATACGAACAGCTGCTGCACCGCCTGAACGACGCCCAGGACCACTACCATATCCTCGGCGGCGAGACGCGCGATGCCGATATCGAAAAGACGCTGCTCGGTCTGGGCTTCAAGCGCGAGGATTTCGGCCGTGCGACGAGCGAGTTCTCGGGCGGCTGGCGCATGCGCATCGAGTTGGCGAAGCTGCTGTTGCGGCGCCCCTCGATCTTCCTGCTCGACGAGCCCACGAACCACCTCGACATCGAGTCGATCCAGTGGCTCGAGGAGTATCTGAAGAACTACAACGGCGCCGTGCTGCTCATCTCGCACGACCGGGCCTTCCTGGATAACGTAACGAACCGCACGATCGAACTCTCGCTGGGCAAGATCACCGACTACAAGGTGCCCTATTCGAAGTATGTCGTGCTGCGCGCCGAGCGCCGTGCCCAGCAGCTGGCCGCCTACGAAAACCAGCAGCGGATGATCGAGAAGACCGAGGAGTTCATCGAGAAGTTCCGTTACAAACCGACGAAGTCGAACCAGGTGCAGTCGCGCATCAAGCAGCTGGAGCGTCTCGAACGGCTGGAGGTCGAGGAGGAGGATCTCTCAACGCTCAACATCAAGTTCCCGCCGGCACCCCGCTCGGGGCAGATCGTCGCGGAGATCCGCGAGGCCGGCATGTCGTTCGGCGCGAAGCATGTCTTCAGCGGTGCGAACTTCACGATCGAGAAGGGCGACCGCATCGCCTTCGTGGGCCGCAACGGCGAGGGTAAGACGACGCTGGCGCGGATGCTCGTGGGGCAGCTGACGCCCACCGAGGGGTCGATCCGCCTCGGGGCGAACGTCAATATCGGCTACTATGCGCAGAATCAGGATGATCTGATGGACGGCGAGTTCACGGTCTACGATACGCTGGACCGGGTGGCCGTGGGCGATATCCGCACGCGGCTGCGCGATATCCTCGGGGCGTTCCTCTTCCGCGGCGAGGATATCGACAAGAAGGTCAAGGTGCTCTCGGGCGGTGAACGGGCCCGTCTGGCCATGGCCCGCATGATGCTCGAACCGCGCAACCTGCTGGTCCTCGACGAGCCGACGAACCATATGGACATGCGCTCGAAGGATATCCTCAAGAACGCCATTCTGAAGTACGACGGTACGGTGGTTGTCGTTTCGCACGACCGTGAGTTCCTCGACGGCATGGTCGAGAAGGTCTACGAGTTCCGCGACGGCGGGGTCAAGGAGTACCTCGGCGGCATCTATTACTTCCTCGAGAAGCGCAAGCTGGAGTCGCTGCAGGAGATCGAGCGGCGGGATCCGTCGCCGAAGGCCGCTGCGGCGAAGAGCCCGGCGAAGGGCGCGGCCCCGGCCGACAACGCGAAGCCGGCCTCGTCGGGCAAGGCCTCCTACGAGCAGCGCAAGGAGCAGGAGAAGCTGCTGCGCAAGCTGCGCCGCAACGTCGAGACGATCGAGGCGGAGCTTGCCGACATCGAGCGGCAGATTGCCGCATACGATGCGAAGTTTGCCGCCGCCACCGACTACAACGAGGCCGACTATAAGGCCTACAACGACCTGAAGGCCCGCTACGACCACCAGATGCACGAGTGGGAGAAGGCCTCCTATGAATTGGAAATCACCGAAGAACAATACAATGGATAATCTGATTTTCGGGATCCGTCCCGTGGCCGAGGCGATCGAAGCCGGCCGGCAGATCGAAAAACTCTACATCCGCAAGGGGGCCGAGGGGCCGTTGATGCAGGAGTTCCGCGACTTGTGCATCCGCCACCGCATCCGCTGGCAGGAGGTGCCCGTCGAGAAGCTGAACCGCCTGACGCGCGGCAACCATCAGGGGGTCGTTGCTCAGACGGCCGCCATCGAGTATGTCGAACTGTCGGACATTCTCGAACGGGTTCCCGAGGATGAGACGCCGCTGGTGGTCCTCTTCGACGGGGTGACCGACGTACGCAACTTCGGGGCC
>DXDG01000016.1 GCA_019115605.1 Candidatus Alistipes faecigallinarum
TTGGAGATTCGGATTTTTTATCTACCTTTGCACTCGCAATTGCAAAACACCACTTGCGGAAATAGCTCAGTTGGTAGAGCGCAACCTTGCCAAGGTTGAGGTCGCGGGTCCGAGTCCCGTTTTCCGCTCTCTGGGTCAGAAAATGAGGGCGAGCAGAAATCCGACCAAATTCTGGAAAACCTTGTATATCAGCGATATGCAAGGTTTTTTCTTTTATTCTTCCACTCCTGTTGAAGCAAAAGGCAGCAAACATTTCACGCCTTAATCGTGACCTTTTTTGCTTGGACCGAAAAATAGGTCACGATTTAGCTCTATCTCGCTGATCTTCATCATTTTACTCTGCAATATCCCGGTGCTGAAGAATAGATCTGCTTTTGTCCTGTGTTGTGAAGCCTGGCAAAGCAGGCTGTCCGGAAAACGAGGAAAGTCAGAATCTCCAAACGGGATAATCAAAAACCTTCTCTCCTCTCTTCCTGCGATAATAGACGGTAAGGGCAATGGCCAATGCGATGCTGATAATTCGGGCAATATTGGAGATCCAGCCGCCCGCCGCGACTTCTGTGCCTTCCATAGTGAAAATAAACCAGGCTCCGTTCATCAGCAGGTGCAATCCGGCAGGAATCCATATGTTGAAATTCCATTCGACGTACATCCAGCTGAAATAGAGTGCACCGATAAAGGTTACACCGAAGGCGGCGAGTGCCGAAAGAAGATCGTGTCCTTGATAGAGATGCACGGAGCCAAAATAGAGGGCCGGCAATATGACCGCCCAGAAGAACCCCGTTTTTGCATACCGGAAAAGCAACCCGAACATAAAGGCCCGAAATACCAACTCCTCCTTGAATCCGGTAAGGATCGCTCTGTCATAAATCACGGAGAACGTCACATCTGTATTGAGGTTCCCGAAAACGGGAAATAGAAGATACAGCGGCAGCACGCAGAGAAGTGCGACCCCGAATCCTTTGAGCACATTGCTGCTCAACCCGAGAAAAGAGAACAGCTCTTTCGGCCGGATGACAACTATTGTCAGAATCAGGACAGCAAGGGTAAGAGATAAAGCCTTGATCGACAGACCGGAGATAGAGTTGTCCGATATGTTGAAAAGAGTTGTTGCAAAGCCGATGTTTCTCCAGATGAGGATAATGATAACGCTCGCAAGGATAGAATAGAGTATTCTCGCAATTTTCGACGTAAGTTGAATCATGGGTCTGTCGTTGACGACGCAAAATTAGAGCATTTAGCCCACTATTCAAAATGGGCAGGGTCGTTTTGTGCCGTTTTCGCGGTGATAAAGGCCGCCGGGACGAACGTCAGGGTGCCGCTTTGGGCGGTAGCTACTCCAGCGAGTCCAGGTCGTATAGGATGATTTGGGGTTCGGGCCGATTTGCCAGGCAATACATGACGTTGTTCTTCCAGTCCATGTCGAACGAGAGGATGTCGGACTCGAACGTGTAGGCTTTCAGTGGATTCCCTTTCCAGTCGAATGAGAGCACCGTGCCGATCGTTTCGCCCAGGTCGCTTTCGCTCTTCACGCGGACGCCGATGTATCCGACCATGAACTGCCGGTTGTCCGATACGATGTCGCTGTACACGAGGCACAGGGGATCCTGATAATGGATGCGGACTCCCATCTCCGTCTCCCTGCTCTTCAGGGATGGTTCAAAGCCCTGAGGCCCCTGCAATCGCTTCTGCAGGTTCATCTCGCCGTCATAGATGTCGATATACTCCAGCGACTGGCAGGCCGCGGCGACGTGTCTGTTGTCGGGTGATACGGTGATATCGGACTGGCAAACGGCATTGTCGGGTGTTATACCCGGCTGGTCCACGGCCGGGAAGGAGCCGGTCGTATCCCGGACCGCTCCCTTGCCGTCAAGCAGGTGGAACCGATCTCCGGAAGACACGGAGGCCAGTGTCAGCAACCTCCCTTCTGCGAAGGGTACGGCCCGCAGGAACTGTTCCCCGGCCGTGCATACCGCCTGGGGACTGAATTCCCGGCGCGCTTTCTCCGGCACGAGTTTCAGAATCTTTTGGTCCATCATGCCCGAGATTCAGATTTCCTTGTTGCGGATCACCAGATCGCGTACGCTGATGACCTCTTCAGGACCCCGACCGCGCTTTATCAGGTATTGGACGTCTCCGTTTTCCAGATCAATCACGGTTACCTGTCCTGTTTCGGTGCGGTCGAGCAGTGCGAGATAGCCGTCGGGATGGAACCGGATCATCCGGGGAGATCCCAGAAACAGGCTGTCGTTGCGGTAGGGTGTGCCGGCATTGTCGGGTACCGCGATCTGTTCGAACGAGTCGAGCGTAAAGGTTGCGGCGGTATCCTGATTGTTTCGGTTGCACGCCGCGGACAGCAATCCGAGAAGAACGGCGGAGGTGAGCGCGAATGACGGTTTTATGTTCATTTTCAAGATAGTTTTGGCCTGATCGCTGTTTGTTTTCGGACGGAGCAGCTTCGCCCCATGTCGGCGATCAGTGGATCACGCCGTAGAGCTTTCCGGTGCCGTTGCAGCTCTGGCAGCAGCCCCTGCCGTGGCAGACACCGCAGATCATGGGATCACCGCCCAGATAGGCGTTTCGGGCAATGCCGTGGCTGCAGTGCGGACAGCGGCCCGACCCGTGGCAGTTGGGGCAGGTGTAGTAGCCGTGTCGGTTGGTCCTGAATTCACTCTTCTGGTCGGCGTTGATCGGTGTGCTCTGCGGCCAGTAGCCTCCGGAGTAGTAGCCTTCCATGAGCAGTGTGCTGCGCATGATCGCTTGGCTGAACTGCTCGTTGGTGATCGGGATGTCGTAAACGGTTCCATCCTCCATCCGGATCTTCTTCCAGTCTTTGGAGACGGTGAGGACCAGTTTGCTGATATACACGTTGAATCCGGCATCGGGGCGGTAGATGGACCGGGGCGCGAGGCTGAAGCTCGAAAATTCGTAACTGTCGGCCGTCTCGCCCGAGAGGATGAATCGTGGATAGCTGTATCCGGTAAGTGGAAAGACTCTGATGAAGGTCCCCAGCTCTCCCTGGGTCAGGTAAACCGAGATGAGCCGCCCTTTGGGGTTGGCGTAGCAGAGGTCGCGGTTTAACGGGATCGAACCTGCGGCCGGGGTCGGCCGGGAAGTCGATGCGACCTGACTTGAGGTGTCCCCGGCGGCCGTGCTCGCCTTTGTGGAGCTTGGGGTTGAGGCCAGATTGACCGGGGCGGCGTTCTGCGATGCCGGCTTCGGGGCCTCCCTTTCCCGGATATATGCGGCGATCGAGTACTGGCTCAGGGTCTTTTCGGGCAGTTCGCGATAAACGGCCTGCCGCCGGGCATAGGGCTCCAGGAGCTTCTCTTCGAAGCGGGCCCGGTTTTCCGCCTTGTGCCGCAGGTAGGGGACGATGTATTTCTTGAAGCTCCGGCGGATGATGTCGTACTCGGGGCCGCTTTTCACCGTTGCGGCGATCGGCTGCCCCGTGATGTCGAACAGGGAGGCCTTGTCGCCGACCGTGAAGATGACCAGAAAGACCTCGTTGAGCTCCTCTTCCGTGTAGAGATCGTACATGCCGGCCTCGCGCAGCCATTTGCGGTAGCTCTGCGTGTCGGTGATCCGCAGAATCTGGACTCCGCCGTAGGTTTTCCGCTCCTCGATGAGCACCTCCCCGTCGGCATTCATCACTCCGTAATGGTTGTCCCCGATCCGGTAGACGATCGCCTCGGGACAGAAGCTGTCCTGACACAGATCCTGGACCAGAAGGGCCGAGAGCGGCTGGAAGTTGATATCCGCGAGAGCCATGCACTCGCCGTTTCCCATGCTGAAGAGGACGGGGTCCTCCGTCTCCGGGGCCCCGCGCAGCGGCGCGGCGGAAACTCCTTCGGGGGAGATCCGTTGTCCGTAGAGGTCGATCAGCGCATATTCATATCCGGTGTCGAGTTTGCGGAGCACCGTTGCAAAACGGCGATAGACATCGGGCATGAAGTCGAACCCTTCGAGGAGGATCATGTTTCCCGCACGGTCGATGAGGTAGTACTTCCCGGCATATCTGACCGTGGTGATCTGTTCGCCGTCGCGGAACGGCGAGGCGTAGTCGAACAGGCAGGGGATGATGCAGCGTCCCGAGTTGTCGTAATACCCCTGTTTCCCCGCGGCGTCGCTGCCGGGCGAGATCCAGGGGAGGTCGGTCTGCTGTCCGCGGACCGAAACTGCCGGCAGCAATCCCAGCACTGCCAGCAGAGCCGAAAAAAATATGCTTTTCATCGTGATGCGGATGGAATGGTCTTACTGCGGCGAGGGGCTATTCGTCGAAATTGGCCGCTACGAGCTCTTCTCCGAGGACGCGGACACGCACCTGGCGGATCTCGGCGGTATAGATGTCCGGAAGTCCGCCCCGCCGGGCCAGCTGGCGCATGGCCGTGAGTTGCTGAATCTCGATCTCGCCGACGCGGAGGTTGTTTGCCGCGTATCCCTGCTGTCGGGCCCGGTGCAGAAACTCCTGACGTGCGGTCTCGAGGCATCCGATGGCTTCGACGCACAGGGCGTCGACGGGAGATCCGTTGTGCTCCGCCGCTTCGATTTCGGCGAGAAGCCGGCTGATCTTTTCCTGATTGTTCTCCATGTTTCCCTGTAAGTGTTTCCGGATAAAATTATCCTTGTAAAGATAGGGAAAATTTTTCTGACTGGACAATATTTTTCCCCGAACTTTCGTCGTCTGTCGGTTTGTGGCAGTGCACCCGGTTTCTTCGGATCGTTTCGGGGAAACGGGAATTCCAATTCTTACCTTTACGGACGGGTGATGTTGCCCGAACAAAAATTCAATCAGCATGATAACAGGTTATTTACGGGTAAGTACCGGAAAGCAGAATCCTGCCAATCAGCAGGACGAGATCCGGCGGTTCGCCGAGAGCAGGAATTGGATTGTGGATCATTGGGTGACGGAGGTTGCAAGCGGCCGCAAGAACGAGCGGGACCGGAAACTGGGGGCTCTGCTGCGTCGCATGAAACCGGGCGATACGTTGATCGTCACGGAGATATCCCGTTTAAGCCGGACGTTGACCGATGTGATGGCGATCATGGGCAAGTGCCTCAAGAAACGGATCAACCTCTTCACGACCAAGGAGGGATACACCTTCGACAATTCGATCAACAGCAAGGTGCTGTGTTTTGCCTTCGGACTGGTGGCCGAGATCGAGCGCAATCTGATCTCGATGCGGACGAAGGAGGCTTTGGCGCTGCGCCGTGCCGAGGGCATGGTGCTCGGACGCCGAAAAGGGTCCTATACCAAGTACAACGTGTTGATCGAGAACCGTGCGGCCGTTATCCGGATGTTGGGGCAGGGGCATTCGATCACGCATATCTGCAGTTTTTACGGGCTGTCGCGCGATACGTTCGACAAGTTCCGGCGCAGTTATCCGTCGATTCAGCAGGCCGTTCTGAAAAAGGAGGCCCGGCGCAAAAGACTGCTCGAAGAGCTTCGCGGCGCTCCCGGAACGGGCGGCGAGTAGTGCCCGGGCGGCCGTTGCGGCTCCGGGCGGCGCCCGGGAGTCCGCGCGGCTGCCGCATTCAGTCTCCGACCGTGCGGTCGAGCCATGCGGCGAGTGTTTCGAGAACCGCCGGATCGATCGTCGTCCCGATGCGTTCGTATTCGGACACATCGCCCGTCGTGCAGGGCTGGAAAAGGTGATTCAACCCCTCGAAAGCCTTTACGGTAAGGGCCGGCGACTGTCCCAGCAGGCGGCGGATCGTGCCGAGATTCTCCGCGGCATCGACCTGACGGTCGAGCGTGCCGTTGAGGGCCAGCACGGGGCGCTCCCCGGCGGCGGCGATCGCTTCGGCCGGATCGAAGGTCAGAAAATGGTAGACCCAGGCGTTCGTTGCGGCGTTGTCGAGCAGCTGCAGGAGATTGTCGCGGAGGGCCGGCGGCAGCGAGGCCGCGGGCTCCCGGGCTGCAAGCCGCATTTTCAGTTCGGCGCTTTCGGCCGCAAGCTCCTCGCGCGTGTGGCTGCGGATCTCCGCGTAGAGCGCTTCGAGCAGCGTGCAGCAATCCTCCGTGAGGGCCTTGTCGAGTCCCTGGAGCTCCATCTGCCGCCGGTTCTGCTCGAGACTTGCCCGGTCGCCGCGCACGGCCAGCCCGGCCATCGAAACGATGAAATCCACGCGGGGTTCCCGGGCCGCCGCCGCGAAGGCGATCGTGCCGCCCTCGCTGTGGCCGAGGATTCCGACCGGACAGGCCGTCGTGTCGCGCAGCGCCGCCAGACAGTCGAAGGCGCCCAGCGCGTCGAGTGTGAACTCCTCGGTCGTGGCGTTGTCAAGCAGGCGGTGCTGCTCCTGCTCCGGGGCTCCGAAGCCCCGGTCGTCGTAGCGCAGCACGGCATAGCCGCGGCGTGTCAGGTGGTCGGCGATCACCAGGAAGGGCTTGTGCCCGAAAATCTCCTCGTCGCGGTTCTGGAGTCCGCTGCCGGTAACCAGTATCACCGCGGCACGGGGGCTGCCATCCGCAGGTAGGGTCAGCGTGCCGTGCAGCTCGACCCCTTCGGCGCGGCTCGGAAACGACACCTCGCGACATATATAAGGGTAGGGCGGCTGCGGCTCCTGGCTCCGGACAACGGCCGGGCGGAGTTTCAGCAGCAGCGGAAAATCCTGCCCGTTCTGGTTGAAAACGCCCATGATCATCCCTCCGGGCATCATCGCTCCGCTGTAGCGGGCGTGCAGCGCCCCGAATGCGATCGCGAGGTCCGGGTTGTGGAACGCCACCGAGTCGGCCGGAAGGCCGCGCAGCCCCTGATCGGGGCTGTTAAGCGTGGCGGCATAACCTTCGGCGGCCTCCGCGATGCGTATCGTGAGCGGGAGGCGGCTTCCGGCAAAGGAGAGCGTGCCATCCCAGATGCCGGCGGGGCTTTGTGCCCGAAGTGCGGCGGGCAGCAGAAAAAGGGTGAGCAGCAGCAGGGTAGCGAGGCGCGGTTTCATGGTCGTCGGTCTATGGATGTCGTAAAACGAAAAATGCAGCCCTTATGTGAGTGCTGCATTTTTCTTGTTGAGCTACCTGGATTCGAACCAAGAATAACAGGACCAGAATCTGTTGTGTTACCATTACACCATAGCTCAATGACGTTTTGGTGATGCAAAAGTAGAACTTTATTTTTCAATTGCAAAGAAAAAATCGAAAAAAATTTCCTAATTTTGTTTTCGCCGCGCCGGAAAGCGGACGCGGATTGTGTGTTATATACTTTAAACCAACCTTTTATGGGAACCAAACTGCGCCTTGTCGTCATGAACTTTCTCCAGTATGCGATCTGGGGCGCCTACCTGACCTCGATGGGGTCCTATCTGGTCGGCGTCGATCTGGCGTCGCACATCGGAATCTTCTATGCCATGCAGGGCATCGTTTCGCTCTTCATGCCCGCGGTGATCGGCATTGTGGCCGACCGCTGGGTGCCGGCACAGCGGCTGCTCGGCATCTGCCACCTTACGGCGGCCCTCTTCATGGCCGCGGCGGGCTACTACGCCATGTCTTCCGGCGCTGCGGTGTCGTTCGGCGTGCTCTTCACGCTCTATTCGCTCAGCGTGGCCTTCTACATGCCGACGATCGCCCTCTCGAACTCGGTGGCCTACTGCGTGCTGGAGGGTGCCGGTCTCGATACGGTCAAGGCCTTCCCGCCGATCCGCGTGTGGGGTACCGTGGGCTTCATCTGCTCGATGCTCGTCTGCGACGCCGCCGGATTCCAGACCACCTACATGCAGTTCATCCAGTGTGCCGTGCTGGGGCTTGTGCTGGGCTTCTATGCCATGACGCTGCCCTCGTGCCCGACCAGCCGCGCGGAGAACAAGAAGAGTCTGGTCGAGGCGCTCGGACTGCGCGCCTTCACGCTCTTCAAGCAGAAGCGCATGGCGCTCTTCTTCATCTTCTCGATGCTGCTGGGCGTTTCGTTGCAGATCACCAACGGATTTGCCAATCCCTTCATCACCAGCTTCCGCGACATTCCGGAATATGCCTCGACGTTCGGTGCCAACCATGCCAATGCACTCATCTCGCTCTCGCAGGTCTCCGAGACGCTCTGTATCCTGCTCATCCCCTTCTTCCTCAAGCGTTTCGGCATCAAGAACGTGATGCTCATGGCAATGCTGGCCTGGGTGCTGCGCTTCGGACTGTTCGGACTGGGAAATCCCGGATCGGGCGTCTGGATGTTCATCCTCTCGATGATCGTCTACGGCGTGGCCTTCGACTTTTTCAACATTTCGGGCTCGCTCTTTGTCAACAAGGAGACCGATGTGGCGATCCGCTCCTCGGCCCAGGGCCTCTTCATGATCATGACCAACGGCATCGGTGCCACGATCGGCACGCTCGGCGCGCAGGCCGTGGTCAATCATTTTGTCTATTCGCAGCAGGACGCCGAGGCCATGGTGGCCGGATGGTCGCAGTCGTGGCTCGTGTTTGCCGGCTATGCGCTGGTGGTTGCCGTCGTATTTGCCGTGGTTTTCCGTTACCGGCACGATCCGACAGCCATTGAGACGAAGTAGGGAACCTCTGATACGCAACAGTGGCGGGAATCGAAATTCCCGCCGCTTTTTTATTCGGGATGTTTTGTCGTGCCCCGGAGCAGCATGCCGACATGCCGGATGCCGGCCTCTTCGTAGGGCGGGGTTGCGGTCTCGAAGCCCAGCGAGGCGTAGAAGCCTTCGAGATAGGCCTGAGCCGATATGTGCACGCCGCACCCCGGCCATCGTGCGGCGATCTGCCGCAGCGCCTCCCGCATCATGCGGCGGCAGAGCCCTTTCCGGCGCTTCCCGCGAACGACGAGCACGCGTCCCACGGAGGCCTCCTCATGAAGGATGCCCGGCGGGATGATCCTGAGAAAGGCGATGACGCGCCCCTCCTGCTCGATCCATTGGAAGAGCGAGCGGGGATCGATTGCGTCCGCATCGGGGCAGGTGATCCGCTGTTCGAGGAAGAAAACCTCCTCGCGGGCCTGTACGATACGGTGGTAGGTTTCCGTCGGCAGCTCGCCGAACGGGGCGGTGTGGATGGGCAGGGTCTCTGAAGGTGTCATGCCGGGACGTATCTGGAGTGCTGCTGCGGCCCTCCGGCCGCAGCGGCGGATCAATACATGTTGTCGTACATCGACTGCGACTTGTCGTACTTCAGGTCGGAGAGCGATGCCGCCTTGACGCCGATGTTGAAGCTCCAGCTCTTGTGGTAGCCGAAGGGGATCCACGAGAAGGACATCTGCCAGCAGTGGAGGTCGCGCGTGATCGAGATCGACGAGGTGGTGAGCTTGTTCGCCTTGATGTCGTAACCGCCCTGGAATGTAATACCCGTCTTGGGGGTAAGGTTGACCGAGCCGTTGAAACTTACCGTCTGCGTAACGTTCTTCTTGTAACCCGTCGTGCCGTTGTTGACATAGGCCACCGAGTAGTTCACCGCGTAGTTGAATCCGAAGTTCCACGGCAGTGAGAAGTCGTAGTAGGCCTGGGCCATGTATTGTCGTCGCAGGACGGGATCCATCGTCCCGTAGGGGTCGTAGTAGGGGTTCGAATATTCGGGCGGCAGGCTTGTGATGTCGTTCATGGCCGGTTGCGAGCGGTCGTCGCGCGACTTGAAGGTGTAGCCGAACGACCATCCCGTCGAGGTGATGCGTCCCGGGAAGAAGAGCTTGTCGTAACGTACGCCCTGCGGAGTTACGCGGTAGGGGTCGAGCGTCGCCGAGAGGTTGATGCCGAAGTTCTTGAACAGCGTTGTGCGGAACGACAGCGAGATGGTCGAGAGCTTCATCGAGTCGGCCAGGAAGTTGTACGATCCGCTCAGGCGCAGCTCGTCGATGAGCTTGATCTTCTTGACGCCCGAGGTATCGCGCTTGGACAGCACCTTCATTTCGAGGTTCTGCGACAGCGAGAAGTTCAAGGACATGGATTTGCCCGACGAGGGGACTCCGTAGGCGTTGATCGCATAGGGCGAGTAGGTCGTGAAGCGGCCCGTCGAGTCGGTCTGCCGCGAGAGGTAGTAGCCGTATTTGGGGTCGCTGAAGTCCGGGGCGAAGGAGAATCCCACGGTCGGGGTGATCGTATGTCGGATGGCCTGGATCTTGCGGTCGCGGCGCTTCTTCGTGAAGTCGAACATGCCGTAGAGGGTCGTCGAGGCCGAGACGCTCGTCGTGTAGTTGTAGAGACGGTAGAAACCGTAGTCCGAGGGGAGCGTGTCGGTCTGGTTCGTAACCGGATTCCACTCGTATTCCTGCTTCTTGAAGTACCACTTCTCGGTGTAGTTGAACGACGGCGAGACGTTAATGTAGTTGAACAGGTTGAACGATGCCGAGACGGGGATCGAGTGCTCGATGCCGTTCTTCATGTTGTCGATGGTCTTTTTGGAGAAGATCTCCGACTCGGTGGTGGTTACCGAGTTGGTCATCTTTCCGGTGTACTGCATCGAGATCTTCTCGTACCAGCGCTCCTTGCCGACGCGTTCCTTGCGCTTGAAGGGGTAGATGCGCGAGACGTTGAAGACGATGGTCGGCAGCGTAACCGAGATCGACTGGTTCTGCGAGTTCTGCGAGATGGCCATGTTGGCCGAGAGCGAGAAGGGGGTGCCGGCCCAGTTCTTCGAGTAGGAGATCGAGGAGTTGGTCTGCGTCGAGAGAATGTCGTCGAGCGTGGTGGCCGAGTAGCGGTTGTAGCCGCTCGTGGCGAAGTTCACCGAGGCCGAGAAGGTCGATCCGGGGTTGGCCTTGGCATCCTGCGAGTGGGTCCACTGCACGCGGAAGTTGTTCTGCTGGATGTAGTCGGGCTCGCCCTTTTCGCCCGTCTTGACGTTGGAGAACTGGATGTTGAAGCTGCCGCTGTACTTGTAGCGCTTGATGTAGCGCGAGGCGGCCGAGGCCTCCCACGATCCGAGGGTGTAGAATCCGCCGCGGAGCGCCAGGTCGGCGTAGTCGCCCAGCGTGAAGTAGTATCCCAGGTCGCGCAGGAAGAATCCCTTGAGCGACTCCTCGCCGTAGGTGGGCATCAGCAGACCCGACTTGGGCCCCATGTTGATGGGGAAGAATCCCTCGGGGATGCAGGGGAAATAGATGGGCACGTCCTCCATGACCAGGTAGGCCGGGCCCGTGATGACCTTCTTGCCGGGAATGACCTTCGCCTTGGTCATCGCCAGGTAGAAGTGCGGACAGTCCGTATGGTCGCAGGTCGTGTATTTGCCGTGCTCGATGTTGAAGGTGTTGTCGGGCATCTTCTTCACGCTGCCGCCCACGAGCCAGCCGTCGCCCTGCTGCGTCGCCACGCCCTTGATCTTGGCCTTCTGCGAATCGAGGTTGTAGGTGATCGTGTCCATCTTGTAGGAGGTCCCGCCGTCGGCAAACTCGGGTTTCGTTACCGTCCACACGCCGTCCACCGAGTCGGGCTTTCCGTAGGCGTAGATCAGCTTCGTGTTCATGTCGATGCGCATGTAGTCGGCCTTGAGGTTGCGGCTCTGATAGGTTACGTCGCCCTGGTTGTAGATGTATACCAACTTGTTGCGTACGTCGTAGACCAGCGAATCCGAACTCTTTCCGTCGAGCGGATCGTCGAGGAACTTCTTGGCCGTGCGCGGCTTGCGCACCGTATCGCGTTGTGCGGTGCCGGTTGCGGTGGAATCGGCCTGCGGAGCCCGGAAGAGCGTGTCGGCCGCCGTGCCGGCGAGGGAATCCGCGGCGGAACCCGACCGTGCCTGCTGGCGAGCGTAGCGCTCCTGCTGACGCCGCTGGCGCCGCGTGACGGGCTGCTCGCCGGCGGTTTCGGCGATGACGGGCTGCGGATCGAAAAGTTGCCGGACAAGGGTGTCGGGACGGGCTGCGGGGAGGGTGTCGGGAGGGTTCTGAGGCCCGGCAACGAGCCGTGCTCCCACCCCCGGCAACGCCTGGGCGAAGAGCAGAACCGCCACCGCCGACAAGAGATATTTTAGCCTCACTCTGTTCAAAATCCCAAAAAAAATCCGTACCTTTGCCGACAAGTCGGCAAAACCGCCCGAGACCCGATTCCGGAACCTCCGGAGCATGGATTTCGGCCCGACAAAGATAGATAAAAAATTACAGAAAGCTCACATTTACCGTTAAATATGCGTAGCGGATCTCTCCTGTCGTTTTTCCTTGCCGCGATGCTGCTCCTAACGAACGGCGCCGCAGCCGGAAATATTGCGCACGGCGTGAGCGTGGTGGTGCTCGACGCGGGGCACGGCGGCAAGTTCCCAGGAGCCCATTACGGCGGGGTCTACGAGAAGGATCTCACGCTGAAGGTGGTCCTGAAGGTCGGCAAGCTGATCGAGCAGGGAATGCCGGGCGTGAAGGTGGTCTATACGCGCAAGACGGACAAGACGCTGGGCGCAACGCTCGCCGACGATCTGCAGGCACGCGCCGACATTGCCAACAAGGCCGGAGGCGATCTGTTCGTCTCGGTGCATGTCAATGCGGCCAAGACGAAGGATGCGCGGGGTGTCGAGACGCTCATCATGGGCGAGAGCCCCAAGGAGCAGCGTTACAACGAGAATGCACTGTACGAGAGCAACCGCGAGGATCTGATCGACATGTCGGACGAACGTACGGCGGCCATCGTCCGGGCCTATATCCAGAATCTGCAGTTTACCTACGGCGAGTACAGCGAGGCGCTGGCCCGCTGTATCCAGGACAACTACATCCGCAGCGGCCGCCGTTCGCGCGGCGTGAAGCCGCAGCTGCTGCGCGTGCTCTACGCCACGGACATGCCGGGGGTGCTGACCGAGATCGGTTTCATGACCAATGCGCAGGAGATGGCCTACATGAAGTCGGAGAAGGGACTCAACGAGATTGCCCGCAACATCTACCAGGGTATCCGTGACTATTCGGACTATGTGCTCAGGATCCGCGGTGCGGAGGGGGGCCGGCCGGCAGCGGCCGCTTCGGAGCGCCCGGACAAGGCGGTTTCGGCCGCCCCGGCCGAAGGAGAGTCTCCGGTGAAGGACGCCGGTACGGAAAAGAAAGCCACTGCACCGAAATCCGGACGAAACTCCTCTGAAACGGCGCCGGAAGCGGCAAAAACGGCCGATCGGCCCGCGGCGAAGGCTTCGGAGGCCGCACAAGCCCCCGTGCGTTACGCGATTCAGATCATGGCCAGTTCGAAATCCGTTTCGCTGCGCTCGTCGCAGTTCGGTCCCTACCGGGGCAAGGTGAAGCAGTATGTCGCCGAAGGGCGTTTCCCCTATAAGTATTGTGTGGGCGAGTACGCCGATGAGCAGCAGGCGCGGCGGCAGTTGCGCGAGGTGCAGAAACACTTCCCCAAGGCCTTTGTCGTCTCCTGCCGTGCAGGACGTATCGTGCCGTAGTGGCAGCAGGGCGGGGCGGTCGGCTGCACGCCGGGGCGGTCGGCTGCACGCCGGCGGCTCTCCGCCTTGGCAATGAATGAAAATTAAAACAGCTTGTTATGAAAAGAGAGGTTAAGATCGGAATATTCGCCGTGGCGATGATCCTGGCCGCCTGGGCGGGAGTCCGGTTCCTGAAGGGATTCGATATCTTCGGCCGCAATGCGGTCTATTATGCCGCCTATGACCAGGTCGGCGGCGTGCAGTCGGCTTCGCCCGTGCTGATGCAGGGCGTGAAGATCGGTACGGTAACCGGAATCACGCTCGACCCCCGGCGCAGCGACAAGGTCGTCCTGCAGCTGACCGTCAAGCGTCAGTATGCCATTCCCGAGGATTCCGAGGCGAAGATCATCAGCAACAGCCTGATGGGCTCGAAGGCGATCGAGATCACCTACGGCATCTCGGAGCGCTGTCTGGCGGACGGCGATACGCTGATTTCGAGCCGCGACCGCGATCTGATGGACATGGCGGGCTCGGAACTCGACTTTTTCAAGCAGAAGCTCTCGCGCATCACGGACGATCTGTCGCGGACGCTTGGCAATATCAACGGCCTGCTGGAGGAGAATGCGGCAAACATCTCCGGGACGCTCGGCAATCTGAATACCGTTTCGGGCGATGTGGCCGAGCTGCTCGACACCGAGAAGGAGCACCTGCAGTCCGCCGTGCGGAACCTTTCGGCCTTTGCCGACATGCTCGGAGAGAACGCTCCGCGCGTGGACAGCATCGTCGGCAGCCTGAACGAGGTTACGGCGCAGCTGGCCGAGGCGGATTTTGCGCAGCGCCTTTCGCAGAGCGTGGCCACGCTTGACAACCTGCTCGGAAAGATCAATGCCGGAGAGGGTTCGCTGGGAATGCTGCTCAACGACCGGGCGCTCTACGATTCGCTGACCGTAGCCAGCGGCAACCTGGCCTCGCTGCTGGCCGATCTGGAGCGTTATCCGGGCCGTTATGTGCACTTCTCGCTCTTCGGGCGCGATCCCGAGAAGATGAAGACAAAGGCCGACCGCCGGGCGGCCCGTGAAGCCGAAAAACAACTCAAAGACTCTCTCAGACGCGTCCGGTAGGCGCGCATTCCGCTTTTCCGCGGGCTCCGCTACCGGTATTCACCGGCGCTGCGGGCCGGTGACGGGATGAAGATTTCCGATATGATTTACCCTGCTACTTTCGAGCAAAAGATCGGTTTCGACCGACTCCGCGAGCAGGTTGCCGCCCTGTGCAGCATGCGTGCCGCGCGGGAGCGCCTTGCGGCGGAGTGTTTTTCAACCTCGGCACGGGAGATCGGGCAGCGGCTGGCGCTCGCGGACGAGATGCGCCTGCTGCTCGAGATGGAACGCGACTTTCCCGGCGGCGACTATCCCGATATCGACTTTCTGGTGGCCAAGCTGCGCGTCGAGGGGTCGTTCCTCGATGTCGAGGAGGTGATGACGCTCTACGGGGCGCTCTCGGCGCTGGGCGGCATCGTTTCGTTTATCCGCACCCGCGGGGAGCACTATCCGGCGCTCTTTGAACGCACGCGGGACATTGCGGCCTTCCCCGAGATCGTGCAGCGCATCGAGACGATCCTCGACCGTTTCGGCAACGTGCGCGACAACGCCTCGCCGGCCCTGCTGCAGGTCCGCCGGGCGATTCGCGAGCACGAGGGACAGGCCGCCAAGCGGCTGCAGGCGGTGCTCGCCTCGGCCAAGAGTGCCGGCATCGTCGATGCCGACGCGCAGATCTCGATCCGCGAGGGGAGGGCGGTGATCCCCGTGTCGGCGGCCAACAAGCGAAAGATCAACGGTTTCATTCACGACGAATCGGCCACGGGAAAGACCTTCTACATCGAACCCGTGGAGGTGGTGGAGATCAACAACGAGCTGCGCGAGCTGGAGTATGCCGAGCGGCGCGAGATCGTGCGGATCCTTTCGGAGTTCACCGATGCGATCCGTCCCGATACGGAGTCGATCGCCGTGTCGGGCGACTACCTGGCCGAGATCGACATGCTGCGGGCCAAGGGACGCTGGGCCTCGGAGAACGGCTGTGTGAAGCCGATCCTCTCGACCGATGACCGGCTGGTGCTGCGCAACGCACGCCACCCGCTGCTGCAGCAGACGCTGCGGGCCGCCGGGCGCGAGATCGTGCCTCTCGACCTGCAGCTCGACCGCCGCAAGCACATCCTCGTCATTTCGGGCCCGAATGCCGGCGGCAAGTCGGTCTGCCTGAAGACCACGGGCATCGTGCAGTACATGTTCCAGTGCGGATTCCTCGTGCCGGCGTCGGAGAACTCGGAGCTTCCCGTCTTCCGGAGCCTGTTTATCGACATCGGCGACGAGCAGTCGATCGACAACGACCTTTCGACCTATTCGTCGCACCTGCTCAACATGAAGCACATGCTTGCCGGGGCGTCGGACCGTACGCTGGTGCTCATCGACGAGTTCGGCTCGGGCACGGAGCCCACGATCGGCGGGGCGATTGCCGAGGCGATCCTCGAAAAGCTCCTCGAAAAGGGATGCTACGGGGTGATCACCACCCACTATGCCAATATCAAGTACTACGCCTCGAACACCGAGGGCATCGCCAACGGCGCGATGCAGTTCGACGTGCAGCGTATCCGGCCGTTGTTCCGGCTGGAGATGGGCAAGCCGGGCAGTTCGTTTGCCATTGAGATTGCGCGCAAGATCGGCCTTCCGGAGGAGATCATCCGCGCGGCGAGCGAGAAGGCGGGTTCGGACCATATCAATATCGAGCGGCAGCTGCGCGAGATAGCGCGCGACAAGCACTACTGGGAGCAGAAGCGCGACCGCATCCGCCTGACGGACCGCAAGGTCGAGGAGCTGGAGCAGACCTATTCCGAGCAGCTGGCCGGCATCCGTGCCGAGCGGCAGGAGATCCTGCGCCGTGCCAAGCAGGAGGCGCAGCAGCTCATTGCCGACGCCAACCGGCAGATCGAGAATACGATCCGCACGATCCGCGAGGCGCAGGCCGAGAAGGAGCTCACGCGCCTGGCCCGCCGCGAGCTGGAGGATTTCCGCGAGCAGCAGGTCGAGAAGGCGGACGATGCCGAGCGTGATGCCGCCGTGTCGCGCGAGATCGAGCGCATCGAGCGGCGGCGCCAGCGACGTGCCGAGCGCAAGGCCCGCGAAGGGGTCGCGGCAGTCGCTGCCGCGCCGGCTCCCGAGGTGGAGAAGCCGCGCGAGGTGGTCGAGGGCTCGAAGGTCCGCATGGAGGGGCAGGATATGGTCGGCGTCGTGCAGTCGGTCAAGGGCAACCGGGCGCAGGTGGCCTTCGGGCAGATCCTGACGACGGTCGATCGCAGCCGGCTGCGGGTCGTTTCGAACAGCGAATACCGCGAGGCGACGCGCCCCGTGGCGCCGCGTACGGTGGTCTCGGCCGACATCTCGGCCCGCAAGCTCCGTTTCCGCGACCATATCGACGTGCGGGGCATGCGTGCCGCCGAGGCGCTGGAGCAGGTGCGCGACTTTATCGACGATGCGCTGATGGTGGGCGTGAGCACGGTGTCGATCCTCCACGGCAAGGGCACCGGAGCCCTCAAGGAGGAGATCCGCCGCTACCTGCGGAGTGTTCCGGAGGTGGTCTCGGCCGTGGACGAACATGCCGACCGCGGCGGCGCGGGCATCACGGTCGTAACGTTCGATCTGTCGTAACAGGGAAATTGTCGGAGCGGCGGCCGGGCCGCCGAACGCCGGATCTCCGGCGGACTCCATACGGATAAGTTATGAATTACAGACTTTCACGGATTGCCGCCATCGTGGGCGGCACGTTTTCGGGCGCGGACTGCGAGGTGCAGTCGGTTGTAACGGACAGCCGTTCGCTGACCTGCGAGCTGGCTACGGGCCCGATGTTCGTGGCGATGTGCGGCGCCAATCACGATTCGCACGACTATGTCGGACAGATGCTCGACCGCGGGGTCCGCGCCTTTCTGACCGAACGGCCGGTCGATCTGCCGGCGGATTGCGGCTGCGTCGTGGTCGCGAATGCCATCGACGCCCTGCAGTGCCTGGCGGCCTACCACCGGGCGCAGTTCCGGGGCACGGTGGTCGGAATCACCGGCTCGAACGGCAAGACGGTCATCAAGGAGTGGATCGCCGAGGAGCTTCCCGCCGGCATGAAGTACTACCGTTCGCCGAAGAGCTACAATTCGCAGCTGGGCGTGCCTCTCTCGGTGCTGATGCTTGAGGGCGACGAGCAGCTGGCGATCTTCGAGGCCGGAATCTCGAAACCGAGCGAGATGGAGCGTCTGGAGCGGATTATCCGTCCCGACGTGGTCATCTTCACCTCGATCGGCGACGCCCATCAGGAGCACTTCCTCAATATGGAGCAGAAGTGCGTCGAGAAGATGGTGCTTGCTCACGGCGCCTCGAAGATCATCTACCACAGCTACTACGAGCCGCTGGGGCGGCTGATCGCCGCCCGTTTCGCTTCGCGCAAGCTCTACGATGCGGCGTCGTTCCCGCTTGTTCCCGAGTCGGTTGTCGGCAACGAGGCCTCGCGGCGCAATGCGCAGATCGTCGAGGCCTTCTGCGCCGCAATGGGCTATCCCGCCCCGGCCTTCGCGTCGGCTCCCGAGGTGGCGATGCGTCTTGAGGTCAAGGACGGCATCAACGACTCGGTGCTGATCAACGACGCCTACAACCTCGATCTCAACTCGCTGGCCCTGGCGCTGGACTACCTCCATACGGTGGCCCTCTCGCGGCCGAAGACCCTCATCCTGTCGGATATCGCGCAGAGCGGACTTTCGGACGACGAACTTTACAGCCGCGTGGCGGGCATGGTGGCCCGTGCGGGTATCGATACCTTTGTCGGCATCGGTCCGAAGCTGAAGCGTTACGCCGCGCTCATTACCTGCAACAAGAATTTCTTCCCCTCGACCGAGGAGTGCATCGAGCGGCTGGGCCGCGATGCCGTGGCGGGACGGGCCGTGCTGCTCAAGGGCGCCCGGGAGTACCGTTTCGAGAAGCTGGCCCACGCCCTCTCGCGCAAGAGCCACACGACCGTCCTGGAGGTCGATCTCGATGCGATGATCCAAAACCTGAACTACTTCCGTTCGAAACTCGCCCACGGCACGAAGCTCGTGGCAATGGTCAAGGCGGGCTCCTACGGTGCCGGCGATTTCGAGGTGGCGCAGATGCTCCAGCACCAGGGTGTGGATTACCTGGCCGTGGCCTTTGCCGACGAGGGGGTGCTGCTGCGCGAGCGGGGCATTACGATGCCGATCGTGGTGCTCAACGCCGATGCGGACAGCTTCGAGCTGATGATTGCCAACCGGCTCGAACCCGAGATCTACAGCTTCCGCTCACTCGACGACTTTGCGGCCGCCGTGTCGCATGCCGGCGAGACGCGCTATCCGATCCATCTGAAACTCGATACGGGCATGCACCGGCTGGGTTTCATGGAGGAGGAGATCGGCCGGCTTTGCGAGTTGCTTCCGGTGCGTCCCGAGGTCAAGGTGGCGACGATCTTCTCGCACCTGAACTGCGCCGACATGCCCGCGGAGGATGCCTATACGCGGGCGCAGATCGCCCGCTTCGACCGGATGAGCAGCGCCATTATGGCAACGCTTCCCTATCCGGTGATCCGCCATACAGCCAACTCGGCGGCCATCGAGCGCTTCCCCGAGGCGCAGTACGACATGTGCCGCCTCGGCCTGGGCCTCTACGGCTTCGGGTGGTGCCACAACGAGGCGCTGCGTCCGGTTTCAACGCTGCGGACGCGGATCGTGGCAATCAAGCACCTGGCGGCCGGCGAGACGGTCGGCTACGGACGGGCCGGGCACCTGACGCGCCCGAGCATCACGGCGACGATTCCCGTGGGCTATGCCGACGGTCTGGACCGCCACCTGGGCTGCGGCCGCTGGTCGGTGCTGGTCGGCGGCGGGGCGGCGCCCATCGTGGGGCGCGTCTGCATGGACAGCTGCATGATCGACATTACGGATATCCCCGGCGTCGGGGAGGGCGACGAGGTGCGGATCTTCTCCCCGGAGCCGGGCAACGACCTGGAGACGATGGCCCGGGTGCTCGATACGATCCCCTATGAGATCATGACCTCGGTTTCGTCGCGCGTGAAACGAATCTATCTCAAGGAGTAATGGCATACGGTACGCTCTACCTGATCCCCTGTCCGATCTCGGACGAAACGGCGCCCTGGGAGGTGCTGCCCGCCTCGAACCGCGAGGTGATGGTCGCCCTCGACTACTTTATCGTCGAGAATACCCGCTCGGCGCGGCGTTTCCTCTCCCGGGCCGGCATCGCGCGGCCCATCGACACGCTGGAATTCCGCGAGCTGAACGAACATACGACCGCGGGCCGCGCCGTCGAGGAACTCGTGCAGCCGCTGCTGGAGGGCCGTTCGGCCGGCGTGATCTCCGAAGCGGGCGTTCCGGCCGTCGCCGATCCCGGAGCGCTGGTCGTCGAGGCGTGCCACCGCCGGGGCATCCGCGTCGTGCCGCTTGTGGGCCCCTCGTCGATCCTGCTTGCCGTGATGGCTTCGGGATTGAACGGTCAGTCGTTCGCCTTCAACGGGTACCTTCCGGTCAAACCGCCCGAGAGGGCCCGGGCAATCCGCTTCTTCGAGCGGCGCGCCCGTGCCGAGGGGCAGTCGCAGCTCTTCATCGAGGCGCCCTACCGCAACGTGAAGCTCCTCGAACAGCTGCTTGAACTGCTGGCGCCGCAGACGCGTCTGACCGTGGCGCTGGATCTCTCGGCCCCCGGACAGTGGGTCGAGACCCATACGGTCGAGGAGTGGCGCCGGCGTCGGCTGCCCGAACTGAACAGGCGCCCGGCCATTTTCATCATCGGGTAGCTTCCCGGCTGCGGCTTGGTATGCAATTTGCGCCGATCGAAGCGGAAAAACCGAAAAAATACGAGATATGAAAAAGGAAAAAGTTGATAACGAGTCCATTAAGGACGAGGTGAAGAGCTCACCCGAGACGGGCGGAACGCCGCACGACGGGGCTGCGGATGCCAATGTGGCAGACGCGTCGCAGGAGTCATCTGACACAATGTCAGTCGAAGGCGAGAAGCCCGAACCCGAGGCCGCCACGGAGTTGGAGTCTGTGCTGGCCGAGTGGCAGGACAAATACTTGCGGCTGCAGGCCGAGTTCGACAACTACCGCAAGCGTACGCTCAAGGAGAAGATGGATCTGGTGCAGACCGGCGGCCGCGACGTGCTGCTGGAGATGCTCCCGGTGCGCGATGACGTGCAGCGGGCGCTGGAGGCCATGGAGAAGAGCGACGACATCGAGGCGCTGCGCTCGGGCGTGCGGCTCATCTCGCAGAAGTTTACCGAGGCGCTGCGCCGCAAGGGCGTTACGGAGATCGAGGTCAAGGACAAGGAGTTCGATGCGGAGTATTGCGAGGCCGTGGCTCGTTTCGCCGCCGGCGAGGAGATGAAGGGCAAGGTCATCGATGTCGTCCAGACGGGCTACATGCTGGGCGAGCGGGTGCTTCGCTTCGCAAAGGTCGTTGTAGGAGAGTAATGCCATGGCAGAGAAAAGAGATTATTACGAGGTGTTGGGCGTTGCGAAGAACGCCAATGCCGATGAGATAAAGAAGGCCTACCGCAAGGCGGCCATCAAGTATCACCCGGACAAGAATCCCGGGGACAAGGAGGCCGAGGAGAAGTTCAAGGAGGCTGCCGAGGCCTACGATGTGCTTTCGAACCCGGAGAAGCGGGCCCGTTACGACCAGTTCGGCCATGCGGGCATGAGCGGAGCGGCCGGCGGAGCCGGCGGTTTCGGCGGCTTCAGCGGCGGCGGCTTCTCGATGGAGGATATCTTCTCGCAGTTCGGCGACATCTTCGGCGGACACTTTGGCGGCGGCGGATTCCGCACCTCGTCGTCTACGGGCGGCGGTCGCCGCGTGAACCGCGGATCGGACATCCGTATCAAGGTAAAGCTTTCGCTGGAGGAGATCGCTACGGGAGTTACCAAAAAACTGAAGATCTCGAAGACGATCGCCTGCGACAAGTGCGGCGGCACGGGAGCCAAGGACGCGGGTTCGTATGCGACCTGCTCGTCGTGCAAGGGCACGGGGTACGTTACGCGTGTCGAGAACACCTTCTTTGGCCGCATGCAGACGCAGGGTGTCTGCCCGACGTGCGGCGGCACGGGCAAAGTGATCACCGCATCGTGCGACAAGTGCAAGGGCGAGGGTACGGTGCGCGGCGACGAGGTCGTCGAGATCCAGATTCCGGCCGGAGTGGACGAGGGGATGGTCCTCACCGTTTCGGGCAAGGGCAATGCCGCCCGTCGCGGCGGTGTGAACGGCGATCTGCAGGTGCTCATCGAGGAGATCCCCGATCCCGAGCTCGTACGTGACGGCAACGATCTGATCCACAACCTCAATATTACGGTTACGACGGCCCTTCTGGGCGGTACGGTCGAGGTGCCGACGGTCGGCGGCCGGGCAAAGATCAAGATCGCCCCGGGTACGCACGCCGGCAAGGTGCTGCGTCTGGCCGGCAAGGGCCTCCCGGAGGTGAACGGCTACGGCCGCGGCGACGAGCTGATTGTCGTGGACATCACCATTCCGTCGAAGCTTTCGGCCGAGGAGAAGCGTCTGGTCGAGCAGCTGGCTCAGCAGCCGGGATTCCAGCACGCCGAGTCGGTCAAGAACCAGAATATTTTCGAGCGCATGAAGAGCTTTTTCCGGTAGGAAGAGCCGAAAACAGGGGAAAATTCGTACCTTTACAGCGAGTGAAGGGACGAATTTTTCGTTTCGGGAGGGGCCTGGCCGAAAGTCGGCTTCCATGCGAGGCGGTCCGGCGCAAAGGTCCGTCTGTGTGCAGGACAGCTTCCGCGTCTTGCGTGCAGAGCGCGTGGAGAAGACCCTGAAGGGCCGGTCCGCCACCTTAAAATGAGACATCGCTATGTTAGGTTTTACGCCATTTAAGAAACACGCCAACAAGTTCAACTACGTCCCCCGGTATTACGATCCCGAGAAGGAGGCGCGCGAGCAGCGTCGTGCCGAGCTGCGCGGCGAGCGCTCGGAGGATGCCTCCCGGGAGTATGTTCCCGGGCAGTATATCCGCACGCAGCGCGAAGCGCGTGCGGCACGTCATGCCGGCAAGGACGACTGGGGCCGTATCCGGGTGCTGAAGCTCGCCGGAGGCGTCGTGCTGATCCTGTTGTTTGTCTATCTGCTTTACCCGAAACTGGCCGAGGTCTTTATTCGGGCCACGTCGCGTCCTGCCGTGCAGACGCAGGTTGAGGAGGGCGAGTTCAATCCATATGCTCCGATCCGGGTCGTGCCGAACGATTACGAGGAGGGCGATTACCAGGAGGAATAGATGGCTGACAAGATCCTGTTGCTGCCCGAGGTGGTCGCCAACCAGATTGCCGCGGGAGAAGTGGTGAACCGCCCCTCGTCGGTGGTCAAGGAGATGGTGGAGAACGCCATTGATGCCGGAGCCGGCCATGTGAAGGTCAATTTCCGCGACGGCGGCAAGGAGTTGATCCAGATCGTGGACGATGGCTGCGGCATGTCGCCCATCGACGCGCGGATGGCCTTCGACCGTCACGCCACGAGCAAGATCCGCTCCGTGGAGGATATCTACGCGCTCCATACGTTCGGATTCCGCGGTGAGGCGCTGGCTTCGATTGCCGCCGTAGCGCAGGTTGAGCTGCGCACGCGCCAGACCGGGGACGAGATGGGTACCGTAACCGAGATCCATGGCGGAAAGTTCCTGTCGCAGAAGCCCGTGATGTGCCCCGTGGGTTCGCAGTTCTTCGTGCGCAACCTCTTCTTCAACGTCCCGGCCCGCCGGCGTTTTCTGGACAAGAGCACGACCTCCGCGACGCAGATCAAGACCGAGTTCCAGCGTGTGGCGCTGTGTTATCCGCAGATCGCCTTCGATCTCTATGCCAACGACGCGCCGATCCTGTCGCTGCCGGCCACGACGCTTGCGGGGCGTATCGTGGACATTGCCGGGCGGCACATGAAGCAGAATCTGCTGGAGATCGATGCCGATACCTCGATTGCGCGGGTTGCGGGATATGTCGGCCGCCCCGCTGCGGCCAAGAAGCGCAATGCCGAGCAGTACCTCTTCGTCAACGGGCGCTATTTCAAGAGCGCCTATCTGGCGAGTGCGATTCTGAAAGCCTACGAGAAGCTGATCCCGGCCACCGAGCAGCCGGCCTATTTTCTCTATCTTACGATCGATCCCGCGCGTATCGACGTCAATGTCCATCCGCAGAAAACCGAGGTGAAGTTCGCCGACGAGGAGGCCGTCTGGCAGATTGTCCACGCCGCCGTGCGTGAAACGCTTGCCAAGACCGGAGCCGTTCCTCCGATGGATTTCGACCGCGAGGGGCAGGTGGAGATTCCCGTCATGCGGCAGGGTGTCGTCTACAGCGAACCTTCGGCCATGTCGAACGAGAATTACAACCCTTTCCGGGAGTCCTACATCGATCCTACGGCTCCCGATCCGAATGTCGATTTCACGGGTTTCGATGTCCCGTACGACGGCAGAACCCTCTCCGATGCGGGATCGTCCTCCCCGAACTCCGCTGCGGGATGGCAGTCGGTTCCGCCGCGTTTTGCGGAGTTCGCCTCCGCGGCGCCGAAGGAGGAGTTCGAGGATTTCGAGTCGGCTTCGGATTTTGCGGAGACTGCGCCTTTGGCAGGGGCTCCGGAGAATCGGGCGGACACCTTCGAAATCGCATCCGGAGCATCCCCCGAAGTGAGTACGCTCGATTTCATACCCTCCGGGGCGGAGCCCATGCAGCAGCGGCTCGATGTCGGGCTGCATCCGCTCTTCTCCGATCCGCTGCCGCTGGGGAACGGATACGTTGCGGCGCTACTTGACGGACGTTTCGTCGTCGTCGACATCCGCAGGGCGCGGGAGCGGATCCTCTACGAGGATTATCTGCGGATGCTGGGCTGCGGTGCGGCCGTCAGCCAGCAGCTGCTCTTCCCCGAACGGCTGACCCTTTCGGCCGAAGAGTATGCGCTTCTCGAGGAGCATGCCGTGGAGTTTGCGGCCCTGGGCTTCGATATCGACTGCTGCGGCGAAGGAAATATCGAGGTGAAGGGAACTCCGGCCGACCTTCCGTCGGAGGGGATCGACCGGCTGGTTTTCGACCTGCTGCAGGCTTTCCGCATGCCGCTCCCGGCTGCCGAGATGCGGCGCGAGCAGATTGCGGCCCTCCTGGCCCGCAGTGCCGCACGCACCACACCGCGGAGTCTCTCCCGCGAGGAGGCCGCGGCGCTGCTCGCACAGCTGGCCGAACGGGGAAATCTCGGCTTCTCGCCCTCGGGAAAGGCGATTCTTGTTGAAATCACGCCCGAAGAGCTGCGCGGCCGGCTGGGATAATCCGGATAAATGACTTATCTTTGTGCGAATTTTGGGGTGTACGGCATCCGCTCCGGTCCGGGATCTCTCCTGACGGGTGATTCGGGGCGGTGCACGACCCAGACAACGAGTTGCAACCCATGAACAACTATTTTCAGACCCCTCCGGTGGTCAAGAATCTGATAATTGTCAATGTCCTGGTCTTCATGGCCACGTCGCTGCTGCCTGTGGGCAATGCGATCTTCGACTTCGGCTCCCTGTGGTTCGGCGCCTCGCCCTACCGGGAGTTCCACTCCTTTCAGTTCATCACCTACATGTTCCTGCATGCCGACATGGGGCACATCTTCTTCAACATGTTTGCCCTGTGGATGTTCGGACGTACGCTGGAGTATGAGCTGGGCTCGCGGCGCTTTCTGATCTACTACCTGGTCTGCGGCGTCGGTGCGGCACTGATTCAGGTGCTTACGGCCTGGCTGCTGGGGGAGACGCCGATTCAGCTTGTCGGAGCGTCGGGGGCGGTGATGGGACTGCTGCTGGCCTTCGGCGTGATGCATCCCAATGCGGTGATCATGCTTCTGTTCCCGCCGCTTCCGATGAAGGCCAAGTGGTTTGTGCTGATCTACGGCATCATCGAGCTCTTCATGGGCTGGACGGGTTTCGGCGGCAACGTGGCCCACTTTGCCCATGTTGGCGGCATGCTGTGGGGCTTCCTGCTGCTGTGGTGGTGGAAACGCAAGGGAACGATCCGTTTTTAGAAAATCCTCCACGGTGAGATGAAACGCGGGGCCTATTACAACGAGTACGGCGAACGTCCTGCCGGGCGGTCGCGGTGGCGCATTCTGCTGCACCTGCTCGACGTCGTGATCACGCTGCTTACCGTGGCGATGGCCGTGCTGCTGGCTGCGACCTACCTGGTTCCCCACATCAATCCGGGACGGATCTGGTTCCTGCCGGTTCTGGGACTTGCCGCGCCGGCCGTCTATGTGGCCTCGGTCGTCCTGATGCTTTACTGGATCATCCGCTGGCGGTGGGTGCAGGCCGGCATCATGCTGGTGCTGGTGGCGCTGGGATTCGGGCAGATCTCGCTGTTCTGGCGTCCCGAGATCCGGCGCAGCTACGAAGAGCAGATTCCCGACCGGGGGACGGTCAAGGTGATGACCTACAACGTGCGGAGTTTCTACGGTCCCGACGGCAAAAGCAGTGTCGAGGAGGTCGTGGCGCTTATCCGCGAGCAGAATCCCGATGTGGTCTGTCTGCAGGAGTTCAACGGCCGGCTCGCCGGCAGTTCCGACGCTTTCCGGGTCTTGTGTGAGGAGTTCGAGAATGCCCGTTTCGGCGCCGAACGGGATCCCGAACCGCTGGACGATGCGGGTCTGGCCATCTTGAGCAAATACCGGATCCTGCGTACGGAGACGCTGCTGACTCCCCATTCGTCGGTCTGGGCCGACCTGCTGGTCGACGAGGATACGTTGCGCGTGTTCAACAACCACCTGCACTCCACGGCGATCAATGCCGACGACAACGAGTATATCACCACCCGGCGCTTCCTCTCGGATACGGCCCGCGAGGTGAAGTTCCGCAGCATCGTGAGCCGCCTGCGTGCGAACAGCGAGTTGCGGGCCGCGCAGGTGGACAGTATTTCGAACGAGATCCACGCGACGCATTGCGGACGCCTCGTGTGCGGCGATTTCAACGATACGCCCGTGTCGTATGTCTACCGCCACATGGCCGCAGACCTGAACGATGCCTTCAGCGAGTGCGGGTCGGGCTATTCGCATACCTACCGCGGCTTTTTCAACACGCTGCGCATCGACTATGTGCTCTTCTCCGAGCCGTGGCAGGCGGTTACCTACGAAGTGCTGCCGGTCGAATATTCGGACCATTATCCCGTGGTGGTGCGGCTCAAGCGCGAATCCTGACACCGCGCAGGCATGCCGGATGAGTAAAAACGTCCCCGTGATTACCTCACGGGGACGTTTTTGTCGGTAGCACGGTCCGGGACCGGGCTATTCGGTGATCTTCTTGCGCGGATGCACCATGTTCTCGGGCTGCAGGATCTTTTGCAGCTCCTCTTCGCTCATGAGCTTGTGCTCGAGGACCAGGTCGTAGATGCCCTTGCCGCTCTGGAGCGCCTCCTTGGCGAGCATCGTCGAGGTTTCGTATCCCAGGTAGGGGTTCAGGGCCGTAACGAGTCCGATGCTGTTGTAGACCATCCGGCGGCAAACCTCCGCATTGGCCGTGATGCCCACGATGCACTTCTCGCGCAGGGTATTCATCGCATTGACGAGCATCTCGATGTTCTCGAAGAGCGAATGTACGATGATCGGCTCCATGACGTTCAGTTCAAGCTGTCCGGCTTCGGAGGCGAGCGTAATGGTCAGGTCATTGCCGATGACGCTGAAGGCCACCTGGTTCACCACCTCCGGAATGACGGGGTTGACCTTTCCGGGCATGATCGACGATCCGGGCTGGCGCGGCGGCAGGTTGATCTCGTTCAGACCGCAGCGGGGTCCCGACGAGAGCAGGCGCAGGTCGTTGCAGATCTTCGAGAGTTTCACGGCCAGACGCTTCAGTGCCGAGGAGTTCATGATGAAGGCGCCCGTGTCGCTCGTGGCCTCGATCATGTTCGTGGCCTTCGACAGCGGCAGCCCCGTGATCTCGCGCAGGTGTTTCGTGCAGAGCTCCGCGTAGTCCGGATCGGCGTTGATGCCCGTACCGATGGCCGTGGCGCCCATGTTGATCTCGTAGAAGAGGCGGAGGTTGGTCTGCAGACGGTCGATCTCCTCGGTGAGCGTGGCGGCATAGGCCTCGAACTCCTGCCCGAGGGTCATCGGCACGGCATCCTGCAACTGCGTGCGCCCCATCTTGATGATGTGGGCGAACTCCTCACCCTTGGCATGGAAGGCCGCGATCAATTCGCGCAGCGAGGCCACGGCGCCGTCGATGCTCCGGGCCAGGGCGATGCGCACGGCCGTGGGGTAGGCGTCGTTGGTCGATTGCGACAGGTTGACGTGGTTGTTCGGGTGGCAGTATTGGTATTCGCCCTTCTCGTGTCCGAGCAGTTCGAGGGCCCGGTTGGCGATCACCTCATTGGCGTTCATGTTGGTTGAGGTGCCGGCACCGCCCTGCACCATGTCCACGACGAACTGTTCGTTGAACTTGCCGGCGCGCAGCTCCTCGCAGGCCCGCGTGATGGCGTCGGCGATCACGGGATCGAGCAGTCCGAGGTCGCGGTTCGCGGCGGCGGCACCCTGCTTGACATCGGCCAGGGCCCGGATGAGCTGCGGGAAGAAGTTGAGCCGCACGCGGCTGATATGGAAATTCTCCACGGCACGCATCGTCTGCACGCCGAAATAGTACTCTACGGGGATCTCCATCTCTCCGAGCAGGTCGTGCTCGCGGCGGGTCTTCCCCGAAAGCTTGATGTCCGTAAAATCCATAACGTTAATTTTTTGGTTCGTTCTACAAATATAGCATTTTTACGGCTCGTTGTCTAAAAAACTTCGTATCTTTGTATGGTTTGCCGCGGGCGGGGTTTCCGCTGCGGCGTTTCAATACTTCAAGCCATGATTCTCGATTCACTGAAAAACAGCGCACGCTACTATTCGATCCACCCGCGCCTGGAGCGGGCCTTTTCACTGATTGCCTCGACCGACTGGACCCGGATGGAGCCGGGCACGCACCTTCTCGACGGACGCGACATCTTCGTCAATGTGATGGATGTCTCGCTCAAACGGAAGCCCGATGCCAAGCTGGAGGTGCACGATGCCTATATGGATATTCAGGTGCTCATCACAGGTCGCGAGGAGGCCTTCGGCTGGAGTGAGCGCAAGGATCTGGTGAAGCCTCTCGGGGCATTCGACACGGCAAAGGATATCTGCTTCTACGACGACGAGCCGCAGACCTACTATACGCTGCGTCCCGGGCAGTTCACGCTGCTATTTCCCGAGGACGGCCACGCGCCGATGGTGGGCGAGGGCGACGTGCGCAAGATCATTGTCAAGGTGCGACGTTGAACGTTCCGATACCCAAAGAGCGCGGCGGCCGGATCTTTCAATCCCGGCCGCCGCGCTCTTTTCAGATGATGGTCCGTCATGCCGCAGCCAGCCCGGTGCGGTGGCCCGAGAGTCGCAGTGCCAGCCACGATCCGAGGGCGCAGACGATGAAAACGGCACCCGTGGAGTACATCGTGTTGCCCAGGCCGACGAGCGGGGAGACGATGCCTCCGAAGGCGAAACCCGCGGCGCCGAGCAGGGCCGATGCAATACCCGACTCGTTGCGTGTGCACTCCATGGCCAGTGTCGTGGAGGTCGTGAAGGTGAGTCCCATCGAGAAGAGCAGTCCGATGAGCAGCCCTTCGTAGATCCAGAAGCTGCAGCCCGTCGCCATGGCGGCAGCTTCGGCCACGGCGAATCCGATCATGCCGAGGCATCCCGTGCGGGTTCCCTGCTCCGGACGGCGGAAACGTACGGCGAAGGCTGCGGCGCAGCCGATGGCCACGGCGTTGAGGGCGAAGCAGAGGCTGAATTCGAAGGCCGAGAATCCGAAGTGCTCCTGTACGATAAAGGGCGACGAGGCGATGTAGGCGAACAGTACGCCCTGCGCGAAGGCGAACTGCAGCATATAGGCCGCATACTGTTGGTTGCGCAGTACGGAGCCGAAGTGGTGCAGCAGATCGCCCCACGACAGGTTGTTGCGGCGTGCGGCGGGCAGACTTTCGCGGAAGCGGTAGCTTCCCGTGAGCAGCAGTGCGCCGATTGCAAGCAGGATGCAGAAGATGCCCTGCCAGCCGATGCGGTCGCAGAGCGTGCCGCCGATGATCGGTGCGGCGACGGGCGCCACGCCGTTGATCGCTCCGATCAGTGCGAGCATGCGCCCCAGGTCGGAACCCGAGAAGTTGTCCGTGGCGACCGAACGCGAGATGACGATGCCGCCCGAGCCGGCAACACCCTGGATGAAGCGCAGGGCGATGAACTGGTGGATATCCCGGGCGAAGATGCAGAGCAGCGTCGAGACGATGAAGAGCCACATGGCGGCGATCAGCGGCCTGCGGCGTCCGTACTTGTCGCTCAGCGGGCCGAAGAAGAGCTGACCGACGGCCAGACCGATCATGCTCGTCGTAAGGCCCATCTGCACCATCGACGACGAGGTGGCAAAATAGCCCGTCATGGCGGGAAGTGCCGGGAGGTACATGTCCGTGACGAAGGGTCCGAAGGCCGTCAGCATGCCCAGCAGAATCAGCAGGAATGTTTTCGAATTGCTGTTGTTCATGAAGTTCTGAAAATTCCGTTTTTTGTCCGCGCAAAGGTACTTCGGATTTCGGATCCGCGGGTCGTCCGTTCGGAGATAGTTTGGTTCATTTTCGGAATAGTGCGGGCCTTTTCAGGTTGCTGCTACGGCCCGTCATGAAATTGCGGAGGCCTCTGTGGCCTCCGCAACCGGTCTGATATTTTCGTTTTCGGAATAGTCCTCTTTCTGGCGGCAGGTGTGGCCTTATGCCTATTTGCCGATTCCGCGGTAGCGGAATCCTGCTGCCAGCACCTCCTGTTTGTCAAAGATGTTGCGCCCGTCGACCACGGCGTCGCCGCGCATCGTGGCGCGCAGCCGCGGCCAGTCGGGCATGCGGAACTCCTTCCATTCGGTGATGAGGACAACGGCATCGGCCCCTTCGGCGGCCTCGTACATGTTGCGGGCATAGCGGACGGGCTTTCCGGCAAGCATCCGGCGGCTTTCGTCCATCGCTACGGGGTCGTAGGCCGCAACCTCTGCGCCGGCTTCGAGCAGACGCCCGATGACGACCGTGGCCGGGGCCTTGCGCATGTCGTCCGTCTCGGGCTTGAAGGCCAGGCCCCAGATGGCGATGCGGCGGCCGGCCAGATCGCCCAGCAGCTCTGCGAGCTTGTGGAAGAGCACCTCCTTCTGGGCTTCATTGACCCGTTCCACGGCTTCGATGACCTGCATCGTGTAGCCGTGCTCACGGGCCGTGCGGGCCAGAGCCTGGACATCCTTCGGGAAGCACGAGCCTCCGTAGCCGCAACCCGGATAGAGGAACTTGTTGCCGATACGCAGGTCCGCCCCGATGCCCTTGCGGACCATCTCGACGTCGGCTCCTACGCGGTCGCAGAGGTTGGCGATGTCGTTCATGAACGAAATGCGCGTGGCGAGCATGGCGTTGGCCGCATATTTGGTCATCTCGGCCGAGGCGATGTCCATGAACATCACCCGGAAGTTGTTGATCAGGAAGGGACGGTAGAGGCGGGCCATCAACTTGCGGGCCCGTTCGCTCTCGACGCCCACGACCACGCGGTCGGGCGACATGAAGTCCTTGACGGCGGCACCCTCCTTGAGGAACTCCGGATTCGATGCCACGTCGAACTCGATCTCCTCGCCGCGGGCCTTCAGCTCCGCAGCGACGATCTCGCGGATCCTTTGTGCCGTACCCACGGGTACGGTGCTCTTCGTTACGAGCAGCGTGTAGCGGCGGATGTGGCGTCCGAAGGTGCGAGCCACTTCGAAGACCTGCCGCAGATCGGCCGAGCCGTCCTCCAGCGGGGGAGTCCCGACGGCCGAGAAGACCACCTCCACGCGGTCGAGACACGACGCGAGGTCGGTGGTGAAGTGCAGGCGCCCGGCCTCGAAGTTGCGGCGCACGATCTCCTCCAGTCCGGGTTCGTAGATCGGAATCCGCCCGGCATTGAGCGCCTCGATCTTCCGCTGGTCGGTATCCACGCAGGTGATATCGAGGCCCATCTCCGCAAAGCAGGCTCCCGATACGAGTCCCACATAACCCGTTCCGACGATGGCGATCTTCATCATGGCTTATTCGCGGTTCATCTCCCTGGCAACGGCTGCGGCGAGCGTGCGGCAGCATTCGGCCACGGCGGGCGAGTAGCCCTGCTTCATCTCTACGGGTTCGCAGACCGGCGTCCACTTCATCCGCTCGGCGAACTCGCGCATGCGGCGTACGGCGGCAGCGGCCCAGGTGAACGATCCGAAGAAGGCGAAGCGGCGCTGCGGGATGCAGCGGGCCTCGATGCGGCGCAGCAGCTCCTCGACGGGCGGGAACAATTCGGCATTGTAGGTCGGGCTGCCGACGATGAGCGTGTCGAAGCGGAAGATGTCGCGCAGCACGACCGACGGATCGGCGTACGAGAGGTTGTAGACACGTACGGGGCCGACGCCGGCTGCGACCAGCTCGCGGGCGATCCGCTCGGCCATCTGCTCCGTATTGCCGTACATCGAGGCGTAGGCCAGTACGACACCCCGTTCGCCCTCGTAACGGCTCATGCGGTCGTACATGCCGACGACGCGTCCGATCTCGCGCTGCCATACGGGTCCGTGCGTCGGGCAGATCGTGCGGATATCGAGTCCTCCGAGTTTCTGCAGGGCCTTCTGCACCGGGGCGCCGTATTTGCCCACGATGCAGGCGTAGTAGCGGCGCATCTCGTCCCAGTAGCGGTCGGCATCGACCTGCGAATCGGTGATGCCGCCGTCGAGGGCCCCGAACGTGCCGAAGGCGTCGCCCGAGAAGAGCACTCCCTCCTCGGCCAGCCACGAAACCATCGTCTCGGGCCAGTGGACCATCGGGATGAGGTGGAACGTGAGGCTCTTGCCGCCGCCCAGATCGAGCCGGTCACCCTCCTTGACTTCAAGCATGCCGGAGCAGATGCCGTAGTAGCCGCCGATCATCTGGATCGTCTTGGCGTTGCCGACGATCTGCAGTTCGGGGTAGCGCAGGCGGAGCGCGGCGATCGACGAGGAGTGGTCGGGCTCCATGTGGTTTACGACGAGATAGTCGATCCTGCGGTCGCCGATCGCCTCGCGGATGTTTTCGTAGAGGCGGCTTCCGAACGACTCCTCGACGGTGTCGATCAGGGCGATCTTCTCGCCGACGACCAGATAGGAGTTGTACGATACCCCGCAGGGAAGCGACCAGAGTCCCTCGAAGCGGGTCGTGGTGCGATCGTTTACGCCGACGTAGTGAATGCCGGGCAGAATTTCCGTAATAGCCATATTGTTATCGTGTTGTTTCGCAATGACGCTGCGAATTTACGAAAAAAAATCCACTGTGCAACGACTTCTCGTCGGGGGAGTGTGCCGTGCGGGTAAAAGCCACCATTTCTGGACAAAAAAAGAGCCGGATTCCACGGAATCCGGCTCTCGATGGTGTAAGATCTTACGATCAGTTGTTCGGAACGAAGACGTCGGCTTTCTGATAACCGAGGAATCCGGCCGAAACGTAGTAGTAGAGTGTGAACGAGAGCTGGTTCTCCCTCGGACCGCTTACGTAGAAGTAGTTCTCAAAACCGCCTCCCAGCACGAAGCTGTCGTTGCCCTGCCAGTAACCGATGTCCTGTACGCTGATGATGCCGTAGTCGCCGTAGCTCAGACCCGTGCTCTGGTTGGTAATGCGGCAGTACTTGAAGCCGCTTCCGTCGGAAGCCGTACCGCCCTGAGCGAGCACCGTGAACTTCAGGTGATGGCCCTCGCCGTACATGTCCTTGACGCGGTAGAGCGTTTCATCGATATCGCACTTCTCCAATACGGCCGGTGCGGGGGTGAGTCCCACATCGCCGAGCGTTCCATAGGTAACCGTACCGTTGACAACAGGCGACCAGGTGAGGCCCTGGAAGACGGCCGAAGCCATGGCCTTGCGGCCGTTCGAGGCAACGCCGACGACCGTAATCGTGTAGTTGCCGAGCAGTTGCGTCAGGACGACGTCCTGCGTCGTGCCGCCTTCGAGTTTCGTGCCACTTGCGACAACCTGATCGGCGTAGGCGCTCTCGCCGTTTGCAGCGATGTACTCCTGAACGGCCGTCGTCAGCTCCGATTTGTAGTAGATCTCCGCCACCCTGTTGTTCGGTGCGATGCGGATCATCAGGTCCTCGTCAGCATTGTATTCGCTGCTCGGAGTGTAGGTATACATGGTAATGGCCGGTGCACTGTCGCTTCCGGGATCGGTGCCCTCGTCAGCCGAGCAGCCCGCCAGCGTGGCAAGGCCTGCAACGGCCAGAACGGAATAGAAATATTTTTTCAGTGTCATGGATTCAAATCTTTAATGGGTTCCAGATATTACCAGGCCTTCTCCGGAGAGTCTTCGGTGGGCTGGATCGGTGCCGGGTTGCTGATGCAGGCCTGATTGTAGTTGGTCTCGGTCTGCACGATGCAGAGGTTCATCCAGTCGGGTACGCTCTCCGTATTCCAGCGGTACCCCTTCGGATGGTTCGTGCCGGCGTAGCTGCGGGTGATGCCCTTCTCGTAGCGCTTGATGTCGAACGTGGCGAAGCCTTCGCCCCAGAGCTCCACGCGGCGCTGCCACCAGATGTTGTCGCGGAACGACTGCATCTCGTTGTAGGCGTACTGCGGGTCGCGGGTCTTGGCAAAGGTCTCGAGCAGCGTCTTTCCGCGGCCTTCGTCCTGCATGCCGGCAGCCTCGGCCTCGATGAGCATCATCTCCTCGACGCGCATCAGCGGTACGGCAACGCAGAAGCCGATCTTCACGTTGTTGTGTCCGGCCTCACCTCCGGCGGCGCGGAACTTGAGCGACAGACCTCCGAATGCCTTCGACGTGGTGGCCTGTGCGGTGGTTACGATCGTTTCGGGATATTCGGAAACATCGGCAAGATACTCGGCCGCGATGGCGTTGACCTCCTCCAGCGAGGATGCGTTGGCGGTCAGTTCATCGAGCTTGGGATCGATGAAGCACTTGCGGCGCCAATCGGTCTGCGGGATGGTCTCGAGCAGGTGGGCGTCGATGCGCTTCGGCGTTCCGTAGTTGGCGGCATATCCGCAACCGGACTGCTCCGTGATCTCGAGGATCATCTGCGAACCCCAGCTCGAGTCGCCGTCGTTGGCCGTGATGTTGGGATCCTCCGCGTCGAACTCGGTCATGAACATCCAGGCATCGTTCGGGGTGTTGAAGCCCGTGTTGTGGTCGAGGTACTGCGCCTCGGTCATCATCGTGTAGCCGCTCTGGGCGAGCTTTGCATAGTGCTCGGCTTCGGCCCACATCTCCATGGTCAGGTAGGCGCGTGCCTTCAGACCGTAAACGACGCTCAGGTCGGGCGTGGTCTTGTCGGGACGCTGGTAGTTGGCCAGATACTTCTCGGCCTTGTCCAGGTCGCTGAGAATGAACTCCCACATCTTCTCGTTGGTGGCGTTGGGGTTGTTCGTGGCCTGTTCGTTGGTCGTCTTCTCCGTGATGATGGGCACGGTCAGCGCCTCGGGATGACCCTTGTAGGTCTGGGGTGCGAACATTCGGGCGAGGTCCATGTAGAACATGGCGCGCATCGCGTAGGCGATACCGGCACCTGTGATGTGGTCGGCCGAGGGTTCCTCGCCGGCCAGCGAGATGACGACGTTGCAGTTCTTGATCCATCCGTAGTAGAGCGTCCAGGGAAGCTGGCAGATGGCAGAGGTCGGGCCGAGGCCGACACCGCAGGTGTACCAGGTCGTATAGTGCTCGTTGTCGGTATCTTCGCAGAGAATGTCCTGTCCCATGACGTCGCGCTGCAGGAAGAACGACGTGTAGCCGAAGTCATAGGGTGAATAGTCGGTGCCGCTGTAGAGGAACTCGCCCGCGAGGGTCGAGGTGCAGGCCGTAACGAAGTTGTTGAACGAGTTGGGTGCTTCTCCTGCCTGGTCTACGGTAACCGTTCCCTGCTGGGGGAAGGTCTCCTGCAGACATCCCGTGGAGAGTGCCGACGCTCCGATGAGCAGGGTGGCTATTAATTTAATATGCTTGTTCATGTTTCGAATGCTTTTTGGTGATTAGAACGTAAGCTGGATACCGCCGGAGATCGTGCGGATCGGCGAATAGTCGGCCACACCCGTCGTCGAGGTTCCGACGTAGTTGTAACGCGGGTCGAGACCCTTGCGTGCCGACCAGAAGCAGAGGTTCTCACCGGCAGCGTAGATACGCATCTTCAGCTTGTTGTGGAATACCCGCTCCGGAATCGTATAGCCGATGGCGAACGACTGGAAGTTGAGGTACGAGGCGTCGGTCAGGAAGCGGTCCGACTTGGCCGTGGTGTACTGGTCGCCCTGCTGCCAGCGCGGGATGTCGCTGTCGGTATTGTTCGGGCTCCACGACTTCACCCAGTCCTTGTGGATGGCGCTGCCGGAGGCGGCTCCCGACCAGGGCGACATCAGCGAGGCGTAGGTTACGTCATAGACCTTGCCGCCGATCTGGTAGTCGAACGTGAGCGAGAGGTCGAAGTTGCCGACGCGCAGGTTCGTGCCGAAACCGCCGAATACCTTCGGCAGGATGCTGCCCTGCTCGTATTTCGTGGCGCTGTTGATGTCGTAGGTCGTGCCGCCCTTGTGGATCGTGTTGTCGGCCTCGTCCTTCGTATCGATGTAATACATGGCCTGGCCCTTGTCATCAACGCCTGCATAGCTGGGCAGATAGGCATTGTAGAGCGGGCCGCCTTCGCGGTACCACATCATGACATTGTTCTGCGACTCCGGGAATCCGATGCTCGAGGTACCCTGCGTGAGCTTCGTGGCGGGCAGCGAAAGGATCTTCGTCGAGTTGTGCGAGAGGTTGGCCGATACGCTCCAGTCCACCGTCTTGGTGCGGATGATCGAACCCGTCAGGTTGATCTCGACACCCGCGTTGCGGATATCGCCCAGGTTGCCGTACATGCCTCGCGTGCCGACCGATTCGGGGAGCGAGAGCCAGAAGAGCAGGTCGGTCGTCTTCTTGCGGTAGACGTCCACACCTCCCGACAGACGGCCGCGCCAGAAGCTGAACTCAACGCCGACGTTGGCGTTCGTCGTGGTCTCCCAGGTGATGTTGGGGTTGCCCTGGATGGCGAACGATGCCGACATGGACTTGTCGTCCACCTTGCTCAGCGAGTAGAGATCCGTGTAGTAGTAGTCGCCGATGTTGTCGTTACCCTGCTGACCGATCGAAGCCTTGAGCTTGAGCATGTCGATCCACTCGGCCTTCGAGAGGAAGTTCTCCTTGGAGATAATCCAGGCGGCACCCACCGACCAGAAGTTACCGTACTGGTGGCCCGGGGCGAAGCGCGAGGAGCCGTCGCGACGGTAGGAGAACGAACCGTAGTACTTGCCGTTGTAGTCGTACTGGGCGCTCAGGAAGTAACCCTCGACGTTGTAGCGCGTCGTGTAGGAGGAGGCGTCCGAAAGCGATGCGGCGGCATCGAGCTCCGGAATTTCGGGGGAGAACATGCCGTTCTTCGAAGCACCCAGAAAGCGCGTCTTCGTGTTGTAGTACTCGTGGCCGATCATGACGTTCACGTTGTGCAGGCCGAACGAGTCGTAGTAGGTCAGCGTCTGGATGTTGTTCGTGCGCATGGCGCTCTGCATGGTCTTCTTGATGCTGCCGTTCGTGCCGGCGCTCGAACCGTAGAACATGTTCTGGAAATCCGAGACGTAGTTCTCGCCCCAGATCACCGTACTCGTTACGTTGGCCTTCAGGAAGTCGGTGATGTCGAAATCGGCCGTGAAGGTTCCGTTGAGCTGGTTGCCGATGTTCTCGTACTTGTTGTACTGGTTTGATCCGAGCGGGTTACCCGTCTGTCCGAAAGGACGCGAAACGCCGTAACCCGTGGAGGCTACACCGTAGTCATAGGCCTTGTGGCCGTACTGGTCGGTGGCGATGCGGACGTTGCCGTCGGCATCGATCGTCCGGACGTAGATCGGGTAGATCGGGGCGATCATCGACGTGTAGTAGAACAGGTTGTTCGAATAGGTCGAGGTGCCCAGTCCGGCATCCATCTCCTGCGTCGAGTGCTGGAAGCCGACGTTGGCGCCGAGCTTGAGCCACTTGCGGGCCTGGTAGTCGGCCTTGACACGGGCCGTGATACGCTCGAAGCCCGAGTTGTCCACGATACCGTCCTGATTCAGATAGCCGACGCTGGTGTAGTAGTTCGCTCTGTCCGAACCGCCGTTGATGCTGACATTGTACTCCTGACGCAGGCTGGTCTTGTAGGCCGCGTCGGTCCAGTCGTCGGGCTGCAGCCAGTACTCCTGGTTGTTGCCGCTCACCTTGCGGCCCAGCGTGGCGTTGGGATTCAGCTTGCCGTTCATGCCGATGAGCTGTTCGTTGTCGGGATAGGAGAATACGTTGTACGCAAGGCCCTTGAGCAGTTCGCTGTTGGCATTCAGGTTTGCGGCCTCGGCGCTCATGCCCTGACCGTAGAAATAACGGTTGTAGAGCTGTGCGTAGCCGGCCTCGTAGTAGGCACCCGGATCGGTGATCACGTCATAGTCCTGAATGGCTCGCGAATTGACGCCCCACTTCATGTCCACGTTGATCACGGCATCCTTCGAGGTGTTGCGCTTCGTGGTTACGATGATCACACCCGAGGCGCCGCGGGCACCGTACAGGGCGGCCGAAGCGGCATCCTTCAGTACGGTTACGGACTCGATATCGGACTGTGCGATGCTCGAGAGGCTGGAGCTGTAAGGTGCGCCGTCCACGATGATGAGCGGGTCGGTGTTGGCATACATCGAGCTGATACCGCGGATGTTTACCGAACCGGCGTCAGCGCCCGGCGTACCGGTCGAACCGCGCATCTGCAGACCGGCCACGGAGCCCACGAGGGCATTCATGACGTTGGTCGTCTGACGCTTGGTCAGGTCTTCGGACTTGATGACGGTGGCCGAACCGGTGAAGGCCTCCTTTTTCGTCGTACCGAAGGCTACGACCAGCACGTCGTCGATGGCCGTGATATCCTCCTTGAGGCGGATGTCGATCGTGGTCTTCCCGGCAACGGGGATTTTCTGCGACTCGTATCCGATGAACGACACATTCAGATAGCCGTCTTGGGGCGCCGAAACGGTAAACTTACCTTCGGCGTTGGTCGTTGTTCCCGTTGTGGTGCCGTCCACCACGACCGTAACACCGGCGATCGGAGCGCCGTCGGCGTCGGTAACTGTACCGGAAACCTGCTGCGTCTGGGCATTCGCAAGGAGAATTCCCCCCCCCAGTACAGCAATTAACGATAGTACGAGTTTTCTTACCATAAACGTTAATTTAATTGGTTTTTAAAATAAAAAGTTCACGAACAAAGGTCGGAAAAAAGATCGATACCGCCAAATTTATTTTTTTAAAAAAAACGAGAAAATAACAGTTTTTTTGGATAAAATAGCCAGCTGATTACGCTCTTTTCTGAATTTCGGTATTTTGGTTATGAATTATAACATGCCTTTTCATGGTCCTGCAATGCGTTTTATGGGTTGCTATGCGGTAAACGGGCCCGAAAAAGTTCCGTTTGGTGGAAGGCCGCTTACGGATCCTAATTGGGACGGAAACCGTTGGATGAAAAGTTTGGCAATGGGCCCTGCCGAAAATTTTGCAGCAGCTTTTCGTTCGGATCCATGGGTTTGCGGGAGTTTTGGCCGATGTGCAAATCTGCGTCAGAAGGATGATTTCAGAAAAAAATCTCGAAATGTTTGCAGGTTGGAAAAATTTGCTTACCTTTGCATCACGATAATACGGAACACTCCGTTGATCGGGATGGTGCCATAGCTCAGTTGGTAGAGCAAAGGACTGAAAATCCTTGTGTCCCCGGTTCGATTCCTGGTGGTACCACTTTGAAGAGAAGCAAAAAGTTGCAAAACCCTGATTTCCAAACGAAATCAGGGTTTTCTCTTTTTGTCGGCAGCGCAAAAAACAGCGGTTTTCTGCACCTTTTGGTGGAGCAATCGGTGGAGATGAAAACCACCCCGTTTATCTCCACCGAATTTGCGCCTTTCTCGCTGAACTGCAATATTTTGCATGACGCTAAATCGGGTCTGATTTCCTACATTTGTCGAACCAGTCAAAGAGCAAGTAGGAACCATGAAAAGAGATTCGTTTCGCGTGCTGTTCTTCCTCAAGAAGACCAGGCTGCTGAAAAACGGAGAGGCCTCCGTCTGCATGCGCATCACCGTCAACGGGACGCGCGTCGAGAACAACATCCGCAAGAGCATCGACCCTGCCCTGTGGAGTCAGGCCAAGGAGACGGCCCGCGGCAAGAGCCGCCGCGCCTGCGACCTGAACACCTATATCGAGGAGGCCCGCATCAAGCTGTATCAAATCTTTTGCGAACTGGAGCAGCAGAACCGCCCCGTCACGGCCCACCTGCTGCAGGAGCTCTTCTTCGGGCAGGAGAAGCCGGAAGAGGTCCGCACGCTGTTGGGGACCATGCAGGAGCACAACGACCAGTGCCGGGCGCTGATCGGCACGGATTATGCGCTGATTACGGTCCGCCGTTACGAGAGTTGCCGACGTTATCTGGCCGAGTTGATCCGCCAGCGCTACGGGAAAGAGGATCTGCCTCTCACAGAGGTCAACGGCGAGTTGGTCCGTGCCTTTGCCTTCTATCTGAAAACGGAGAAGGGATGCCAGCAGAATACCGTCATTCGCTACATGAAGTGTCTGAAAAAGATTACCAATCTGGCCCGCGCCAATGACTGGATGGCGAAGGACCCCTTCCTCGGAATCCGCTTCCACGAGAAGGAGGTCGTCCGGGAGTTTCTGACGATGGACGAGCTGCAGACCATCTACCGCAAGGAGTTTCCGCTGGAGCGGCTGACGCTGGTCCGCGACGTCTTCATCTTCGCCGCCTTTACGGGGCTGGCCTTCATCGACGTGCAGCAGCTCGCCCCGGAGCACATCGTCCGCGACAACAACGGAAATCTTTGGATCCGCAAGCCCCGTCAGAAGACAAAAAACATGTGCAACATCCCGCTGCTTGATATTCCGCAGGAAATTCTGCGCAAGTATGCCGACCACCCCACCTGCCGGAAGAGGGGCGTATTGCTGCCGGTTCCATGCAACCAGAAGATGAACAGCTATCTGAAGGAGATTGCCGACATCTGCATGATCCGCAAGAATCTGACCACGCATTGCGCCAGGCACTCGTATGCAACCTCGGTCTGCCTGGCCAACGGCGTCAGTCTGGAGAATGTGGCCAAGATGCTGGGCCACTCCAACATCAAGATGACGCAGCACTATGCCCGGGTTCTCGACAGTTCCATTCTCCGGGACATGATGCAGGTGGAGAGAGCCATCTCCAAACTGGGATAGCGGAATACGCCCTGCTCTATTCGCAAAACGGCCCGGAGATAAGATTCTCCGGGCTGTTCGATGTCTTAGCTATGCCAACCGGCTGATCCTGTCTCGGATGATTCCCTTGTACTCCTCTTTCATCTCTCTCGGAAGGAATGATCGATCCATATATGCGAACCAGACGTCCTGTGACTTCCGAAACTTGTGAAAGATGTTTTCTATAACCTTGTCGCCCAAACCCGAAGCCTGCATGGAAGCGATAAAATCCTCTTTCCGGATTTTCCGCTTCTTGCCATTGAGCGTCAACGCCAGCTCCTCGTTATCCTCCGGCATGACCAGCGCTGTGGAGAGCATGTCGTAGGCCGGAGTAAGCAGATGTTTACCCGGCACCTCGCTATAAAGCGAGAAGTTCTTCAAATGCATGTCGGCATTCCCCGTGATCCACGAAAACACGACCTGCTCCCAAAAGTTGACCTGATCCAGCAAGGGGGTTGCAGAGAATCTCCGGATGGTCTTGTCGATCTGTTCGTACGAACCTTTGTATTTGTGCTCGGTCAGACGCCCGGTCAACTGGCACATATCTTCCATGGGTAATTTCACACCCTGGGAAGTGCGGTCTATACGGCGTGTGATATAGCACAGTTCGCCATCAGCAAAGCGAATCAGGCTGTGAGGCACGACCCTTATTCTGGCCAGTTCGGCCAAATGCATCGTTAAATCCTCCAACTCGGGCAAATGGGCGAATCGTTCGGTTGGTGGTTTCAGAATATACCGCCCCCACAGCCCGACAATCGTAAAACGGTCGACCTCGTTTCGTCCACCCTTGAGAATATCGAGCGACAATTTTGCCTGTACCCCCGTAAGTGTCGTCTGGCTACGAATTACCTGTCGGGCAAGATCTGTCAGATTTTCGCGCGTATAGGGTAGTTCGGGAGGACACGACGTCCCGAATATTTTTTGGGAACAACGCTTGTGGAAATCCTTTTCACCCGCGGTCAACTCCCCGTAACAATACAAACATACCGCCATCGATTACTCCTCCTTGGTGATTACGGGTTGAACTCCAACAGCTCCGATACAATCCTTACAGCAGGCCAAAAGCAAGGCCATGCGATCGCGGGCATCGATTTTCCAGTTCCTTTCGGCAATATCCAGCAACCAGCCCTCGGGAATCAACCCGTCAAAAAACGGGAACAGTACTTTATCCCGATAGGGACGATCGCTCAACGGAAGGGTCAGACTCACAGCCTGCGCATCCGGTGCAGCCAAATAACCGGTATCGTATACGAATGTATAACCGTTCTCGTCTTCAGTCAGGATACCGGCCCGTCGATCCTGAAAAAATACAACAGCTTGTTTCATCATTCATCGGTTTTAGTCATCGGTACGGCTCCCACCTCATAGCCAAACAGATTCAGAATCTGGTTGACCTTGTCAAGACGAAGTGTCGGCTTGCCCTGCTCCAGTTCGCGGATAAAACGCAGTCCCACACCGGACTTCTCGGCAAGTTCCACCTGTGTCAGATGATATTGTCGGCGCATCGACTTGACCGAGTTGGATAGAGATGTTTGTTTCATGATTTATACCCATTTGGGTACAAATATATCAAATATTTTTCATTTTGTACCCTTACGGGTATAAATTTATATTTAATCATCCCTATTATACCCGATAGGTGGCACATGGCACTCCTTTTCATCCGGCAGCAAGGTAATGGGCCGGAGCGAAATGCCAACCTCATGCCCCGAAGGGTTTTCCCCGGGAGCAATCTCTGCAGATGGAGATGCTCCCCCGGGAAAAAGGTTGTCGTATTCGCTCCGGCCCGTTTGGGAAGATGCTACCGATGAAAAGGAGAAAAACCATGAACGGCTGCACCCCGTGATAGCTCGGTTACCCATGTTCCCTTTTTGCCTTCTGCCTGTTCCGTCTTGCTGCCTCGTTCTTCCTCTTGTCTACCGAAACTCGTTGCGATACCCCTCCTCCAACATCCGTTCGACATCCGAGGAGCGGTAGAGGATCTTGCCGCCCAGCTTGATGTAGGGAATCCGTCCCTGATTGCGGTAATCCTGCAAACTCCGGCGGCTGATCTTCAGCCGCTGCGAAAGCTCCTCGTCCGTATAGAAACTCTCACCATCCAGCGAGGATTTGCGCTTCGAAAACAACGTCTCCAAAGCCATGGAAAGACGCTCCAGCGCCTGGAAGTACGAGCGGATCCACTCGTCATGCTCCGTAATCAATTCATTGCCCATTTTCCGTCTGTTTGATGCGAAATCCGGCCCGACACCGCCACGAGTGTCACGATCCGGCTCCCGCTGTTTATACTCCGTTTCTGCGCTTCTGCTCGTGCTTGCGCCGTGCCTCCAGCACCACAAGGAACGACCGCACATCTTCGGCCCGGTAGTAGATCTTGTGGTTGATCTGCGTATAGGAGAGCGACCCGTTGCCGCGAAGGGTCTGCAACGTCCGCTTGGAGATATTCAGCAGCTGGCAGACCTGCTGGTTGTCCAGCCACGGCTCCGGCTCGCCGACGCGGTGTGCATGGCAGAGCGCGTCCATCCGTCGGGCGAACTCCTCGAACCGCGCAAGCATCCGCTCGAAGGTTCGGGATTCTACGTTGACTATTCCCATGGCAGTGTTGTTTTAAGATCCCGGGAAAGCGACTGGAGCCGATTGCGACACCAGACCGTAATCTCCTCGTCGAAGGTTGCGAAGTGGTGTTCCAGCACGCGGTCCAGATAGCTGTACATCGAGATTTTGTCGTTGTCGAGGAGTCGCACGATTCGCTGAATCCGTTGGTGAAACTCCGGACGGACATAAATGGCCTTGCCGTGGAGAGCCGCGGTCTTGACCGGCTGCAGGAAGAGGCGCTCGTAGTTGGAGACTTTTCTCGATAAAGTCCCGGAGTCGAGGGTCGCCGTTCGGCTGTCGCCCCGAAGTTCATTCTTCTGCTCTTGCATAATGATAGGCTTTTATGGTTTCGAGAGCGAATATATGAGCTTCAAAGATGTTTCCTCCGCTATCAGCGCTCTATGGCAGTGGTTGGCGTCGGTGTGGCACAGGTTGGCGTCGGTGAGAATCCAAATAGCGTATTGGAAGACATTCCTTTGGCGTGCCAAAAAGAAAATCTGACATTCTGCTTTTGGGCGGACTGAAGAAGGAGATTGTCAGTCCGACAAGGGAAGGTGGCAGCAACCCTAATACCTCTACACCCTCAATATAAAGTCTCCTACAGACACCAATAGATCAAGGAAACAAGAGATCCGTAACCCAAGGTATCATGAACTCAGGGAAACAAGACGTCAAGGGCTCTTGAGGCCAAGAGATCAAGAATCCATGAATCCAAGATTTCAGCAGGGACTGAGCTTCAGATTTCAGGACTTCATGAAGCCCGGGCATCAAGAACTCTTGAGGTCTGGACTTCATGACCTCTGGAGCTCACGAGTCCAAGAGCTCATGATTTCGGGATCTTAGGGGTTCTTGACTTCTGGAGATCAAGACGCCAAGACTTCAATTCGTATTGATTTCCTGATATCACTATTTCATGATGGATTGAGTTCAAGAGTTATTCATCCCGTTTTAGTGCAGTTTTGTTCCCGATGTCGGCTTCGGGAACGGGTGGTTCGCCTCTTCAGATTGGCCGACGAACAAGCGGAAACGGGGCGTGATATTCGACCCGTTTTGAGTCCCCGGAACATTATATGTTTCGGGACTCGGCATCCTAAGTTCATATGCAAATAAAAAGACAAAAAAATGAAGGCAGACATGAAAATAACAGTTAGCACCATATGAGTTTCAGAGGCTCAAATGGTGAATTACCATCTAATAATAAGCGCGTTATGGGTTATTTGCCGCTCATTGTCAAATATCGCTAGGCCACATACTTTTTAATGTCAACAAACGGGGTCCCTCTCTTAGCGACGGCAAAGACTCGGGCCAGGAGCTTGTTACGGACAATATTGATGACTGTCATCCTGCTTTTCCCTTCGTCCAGCCTGCGCTGATAATACGCTCTGATCTCCGTATCGGTATGTATCGCACAAATAGCCGCCAGATGCAACAACTTTTTCATCTGTTGGTTGGCAATCTGGCTCACCTGAGTTCTGCCTCGGACACTGGTGCCGGACTGATATTCGAATGGAGCAGTCCCGGAGTAGCAGGCGAACTTGCGCCAGTTGTCGAAGCGTGTGAAATTACAGGTGTATACGATCAGGTGCGAGGCAACGATGAGCCCGATTCCCTTGATCGTCGTGATCAACTCAAACGTGGTCCATAACTCTTTGTTGCCGTGCAGGATCTCCCGGATCGATTTTTCCAGGAGCTTGATTTCATGTTTCAACGTGCAAATCATCGTGTCGTAACATGAAAACATGTGCGGCAGCTCTTCAGCATGAAAAACGGAACGTATTTCATGCTTACTGACGATGTAGCCAGCCAGATTCCTCGCCATACGCTCCCTTAGATTCAGCATATGCTGGATATTGAGAATCTCTTTTGCCGGCAGAGTCGTCAGGCGGATCTTGTCCAGAAACCGGAAAGCAAACTCTGCGATCCGTCTGGAGTCAATCCGGTCGTTCTTGCCTCTGGTAATACCCATGGAACGCTTTATCTCCAATGCAGGTACCATCGCATATAAAACCCGTTTTTCTTCCAGAAACTGCGCCAGAGAGAGCGAATAAAGCCCGGTGTGCTCAAAACACAACAGAAGATCCGACAAGGCCAGACACGTTTGCCTCTGAACCCATTGTTCCAACTGTTGAAATCCCAACCGTTCATTCTTAAATTGCTTGTGAACTTTTACGTTCAGGATGAAGACGTCCAAGGTATGTTTTGAGACGTCAATACCTACGAAATCTTTAAATTTCATAACAGTTAAAGATTTAATTAATAACAGGTTGCTCGCTACAGAAGCCGTTAAAAGACCCGAAGTCTAAAATCCTAACAGATACCTGGCAACCGGAAAAGCGACTGGCGGGGACAAATGCTAGTCGAAGGTCTGAAAACCTGGCAAGTTGTTAGGTTCACCCCGCAGTCGCTTTATAAAAATATCAAATGAGGAAGTCTGATCCAAGTTGGAACAAACCACATTTGCGTTATGCAAATTAACGGCAAGCTGTGTTTTCCGTTACGCGAAATAGATTTCGTAACAGAAAACAGCTTGCCCGCAAGGGGGTGGAAAACTCCTCCGAAGTCGTCGTTTTTTACCGGGGCCACCGTGGCCCGACCCGGATTTGGCCGGCGAAGGATTTTCGAGATCCCTTCGCCAGAAAACAGGGAAGATCCGGCCATTTTGGCGTGGAAAAGTGGCGGTTTATCGCTCCAATCAGGCACCGAAACAGCTCGTTTTCGACCGATTTTCGGCGGTTGAAGATGCAAAATTTCGGACAGATTTTACGAATTTTGACGTGCTTTTAAGCCCTCAATTCATCCAATTGAGAGCCTCTAATCGACATTTTGCGTCATAAAAAGCAGTGGAATTTTGTCCTCTTTCAGCGTCCAATCTGCGGAATTTCGGTCATTCAGAGCCGGTTTTGAAGTGGTTTCAGTACCAATTTTCCCGTGAAACGGGACGTTTATTGCGGGAAACAACGCACCGGTTTACGGCCTAACTCCAGCCCGCAGAGGACATCGAGCGAGCTGGGGCGGCCGTCCGTGCGGAGGGCGTAGACGCTCTCTTCGGCCATTGTGGCGACGGTATAGTTGCGGGTCTGGGCGGTCTGCCAACCGGTCCGGCGGGCGTTACGAACGGCAAAGATCAGAATGCGCTGCTCGGCCAGGGCCTCTTCGACGGCGGGAGGGTAGCGGCGGTAGAGGGCGCGCCCCAGGGCCCAGATCACCGGATGGCGGGCTTGCAACAGAAGTTCAAAGACGGATTTTTCGAGCGGCGATTGGAAGCCGCTGATTACGACGCGGTCGGTTGCGCAACACGCCTCGGCCCAGCGGAGGACCTGCTCCTCGACGGCCGGCGAGACGACGCGCGAGGCAAAGAAGGCGACCTTCCGACGGTCAAGTAGGGCGAGATTGCCCGTGTAATCGTAATCGAAAGCCATAAAAAACGTGGGTTGCCGCATTGACTTACCCCGTACTCAGGCCTTCGCTGCCCCACACCGAAATAAGCAACACGGACAGCCCACGCGAAACGCGTATCATGCACATAGCAAGCCAAAGGCCTGCGGGCACAATACATGCGTCCACGAGGCGTCCCGTTACATCCCTTCCGGTGTGTCAAGTTTGCGAAGTTTGAGTACGGAAGAAAACGTAATTAAACGTTCGTAGTATGTTAGTCCCGCGGATCGGCACAGAACCATCTACAAAAATAGGAAATTAAATCGGAAAACCGCCAACGGCCGCTGATTTTTGCGGCAAAACTCCATCCGATAGCACAATGCTACAATAGGGAAAATCTAATATCTAAGGCTCCAACCTCCTCTCCTGTTAAGCATACAACGGATAACGAGGATTCCCCCCATGTTTGTCAGTCTTCCGATTGTTGTCTGGGATCTTCGGGATTGGACGCCCGAACGCCGTAACAAATTTGAGCGAGAAGCTCAGAACACAAGCTACCTTTGCTTTTCAACGGTTTATGCAACTCCATCACAAAACCGATTCTCCCGTAAAAAGGCATGACCCGGCTGCAGATTGTTCGCAAACGAATATCGGGTCATATCTTATTGTATTCAATATCTTCTTTTATGCTCTACTCAAGCAAAGTTCAATAGCCAATCTGCCTGAATCCGGAGCACGCGCTCTTTATTTGAAAAAATGGCACACAATGGAAAAATTCCGACTATGTGCATGATTTAAGCACATGCTCTTACTACCTTTGTATCAGAAAAACAAACACCATGGCATCCAATCTCTTTAAAAGGTACATCTGGCTGGCCGACACGATCCATCGCTACGGGCCGATTACGCTGGCCGAGATCCGTGCCCGCTGGCAGCGCAGCGCGCTCTACGACGGCCGTCCGCTGGCACGGCGGACCTTCCATACCCACCGCGACGCGGTCGAGGAACTGTTCGATATCTCGATCGTCTGCGACGAACGCACCAACCGTTACTCTGTTGCCAACAGCGAGGATCTCAACTCGCACAACATCACAAACTGGTTGCTCGATAGTTTTGCCGTCGGGCAGTCGCTGCGCGAGGCCCGCACGCTGCATAACCGCGTGCTGGTCGAGGAGGTTCCCTCGGCCCGGGGGCATCTTCCCGAACTGCTCGACGCCATGCGCGAGAACCGGCAGGTGGTCGTTACCTATCAGCCCTTCACGGGGGACGAGGCCTTCGACCTCCGTCTTCAGCCGCTTTTCGTCAAGCTCCGCGACCGGCGCTGGTACCTCTACGCCGACAAGCCCGACAATGCGAAGATCAAGCTCTATGCGCTGGACCGCATGGTGAAGATCCGCGTGACCGACGATCGCTTTACGCCGCCCGAGGAGCTGGATCCGGCCGGCTACCTGGCCGGGGCCTTCGGCGTGGCGGTCTATGACGATATCCGCCCCTGCACGATCCGGGTCCGGGTCGCGGGCGACGGCGTCAAGTATCTCCGCACGCTGCCCCTCCACGCCTCGCAGCAGGAGGTCGAGACGCATGACGACTATGCCATTTTCGAATTTCACGTGGCACCGACGCCGGAGTTTTACCAGGCCATGTTAAACTGCCACGGCAATTTCGAGGTGCTCTCGCCGGACAATGTACGGAAGGAGATACGGCGCATTATCGGGGACCTCGAAGCTCTCTACGATTACAACGTCCAGAAAGTGATCTTTCTCGATTTCGACGGTGTGATGAATACCGAGCGTTACATTGCCGAACGGCGCAGGAACGGGCTTCCGGTTTCAGACCGTTACGGTTATCTGTTCGACCCTGAGGCCGTGGACAACCTGCGGCGGATCATCGATGCAACCGGTGCCGCAGTGGTCATCTCCTCGTCATGGCGACTGGAGGGCGAAGAGCGAATGGAAGCCATGTGGCATGAGCGGACTCTGCCGGGGAAGTTGATTGGCGAGACCGGTCAATCGCAGTATGCCAACTTCGCGATGTCCGCCGGAGAGACGGCCGGAGCCGCCAAGGGAGAGGAGATTCGCAGTTGGCTGAAAGGGCACGCTCCGCAGCCATACAGCTATGTAATTCTTGACGATGAGGCGGATATTCGACCGGAACAGCTGCCGCACTTCATTCAAACCGATCCCCGCATCGGCATTACCCGCGCGGATGCTGAACGAGCCATCTTGATTCTAAACGGCAATGACCATGACTGACAAGAAAAAACAATACGCTCAAAAAACAACGACTTCATTTCGGACGTTCAGCCAGCGGGCCGATGCTCCGAAAACAGCAGAGACCATCATCCCGATTGACATTGTCGACCGACAGGGTCGCAACTACACGCTGCGGAATGCCGAGGGCTTGCAACTCCGGATCAACGAATCACTGGTCGTAGACAACGGGCTGCATATGGATGCGCAAGCAGGGAAACTGCTCGTCCCCGAATCACTCGTCCGGGGCTGGTTTGAACCGATCCACCGAGAGCAACAGAAGCGGGAAGAGCAACGGCTCCAGGATCTCTTTGCCGCATCGGTGCCGCTCGTCTGGCACCACCGTGAACGGATTCTTGCCGACCCGCAAATCTTCGGAGCCCGCACGCCGATGCGCATCCGCATGGCCTATGTTTCGATGCAGGATTCGGGACCCTATCCACTGGGCGTGGTGGTCCAGGCATGGACCGAATACGAGGAGTGCTATACGCGCGTATGCCCGAAATGCGGCGGACAGATGCTGATTTATTCCTTCTCCGGATCGCCGTTAAGCGGCCGCAGCAGCCATTCGGCCACATGCACCGCATGCGGCTACCAACAACACCACGTCGACGAAGGCAGTTTCGGCCGCCTTGCCTCACCGATCATGCGTATCGCCAGCCAGTATCGAGATCTGCCGAAGGATGATGCACTGTCGCTCGAAGAGGCCATGGCACTTCTAAACAAAAGAAAATCTCTAAGATAATTGTATCTTTATAAAAAAGATTCTTATGAAAAGCAAAGTAGACGACCGTAAATCTCCCATTCAGAAAGAGATAGAAGTTCAGATCCTAAATATTCTGAGGAATCGAATTACATGTAGCGGAATGAAGAATCGAATCATCTTCACTGATTATATCGATTTTTTAGTCGACAGCCAGACCAAAAAACTATCCATGGCTATTCATGAAAAAAAGTTTTATTACGAAGGGAAGACTGTAAAAACGAAATACGGTTATGAAATGAACCCAGTCTGCCAAAACATGCAGACAGATTATGCCTCATTCGAGGCCTGGGCTCTCTGTCTCAAATATTGGCTTTCGGACCAGATTGAAACGGTCTGTCTAAGATGGGATGAGCCGCAGCACATCGATGTGGTCCGGCAACGTCACTACAACCGGTTCCTCTATCGGGTTCTCAAAATGCAGGAACACTTCGAATGGTTCAGCATTGAAGCAGAAAATACTCCGGCAGTACGGAACTTCCAGACTGAACTTGAAAGCGGCAACCTGTACCTCAATATTCCCCGCAACGAGGCATCAACACCACAAAAGGAGTCATCTGAAGCAACCATCGAAAGAAGTTTCATCTCCCGAAAAGAGTTGTTCAAGGGTGTGGATTTCGACGCATGCGGCAATCAATTGCCGGTAGGGGTTTTCAGGGATTCGGTTTCCAACACAAATGCTCTGTTTACCGGAGGAAAAAGTGCCATTGACTTGTGGGCAATCCGTTCCGATGAATTGTGGATCTTTGAATTGAAATACCGAAATAAAAAAATCGGCATTCTGACCGAATTGCTTTTTTATCTGTGGCTCATGGAGGATCTTTGTCTGAATCATACAATCCATTACGGCCCGCACACTGACAAGACAACCATGCCCCGAAACTTCGACAAATTCTATGACAGGACAAACGGCGACATTGCGGCTATCCACGGAGTCCTGCTGATTGATGAATTGCATCCGGCCATTTCTCCGGATCTTCTTGCTTTTATCAATCGTGAAGACAGGAATAAACGGAGTACGATCCACGCCCAATATTACAAATGCCAATCCGACAAAAAGATCATATTGCTATGACCATCACCATTCACCGCGGAACCCACGAAATCGGCGGCAGCTGTGTCGAGATACGTACCCGGCAGGCAAAAATCCTGCTCGATCTGGGTCTGCCGCTCGATTTCGACTCCCGACCCCAGGAGCAGCAGGAGCAAATCCGCCGCGAGGCCCTCGAATGGGCGCAGGACGCCGATGCCATCTTCATCAGCCACTACCATGCCGACCACCACGGTCTGCTGCCCGATACGCACCGGGATGTGGCCATCTACGCTACGGCCGGGACGGCGGCCATGATGCACGTCACCGAGGTGATTCATGGACGCGGCGATGCCGACTATCTGCGCCATATCAGAATCCTCGCCAAGGAGGCTGACGACCGGAAGTTCGAGCCGGTAATCGTGGGCGATATTTGTATCACGCCCTACACGGTCGACCATGCGGCCTATGATGCCTGCGCCTTTCTGATCGAAGCCGAAGGCCGGCGAATCCTCTACAGCGGAGACATCCGCCGTCACGGGGTGAAAGGCTTTCTCTACCACAACCTGCCCCGGAAGGTCGACTGCCTGCTGCTCGAGGGGACCAATCTGACCACCGAAAAGGAGTGTATGAGCGAAGCGGAGATTTGCGAACGTTTCAAGGAGCAGTTCCGCACCGATGCCGACAAGCTGCACTACATCTGGTGCTCGGGGCAGAACATCGACCGGATCGTCCAGATCTACAAGGCGGCGCTCGTCTGTTCGCGCAAGCTGATTGTGGATACCTACGTCGCCTATGTGCTGGAAGCGGTCCACCGTTTCAAGTCGTCGATCCCGTCGCCGCTCTCTCCGTTCGAGGGACACGATGTTTTCCGGTATTTCTGTTTGCCGGCCCAATTGAAACGGCTCGAAGAGGCCGGAGATCCGGAGATTGTGGAGCGTCTGAAGGCACTTTCGACGGTCGACACAAAAAACATCGGACGCAATCCGGGCAAATATGCCTGGCTCATCCGCCCTTCCATGCTGTACTACATGCAGAAGTACAGCCACACGCCATCGGTCGTAGTTACCTCGATTTGGGAGGGGTATGAAAAAGACGAGCCCGAATTCATGGATTGGATCCGGGAGCGGAGTTTTGCCAATCCACACATTCATACCAGCGGCCATGCCGATGCGAAATCGCTGCAGTCGATTGTCCGTCATGTCGATCCCGGGTTGTTGATTCCGATTCACACCACCGTTCCGGAACGCTTTGCCACGCTCTTTCCCGACCGAACGGTTCGCTGTCCGCAGGACAATGAACCAATCGAGTTGTAAGTTCCCTTTTTCCCAGATTCTGCCCTGTTGTGCCGCCATTCCGCACAGCAGGGCTTTTACTTTGCCGAAAAGGCTGGATATGGGAATCAGATACTACTACAAAAACGGCAAAACGGGATTTCAGACACCCGGCGGATGCCACCTTACGAAGGCTTGCTGGGACGAGGCCTGGCTGCTGGATGATACGGACCGGGCATTGGTGCGCGACAGCGAGGGATATGCGTTGCTGCGCATCCGCAGCGGGCGACTCATTCGTTTGGATTGTGACCGTGCGGCACCCTATGGCGACACCCTGCTGCGCATCCGCCGCAACGGGAAATACGGACTGGTGGATTTCGAGGGCCGCGCCATCATTCCTCCGCGATACGATGTGCTGACCAACCACTTTGCTCAATTCAATATCATCGGCCGCCGAGGCCGCTACGGATTGCTCAACCGACAGGGCGGATGGGCACAACCGCTTCGTTACGACGTGATTCTACCCGTCAACCAGCGGGGCAACGACCGTTTGGCCTGCATCCGCCGACACAAGGTGGTATTTCTATGAAATTTCACCACTTCACCCCATCCGAGTTTGACTGTGTGGTTACTGAATCTGGTCGTGAATATTCCGTACAGCCTTGCGGTCCAACGTCTGCCTCCCCCGCGGTCTGTAAAAGGATCCCGATATATCTTTCTCGGAAATCCATCCAATTTTGCGGTCGGGTTCTAGGAATCGATGTCCCTGAGAACTATCATGGTGTATGATGGAATGCGAAACAACATGGACTCAATGGTTGCCCGTTGTTACCTCTGTACATCATGATTGATATCTTTTTTATTGCAAAACGATCGCCATGAAGACAATATGTACACTGACGATCCACGTCCGGTAAGCTGACCCGGCAGAACGTTTGGTACATGAACGCCCCTCCCAAGATTAGGGGCAGTATTTTCAACACATCAATTGTGCAATGCGTTTCCGGAGACTTATATCATGTGAGAGATTTACAGAATCCTCGTTTCAAAAAAGTCAAGGGATAATCAAGAAGACAGTTAATATATCCTTGATCCTGCACGACTGTTAAGATTTTACCCATGACATTCTCCCCGTTTAAGACATAGTGGCACTTCTCATAAATCGCCTATTCGTAAAGTTTTTGTATTTGGCTGATGGTTTGTTCTCGGACTTTCGATTTAAACTCATGCAATTCCCGCGCGGATACGGATTGCAATTTGTTAGTTGTCACATTTCTCATCCGGCAGTTTCCCTCTGCTGACATGAGTTCCTATACGTATTTACGGGCCTGTTTGATAAGCTCCTTTTTTGCTGATTCCATCCCTCTCATCTCAATATCAGGACGACATTCGATGCATTGTGCAGCGTGGTCTCTTTGACGATAATTTTACCCTTGGTAGAGTCGAGCAGTTTGCGGAACCTTCGTTCTGTTGGCTTTTGAGGTTGACGATGAACTTCATCACATCCACATCAAAATAATTGTCACGACTGTTGGGATGGTGGTAGGATTCCGGATTTCTTCCCATTGATACAACTCTTTTTACACCACAAAGAATTCTTGTATTCAATAATCTCTCTTTGCAAATCCGAGTGCTCGGAAAAACGGAGTGCAATAAAAAGATGCTCGGATATATAGCAGCGAAGTCTGAATAATTCGACCGGATACACCGTATTCGTGTTGGAACGGGTTTCATATTTACCCGAAAATTTTCCGAATGTCACGATGCCGGAGACTTGATAATGTTCAGTACGACCAAAACTAATTTGTAAGGCCGATTCAAGTTATTTTGCATTGTTCTTCTTGCTGCTATTTGTCGGAATCATCGTTCATCCCGAACATGTCCAGGATTCGATCGATTCGAAGATCGATTTCTTCATTCGATAGAGATTCCAGATCTCGAGGTTTGCTTGACGCGGGCTTATTCTCCGACAACTCTGCCGGAAACTCATCATCCGGGATTTCGTCAATTATTATATTATCATCGATCGGATTTTGGGACTTATCCCATTTGGTTGTCAAATCATTGATTACTGCCGGCCACACCGTAGTAGGCTCAAGGAATCTCCATATTGACTGGTCGAACCATGTGCCGCAACAGATGACCCATCTCTCTTTGGGTAGTTGGAAGATTGGTATATTCTGCAGTGTACTTTTTTTGCACTTTTGAATGATTCCGGGTAGAACCAGTCTTCCAAGCTGACGCATAAATTCCTCTTGTGCGACTGTAACTTCAAGAGGTAGCAAATCAATTCCAATCCACCGATCCGAGATTAAACAAAGGTGCCGATTTTTAGCGAATCGGATGACCGTACAGTTGCGGGATAACGCCTGTGTCAGAAAAATTCGGAAGAAATCCGGGGAGATGCTGAATTCCTGATGACGATCTGCCATTATACGGATGTACTCCTGAAAATGAAGCATCTTGAGAGATATCCATTGTTCCGTACTTGATATTTCGTTGAGATCAGGGAGCTGTCGGCAAAGACGATCGAACTCTTCATCATTCAAGTAATAGAGATTGAGTTCACTCTTCAGTAATGCCATGCAATGTTCAAAGTCGGCATTCTGCAACATACTCTCCTTCTGCTGGCAATATTGGGGCGAAAAACGCAATATTGTTTGCATGATACACTGAATATCATTAACTGTTTGCTCAATCTCTTCGCCAGCCATGGATTGTCCAAGGCAGTTCCAGGTGCCATCGGAATTTTCACAGCATCTGTAAATCCAGAAGATAGTCCCGGATTCGTTTCTAATACTGAAATTGTCCGGAGTCTCGTCCCAAGCCAGCAACAAGGCTCCCATCGGGACGGCATCTATTCCCGGAAGGCTCCAGGGAAGCAGCACATAAGGATAAACGTCGTGTCCAAGTATGGTTCTGCGATTTACATAAAGGAATGGGATGCTTTGTGCATAGCATTTCGCTGTTTCTGGCGATTGTGAGTTCATGGGAGTTTTCATTATCTATTTTATTAGTTCATTTCAGTCGTGGCATGTTGCGTCCGTGCTTCGTCGAATTTCTGCTTCATGGTCGGGTTGCCGCGAGTGAGCCGGCTTATTGTCAGATTTGCGGTGTCTTGCTGGGCCAGACGCAGATTGTTTTCCGACCCCAGCAGATTCTCCTTTACCTTTTGCAGTTTAGCGATTGTATCATCAATCTGCTTGACAGCTTCGTTGAATTTTCGGGATGCCAGGTCATAATGCCGCCCGAACTTTTCGCGGAATTCAGTCAGCTTGTTCTCGAAATTGGTTACGTCCACCTCCCGGCTTTGTGCCTGAATCAACTGCTTTTTGTATTCGAGGCTCTTCTTTGAAGTCTGCACCAACAGTGTGATCAGCGGAATAAAGAACTGCGGACGGATGACGTACATCTTCTCGTAACGGTGCGACACGTCGACGATGCCTCCGTTGTAGAGCTCGTTGTCGGGTTCGAGCAGGGAGACCAGCACGGCGAACTCACATCTCTTCTTTCGTCTGTCCTCGTCCAACTTCTTGAGAAAATCCTCGTTTTTGTGTTTGGTAGCCGTAGTGTCCATTTCGTTCTTCATCTCGAACATGATGGAGACATACTCCACGCCGTCTTCCATGTCTCGGAAGATGAAGTCACCCTTCGTTCCGTCGGTTACGTCGTTATCCTTTTCGAAGTAGGCATTCGGCAGAATGGGCCGCAGCATTTGGTTGAACAGTGTCGAGCAGTGTGTTTCAAGAGACTCGCCGATCATCTTGGTACTCATGCGCGTCTTGAAATCCCGGTAGTAGTCGATCTGCTCCTGCTTGGCTTCCAGTTCGAGTTTATGCTGCTCCTTGAGTTTGGCCGTCTCGGCTTCGGCCTTGAACCGCTCCATCTTCATGTCAGACTGGAGCTGACTGATGGGGTATGATCTCTCGCCTGAAGCTCCTGCTCTGCGCGTTTCTGCTCTTCCATGACGGCCATCTTGAGCCGTGTGTCGGCCTGATTGACGGTTGACTGGAGCGCCGTGATGGTCTTCTCCTTTTCGGCCAAAGCCAGATCGCGTTCGGCATCCTTTTGGGCTTCGATATTTTTCAGTTGTTCCTTCAGTCGGTCTACTTCCAGCTGTCTTTCGCCGTTAAGTTGTACGGACAGAGTCTCCATCTGACTCTTAAGGCGTTCAATCTCATTCTCTTTGGCGATTAACTCCTTTTCCTTGCCATTCATTTGCTCGGCAAATTCCTTCCGTGTCCGGGCTTCTGTCAGTTCCTGTTCCGCCTTGCGTCGGGCCTCGAGTTCTTCCATACGCCGTCCGATTTCCGCGTCAAATTCGGCGTTCTTCACTTGGCTGACGATCGACGCATAATCTGCTTCGTCTACGGTAAACACGCTTCCGCAATGGGGACATTTCAGCTCTCTCATATTGTCTGTTTTTCTGATTTCGCACTTGATATGTATCTCAAAATTAGGTCTTATTTGGTTTAGTTCCATATGCCTCGGACAAAATTTCATAAAAAAGTTCCGATTTTGGATTTTATTTGCAAAAGTTCGTTCTGTTCGCTAATTTTAAAGTCCAAATTTCATTTTATCCGGCAAATTCCATCCATTCAGGACATGACATGACAATTCTCTTTCATCCCTGTTACGATACGCGCTGCAGGCTCGATTCGGTACGGTGCGGCCAGGTGCTGCTCGACACGCTGACGCTCGGCCCGCTCGGACTGCTTCAGGAGCTGGAGCTCCATCTGGGGCTGACGTCCGCCACCACCTCGAATCTGTTGCGCACGGTCGACTATGTGAAGCTGCTGCGCGACTACCTCCCGGCGCATCCCGATTCGCCTTTTGCCCCTTCGTTTGAGGCAGACGAGTTCAATGTGGCTGCCGAACTGTTGCGATGGCGCGACCTGCTGCGGCTGGCCGGCTGGAAGGCCTCGATGCGCGGCATCTCCCCGCGAATCGATCTGCTGGCCGATCTCGAAGCCAGTTTTGCACGCCCGGCGCTGGGCGACCGCTGGCAGGCGGTGCTGGCGGAGCTTCCGACGCACCGGCTGGCGGACTGGACGCTCGAACTGCTCGCTCCGAAACAGCTGCTGTTCCCGCTTTACGGACGCCTGATTGATCGGCTCGGAGCGTGCGGTGTCCGGATCCGTGAATCCGTGCAGCAGGCGACGCGTCCCGAACAGGTACGGCGAATCCGGGTGCGGGACTTCACGGAGGCCTTCCGGGGAATCCCGACCCTCGACCCGAAGCGGTGGACGCTGATCTGCAACCACGGCAAACTGCTCAACAACGTGCTGCGGCTCAACGGCTGCCCGACGACCGAATCGTCGATTCGTGAGAACGACTCGTCGGTCGTGCAACTCTTCGAGGCGGGTTTTTCGCTCTTCATCCACCCGTCGGAGGAGGAGCCCGAGGCGGTCGACATCTATCGGCTGCTGAATTACCTGCAGGCCCGTCCCAACCCGATCCCTGCGCGGATCAACCTGGCCCTGCAGCGGCTGCTGACCTCCGAGGCGGGAATCGATCCCGAGCGCTGGCGGGCGACCGTCGACGAAGCCCTGGTGGCCGACGACGAAGCGGACGAGGAGGCCCGCAACCGGATCCGCCGCCGGTTGGATACGTTGCTAACCCCCTTCTTCGAGGCCGTTTCGCCGCGGGCCATCCCGCTCGAGCGGCTCCAGGCGTATGCCCGTTCGCTGCGGGGATGGGCCCTGCAGCGCAGCCGTCTCGGCGACGAAGCTTCCGGCGCTCTGCCACAACTTGCGGAGATGTGCGACGTCATGCTGGCCCTGCTGGAAACGTGTCGCGGGGAGACGATCGACGGACAGCTGCTGCAGGGGTGGATCTCGTCGATCCGCATCGATGCGTCGATCCGCAACACGGAGGCGCAGATCGGCTCGTTCGACGTGGTGGAGCATCCCGCCGCGTTGGTCGATCCGGTCGACCGGGCCGTCTGGGTCGACTGCGTGGGGATGCCAGAGTTGCATTACGACTTTGAGTTCCTCGGCCCCGACGAGCGAAAAGGTCTCGAACGGCAGGGTGTCAGGGTCTGGAGCCGCACCGAGGAGATGAAGGCTGAACTGGAACTCATCCGTCGCGGAGTGGGGCAGGTGCGTCGGGAGTTGATCCTCATTACGCCCGAATCGGACCGGGGTACGCGGATGGAGGAGCATCCGATCGTCGACGATCTCCGGGGCGAGGAACTGACGCCCTTCCCGGTGGAGATCGACACGGTGCCGGTTGAGCTTCCGCCCCTCTGCCGGAAGGTGCCGGAGTTCCGGATCGCGGCCGGGAAGATTGCACCGCGCGAGACGGAGAGTGCAACGAGCCTCGATCTGCTGATCCAGCGGCCGTTCGACTACGTCATGCAGTATGCGGCCCGGTTGCGGCCGGGTGGCGTGCGCGAACTCGACGAACTGAATCTCATCGAGGGGCGTGTGGCGCACCGCACGCTGGAGCTGATCGTGCGGCAGACGGCGGGTGACCGCAACGCCATGGCGGGAATCATCGCCCGCCGGGAGGATTTCGACCGCCATTTTCTGGAGGCGGTCCGGGAGTGCGGACTGGGGCTGCTACTGGCCCGCTACGCCATCGAGCGCAAGACGCTTCAGGTGCGGCTGCACAATGCCTTGTCGGCGCTGATGTGGATTCTGTTCCAATACGATCTGCGGGTCGAGGGGGTGGAGCAGGAGGTCTCGGCACCGCTGTCGGATACAGGCAAACCCCTGCTCACGGCACGTGTCGACCTGCTGTTGCGCGACAGCGCCGGGAATCCAGTGATTCTCGACCTGAAGTGGTCGCGCAGCGAGAAGCGGTACGAAGCCCTGATCCGCGAGGGCCGCGACCTGCAGCTGCGGGTCTACGACCATGCGGTGAGCTGCAGCCTCGGGCGTCCGGTCGCGGCCACGGGATACTTCCTGCTGGGGCGCGGCCAGTTGCTCAGCGCCGATCTGCCCGCTCTGCAGAATTACGCCAAACACGTCGATGCCCCGCGGACGACTGCCGAGGCCATGGCTCGCATCCGTGCCGGCTATGAGCGCCGCTACGAGGAGTTCCGCGATGGCCTCATCGAGGAGGGCGAGGGGCTGCCGGTCGGGCAGCTTCCCTATGCCCGGGCGAACGATCCCGAACGGCTGTGGCCCCTCCTGACGGAGAAGAACGCGGGGAGCATCAAGCAGATCGACCCCTATGACAATGCCTATCGAATCTTCAAAGGTACGCTGAAATGAGAAACATTCACTATATCAGTGCCGGGGCCGGCTCGGGCAAGACCCATACGCTGACCGAGATCCTGGCCGACCATATCGCCTCGGGAGCCTGCCGTCCGGACGAGGTGCTGCTGACGACCTTTACGGAGGCTGCCGCCTCCGAGTTCCGGGAGAAGACCCGCCGCAAACTGCTCGAAAATGAACTTGTGGATGCGGCGTTTGAGATGGCCGGAGCACGGATCGGAACGATCCACTCGGTGGCCAAATCGCTGATCGACCGCTACTGGTACCGGCTCGGTCTGGCCCCCTCCATGACGGTCCTCGACGACGAGGGGCGCGCCCGGCATATCAACGAATCGCTGGCCGCACTGGCTACGGATGACGATCTGAAGGCTTTCCGGAGACTGCAGCGCTGCTTCGGCTTTACCCGGCAGGAGGGCTTGTATCAGGTTCCGAATCCCGATTTCTGGAAACAGCATCTGGAGCGGATTCTCGCGTGGATGGACAATTACGAGGTGTCGCTCGAAGAGAGCCTCGACTATTGTTGCCGGCAGTTCGACGCTCTCTTTGTCGTGCAGGATCTTTCGGGAGACGCTTCGCTCGAAGCGCAGCTGGAGCAGGTGCAGTCCTATCTTCGGTCGATCCGCGACTCCGACGATGCTTACCCAACCACGCGGAACAACATTGCGCCGCTTTTGTCCCTGCAGGTTGGGAAGGAGCCCTATGTGTTCGCGGTCAAGGCCCTGTCCGCCGTTGGTAACCTGCCCAAGAAGTTGCAGAACAAGCCTTTTGCACCCGGATATGTGCAGGTTTGCGAGACGCTGGAAAAGAGTCTGCGGCACGTTTCCCATGGCCTCCTGCTGAAGGATTACGTGGAGCGGATCTTCCGGCTGGCCGCGGCGTGGCGCAGCGACTACGCTGACTACAAGCGGCGCAACCGTCTGATCGACTTTAACGACATGGAGCGCTATTCGGTGCAGCTGCTCGACCTGGAGGAGGTGGTCCGCGACATTCGCGAATCGACCCGACTGGTGTTGGTTGACGAGTTTCAGGACTGCAGCCCGATCGAGATCCGTCTCTTCGACCGTTTGTCGGAGATCGTCGAAGAGTCGGTCTGGGTCGGCGATACGAAGCAGTCGATCTACGGCTTCCGCGGGAGCAATGCCGAAATGGTCGAGGCCATCACGCAGCGGTTCCCCGAGGGTGAAACGCAAGCGAACGCCGCGGGATGTTTCCGCACCAGTCTCCCGAAGAGTTATCGCTCGCGCGAAAAGCTGGTTCTGGCGGCCAATGCTGTCTTTACGCCGATTTTCGGCCCTGCGGCCGCTCTGGAACCCCATCACGGGGAGGAGGGCGTTGAGACCCTTCCGCCGCTCGAACTCTGGCAGGTCGGGGGTGACTTCTTCGAGGGCGTGGCCGACGGAGTTGAGGCGCTGATCGGGCAGGGTGTGGCTCCGGGTGATATTGCGATCCTTGCCCGACGCAATGACCAGGTCGATGCGCTGGCCGGCTCGCTGCGCAACCGGGGAATCCCCGTGGCGACCCCCGAAACGGCTATCGGCGATTACCTCGAGGTGCAGCTGCTTGTGGCGCTGCTCAACTATGCGGTGCTGCACGACGACTTCTCGAAGGCGGCCATCCTCGCCCTGCTGGCCGACTGCCCGGTCGACGGGCTGCTCGAACGGCGGCTGGACTATCTGGCCGATCCGGGCGATAGTCGCTGGCTGGAGGATGATGCACTCTTCCGAAAGATCGACCGGGTGATCGATCGCAACCGGCAGCAGTCGATCTCCGGCTTTGTCGAGAGTCTGATCGTGGAGCTCGATTTCGAAAACCGGATCAATCGCTGGAGCGGTCCCGAGGCGGCCCGGCGTCGTGCCCATCTGGATTCAGTCCTGGAATTGGCCGTAGTCTACGAGACGCAGGCCGTACAGACCGGTGGGGTATCATTGAGCGGTTTTGCCCGCTGCCTCGAACAGGGGCAGACGACTGAGCGGCCTTTCGAGAAGGATCCCCGGGCCGTCAGCGTGCTGAGCTACCACAAATCCAAGGGGCTCGAATGGAAGCGCGTCATTCTGACCGGTCTGGAGCGGGATTATCGCAAAAGGCTCTTTGCGCAGGATCTGTTCGAGGTGCAGCTCCACCGCGCGGACGATTCGGACGGAGGGGATGCCCGTCGGCTCATTTCGCTCTTTCCGAACCTCTTCGGGGCGTCGAACGTTCCCTCGTGCCTCGAAGATCAGCTGCGCGAACTGCTGCGCTACGAAGCTGTCGATCGTTGGGTATGTCGGGAAGAGGCCCGGCTGCTTTATGTCGGTTTCACCCGGGCCCGGGATCAGCTGATTGCCGTGCAGCCATTGAAAAGCGGAAGAAATGGAGCGACTACTCCTCGGTCGCTCGAGTGGTTGATTCAGGTGGGAGCCGCTACAACAGAGCGTATCTGGCACGCTTGGGATGAGTCGATTCCGGTTCGACAGTTTGTCGGTGCGGCGGCTTCCCGCACAGCGAAGGAGCCTCTGATGGCCGAACGGTACCTCCGTCCGGAGCCATCGGTCCAAACGCCGGAGCTCCGGTATCTGCAGCCGAGCCAGCTTGCCACCGATCCGAATCGGATGCCCGAGGTCACGCTGGTTGCCGACCGCGGAGCCCGGATTGACCTGCAGGCCGGAGCCGAGACCCCGATGGCCGAGATCGGTACGACGCTTCACAACATCCTGGCGCTTTGCAGCCCCGGATCGGAGAACGTGACGGAGCGAGCCCGGCAGATCCTGCACAGACATGGTATGGAGACGGTCGTTCCCCATCCGGAGCAGATCGGGGTCGTGGCCGACTGGCTGTTCGGGTGGCTTGCAAGGGAGTATGGACAGGCCTGCAGGGTGTGGCATGAACGTCCGATCCGCATGTGGCGTGACGGACAGGAGTTGAACGGTTCGATCGATCTGGTCTGGGAGACGGACCACGGATGCGTGGTTGTTGATTTCAAGAGCTTTCCGGGAGGTCGGAACATGATTGTCGATCCGGAGGGTGAACATTTTGCCGGACGTTATGCGCCACAGTTGACTGCCTATCGCGAAGTATTGGAAGCAGCCGGAATACAGGTGTTGGACACACTTGTCTGCTACGCCGTGCAGGGATCTCTGGTGCGAGTGTAATTCAGATCTCGTTTTGTTGTGGTCTGTATGTGTTATTTTTTGGCATATATATCGCTGAACGGGTGTTCTAAATGCCGCGATATGTGTTCTATTGTTCCGTGCAAATTATTTTCCTAAAATTTGATTTGGAGATGTAAAAAAAAATCCCGAACATTGTATTGAGGGAGGCCCCAAAAAGGGTCCGGACCAGAAGGTCAGATAAGATCAAACGATTTACGAATCATTTGTTTTTGTCTGACTTTTTATTTTATGCGCTATGGCTCAACTGGTCTATTCTGGCATCCCGGCGACGATCCGTACGTTCCGTTACGACGAGGTCGTCAGTTTCTGCGAGGTACGCAAGACATGGGGAGGTTTCTCGAACATGTCAAGCGAATATCCGCTATTATATAATGGTGTAATCTATCCCACGGCTGAACACCTCTATTTGGCCGGGCGCTTTTCTTCCCATCCGGAGATCGTTGCGGAAATCCTTGCTCACCGCAATGCCATGTACTGCAAACGACTGTTTCACGGTCGAGCATGGGCTCCGTTGATCCGTCCGGATTGGCCGGAATTGCAGCTGTCGTGGATGCGATTTGTCCTCAATCTCAAGTATGAACAGCATTCCTCATTCCGGCGGCTTCTGCAGCAGACGGCTGACAAGGTGATTCTTGAGGATTCGACAATGCTCGTCGGCAAGGATCCGCTCTGCGGCCATTCGAGCTTTTTCTGGGGCGCCAAGGATTTGACGCGCCGGGAGGCCATCCGTAACGAACGTCGTCGTATTACGCGCGAGGCACGTCTTGAGGGTTGGTCGCAGGCCCGGCTGAAGTTGGCCCGTGAGGAGGTCCGCGAGCGGATTGGGCAACAGGTCCGTGGTGAATTTGTCGGAGCTAACGTACTGGGGCTGCTCCTTACCGAGTTACGCGATTCGGGCCATCTCGAGTGTTCGATTCCGGAGGACCTGTTGCGGTTGCATGGTGTGACAGCTGCCTGAATAGATTGACGGAGCCATGAAACGTCTGTTTTATCTTGCCTTGTCAGCCTGTGCCTTATTCGGATGTCGCCCCACGGAGAAGTCTGCCCAAATCGTCTTCTTCCGCGAAACGGCACCATTGCACAGCTACGCCACCGTACCTTGGGCGAAACTTGTCCGGGACTATTGGCGTCCGAACAGGAGCGATTGGAACCAGGAGGTCGAAAAGCAACTCGAGGAAACTGCATTCCCGTATGAGATTGCGGCCGCATACTGGGAACAACTGCAAAGCGCCCGGGAGTTTGTCCATCAGCGGAGTCTGCCGCTGCGGGCGGTAGCGACCCCGGAGTTTGTCGAGCGGCTTGACCAGCTGGAGGCCGCTTTCGATACGGTCTTTCTGCGGTGTATCTCCGAACCTTATTACATGCGGCTGCTGCCTGACATCTACAATGAGGTAATCCCGGAGCGACTTGATGTATTGGTCAAAGCGGCAAACAGCGAAGAAGACTATTAAGTAGAATAATAAACAATTGACGTATAACCAGTTAAATTTAAAAACCATGACAAAGATTTCATTTGTATCCCAAACCGACGGCGAACTGTATGTCGATACCGAGAAGGTAGCAGCGATTACGGCCAATGTACCCTGCGAGTTTGAACTGCCCAAAGGAGCCTATCAGTTCTGTTTTAACGAGACATCGGTAGAAGATGAGGCTACATGGTGGCCGACAGTGTTCGATCTTCGGTTGAACGGTTTCGGTTCGGTTGATATCCAGCTGGAGGCGTGGAACAAAGTTCATATCAACCACCACGCAACGATCCGGAAGGAGGCTATTTTCTCGGATGGAATGACTGAATGTGTGAATTACGCCGAGGATGATCCGAATTCCGAAGTCGACGCCGGGCTGCGCAATGCTCGCCTCGAGACGCTCAAAACCTCGTACGATAAGGTAATTCCCTTCAACGAGGCGCTCATGATCGTTGTCCGTGAAGGGCTCTACGGCCTTTATGATTTGGATCGGGAGCGGTTGGTGCAACCCGTCAAGTACCAGAAAATCTGGAGTGCCACGCCGGAATATGCCATTATCCAGCAAGGAGATCTCTGCGGTCTGTTGAGCTCCGAAGGCGAGAAGCTGACGCCGATCAAATATGCCTGGATTGAGGCCAATACCTCCGCCCGGTTGATTCGGGTATTGATGGTTCCTTACACCGATCCGGAAAGTTCGTTCGGTCTTGTGGACCGGTCGGGCCATGAAATATTGCTTGGTCAACATGCCGGAATCCCTTCAGCTGAAAGCGATTTGTTCTCCCTCGAGGATTACAATCCGTGGGCTGATGTTCGGATTTCCACTTTCGGATTTTATAACGAACGGACGGGGGAATATATCCGGCCGAAGTATGACCAGGTCGGAATCCTGTGCCATAATCGCATGCGGGTCTGCCGGGATGGACTGTGGGGTTATGTCGACGGTAGGGGTCGCGAGGTAATTGCGCTTCGATTCGATCAGGTCGGGAACTTTATGGAGCAAGGTCTTGCACTGGCCGTACAGAATGGTCAATTCGGAATCATTGATCTTCAAGGAAATTATCTGGTGCAGCCCGAGTATCGCTCGATCGAGATTGTGGCGGACCATTGGGTTGCAGCCCGTACGCAGAATGACCAGTATCGGCTGATCGTTCTGCGGGATTTCCGGGTTTTGCCGGCGGAGTATGACCAAATCAAATATCTCAACGGTCAGGTGATGCTCTTCAAGCAGGGTGAACAGTGGGGCTTGCTGGATCGGGAGGCAAAGGAGACCCTCATCGACGGAGCGTACGACGATCTGACCCGTCATGACGACCATCTGATTCGGGCCCGGCGTGGCGAGTTCTTCGGGTTGCTTGACCTGCAAGGCAGAGAGGTGCTTCCAATCGTTTATAAACAGATCGGTGAATGTCACAATGACTTCTTCTATGTGATTATTCCCAAAGAGAAAGAGAATTCGTCGTATTGGTTCCGATGGGGTTGTGTTGATGCGCAAGGGCATGAGAAGACCCCTCTGGAATACGACTCAATAGAACCGAGTCTGAATGCCGGAGTTTTCCGGGTAACCAGGGACGGCAAAGTCGGATTATGCGACCTGGAGGGCAACGAACTTCTTGTTCCCACATTCGATAACATCTATGATTTTTACAACGGAGTGGCCGTTGTTTGCCAAAACGGCCATATGGGAGCAATCGACGCGTCGGGGCAGGTGGTTGTTCCGATTGTCTACGATGACCTCTGGAACTTCCTCGGTGATACGGCGCTTGCCTCTCGTGACGGGAAGTGGGGTGCGGTCGACCGATCGGGTCGGGAAGTGATTCCCTGCCGATTTGCGGCAACGGAGAGCCGCTTGCACGACGGCTATGCCAAGGTCGGGATTACGGCCCCCTCCATGACGGATCCGGACTATTCGGCCGACTTCGTGGGGTATGTCAATGAATCGGGTGAAGAGATCCGGTTCCGGCAAGAGTTTGCAAGCTATTACGGCGAGTACGATGGACCGAATCCCAATCTTGACGGTCGGGACATTTTCATGGACTAACCACCTGCCATCATAGTATTGTATTAAACTTGAATGAAGGATGAGAACGAAAAAAATGCATCCCGTAGCCCAATATCGGGAAGACAACGATTTTTTGAAGCAGAATGCCGGATTCCTTTTCAAATACAAGGAATTGATCCTCGGTCACGCCTGGTTTCCATATGTGCCCATACCGCTGGATATTCCAGGTATCAGACCGGTTCCGCTGGGTGCCCTGCTGGAGCTGGCAGGAAACAGCAGCGAGGAATTTTGCCTGCTTTGCGAGAATGCTACCTGGTGGGAACCCATCATTATGGACGGGATCCCAGATAAACTGGCGGTCATAACGGATCCGGAAATCGATATTGAATCCCCGTCTTCGCTTTTCCTATCCTTAAAAGAGCGGGCTGAAGCGCAGTTAGACGTCATACGAAACAGAGTCCGGGCTCTTTCGGAACTGTGCGCGCAATATAACCACGCGGATGCCGTACCTCCAAAAGCGGACTTGAGAGAAGTCGTTTTTTCTTTGGAACGCGCCGGAAATTTGGCTTACCTCACAGATGAACAAGTGGAACGACTCCGCAGTCTGTTGTGTACCTTCAAGGTCTATGATAGCCTCGAAGAGATGGAGAATTCTCTGGTGGACGTCTTTCTCGAGAGTATCATTTCCGATTGTCGCGACGGAGCCAGTGTGACCTTTCGTCCCGAATATTTTCAGTATGCCTGGTCCCAGATAGATTACTCGTACCACTTTACTGCCCACTATGCCAAAGATCGGAACGTCTGTATTTTCTCGGAAAAAGCGGATATTATTAATTCGATTTGGTACATGCGTCGGGCTCAAGAAAAGTATCTGAAGACTCTTTATGTCTCCCGTTTCGAAGCGATCTTCAATGCTGTAGAGAAGGCAATCAAGGGAGATCCAGACCTTGAAATTGAAAATTTCAATCCTGAAACCCATTCTTTTACTCTAGCCAATCGAGTAAGTCGGGATCTTCCGGCATTAACCCTTTGGGAGGCTATCGACGGAGAAAATAACTTGGAGAAAGATATTTGGTGGCTTAGGTTGGTACTCGATGATGGTCCAGAAGACTTAGCAATAGACTTGATTAGGAAGGATGAAGAGCAAAGAAGACGCGAAAATGAACTGGCCCAACGGCAACGTGCTAAAATTTTGATACCAGCCCATGCTGACCTTTTGGAGCGAATTATCGATGGCGCGGCCTCGGACGAGGATCTGGATCAATGCGTTAAATTGTGCGATCAAATCGAATGGGATCAGCAGGAAGTCGAGAATGAATAGTATTATGATACGAATGAATAACAGAATGGAATTGGAACGCTTTATCAAGGCGCAGCACGGCACTTACGAGAAGGCATTCTCCGAAGTACGGCAGGGTCGCAAACGAACCCATTGGATCTGGTATATTTTCCCACAGTTGGTCGGCCTCGGGCACAGCTATAATGCCCATTATTACGGCATTCGGGATCGAGACGAAGCGAAGGCCTATCTGGCTCATCCGGTGCTGGGAAGCCGTTTGCGGCAGATCTCAGAGCAGTTACTTACCGTCGAAGGGCGAACGGTTCGGGAAATTTTGGGAGATTTGGATGCCATGAAGGTCCGTTCTTCGATGACGCTGTTCGATGCAGTGAGCCCGAACGATATTTTCGGGTTGGTGCTGGACAAATATTACGGAGGACAGCGGTGTCAGTTTACGCTTGAAATGTTGGGTGAAAGGATCGATTTGCAGGAGGCTCTCCGTTATATCGGGGTTGATCCGGCAGATTTTGCCCTCTACAATCCGATGTTCGCCCGGAGGGTGCACGCCCCGATTCACGGCATCGGACATATCTATCGGACGATGATTGCCTGCGCGCTGTTGGGCAAGGCCCTGAAGAAACCGCGCGAAGGGTTGCTGGCCTTCTGCGGCGCCTTTATTCACGACCTGGCTCGCCGAACGGATGGAGATGAACCTGAACACGGACCCAACGCGGCAACGTATTTTTTCGGCCGGTTCCAACGGTTGTGGGACAAGTACGGCCTGACGCCGGAAGAGTGTGAACAGGTGCGGCAGGCTGTTTCCCAACATTCAACGCGGGAATCATTGCATCCTTCGGATGAGGGTTATGCGGTGATGGCTATCCTCAAGGATGCCGATGCGCTGGATCGTTGCCGCCTGCATAGAGGAGGGTTGAACCCCGACTGGCTCCGTTATCGGGAGAGCCGGCGGCTGATTGGCTTCATGGAGCAAATCTGCGCGAAAACCCGAACAGTGAACCGGGGGCTACCCTTTGCGGATTTTGTAGCGATGTGCCTTTCGAATAACCCATCTTCAGAAGTATAATGGAATCACATATTGAAATGCATCAGCCAGTTGATGCCCCTTAATTTTTTTGTCTAATTTATTAAATCTTATCACTATGCTGGACAACTATTTGGTTAAGTATCGTTTTCAGAACTCCAATTGTCAGACGACATTGACACTCCATGGCGAGAGTGAGAGCGAAGCCATACAGAAACTTATTGAACGTGGAACTATTCCCGAGGAGTTGGCCGATGAGCTGATCATTTACTCCGTGGAGAAGCGGTAGTACATGACTGTCGACAGGTCCCCTTTACAGGGACCTGTCGAATCTTTTGCCGACGTCCAACTCGCTGAATCGTATAGCTTATCGACTGTTTTCTTGGCTTGTTGTCCTATTAAAATAAACTTTGTTAGCCGGATTGTTACCATGCCGACTATAATCTAAAGAATCTGTATAATCTTTTACCCTTCTTATCCCAAGATATACTGAATAGTAATTCCAAGCGGTTTGTATACAAAAACGCAAAACGAATCGTAAACGAAGTCGGATTTATAAATCCGACTTCCTCGTATCACAACTTTCAGACTGGTTTTATCTCCACATCATACATAATCGTTTGATCCTTTGATGAGATATTTATATCACCTTCCGTCCCATCAACTGCATCCACATATCTTCCATTGCGTCCCAGGAACCAACCGTTTGGAATACCTCCATTCGGATAAAATACCAGGCATTCTCCTCCGGCCTCAACCTTCAGTTCTCGCCAATGAGGAAGGGTCTTCGGGGAGTTCGAGTTAATATTGAGATCTATTCCCTGTCCAAATACGCGATTGCAGAAATCCTTCAGCACTCCATCACGAGTCTGGTTATCCGGCAGATTGTCGGTAATTCTTGCGTTATTGGTTCGGCCGTCCCAATATTTTTCCATCTCGAAGCAGAGCTGAATATCTGAGGGTTGAAGAATCTCAACCATCCGCTTGACGAACTGGACCGTGAGCAGCATGCCAAGTTCCGATTTCAGATGTTCGTCCTGATAGACAAAGCATACGCTTTGCCTCCGATGCCGCTCCATAAAAGACGTGATGGCTTTTTGACACTCGGGCTCGATGCCGCAGACCGTATCGTAGAGCTGCCGGACCGGAATCTCCGTCCCGGACGGAATCACAAACTTCCAACTGTTGCCGGCGTTGGGATTTACAGGTTCCAGGTTGGCGGATCGCAGCGCAGCGGCCATTCCCGGAAGCCGGTAGCAGGTATCTCCGCCCCAGTTCCCATCCAGACGGGCGGCAGCGTTATCTTCTGTTACATACAGATCATTCCCTATGGCTGCTATCGGCCATACACCTGGAGTCAATACAGTCTGGGTCTGACGCAACGAAACATTCGCCTGGCAACGGACCAGAATCAAATATGTTGGGAAATCGATGGCCTTCGCCGTTCCATACAAACACAGAGATGTATTTGCCGGCGTACAGTTTTTGTACCACAAGGCCCGGTTAATCGACAAAAAGTCATCATATTGTCCAACCGAATCGGCCGCGGCATAGAGCGTAACCGACGTTCCATCGGACAAGGCCCGAAGAATATCCGATTTTAAGGTAAACGAAATCTGAGCCTGCTGAGAAAGGTTCCGAATAGAGTCAGGAAGCGTTTCTCGCATCCTGTATTCTTCATCCAACCAAGCCTTGGCAGCATCCAAATCTATCTTGTCGCTGTTATTGTAAGTATAGCGGTCAATCAGCATGTCGGGAGTCATCGCCTGAATCAATTCGCGGATATGATCCAAAACCACATAAATCAGCCCATTCATGCAAAGCCGATTGGAGTAACCGGCCCCACCCTTGGCCTGGTCATACACACACAGCGATCCGAACGAGGTGATCAGATAATCGATATCACCCCGATTAATGCCGGTTCGTTCCGCCAATTCGTTGCATATCAGCATACCAAGCGTATGGCGCAGCTTTGTTCCATCGAGGACCCATCCCGGAATGTGGATGTCGATTTCGGTATAGTCGGTCTGAATGGTATCCCCCAACACCACATTCCGCAGCAATCGGCCATCACGACGGGGATTAAACGAGCAGGCCCTGTCACTCTGAACGGATTGATGGGCTATACGCGTTCCGGTCATGAAGGAATCGGGCAAATCGGCCAGATTCTGTGTTGCTGCACAAAACTCTGCCTCGGCTCTTCCACACCCAGACTTCGGACAAACACAAAATCCATATCCCATACCAACATTGTAAAACAAAATGGCGGAAGTAATATCTTCGGCAGAGCTGCGGACCCGGATCAAACGAGAATTATTAACTTGTGGCCAAGATGCTGTCCCGACCAGAGCAACCTCAGTCCTGTAGTATGGGGAATCGCGGATAAATCGATCGGCAGGATGATTGTTGTCAGAAACAAAGGTCAGTGGACGAATCATGGTTAGAGAGGTTTGGCCATTAACCTTAAAGCGTTGGCTTCCAGGCGTTCCATCAAGAAAGATCTGCCCGTCGTTATTCTGGGTAATAGAGACAAAATCCGTCTGCTGCCCATACATATTACTCCATCGCAACCCTCCGGATACATAACACTTATTCCCCAAAACAACAACACTTCCCGGTGCATATTGCGACAGAGCCTGCCGAAGCATATAGGAGGGCTTGTCCTGACTCTTGTCATAGTCAGACTTGGTGCTGAATTCCACCACATTAACCGGCATGGCAGCATTGGGTGTCACTTGATGTGTCGCCAGATATTGCGCCAAATTCGTTTTGAGTAAGGCTACAAAGGTTGCTTTCAACCAAGACCTATATCTTGCAAAACGATTAGCCTGGTGCTCTGGTTTGGTGTACTCCTCCTGGAGATACTTGAACCTGTCCTTCAATTCTTGATAAGCACGGTCGAGCATACTCACTGTAATTTGAGCTGCCTCAATCACTGTCATATTTGACAAGACTGTTCCCGCAACCAACGATGACAGAATTTGTTGATCAGGAAGATCATTGCCCGATATGAGCTGATTCCTCAACGTAAAAAAGGAGGTCACGTCTGTATCAAGACAAAGCCCTCGAGCAGGAACAACCGGAGTATGGTTGGTATCAACGACGACATCTCTTCCCTGATCATCTTCAAGCATGTAGGGTGTAAAAAAGTCAATGATTCGATCATTCAACCGGGGAGCATTGCCACCATTTCCTACGGTTCGGATCATGAAAGCTGTAATATGCCGTTTAATCAGTTGTGGACTATTGAGATCCACCTTCGGAATATCGAATGGCCGAGTGATGAGATTCAAATAGGGATTCTGCATGGTCCGCAATCCCACGGGATCGCTGCCACACAGAGTTACGGCTGCACTGCGGCATTGACCATTTCGGCCGCTTCGACCTGCGCGCTGCTTGTAGTTCGCTGGATGAGGTGGTACGGAGTTCATCTCCACCAACTCCAAATCGCCAAGATCCACACCCATCTCCATAGTTGTCGAGCACGTTAAAATATTGATTTTATGCTCCCTGAATTCCTGCTGATAGACATCCAACAACCGCCTCTTGATCTGGGCAGTATGTTCCGCTGAAATATAAATTTTCGGACTCAGATAATATTTTGCCGTCTGACGGGATACAGAGTTAAGGATGCGTCTATGGTCTTGGCACCATGCCTGTACATCCTCAACGGTCTCACACGAAAAATCATACGGAATCCACACCTCTCCCTCAAGCGGTTCTACTTTGTGTAACTGATGGTTTTCATCCCAATACGGAGAGTACCCCTTAAATACATAGGGCAGCGGACGGTGTGTCACGGGGCATAACCAGGCTTTGCGATATAACTGTAGTTCCATCTGGGCCAGATTCAGTTGGATCTTGTCATTGGAGTGCCAGCCATTTTTATAAGATTTTCCTGTAACCAGAAGATCTCGCTTGCGCAAAGTATCCCACATGGCATGTAAAACACCTCCAACCAGTATTTTCTGTGCTTCGTTCATCTCCGACGGGGCCAATCCGAGCAGGCCGCAAAGCAGTTTGGTCCAACGATTATTCCCAAAGGTGGGTTCTTCAACCTCACGAGCAATATTTTGTTGCGAATAAAAGCGTCGGCATGTTTCCAGGCTAATCGTATGCCATGGATGATCCACATCTTGTTCGACTTGCTGATTTCGTTGATAGAAAGCGGCATTACGGCTGCGGACGGTGCAATCCAGATACATGTGCAGCAGAATCCGCCAGTCTTCCGGGTTGATCCGGTCCTCGTCCCGAGGAATAATATTGTTAAACCGTACGACTTCGTCAGGCAATGTCAGATTATCATTGTCTATTGCCGGATAACGCATCCAGAGTAAACCCAGAGTTTCGGCAGCATTGGCCACCCTGGGACGTCGGGCCAGCTGCTCATACATTAAGGTCAATATATAACGATGCTTTACCACCTCAAGGATCCGACCCTGGTCATCGTAATCATCCGGAGAGTCGGCAAACTGTTGCAACAACAGGCTGAAATCGGGATCCTTCTCTAATTGATCACACATCTTATTCCAACTAATCGGCTGGTCAGGCTGACTGGAAAGAAGATGGAATATCCGATTCAAAAGCCATTGACGCTCAACGTAGACCGACTGTTTGAGCGTGATACGGGCTGCAGCCTGACGGCTGTCGATAAAACTGATGAACTGTTGGCCATCATGAGGCAGGCCTTGTCCCGACGTTTGGGTTTGATCCAACAAGACCGGGCTCAAAATACGGCTTAAATATTGAGCCGAGATGCGGAATGACTTGAGTTCTACCGGTTTGCGTGGAGAGGTCTGATCATTACCCCGACGATCCCCCTTCAGGAACGAAGATTTACAATAAGGGCATTCGTCTCCGGCCGAGCAATTCAGTGTTCCATGTTGCGGATTGTACATGAATGTATGTCCGGCTTGGACTTCATACTCATTACCCGGGCAGAAATAAAGCGTTTTTGGAACTGTGCGATTATTATTATCGGCTGTGGTATCATTATCATCATCTCCGTCATCATCATATTCGTTGTCCTCCATGTCAAAAATATTCACTCGATCCTCATTGCGCATGGGTTGATAATTGTGATCGCTGACAGAACCGGATGCTTTGGCGAGCAATGTTCCACAATAGGGGCAACGGGCCAACTCCAGCAGTGGAAAATCCGTATCATTGTCCTGCTGCTGGTTAAACAACTCAAAACGCCCGTCATGAATCTTATTGAGGCGCACGCTCAAGCCTTCGGAAAGTGTGCGGAAAAAGTAGTGTACTTTAACTGGCAGAAGGCAATACTCACACAATTCGTCCAATAAGCCAAGCTTCTCAGCGATTGTCTTGCCTTCGGGTATAAGTCCGTTCAGTGGAACATATTCCGATTCCGGGCGGAGCAGGATATCCCGGATCTCGCGCTGTCGGGCCTTAGACAGAAGCGGTTGATCCGATTCGCACCAATTAGTCGGACAAACACGCTTGCCGGAGATTATTTCAATCTGAGATTCCTGCTTTCCTGAAATACCTGCAATGAATTTTTTAAGATCGGCATCGTTCCCCGAACCAGTCGTAGCCGACGAGGTGATAAACTGTACCTGATTAAGCGGCACTCCGGCAGCAAGCAGGAAACGGCGAAGTAAAAGAGCCAATTCTGCCGCCGCAGCCCCCTTGAATGTATGGGTTTCATCAATAACGATCCAGCGCAGATTACTTGCCTGAGTAAGAACTAGCATGTCCTTTTTCCGCAACAGCATATACTCCAACATGGTCGGATTGGTTACCAGAATTTCGGGCGGAGTCAACCGAATTGCATCCCGGGTATTGATCTCATGATCGAGCGGAGCGACGTAATTGTCGTCCTGGTCGTTTTCGGGCGTATTCCCGTTATAAGTTGCAAAACGCAGATCCTTACCGCTTGCCTCGATATACTTGCTGAAGCGGGTCTTCTGATCCTCGGCCAGGGCATTTAACGGATAGAGGAAGAGGGCCTGCACGCCATTTCCCGGAACGGCATTGTGGATGATCGGCAACATGAAACATTCCGTTTTGCCGGAGCCCGTACCCGTCGTCACACAGATGGATTTACCCTGTTCGAGCGCCTTCCAGCTTGCGAATTGATGCATGTACGGCGTATACGGGGCAGTCCAGGCAACCAGATGATCGATCTCCCGCTGCGGCGCGGTGCTGGCCTCCCAGGGGAACATGGACTGAACCACCGGAAAACAATCATCGGGACAGAATGTTTCCCGAACAATCTTTCTGAAATCATTAAGATAGGGATCATCCCGACGTGTTGTATCATCTCCCTGCCAATAAGAGGTAACCGACTCTACAACCTCCCGGCATGCGTTCTCATATAAATCTTTGAATTTCATATGTAGTTACTTTTTAGTTACATAAAAACTCATACAGATCAGCATAATTGATCCCATCAAAATCACTCATGCGACCTGATCTTTGCTCATGTCCCATATCCATATTAGCATCCTTCGCATCACCCCGCAGGCATTGTGCGACGCGATTGGCAGACAGATTGCTACGCCGAAACCGCATCGGAAGCCGCCAGAATTCAGCAACAACGCGTTTTTTATCCGGTTCCATCGTACCATCATCCGGTTTGCTCTCCAGCAGTTCCTGAACCGCCGATTTCAACCGGGCTTGTTCCTCCTTATTTTGCCCCGACTGACGGATCACCTCCAACCAGGTGGAACGAGAAACAGCCCACCAGTCAAACAACATCTCGGACGAAAGTCGGTACAAGGCTTGATAATCGACCTGTTCGGTTTGGGCACATAAAGATACAAAAAATTGAGCGAACCGGAAGGAAATAGAACGAATAGATCGCAATTCAGGCATCTGCATATCATCGCATAATTGACAGTTGTAACAATCGTCCTGGAAATCATTGCTCGTCCAGGTCAAAGCGCACAGCCGGTCAAAAACATTGAAATAGAGGGAATGCTCAACTGCCAACCGGAAGTCGCGAACCGCTCCGTCCCAATCCGGTTGATGGGCATACCGACAAACCCGTTTGTGCCGTCGGAAATTTCGTGTATTATAATTGAGGGCGGCCTCATTAGCCTGAGAGGATGAGGGAACATACCTGGGTCTGAAATAGTACAGCGGAAGCGTATCCAATTCGGCCAAAGTTTGAAACAGCATACCTTCGTTCGGCGAATCAAAGTGTAATTCCGTTTTACCATCCTGCTCGATACACTGTACATCTACAATCTTTCCACTCGCAAACTCGTAGAATAGGAATCGACAGAATTTCAGACGATCGCCGTTGAGATTGATGAAATACCCCTGCCGATTATTTTTAATAATATTGGAGGAATATGGCATAAACCTGATTTTCAGAATCTCTACAACATTCTGATTGTTCGGATAGTACAAGTCCTTGTATATGGTATACCAAACCGACCCAGGACCCGACTTTTGAGCAAAATCCAGCCGGACGCACCCGTGTTCATCAACCCGTCGCAATTGGTAGAAAGCGAGAAACTTTAATGGAAGATAATTAATATTTGCTGGAATCAACACATCAGTATTTCGAATAAAGATAGAACCGTCATCAGATATGGGTCGATATACCTCAAGTGTCAACGAATCATTGCCACTCCGAATGGTATAAGGAACCGTATCAGCCTGCTCATTGCTATTGACCGACAATGTCTCTGCATCCAAATTGGAAGAGCGAATCTGATAAAGTCGCAGATCCCGTTCAAGCGTTGCATCGTCTGGGATGACAAAGCATGAAACGGAGGCTTTTTTCCCGGTGGCTTTATCCAATACAACAACCTCACAAAAGCCGTGTTGTTCGGCATTATTTCCTATTAGTTTTTCTCTGAAACGGGGTGTCTCGGTCCCATTTTCAATATACCCATTGAATTTTGTTGAACGTTTGATCAAAAAAACAGGATGGACAACATTGTCTTTGTCTCGGTATTCGACCTTTCCATTCCGGTAGCGGACCGCATTTGAGAAAAGTTGTTCCTGCGGCTCCACATAAAGCGTTCCCGCCACGTAAGGCAAAATTGCCAATTTTTTACCTCCATAACTGTATTCAATACGCGAATAAACCGGAATCCACAAGCTCTCCCCGCAGACAGCGGCTTCAGGCGAGCCTGTTTCAACCTTGAATTTCATCCGATCCAATACAAATAGGGCTTTTTCTCCAACCTGTTTTCGACTGCTCCAGCGATTCTGTTGTTCGAGCGTAAACGGGATGCAAGGTGGCAGATCCAAAGTTTGAAGGGTGTCTCCTTCTCTTTCGGAAGTCCGCCAACCGATTGTCAATGGATGCAACCAGGAGATACGACGTTCTCCGCTCAGCACACCATAATGAGATGCCGCAGGATACCGCCCGTAATCGGATGCCAATATGAATTTAAAGAAGCCTCCGGCATTGTAAAAATAATCGCGGCCTACGGCCCTGTAAAACGGGATTGTCAACAAGGGAATGCGCCCTTGTTTGATAACGATCTCAAAGAGATTCTCATCATCAGGAATACCCCACATGCGTGCCGTTTCAATCGGAATATCCTTGTTGGGCCGGGTCGTCCGGGGATTGGAATGCAGGCACAGGAGCAACGCCATGGCGAGCTGATCATCGTCGTCGGACTTCCATGCCAGCCATTCCAGGTAAAACTTACCCGGACGCCGTCGCTGATCGGCCTTTCGCCTGCCTTCCAATACGAATTTCCGGAAGGAGACGAAAGGCTCCTGCGAAAGATCCTCTTCAGCGATGGGCCAGCCGATATCCCCATCCTGACGCAAAGCACTCAAGCAATCCACATAAGATCGGATCGAGTCGGATTGAGCCATAACCTGGTTGCGAAAAACATCATCCTCCTCGGACAACTCATCGGATGTTTGCTCCCCGGGAGCAAAATACGCTGCCAAAGTATCAACCATGTTGTTATTCCGGTTCTTCTGCACGATATAGTTTACCGGAAGACCTCCCTGCACATACATCGACCAGAGCCATTCCCGATGGTTGCCCGCATGGCAGACGTTTTCTTCGCCATAAGCCCTGCAGAATATCTCTTGAGCTATTCCAGGTCCAATCAGTCCGATATCTTCCAGCGCATTATTTTCCAAATCATATCCATTGAATTCTCGCTTGAACCATTCTGCACAATACACGGCTACCAATCGGGAAAAAAGCCGAATGGCTTGATCGTTTCCCAACCTTTTGATCGTAGTTTTTATATTGCCCTGTGTCCCGAAAAACTCGTTTACAATCTTAGCCAGATTCTTTTTCAATATCTCATATACCGAAGACGGAATCTTCCACTGCCAGATATACCGTTTGCCAAAGTTTTTCAGATCATCGCCCCATTTTTCAGTAAAAGCGCTCAGATTCTCCGAACAGACATCCGTTGCCTCTACCGGTCTCACCTCTTTTCGTCGAATGGAAGTTTTTTTTAAATCACACTCCTGCGTCACCCCATATTCCTGGGATACCGGAGCAGACAAATGCCCATATTTAGACCTATTAAACTCGACATGCACCTCATCCACATGACTCAGCATCGGAGAATCCAGCATGGCGACCAACCGATCCGGTTCGACAGGACCGATCATTGAAGAAATATTGGCACAACATGCTTCCCGAGAGAGTTTCAGTAATTTTTTCCGGAAAGGTTCTAACTTTTTAAAAATAGATTGCAAGGCGCTATCTTTTTCCCGGAATTCCAGATCCCAGCCGATTCCTTCAGTAAGCAGGACACATAACAACATGCAACTTTCCATAGTTTCTTGCTGTTTCATCAAGTTCAGATAGACAATAGACTTCAGCTTCCCAATCGTCATATATTTATCAATATTAGATTCTTACAATATTCAGATCATGTGTGCATAGCAGTAACTGCTGCTACGAGAATTCCCTACGACTGTTTTAACGGATAAAATACGTAATAAAAATAATATAAAAGATCCGTTCTCGCAATAACATATTTGATTGTCGTTAAGTTGGTTCACATCCAGATTTCAGGCTAATCTATGGCCTGCTTCAGTTCCAATACAGTGATTGCTTTCCGGACATTCGCTGCCGTAAGGCCTGCTTCCGGATTTCAGAAAGTCCTCCTCATCTCCCAGGGTGATATAGGTAGTACCTGTTCAAGCATGTCAGACCAGTCACTCGGCAATTCCAGATTCACGATAACCCAAGGTAAATACGATAAGCGATTCCCCAGCAAAAAATGAGGTAGACACCGTATTCATAAAACGGAGCCACATCGGCTACTCGGATTAGGCGTTGTTGCCGCATGGTACCTGCGAGCGACCACAACCGTGTGCCGGCTGAGACAGGTGAATCTCGAGAAGTTTTACCGGAAAAGGCTTTGGGCGCATCGATTTCACGAGAATTTAGAACCCCCAAATGGCGAACAACAACCATAAGATGCCGTCAGAAAACAACTAAAATTATTCGATTCCTTTTCGAGGTGGAGCAAAATTGGAGGACATCTGTTTGTTTCTCAAAATAAAAGGTTATCTTTGCATCGTAGTAGGAAATCGACCCCGTGAAACCCTGCAAAATGGTGCACAGTTTTTCGGTGGAGCAACCGCGGGAGACAGTCCCTTTTGCCGAAATCCAATTCAAAGAGATACAGCTACTTAATCAAATAGTTCGATTCCTGGTGGTACCACTTTGAAGAGAAGCAAAAAGTTGCAAAACCCTGATTTCGTTTGGAAATCAGGGTTTTCTCTTTTTGTCGGCAGCGCAAAAAACAGCGGTTTTCGGCACCTTTTGGTGGAGCAATCGGTGGAGATGAAAACCGCCCCATTTATCTCCACCGAATTCGCGTCTTTCTCGTTGAACTGCAATATTCTGTTCTGTGCAGTTACAAGCCGGGCCGGATCTCCTGCATGCGCCGATCGGGCAACAGGCGATTCCATCCGCAGGCCCCCGTCTGTACAATCCGTGTCCGGAACTGTGTCAATGCCCGAAACGCGAGGTGTCGACCTCTTTGTGCTTACGCTCCTTGTAGCCTCCGAAGCGATAGGAGAAATGGACAGTCACGCTGCGCATATAGCGGAGGGCCCCCATATCGAGCCACTGCCCCTGGTAGCGTATCTTTGTCAGTGGCATACTGCTGTTGAAGAGGTCGTTGCAACGGACCGAAAGCGTGGCACGGCTCCGGTCGAAGGTCCACTTCACGGCAGCATCGGCCGATCCGAGCGGTTCGATGTCGAAGGTCCCCTGAATGGCCCCCGACTGGAAGAATCCGTTCACCTCGAGGTCGATGGCGGGTTTGCGACTCAGGTGGAAGGTGTTCATGAGCCGTGCGATGCCGACCCATTTCGAGCGGTCGAACGACATGTCGTGGAACCGATCACATCGCTGCCGCATCCGCATGCCCGTAAGTGTCAGCCGCGAATTAAGCCATTTGCCTGCACGGAACGGCAGGACGGCATTGACGCCCCACTGCCGGTTGAAGTTCCAGTTGAGCGACTGATAGATCAGCGCCAGCCGGTCGGAGGCCTGCCAGGCGGTCTGCACGAAGTAGTCGGGGCGCTCGTTCCAGAAGAGGACGAAGATATACTTCTGGCGGTAGATGTAGACGGCCTGTGCCTCGTAACTGCGCGAAGGGCGGAGTCCCGACGTGCCGTGGATCTCCGAATAGCCGTCGATGTAGGAGATAGCCCCCTGCATCTCCCAATAGGCGGGATACTCCTTGTCCGACGAGAAGTTCAGCTGCAGGATATGCCGCTCGGAGGGCGTCCAGTTCAGCGACGCCTGCGGATACAGCGACCAGTTCTCGTAGTCGCCCAGCCGGTAATACTCTCCGGCAAGCGAAGCCGAAAAGCCGACCTTTCCGAACTGCCGCCCAAAGCCGGCGTAGAGATTCCCGGTGTATTCGTCGAGCCGGGCATCGGTATCCGAGGTCGTGGGCGCCCCTTCCAGCACGGTGTAGTGCTGCCAGTCGTGCGAGCGGGCGAAGGCAAAGGCTCCGCCGGCCGTCAGTTCCCAGCCCGAGTCAAACGTGTGGCGCTCGTCGGCCGTCACGTTCAGTCGGTCGATACGCTGCCCCGAACCGACATCGAAGGCCGTCGCCTCCCGGTCGGTATAGCGGTTTTCGAGCCGCGACTGCTCGGGATTGTCGTAATGGGTGTAGTCGAGCCCCAGGTCGAGTCCGAATGCCGAGGTGTAGCGCAGTGCCAGGTTGTGCAGCGACCTATCGCTCAGCTTCTTCGAGAGCGACTCGACGTAGCTTCCCGTCGAATGGGAGAGTCCGTCGGTATTGGGCGAAAACGAGGCGGTGTAGGCGGCGCTCAGGCGTCCCCGCTGCTTCGGGGCGTACTCGACGGCGGCACGGAGCTGATGGCTCCACCCTTCGTCGGTCATCCATTCATCCTGCCGGATGTCGTACTGCCGCCCCTCGAAGGTGTGCAGCGAGTGCAGGTCGAAACTCGACAGCTCCTTGCTCCGGGCGGCCGAATAAGTAACGTCGGCTGACCATTTGGGGGATGAGAGCGCAAAACTGCCGCCGGCATCGTAGGTGTCGTACCAGCGGTTCGTGTAGTTGGCGTGGACTTCGCCCGAGAAGGCTGTCTCGTGGCTGCGGCGCAGCACGACGTTGATCGCTGCCCCGCGGACGTGGTACTGCGGCGGTGCGCTGAACATCACCTCGGCCTTCTCCACCCGGTCGATCGGCGTCGAACGCAGCAGCGTGGCCAGCTGTTCGGCGGTCATCGTCGAGGGGCGCCCGTTCAGGATCACCGTGACGGACGACGCCCCGGCCAGCGTCAGCGCCCCCTCCTGTTCCGCAACGCCCGGCAGCCGCGTCAGGGCTTCGTAGGCGTTGTTGACGGCCTGCCCTTCGGTCAGCCGCTCAAGGTCGTAGGACAACCGCCCCTGCTCGACCTTCACCACGGGACGCTCGCCCTCGACCACCACGGCATCGACCTTCGTCGAGGCCTCCGAGAGACGAATGTCGCCCAAATCCGAACGATCGGACTCCAAGACGCGCACCTCGTAGGCCAGATGCTGGATCTGCAGTCGGTAGGGCCGCACCCCGGAGTGGATCTCAAAGCGTCCATCCGCTCCCGAGGCGACGGCATCGAGATAGACCGAGTCGCGGTCGAACAGCACGACGGCAGCCCCCGCAACGGGCCTGTCGGAGGCATCGACAAGCCGGCCCCGAATCGCGGTTTCGGAGGCGGTCGCCGCACGGGATACGGCCGCTGCACGGGATGAGGTTTGGGCGTGGGCGGTGGCGAAGGTCAGCAGCACCACCACCGGAATCAGCAGGATGGACAGTCGGTTGTTCTTCATGATTTTGCGATTTTCGGAGGAAACTTCCGTATCGCAAAATTACACCCGAAAGGACCTTTCCGGTGTGGAAAGAATCTTGCCTTCCGATATCTAATCGGTTGATTTCCAGGGATTGCTGCGTGGAGAATCTTGCGCTGGGGCGGTTGCGCCTTACTCTGTGTCGGAGGATTCGCGCCCCCGTGTTTCAGGCGAAAAGCGAGAGCATCTTCTCGCGGTCCGCAACCGTGGAGTCAGCGATGCGCCGCTTGAGCTTCGACTTGAGCGTATAGACGCCGTTCAGGGACATGTCGAGCATGACGCAGATCTCCTGCGGCGTGAATCCGGCGATGACCAGCGCCGCAAAGTCGTAGTTGCGCTCGGTCCAGCCGGGAAACTCTTCGCGAAGCCGCGTCACGGCCCGGTCGCTGTACAAATCGGCCATGTCGACCACGTCGGCCAGCATTGCGGGGCTCAACGCCAGCTCGCGCATCTTGGCTGTCAGCCGCTCACCCTCGCCATAGGTATAATAGGTGGCGGCGATATCGCGTACGGCGGCCATGCGCCCCTCCAGAAGCCGCTTCACGGCCGCCTGGCGGGCATTGGAGGCATCGAGCCGCGAGGTGAGGCTGTCGTGCGACTCGCGGAAGGAGTCCACGAGCGCCAGCGATTCGCTGAGCTGCTCGTCGCGGCGACGCAGTTTGCGGCGGTAGCTGACCACGGCCCATACGGCCGCCATCGCAACCAGCACGGCCGCCAGTCCCAGGATCCACACCCGGTAGCGCAGCGACGCCTCGCGCAGCGCCACCTCGTTGGCCGTGCGGTAGCGGCGTTCGAGTTCGGCGACCTGCGCCCCGCGCTGCACTTCGAAGAGCGAATCCTTCACCGAGACATACTGCTGCATGTAGTCGTAGGCACGCTTGTCGTCGCCCAGGCCGTGGTAGATTCCCGCGGCGATGTCGAACAGCCCGACATCCCCCTGGTGGAAGGTGTCCCGGCAGGCCAGCGACTCTTCGATGTAGCAGCGGGCCGAATCGAGCTGGCCGTCCTCCCGGAAGATGATCGCCGAGGCGATGTCGTAGAACGACCGCCCGGTATCCTCCGAGGCGGCTTTCCCGTAGGACAGCGGCGCTGTACGGATCACGTCGAGATCAATCTTGCTCCGTGCATCCAGCAGCTGCCCGGGGGTCCAGTCCCCGAAGTAGGCGTGGAACAGGAGATTCTGGATGCGCACCTGCTGGGCGAAGTAACGGAACGGGATCGTGTCGGCCGCCTCGACCAGCGGTGAGAGCGTCTCGATAGCCTGCCGGTAATCCCCGTTGGCGCAATAGGCCGAGGCGAGCATGAAGCGGCTGTAGCCCTCCTGCTCCGTATTGCCGTTGGCGCGTGCCGCTTCGACCGCCTTTTCGAAGGGCTCCACGGCATTGTATCCCTGCTCGAAATAGAGCAGACCCAACGTGTGGTAGACGGCCACAAGCAGCGTTTCGGTCTGTTTCCGCTGCGGGGTATCACTCCCGGAGCTCCCTTCCAACGCCTTTTCGGCCTGAATTGCCGCCTGGGTGTAGCCCCGGATTCCCTCCTCCATGTCGCCGAGACTGACATGAGCCTTGGCATAGGTGTACCACGCTTCGGCCCGTTCACCCTCCGAACCGTGACGGTCGTAGTAGCGCATGCCGCGGTTCAGGATCTTTTTGCCGGCCAGGGTGTCGCCCGACGAGACCTCGGCCAGCCCCGTCAGCAGCGACCAGCGGGCCCGGTCGTTGCGGTTCATCCGCTCCGGATCCATCGCCCGCAGCAGCTGCCGTGCGCTGTCGGGGTGCTCCACGGCAAGGAATGAGTTGACCGTGAAACGGACCTCTTCCCGATGCACGCATCCGACGGCCGGCAGTGCGACAGCCGCCAGCAACCATCCGATGATCTTTCGCTTCATGTTCCGGCGGAGGATTCGGGGAGGGGTCAGCAGACTCCGAAGCGGTAGACGATCTTCTGGCAGTAGGTCTCGCCCGGGTGGAGCAGCGGCGACGGGAAGTCGGCGTGGTTCACGGCATCGGGGTAGTTCTGGCATTCGATGGCCACGCCGTCGTAGTCGGCATACTGTCCGCCGTGCTTGGTCTCGGGGCAGCCGCCCGCGAGCCAGTTACCCGTGTAGATCATCACGCTGGGTTGCGACGAGAGCACCTCGACTCGGCGGCCCGAACGCGGGTCGCGCAGCGTGCCCACCTCACCCAGGATGTTGGGCTTCCAGCCGTCGATGACGAAGGGATGGTCGTATCCCTTGAAGTCGCGGATGTGGTTGAACTCGGCGTCGATGCCCGGTCGGAACGTCCGGAACGTCCGGAAATCCTGCGGTGTACCCTCTACGTCGAGCAGCTGCCCCGTAGGGATCTGCCGCTCGTTCATTTCGAGCACCTTCGAGGCGTTGAGCTGCAGCTCGTGGTCGAGAACCGACCCGGAGTCTTCGCCCGCCAGGTTGAAATAGACGTGGTTCGTGAGATTCACGACGGTGGTCCGGTCGGTGCGGGCCAGATAGGTGATCTCCAGCGCGCAGTCGTCGTCGAAGTCGAAGATCGCCTCGACGCACAGCTCGCCCGGATAGCCCTGGTCGCCGTCCTCCGAAAGGAGCGACATCACCACGCGGTTGGTCTCCACACGGCTCTCCCAGACCCGGTTGGCAAAGTTCTTCGTGCCGCCGTGCAGGTGGTTCACGCCGTTGTTCACTTCGAGTGCGTACTCCTTGCCCTCGACGGTCATCCTGCCGTAGGCGATGCGGTTGGCGCAGCGGCCCACGCTCTTGCCGGCGGCGGCTCCGTCGTAGAAATAGCCCTCGGGTCGCTTGTAGCCCAGCACGACGTCGGCCATGCGGCCTTCGCGGTCGGGCATCACGGCGGCGACGACTGCCGCGCCATAGTTCGAGAGGCGCACCTCGGCGCCGCGGTCGTTGCGCAGCGTGTAGAGGATGATCGCCTCGCCTTCGGGGGTCATACCCCAGACATGCTGTTGGATATCTACCATCTTATTCGGCGGGTTTGAGTGTGGCCAGCAGGTGGTCGATGCGTCGCAGACACTCCTGCTTGCCGATAAATTCCGTTACGTCGTACATGCCGGGGCCCTTGCCGGCGCCTACGAGCGCCAGCCGCAGCGTGTTCATCACCTGGCCCATGCCGTAGCCCTTCTGCTCGATCCAGGCGTGAACGACCTCCTCGGTATGCTCCTTTGAAAAGTCGTCGATGCCCTCCAGCACGCCGCGCAGCTCGCGCAGGATCTCCGGATTCTGCCCCTTCCAGTATTTGCGCACCTGCTTCTCCTCATACTCCGTGGGTGCGATGAAGAAGTAGGAGGTCAGATCCCAGAGGTCGGTCGTCAGCTGTGCGCGCTCCTTCATGATGCCTGCAGCCTTGCCGGCCACCTCGTCCGACACCTCGATGCCGTGCTCGCGCAGGATCGGCTGGTAGACGACGGCCAGCTCGGCGTCCGTCTTGCGGTGCATGTACTGGGCGTTGAACCAGCGGGCCTTGTCGGGCTGGAAGCGGGCGCCGGATTTCGAGACGCGTTCGAGCGAGAAGCTGTCGATGAGCTCCTGCATCGTGAAGAGCTCCTGCTCCGTACCGGGGTTCCAGCCCAGCAGGGCGAGCATGTTGATGAAGGCTTCGGGGAAGTAGCCGTCCTCGCGGTATCCGCGGGCCGTTTCGCCCGTCGCGGGGGATTTCCAGAAGAGCGGGAAGACCGGGAAGCCCATCTTGTCGCCGTCGCGCTTGGAGAGCTTGCCGCCGCCCGTAGGCTTGAGCAGCAGGGGCAGGTGGGCGAACTCGGGACGCGAATCGCTCCATCCGAAGGCCTCGTAGAGCAGGTAGTGCAGCGGCAGCGACGGCAGCCACTCCTCGCCGCGGATGACGTGCGAAACCTCCATCAGGTGGTCATCCACGATGTTCGCGAGGTGGTAGGTGGGCAGGGCGTCGGCCGACTTGTAGAGCACCTTGTCGTCGAGCGTCGAGGTGTTCACCTCGACATGGCCGCGGATCAGGTCATCCATGCGGACTACCTGGTTCTCGGGCATCTTGAAGCGGATGACCCACTGGTCGCCGCGGTCGATGCGCGCGCGGACCTCCCCGGCCGGCAGGGCCAGCGAGGTGGCGAGTTTCTCGCGCACGGCGTAGTTGTAGGCGAAGGCTTCGCCGCGCGCCTCGGCTTCGTGGCGCAGGGCGTCGAGCTCCTCGGCCGTGTCGAAGGCGTAGTAGGCCCAGCCCGCCTCGACGAGCTGCAGAGCGTACTTGAGGTAGATCTCGCGCCGCTCGCTCTGGCGGTAGGGGGCGTGGGGGCCGCCGACACCGACGCCTTCGTCGATCTCGATGCCGCACCAGCGGAGCGACTCCAGGATATACTCCTCGGCTCCGGGGACGAAGCGCTGCGAGTCGGTATCCTCGATGCGGAGGATCATCGTGCCCCCGTGCTGCCGGGCGAAGAGGTAGTTGTAGAGGGCCGTGCGGACGCCGCCAATGTGCAGCGGTCCGGTGGGGCTGGGTGCGAAGCGCACCCGAACGGGTCTTTCCATATCGTGTTTCGAATTTTGAATGCTCATAGGGTTGTGTGGAGGCCGGACCTCCCTGCCGGGGCTCCTACTTTACGCGGTATTCCACGCGCATCGTAATGCGGGCCTTCTTCTGACGGCTCGACGTGTTGAACGACCCTCCGGCCGAGAACTCCTCGTTGGTGTTGGCTCCCGTAATCTGGAAGACGCCCATGCGGGCCGAAGCCACTCGTCCGATCTTCGTGCCGGCGTTGCGGGCGATCTTCTCGGCGCGCATCCGCGCGTCGGCCGAGGCCGTTTCGATCAGGCCCATCTTCACGTCGTCGAGCTTCGTGTAGTAGTAATCCGGGGCGTAGGCCTCGATCGAGACGCCCTGGGCGATCAGCGACGAGATCTCGCGCGAGACGGTCTCGACCTTCTCCACGTCGGAGGACTCCACCGTGAAACGCTGCCGCAGACGGTATCCCGTGAAGCGCTGCCCGGCCCAGTTGCCGTTGGCGTTGTAGACCGGGTCGTACTGTTTCTCGACATTGACGAAGGCGAAGACCACCGCCTCGGCCGGGATGCCCTTGTCGGCGAGGTACTGCTGGACCTTTTGCTTGCTGCGTTCGATCTCGGCATATCCGGCGGCCGCCTGCTGCGCCTCGGCCGTGAGTTCTCCCGACCAGACGATCAGATCCGACGTGAACTCCGTCTCGCCCAGTCCCGTTACGAGAATCGTGTCCTGTGCGCGGTACTTGTAGGTGTAGGCGCGTCCCAGAATGACGGCGCATGCGACGGCCGCAAGGCCGATGAGCAGATACTTCGCGTTCTTCATGGCTTATGATTTTTAAGGTTCGGTCAACGGTCGTCCGACGCCGGTCAGACGTTGAACAGGAAGTGCATGATGTCGCCGTCCTGAACGACATACTCCTTGCCCTCGATGCCGATCTTGCCCGCATCGCGGCAGGCCTTCTCGGAGCCGAGTGCGACGTAGTCATCGTACTTGATGACCTCGGCGCGGATGAAACCCCGCTCGAAGTCGGTGTGGATGATGCCGGCCGTCTGCGGGGCCTTCATGCCGCGCGAATAGGTCCAGGCGCGGGTCTCGTCGGCTCCCGTGGTGAAGAAGGTCTCGAGGTTGAGCAGCTTGTAGGCCGCCTTGATCAGACGCGCCACGCCCGACTCCTCGAGCCCGAGGTCCTCGAGGAACATCTGCCGCTCCTCGTAGCTCTCCAGCTCGGCAATGTCGGCTTCGGTGGCGGCGGCGATGATGAGCATCTCGGCCTTCTCGTCGGCGATGGCCGCACGGACCGCCTCGGTGTAGGCGTTGCCCGTCGCGGCGCTCTTCTCATCGACGTTGCAGACGTAGAGCACCGGTTTGTCGGTCAGCAGGTTCAGGTCGGCAACCAGCTTGCGGTCCTCCTTCTCGAGTTCGATCGTCCGGGCGCTCTTGCCCTGTTCGAGGGCCGCCTTGTACTGGAGCAGCAGCTCCACGGCCCGCTTGGCCTGCTTGTCGCCGCCCGACGTGGCGGCCTTCTGGGTCTTGGCCAGCCGGTTTTCGACCGTCTCGAGATCCTTCAGCTGCAGCTCCGTGTCGATGATCTCCTTGTCGCGCACGGGGTCGATCGAACCGTCCACATGGGTGATGTTGCCGTTGTCGAAGCAGCGCAGCACGTGGATGATGGCATTCGTGTTGCGGATGTTGCCCAGGAACTTGTTGCCCAGGCCCTCGCCCTTCGAGGCGCCCTTGACCAGTCCGGCAATGTCGACGATCTCGATCGTCGTGGGGATGACCCGTTTGGGATGGTCGATTTCGGCCAGCCGCACGAGCCGCTGGTCGGGCACGGTGATCACCCCGACGTTGGGTTCGATCGTGCAGAAGGGGAAGTTGGCCGCCTGCGCCTTTGCGTTCGACAGGCAGTTGAAGAGGGTCGATTTCCCGACGTTCGGGAGCCCTACGATACCACACTGTAAAGCCATATGCTATAGTTCGTTTGTTGTCTGTTCGGAGCTTCCGGCGCACCTTGCGCCTTTGCGAGTGGCAAAGATACGCAATTCTTTTCATTTATGCACAAAAAAGCAGCGGCCTGCACCGCTGCTTTTCGTTCGAAGCAGAGCAGATACCTGCCCTTACCGCGTGATGCGGGCCGCGAAGCCGCCGCCCGGGGCGAGCTTCACGCGGAGCTTTCCGTCCGAGGGGAGTGTCGAGCATTCGCGCCGGTAGTCGCGGGCCACGCGGGCGGCATTGACTCCGTCGCTGAAGCTCTCGACCTGCCACGGCCCTGCGCCGAGGAACGAGAGGTCGAGTTCCAGTTCGCGGGCGTCCCATCCCGTCAGGGCACCGACATACCATACGTCGCCCGCGCGGCGTGCCACGGAGATGTACTCGCCGACGGCATTCTTCAGCGGCACGGTCTCGTCCCATACGGTGGGAATCGCCGCGATGAAGTCGAGCGTCTCCCGCTCGCGGAGGTAGTTCGAGGGCGAGTCGCTCAACATGTTGAGCGGCGACTCGAAGACGACATACTCGGCCACCTGGCGGCTGCGCGTGCCCTGGCTCATCGGCTCGCCGTGCACGGGGCGGTAGTTCTCCTTCGTGGCGTTGCGCATGGCACCCTGCGTATAGTCCACCGGACCGGCGGCCATGCGGATGAAGGGCATCGTAACGTCGTAGGTTACCATGTCGGTGGTCGTCGGCGACCATTTCATGTTCTCCAGGCCGAAGACACCTTCGAAGTTGAGGACGTTGGGCCAGGTGCGGTTCATGCCTGCGGGCTTGAAGATTCCGTGGAAGTCGAGAATCAGGTGGTATTGGGCGCAGAGCTCCGCGGCACGGTGCAGGAAACGTACGACCTGCTGGTCGTCGCGGTTCATGTAGTCCACCTTGAAGCCCTTGATGCCCATCTCGGCGTAGTGCTTCACGGCCTGCTCCATGCCGTTCTCGAAGGGGGCGTGTCCGGCCCAGAGCAGGATGCCGACGCCGCGCTCGCGGCCGTAGGCCACCAGCTCCTCGAGATCCATCTCGGGCACGACCTGCATCAGGTCGGCCGGGCCGTTCACGGACCAGCCGTCGTCGATGAGGATGTACTCCAGACCGTTCTGTGCGGCGAAGTCGATGTAGTACTTGTAGGTCCGGGTGTTGATGCCCGCCTCGAAATCGACGCCGTAGAGGTTCAGGGCGTGCCACCAGTCCCAGGCCACCTTGCCGGGTCGGATCCACGACGTATCGTCGATCTTCGACGGCGGGGCCAGCCGGTAGGTCATGTCCGATGCGAGCAGGTCGGAATCCTCGCGGGCGTAGACCATCACGCGCCACGGGAAGGTGCGTGTGCCCTCGGTGCGGGCGATGTAGTCCTCCCGGTCGAGGACGATCTGCTGCTGGTTGTTGTAGCCGCTCGGATTGGCAACGGTGTGGGGATAGGTCGCCAGCACGCCGCGCAGCTGCGGCTTCTCGGCCGACGAGGCCAGGAACAGGCCCGGGTAGTCCCTCAGATCCGATTCGGTGAGGAGCAGCTTGCTGCCTTCGGGCCCTTCGATGAGCACGGGAAGGAACATCAGCCGCCGCACATCGAGCTGCGTCATGGGCAGCTTGACGTAGGTGTTCTCAAAGGCGTTCGAGAACTGCCATTCGAAATCGCGCAATTCGGTGCGGTACACATAGGGGGCGTAGGTCGTGAAGTCGGCCGGGAAGTTGAACTCCGCCTGTTCGTTCTCGACGGTGATCTCCCCCTTTTTGCGCGTCTCGAAACGATAGGCCATGCCGTCGTCGTAGAGGCGTACGACCAGGCTGTAGTCGCCGCGGAAGGCGAGTGCCAGCTCGTTGTAGTGGTCGCGGACCTGTGCCTTTTTGTAGAAGTGGGCGTCAAACGTCTCGTCGGCCGAACGCTTTTTGGCCTTGACGACCCTGGGATCGCGTCCCAGCACCTCGCCGCCGGCGAGCGTCATCGCAACGGGCGAGGGGTTCAGTAGCGCCTTCCCGTCGGCCGAGAGGGCGATCCGGATCTCCGTATCGACCGCAACGGTTCCCTGCAGGGTGCCGTCCGGCGAGGTGATCGTGTAGTTTTTCGGTGCCGCAAGGACTGCCGGGGTGCTTGCCAGACCGAGGAGCAGCATCAGTGATTTGAAGGACATGGGTGTTCAGGTTAATTATGTAAGTAAAATATTTTTCCTTGAGCGTCCGTTTGGTGTGGAAAAACGGGCTGTTTTCCCGGTTTTTGCCGCACAACTTGGCAAAGTTAATCGAAATTCTCCGTACTTCGTGGCGGGACGGGCGATATTTCGTGAACTTTTTTCGGTTTTCGCTCTCTCCGGCGTTGGACGGAAGGCGCCGCGGAGGCGGCTGCGCCCCTCTTTGCGGGTGTGTACGGGAAAATCCTCGGGATGCGGCTTCCGGTATTGGCGAATTTTTCGTATCTTTGTGTGGCGAAGAAAGCAAATTTCGTATGCATATGGATCTGGAACGTTTGCAGGGCGATCTGCGGCGGCTGACGGAGATCGTCGGCGGCTGGGACGCTTCGAAGGAGATAGATGCACTGGAGCGCGATCTGGTGCTTGAGAAGTTGCGCGGTCTGTATGAGGCGGTCCGTTTCGGGATGCCCGTTGCGGCGCCTGCGGAGCCGGCCGTGGGGGAGGCCTCCGCGCCGATCGATCTTGGGGAGGTGCTCTCGCTCGATCCGCTGTCCGATCTGCCGGCGCCTGACGCCGAGGCGCTTCCGGAGGTGCAGCTTCCCTTCGAGGAGGTGCTCTCCACCGTCTCGGAGCCCGAGATGGTCTCCGTGCTTGAGGCCGCTGCGGAACAGACCGCGGAACAGAGCACGTCGCCGGCCGGCAGCGATGCCGCGACCCCGGATGCCGACAAGCCGGATGGTCGCGAACAGACCCGGTCGTCCGGGCCCGAGACAGCCGCCCCCGCGCCGGAACCCGACGGGAAGACCGCCTCGGAATTCCTCGCCGCAGCGTCGGCGGAGATCCCCTCGCCGGAACCTCTTGCCGCTGCCGCGGCGGAGCCCGTTGCGCCGGCTCCCGCTGCGGAGCCTGCACCCGAGGACCCCGAATCGCCGGCCGTGGAGGCCTTTATCAGCGCTTCGGTGGCCGAATCGACGCATGAAACGGCACCTTCCGACCCCGATGCAAATCCGGACCAACCCCATGAAAAGTCCGCCGCCCAGACCCTGTTCGGGGTGGAGGAGCCTGCATCGCGCCATCGCCACAAGCAGCGGGTCATCATGTCGCTCTACGGATCCGACACGCCGGAGCACACGCCGGTGACCCCGACCCGGGAAGCCGCTCCGGCCGAACCCGTGACGGAACCGGCGCCGGCCCATAAGCCCGTGCATCCCGTGCATGCGACGACCGAGACTCCAGCCGAGACCCCAGCCCCGGCCACGACCCTTTCGGATGCGGCTGCGGCGGGTGCCGTGTTGGGCGAGGTGATCAATGCAAACGTGCATACGCTGGCCGACACGATCGCCCCGCCGCACGATATCGCCTCGGAGCTGCGGCGCAGCGAACCCGTTACGGATCTGCACCGGGCCATCGGCATCAACGACAAGTTCCTCATGATCCGCGACCTGTTCGGCGGCGACGGTGAGGCGTTCGAACGGGCGATCGAGGCCCTCAACGGTTTCGACAACCTCGACGACTGCATGATCTACGTGGCCGAGAACTACGCCTGGAACGCCAACTCCGACGGAGCGAAGCTGCTTATGGAGCTTCTCGAACGCAAATTCGCCTGATCCGCATGGCCAAACTCTATATCGTGCCGACGCCGATCGGCAATCTGGACGACATCACGCTGCGCGCGATCAACGTGTTGCGCGGGGTCGATTTCATTCTGGCCGAGGATACGCGGACGAGCTCCGTGCTGCTCAAGCATCTCGGCATCGAGAAACGGCTTTACGCGCACCACAAGTTCAACGAACACGCCACGGTGGCGGCCGTGGCGGCGGAGATCGCCGCGGGACGCGATGCGGCGCTCATCTCGGATGCCGGGACCCCGGGCATCTCCGATCCGGGTTTCCTGCTCGTGCGCACCTGCGTCGAGGCGGGGATCGAGGTCGAGACCCTGCCGGGCGCCACGGCGCTGATCCCGGCGCTCGTCCAGAGCGGCTTCCCGTGCGACCGCTTCTGCTTCGAGGGATTCCTGCCGCAGAAGAAGGGACGCATGAAGCACCTGCAGGCCCTTGCCGACGAGGAGCGCACGATGGTCTTTTATGAATCGCCCTACCGGGTGGTCAAGTGCCTCGAACAGTTTGCCGAGACGTTCGGCGCGGATCGCCGCATCTCCGTGTCGCGCGAGCTGACCAAGAAATTCGAGCAGACGCTGCGCGGCACCGTTGCCGAGCTGTTGGAACACTTCTGGACGACGGAACCCAAGGGCGAATTCGTGATCGTCGTCTCGGGCCGTCCCAAAAATCGCAACGCCGAAGAGTTATGAGCAAGAAACGGACGGAACTGAACCTGCTGCAGCGGATCTGGCTGGAGATACTCTGGGTCCTGGCGCGCCTGTTCGCCGTATTGCCCTACTGGTTCAAGTACTACGTCGTCGAGAATCTGATCTTCTTCATCCTGTATTACTGCCTGCGCTACCGGAGGTCGGTCGTCGACCGCAATCTGCGCAACTCCTTCCCCGAAAAGAGCGCCGCGGAGCTGGCCGTGATCCGGCGCCGCTTCTACCTCACGCTGGCCGAGCTCTTCGTCGATACGGTCGATCTGGCCCACATGACGCCCGCAAAGGGGCGGCGGATCCTCAAGGTGCGGGGGCTCGACGAGCACCTTGCGAAGGTCGCGGGCCGCAACTGGATCGCCATGACGGCCCATTTCGGATGCTGGGAGTACTGCTCCTTCTGGGGTATTTACGTTCCGTCGCAGATCGTTGTGGCGGTCTATCATCCGCTGGAGAGTCCCGTGGCCGATGCCCTCTACAAGCGGCTGCGCCGGGGCGACTACGCCACGCCCGTTCCGATGAAGGAGTGTCTGCGCTTCTACCTGCACCACAGCGAAGAGGGCTTCGCCGGCCGGAACCTGGTGCTGGGACTTATCGCCGACCAGAATCCCCCGCGGCGTCCCGACAGCCACTGGTTCCGCTTCCTCAACCAGGATACGATCTTCTTCGACGGCGGCGAGAAGCTGGCGCTGCGCTGCCACCTTCCGGTCTATTTCGTCCGGATGGACCGCCTGCGCCGCGGCCGTTACGAGATGTCGTTCGTCCCGCTCTATGACGGCGAGGAGGAGGTGGCACCCAACGAGATTACCGAACGTTACGTTCGCGAACTGGAGCGCGTGATCTGCGAGCGGCCCGAACTCTGGATCTGGTCGCACCGCCGCTGGAAACACAAACGTACCCATGCCTGACGTCAAGATCGTTATCCTGAACTGGAACGGAGAGGCGCACCTGCGCCGTTTTCTGCCGAGCGTCGTGGCGGCAGCGCCTGCCGGCGTGGAGATCGTCGTGGCCGACAACGGCTCGACGGACGGTTCGCTGGCGCTGCTGGCAAGCGGGTTCCCGACGGTCCGCGTCGTGCGTCTCGATGCCAACTACGGCTTTGCCGGAGGCTACAACCGGGCGCTGGAGCAGATCGAAGCGGACATTTTCGTGCTGTTGAACTCCGATGTCGAAACACCCGCCGGATGGCTCGAACCGCTGCTCGAATGCCTTGAACGGAATCCCGACGTGGCGGTGGTGTCGCCCAAGCTGATCTCCTGCCTCGAACGCGAGAAGTTCGAATATGCCGGAGCGTCGGGCGGCTTCATCGACTTTCTGGGCTATCCCTTCTGCCGGGGCCGTATCCTGCGCACGGTCGAGGAGGACCGGGGCCAGTACGACGACGAGCGCGACGTCTTCTGGGTGAGCGGAGCGGCCTTCTGCTGCCGGGCCGGGGTCTTCCGGGCACTGGGCGGCTTCGATGCCGACTTTTTCGCCCATATGGAGGAGATCGACCTTTGCTGGCGGATGCAGCTGGCGGGCTGTCGCGTGCGGGTGGTTCCCCGCAGCGTGGTCTATCACCTCGGCGGCGGCACGTTGCAGACCGACTCGCCGTCGAAGGTCTTCTACAACCATCGCAACAACCTGGCGATGCTCTTCAAGTGCGCAACGCCTGCGCAACGGATCGTCGTGGCATTGCTGCGCCCGGGGCTCGACCTGCTGGCGGCCCTGTCGTACCTCATGCAGGGGCGTGCCGACAATTTCCGGGCGGTATTCCGCGCCTGGCGGGACTTTCTCCGGTGGCATCCGGTGCTGTCGCACAAGCGGCGGGCGATCCAAGCCGCAAGACGGAGCGAGTCGAAGCATATCTACGCCGGATCGATCCTCGTGCGTTATTTTCTGGGTCGACGGGTGTTCGGCGAAATGATGTGATCTTCCGGGCGTAAGTTCCGGGTCATGTAAGTGGGTGATGATTGTGGGAATCTTCGCCCGTTTTTTTGCGGATGCAGTTGCCGGACCGTCGGAAAAAACGTATCTTTATTCCGCCCGAATCATCCTGAAGAGTCATGAAACGGATCCTTTTCCTGCTGGCGGCATTGTGGATCGCGGTGCCGTCGTTTGCCACGATGCAGATGACCGAACGACTGATCGTGGGGCGCGATACGCTGTCGATGCTTGCCTGCCCGCTTGAGTATGCCGACAGTACGATGCGGATGCGTCTCGACGAGCGTCTGAAAGAGGCGGATGTTCCCGTCAATACGGCCTGCTGGCGCGGCTATGTGGGCTGTTGGAGGCTGGAGAAGGGGCAGCTGTGGCTCGAACGGGTGTATACCTGTACGGATATACCCCTTTTCACGGCCGAGGAGCTTTTCCCGGAATGGGCCGAAGGGGGACGGGTCCGTGCATCGTGGTTCAGCGGCGAGATCTGTTACGGCCGGGGCGAAGTGATCTGTTACGGGCGTCGTGCCATTTTTGAAGAGGAGTGGGCAGCTACCGTTGAAGCGGGTAAGGTCGGTCCGACCCGCCATTTCCGGAACCGGGCGTATAAGCAGGGTGTCGATTTGCAGGAGAATCACCTCCGGTTATGCGAGGCGTTCGACCGGCTCGGACCGACGGATTCGCTGCCGCCGTTTTTGTCCTTTTCCGTGCATTTCGCCGCGGATTCCACGGGACGCCCGGTTCGGATCCTGAAATCTACGCTCTTTCTGGCAAGAGATAGCATCCTCACGGATCCCTCCGACCCGTTGGTGCAACGGGCCCGGAGGGCATTCATGGAGTCTACGCGCTGGGATGCCTGCTGGGTCCACGGAGCGTGGCAGGAGTCGTACTACTTTCTTCCGTTGCGGCGCAACGGCGCTCCCTGGAAGTCCCGGGGAAATACGCGCTGATCGCTTCCCGGTATGGCGTAAAGAAGGCGGAGATTTTCTGAAAATCTCCGCCTTCTTCGGTTGTGAGGCCGTCCGTCCGATCCTACTTGTTGATCTTGGCCCAGGAGTCCTTGAGCGTGACGGTACGGTTGAATACGAGGTGCTCGGGCGTCGAGTCCGTGTCGGGGCAGAAGTAGCCCACGCGCTCGAACTGCACGGCCTGCCCGATGGGAATCTCGCGCAGCGACGGCTCGAGGTAGCCCGTGATCTTGACCATCGACTCGGGGTTGAGGTTGTCCTCCCAGGTCTGTCCCTCCTCCACGTCGTCGGGGTTCTCCTTCGTGAAGAGCGGGTTGAAGAGGCGAATCTCGGCCTCGACGGCATCCTGTGCCGATACCCAGTGGATGACACCCTTCACGCGGCGTCCGTCGCTCGACGAGCCGCCTCCGGACATCGGGTCGTAGGTGCAGCGCAGCTCGGTGATGTTGCCCTCGGCATCCTTGACAACCTCCTCGCACTTGATCAGGTACGAGTAGCGCAGGCGCACCTCGCCGCCGGGCTGCAGGCGGAAGAACTTCTTCGGAGGATTCTCCATGAAGTCGTCGCGCTCGATGTAGAGCTCGCGCGAGAAGGGCACCTGACGCGTGCCGGCCGCCTCGTCCTCGGGGTTGTTGATCGCCGTGAACAGCTCGGTCTTGCCCTCGGGATAGTTCGTGATGACGACCTTCAGCGGGTTCAGCACGGCCATGCGGCGCTCGGCAACCTTGTTCAGGTCCTCGCGCACGCAGTACTCGAGTTTTCCGAGGTCGATGACGTTGTCGCGCTTGGCCACGCCGACCATCTCGGCGAAGTTGCGCACCGAAGCGGGCGTGTAGCCCTTGCGGCGCAGGGCGCAGATCGTCGGCATGCGGGGGTCGTCCCAGCCCATCACGGCGCCCTCCTGCACGAGCTTCAGCAGGCGGCGCTTCGACATGAGCGTATAGGTGAGGTTCAGCCGGGCGAACTCGTACTGGTGCGAGGGGTAGATGCCCAGCGCCTGGATAAACCAGTCGTAGAGCGGGCGGTGTACGTCGAACTCGAGCGTGCAGATCGAGTGGGTGATCCGCTCGATCGAGTCGCTCTGGCCGTGGGCGTAGTCGTACATCGGGTAGATGCACCACTTGTTGCCCGTGCGGTGGTGCTCGGCGTGGATGATGCGGTACATGATCGGGTCGCGGAAGAGCATGTTCGGATGGGCCATGTCGATCTTCGCGCGGAGGACCTTCGATCCGTCGGGGAACTCGCCGTTCTTCATGCGTACGAACAGGTCGAGGTTCTCCTCGACCGAGCGGTCGCGCCACGGCGAAGGGGTGCCCGGTACGGAGACCGTGCCGCGGTTCTCGCGGATCTGCTCCTGCGTCTGGTCATCGACGTAGGCCAGCCCCTTGCGGATCAGCTCCAGGGCCCATTCGTAGAGCTGGTCGAAGTAGTCCGAGGCGTAGTGCTCCTCGGCCCACTGGAAGCCCAGCCACTGGATGTCGCGCTTGATCGAATCGACATACTCGACATCCTCCTTCACGGGGTTCGTGTCGTCGAAGCGCAGATTGCAACGGCCGCCGTACTTCTTGGCCAGTCCGAAGTTGATGCAGATGCTCTTGGCGTGTCCGATATGCAGGTAGCCGTTCGGCTCGGGCGGGAAGCGGGTCTGTACGCGTTTCTCGCCTTTGGCGATCGACTCTTCGATGATCTCTTCGAGGAAGTTCAGCGACTTCTCCCGGGTTTCGGTTTCGTGGTTTTCGCTTGCCATATTGTGTTGCGTTGTTTTTGATTTTGACGTCTGAATCTATATTGGTCCCGCTATTTGCGTCTCATGCCGAACATCCGCTGGATGTCCACCGAGAGCTTGACCATCTGCTGCGTTCCGAGACCCGTGCCGTCGTAGTGGAAGACCATGCCGGCCTCGACATGCACCGTGTCGTCAAAGAACTTGCGGTCGTAACCCACCCACGTGCGGTTGTAGACATGCTCCGTGGTGGCGTAGAAGGCCTCGCCGGCATAGAGCCCGTCGGCTCCGTAGGTGAGTCCCGTTGCGGGGTTGGCCGTTTCGTTGCGCAGCGGCTGGAGGTTCTCTCCCAGATAGAGGTTGTTCTCGATCTTCAGACCCCAGCGGCTGATCTTCAGGTCGATCTGCCCGCCGCAGGGCTTCTTCCACTCATGGTCGAGGCTGCGGGCCCGCTGCGGGGCGAAGAGCATCCCGGCCTTGACGTCGAAGTCGAAGAAGGCCTCGAACTCCCAACCCACGAAGGGATTGACCAGCAGGTTGTCCGTCACGTTCTCGTTGAGCTTCGACCCGGCAAAGTGGAACATCGAGAAGGCGTATCCGAAGTAGAATCCGCGGTCAAACGTGTAGCGGCCTGCGGAGAGGATGCGGAACATCTCGCGCGAGGCTTCGGAGTACATGCCCTCCCAGTCGATGGCCATCTCGACATAGCTCTTTTCGCGCTGCGTCGAGACGTAGCGCCCGAGGAATCCCGAGAGACGGTTGTGGTAGAAGGCCACCGAGTCGCTGATGAGCGCCTGCGAATATTCGCCCATGAGCTCCTTGCGGTCGAAGATACCCGCTGCGGCCGTGACGTTGCGCGTCGCGAAGCGGTAGTACATCAACGGCTTGACGTCGCTCAGGAAGGGTTCGCGGGGACCGTTGTGCTGTCCGAAGTTCTGCAGCATGTCCACGCCGAAGACCAGGCGGTTCTTCTCCTGCCACTCGATTCCCACACGGGGCGTGAGGCGGGCGCTGAAGAGCGTCTGCGACTCGTTGAAGGTGTTGTTGGCATATTCGCGGTTGTCGAAACGCGTGGCGAAGTCGGCGCCGACGAGGATCTGCTGTGCCCGGAGTCCTCCTCCGCAGATGCAGAGAGCGGCGGCAAGCGTCAGAAGTTTTCGGAACTGCATAATTTCTTTAGCGTTGAGGCCCCAAAAATAGGGAAAATATTTTTTATTTGACTACTTTTGACGCCGAAATCATCCAAAAAACGGGAATGCGTAAAATTACCAACGAAGAACTCGGGCGCCCGACCCCGGAGCAGTTTGCCGCGATGGCGAAGATGCCCGTTGCGGTGGTGCTGGACAACGTCCGCTCGGCGCAGAACGTCGGGGCCTTTTTCCGCACGGGAGACGCCTTCGCCGTGGAGCGGATCCTGCTGTGCGGTATCACGGCGACGCCGCCTCTGCGCGAGATCCACAAGACGGCGCTCGGGGCCGAGCTGACCGTGCCGTGGAGCCATTGCGACTCGACCGAGGCGTGCATCGACCGTCTGCATGCTGAAGGATACCGGGTCTATGCCGTCGAGCAGGTCGAGGGTGCCGAGATGCTCGATGCCTTCACGCCCGAGGAGGGGGTGCGCTATGCGCTGGTCTTCGGCAACGAGGTCGACGGGGTAGGGCAGCAGGCCGTGGACCGCTGCGACGGGGCGCTGGAGATCCCGCAGGTCGGCACCAAGCACTCGATCAACGTATCGGTTTCGGGCGGCGTGGTGCTGTGGCACTTTTTCCGCCGGCTCCGGCCCCTGGGGTGATCCTCCGGCCGAGTTGCGGGAGCCGCTTCCGCGCGGAATGAAAAAAATTTTGCTTTGCCCAGGGCAAACGCTATCTTTGCCGCCGATTTGAAACCTAAAATCTGAAGAAATGTCCGTAGAAAGCACCGTTCGCGCGGTTACGACCTATCGCCTGACGGAGATGAAACAGCGGGGCGAGAAGATCGCCATGCTTACCTCTTACGATTATTCGATGGCCAAGATCGTCGATGCCGCGGGCGTCGACGTGATCCTGGTGGGCGACTCGGCGGCCAACGTCATGGCCGGTTACGAGACGACGCTGCCCATCACGCTCGATATGATGATCTATCACGCCCGTTCGGTGGTGCGTGCCGTCAGCCGTGCGCTGGTGGTCGTCGATCTGCCCTTCGGCACCTATCAGGGCAACTCGAAGGTGGCGCTCGATTCGGCCGTGCGCATCATGAAGGAGACCGAGGCCGACGCCGTGAAGATGGAGGGCGGCGAGGAGATCCTCGAATCGGTCCAGCGCATCCTTTCGGCGGGTATTCCCGTCATGGGGCACCTCGGACTGACGCCCCAGTCGATCCACAAGTTCGGCACCTATACGGTGCGCGCCAAGGAGGAGGCCGAGGCCGAGAAACTCGTGCGCGACGCCCATCTTTTGAGCGATGCGGGCTGCTTCTCGATCGTTCTCGAGAAGATTCCCGCAGCCCTTGCGGCCCGCGTTACGCGGGAGATCTCGGCGCCGACGATCGGCATCGGGGCCGGCGGGGCGTGCGACGGCCAGGTGCTGGTCATCCACGACATGCTGGGTATCAACAAGGGCTTCTCACCGCGCTTCCTGCGCCGGTATGCCGACCTGCATACGGTGATGACCGATGCCGTGTCGCAGTATGTCGGCGACGTGAAGTCGGGCGACTTCCCCAACGAGAAGGAGCAGTACTGATCCGCAGGATCACTCCCGAAAAATGACGGATCCGGCCCCGCAGGAGGCCGGATCCGCTGTTTTGCAGCCGCTGCGGGTCAGCGGGCCCGATGCCGCACGCTGTCCGGGGATTCGCGTTCCAGGCGGATGATCTCCATGACGCGGTAAACGCCTGCGTACTCCGCGGCGAAGCCTTCGTCCGAGGGCCCCAGATAGCGGACGCGCAGCTCGGCCCGCACGGGCGTGCCGTTCTTCGCGCCTCCGGTCAGCCGGTCATAGGCCTCTTCGAGCACCCCGCCCCGGTCCTGGAGCCAGTACTCGGTCGTGTCGCCCTCGGGCGTGAAGGCGCGGACCTCGTGCGAGAAGACCACGCGGCCCCGGATCACCGTTGTGGCTGTCGTGTCGCAATCCGTCGTGCCGCAGGCCGTTGCGGCGGCATCGGAACGGTCGGCCGGGACGGCCGGATCCGCCGGGGAGCCGGAATGCGGCGTTCGGGAGATGCAGGAGACCGCGGCGGCGGTCAGCAGCAGAATCGGCAGCAGACTCTTTTTCATGCAGATGGATGTTTATGGGTGCAAATTTATAACAAACCCCGAAGATCCCGCGCCGGATGGAACAAATTGTTGATAAAAAGTGTACGATAGGAGAGCCGATTTTAGGCCGTTTCGAAAAAAATGCTTAATTTTGCGAGCAACAAAAATCCACGTTCATTATGTCTTTTATCAATGAAAGGGTTCAGCCCGAAGGACTTACGTTCGACGATGTGCTGCTCGTACCCGCCTATTCGGAAGTGTTGCCGCGAGAGGTCGATGTCCGTACCCGCTTTTCGCGAAATATCAAGCTCAACATCCCCGTCGTCTCTGCGGCGATGGATACCGTAACGGAGGCGCCTCTGGCCATTGCGCTGGCGCGCGAAGGAGGTATCGGCGTGATCCACAAGAACATGACGATTGCCGAGCAGGCCGCCCAGGTGCGCCGAGTGAAGCGTGCCGAAAACGGCATGATCTACGATCCGATCACCATCTCGAAGGACAATACCGTGGGCGACGCCCTGAATCTGATGAAGGAGAACCGCATCGGCGGCATTCCCGTCGTGGATGCCGGCCGCCGGCTCATCGGTATCGTTACGAACCGTGACCTGCGCTTCCAGCCCGACATGTCGCGCCGCATCGAGGAGGTGATGACCCCGGGCGACCGGCTCATCACCACGCACCGCACCGACCTGGCCCACGCTTCGGAGGTGCTGCTCAACAACAAGATCGAGAAGCTCCCGGTCGTGGACAACGACGGCCGTCTGGTGGGGCTCATCACCTATAAGGACATTACCAAGGTGCAGGACCACCCGAATGCCTGCAAGGACGACAAGGGACGTCTGCGTGCGGCAGCCGGCGTGGGTATCACGGCCGATGCGCTGGAGCGCGTTGCGGCGCTCGTCGCCGAGGATGTGGATGCCGTGGTGCTGGATTCGGCGCACGGCCATTCGCGCAACATCGTCCGCACGCTCCGGGAGATCAAGGCGGCCTATCCGTCGCTTGACGTCGTCGTGGGCAACATCGCCACGGCCGAGGCCGCGAAGTTCCTCGTCGAGGCGGGTGCCGACGGTATCAAGGTGGGCATCGGTCCCGGTTCGATCTGCACGACGCGCATCATTGCCGGCGTGGGCGTACCCCAGCTCTCGGCGATCTATGCCGCAGCTTCGGCCGCCAAGGGCTCGGGCGTTCCGGTCATTGCCGACGGCGGTCTGCGCTACTCGGGCGACATTGTCAAGGCGCTGGCGGCGGGCGGCGACTGCGTGATGATCGGTTCGATGTTCGCCGGTACGGAGGAGGCTCCGGGCGACACGATCATCTACAACGGCCGCAAGTTCAAGGCCTACCGCGGCATGGGATCGATCGACGCCATGAAGGCGGGATCGGCTGACCGTTACTTCCAGAAGGGGTGCGAGGGCAATATCAGCAAGCTCGTGCCGGAGGGCATCGTGGCCCGCGTACCGTTCAAGGGTTCGTTGAGCGAGACGGTTTACCAGCTTATCGGCGGTCTGCGTTCGGGCATGGGCTACTGCGGTGCGAAGGATATCCCGACCCTGCAGAAGGCGCAGTTCATCCGCATCACCTCGTCGGGCATGCACGAGAGCCATCCGCACGACGTAACGATCACGAGCGAGGCCCCGAACTACTCGAGCGAGCGGTAGAGATGAAACCGGTGATAGCGGCCTGCGGTCTCTTTTGCGAAGCCTGCCGGGCTTATGCGAAAGGGAAGTGCCCGGGATGCCGGGCGAACGAGAAGGCGGCCTGGTGCAAAGTCCGGGCCTGTTGTATCGAACAGGGATGGCAGAGTTGTGCTGAATGCACGTTGATGCCTTTGTCGGCATGCCGGAAGTTCAACAGCTTTGTCGGAAAGATTTTCGGCGTGATTTTTCGTTCCGACCGCAGGGGTTGCATCGAACGGATCCGGGAAGTCGGGGCTGAGACCTTTGCCGCGGAGATGCGCATGGCAGGCTGTTACAACCGTCCAGTGAAGAACTCATAAACACCTACACATACATGCAGGAAAAGATAGTGATTCTCGACTTCGGATCGCAGTACACGCAGCTCATTGCGCGGCGTGTGCGCGAGCTGAACGTCTATTGCGAGATCCACCCCTTCAACAAGATTCCGCCGATCGACGCTTCGGTGCGGGGTGTGATTCTCTCGGGCAGCCCCTTCTCGGTGCGCGATGCCCAGGCTCCGACGCCCGACCTCTCGGCGATCAAGGGGCGGCTGCCGCTGCTGGGCGTCTGCTACGGCGCGCAGTATCTCTCCCACGCCTTCGGCGGCGAGGTGCAGCCGGCTCCGAGCCGCGAGTACGGCCGGGCGATGCTCACGGTCGCCGATCCGGAGGATGCCCTGATGAAGGGCCTTCCGTCGCCCACGCAGGTGTGGATGTCGCACGGCGACACCATTACGCGCGTGCCCGACAGCTATAGGATCGTCGCCAGCACGGAGGATGTGCGCGTGGCCGCCTTCCACATCGAGGGAGAGCCGACCTGGGGCATCCAGTTCCATCCCGAGGTCTACCATTCGACCGACGGCAAGCAGCTGCTGAAGAATTTTGTCGTGGATATCTGCGGGTGTTCGCAGTCGTGGACCTCGGAGAGCTTCGTCGAGTCGACCGTTCGCGAGCTGCGCGAGAAGCTGGGCAGCGACAAGGTCGTGCTGGGACTTTCGGGCGGCGTCGATTCCTCGGTGGCCGCCGTGCTGTTGCATCGGGCCATCGGCGAGAACCTCTACTGCATCTTCGTCGATTCGGGCCTGCTGCGCAAGAACGAGTTCGAGGAGGTGCTCGAATCCTACAAGAACATGGGGCTGAACGTCAAGGGCGTGAAGGCCGGCGCGAAGTTCCTCGGCGACCTGGCCGGGGTTACCGAGCCCGAGAAGAAGCGCAAGATCATCGGCCGCGACTTCGTGGAGGTTTTCAACGAGGAGGCGCAGCAGATCCGCGACGTGCGGTGGCTGGCGCAGGGTACGATCTATCCCGACGTGATCGAGTCGTGCTCCGTAAACGGGCCTTCGGCGACGATCAAGTCGCACCACAACGTGGGCGGCCTTCCCGAGAAGATGAACCTGAAGGTCGTCGAGCCGCTGCGGCTTCTGTTCAAGGACGAGGTGCGCCGCGTGGGCCGCTCGCTGGGCATCTCCGACCGGCTGATCGGCCGCCATCCCTTCCCGGGGCCGGGCCTTGCGATCCGCATCCTGGGCGACATCACGCCCGAGAAGGTGGAGATCCTGCAGAACGTGGACAAGATCTATATCGACGCCCTGCATGCGTGGGGGCTCTACGACAAGGTCTGGCAGGCGGGTGCCATCCTGCTGCCGGTCAAGAGTGTCGGCGTGATGGGCGACGAGCGCACCTACGAGAGTTGCGTGGCGCTGCGTGCCGTAACCTCCACGGACGGCATGACGGCCGACTGGGTCCACCTGCCCTATGAGTTCCTGGCCGACGTCTCGAACGAGATCATCAACAAGGTGCGCGGCGTGAACCGCGTTGTCTACGACATCTCCTCCAAACCGCCCGCAACGATCGAGTGGGAGTAGGGTGTCCCGCGGCGATAGCTCTTTCGAGATCCGCATCCGGCAACGGGTGCGGATCTCCTTTTTCCGGTCCCGGGATTTTCACTCCGGAAATGCCGTGCCGATTTGCTTTTCTTCCCCGGGGTGGCTATCTTTGCCGCGGAAAGATTGATCCCATTCTTGTACGATGAATGACTTTGCTGCCATCGATTTCGAAACGGCCAACGGCAGCCGGACGAGCGTCTGCGCGGTCGGTGTGGTCGTCGTGCGCGGCGGTGAGATTTGCGATACCTTCTACAGCCTGATCCACCCGCGCCCGAACTATTACAGCCGTTTCACGACGGCGATTCACGGACTGACGGCCGCCGATACGGAGGATGCGCCCGATTTCGAGGAGGTCTGGCGGCAGGTGGCGCCGCGCATCGAGGGGCTTCCGCTCGTCGCGCACAACTCGCCCTTCGACGAGGGGTGCCTGCGGGCCGTTTTCGACCTCTACGGCATGCCCTATCCCGGATACCGTTTTCTGTGCACCTGCCGGGCCTCGCGCCGCGTCTTCGGAAAGCGGCTGCCCAACCACCAGCTGCATACGGTCTCCGCGGCCTGCGGCTTCGATCTGGAGCATCATCACCATGCCCTGGCCGATGCCGAGGCCTGTGCGCGCATCGCCCTGAAGATTCTTTGAGGCAGAGACCGGCCGCCGAGGTAGAGGCTGGTCAGCACAAAGGTGCGGCGGTCTGTGCATCGGGCATCGGATTTGCAGCAATTGCGGAGGAGTAACAATATTTCCTTTTCCGCAACGTTTTTTTTCTATAAAACTGCATTCAATCATGACAACGACGAAATTCAAGGGAACTCCCGTGACGCTTTCCGGGGAGTTCATCCGTCCGGGAGTCCCGGCTCCCGACTTCGAACTGGTCCGCACGGACCTTACGCCGCTGCGTCTCTCCGATCTGCGGGGACGCCGCGTCGTGCTGAACATCTTCCCGAGCCTCGATACGGGGGTTTGCGCCACCTCCGTGCGCAAGTTCAACCAGCTGGCGGCCTCGCTGCCCGATACGGTCGTCGTGGCCGTTTCGAAGGACCTGCCCTTTGCCCATGCGCGTTTCTGCTCGGTCGAGGGGATCGAAAACGTCGTCCCGGCGTCGGATTTCCGTGCCTCGGGCTTCGATGCGGCCTACGGCGTAGGGATGACCGACGGACCGCTTTGCGGGCTGCTGGCCCGGGCCGTGGTGGTGATCGACCCCGAAGGACGGGTCGTCTACTCGGAGCTGGTTCCCGAGATCACCGAGGAACCCGACTACGAGCGGGCCGTCGAGGCGGTGAAGGGGTGCTGACGCCCCGCTGACGGACAAAAAAGGGTGGTTGCGGCCGCCCTTTTTTCGTATTCCGCCGGGTTCAAACGGGATTTTCCGGAAAAATGCCTATCTTTGGAACGTTTGATATTTTCCCGCATATGAAGAAAATCCTGTTTACCGCACTGCTCGTGGGCGGCTGGAGCCTTGCCGCTCCGGCCCAGGAGCTCACCGACAAGGAGTTGAAGGAGATCGCCTCCTCCTTTGTGAAGGATGCCCCGACCCGGGCGCTGCAGAACGTCCTGACCTCGGAGGCCAACCTCCGCAAGCTGGCCCTCAACCGAGATCTGCAGGGCAGGATCGACCACTACTTCAAGTACCGCGTGAACGTGAAGGGCATCACCGACCAGAAACAGTCGGGCCGCTGCTGGATGTTCACCTCGATGAACGTGCTGCGTCCCGCGGTCATGGAGCGTTTCGATATCGCGTCGTTCGACTTCTCACACAACTACAACTACTTCTGGGATCTGTTTGAGAAGAGCAACCTCTTCCTCGAAAATGCCATCGCCACGGCCGACCGTCCGATGACCGACCGCGACGTGGAGTTCTTCTTCAAGACCCCCGTGGGCGACGGCGGCGTGTGGAACCTCTTCTACAACGTGGCCGAGAAGTACGGTGTCGTGCCGCAGGAGGTGATGCCCGAGACGGCCCATTCGAACAACACGACGCAGCTGCGCGCGGTGCTCAACGAGCGGCTGCGTGCCGGAGGCTATGCCCTGCGCGAACTGGTGGTCGCCGGAGCCGGACGGCAGGAGATTGCCGCCGCGAAGGTTGCCATCCTCAAGGAGGTCTACCGCATGCTGGCACTCTGCCTGGGCGAGCCGCCCGCGGAGTTCACCTGGCGTTATGAGACGCGCGGCGGCGAGGTGAAGACGCTCCGCAGCACGCCCCGGGACTTCTACCGCAGCATCATTCCCGCAGACTATTCGCCCGAGGCCTACGTGATGATCATGAACGACCCGACGCGCCCCTATTACAAGGTCTATGAGATCCAGAATTACCGCAATACCTACGAAGGGGTGAATTGGGTCTACCTGAACCTCCCGAACGAAGTGATCAAGCAGGCCGCCGTCGCCTCGATCAAGGCCGGCGAGGCGATGTACGCCTCGTGCGACGTGGCGATGTACGATCCGGCGCAGGGCGTCTGTGATCCGGAGATGTATGACTACGGCTCGCTGTTCGGCGTCGATCTTGCGATGGATAAACGGGCGCGGATCCTCACACGCGAGAGCGGCTCGGCGCATGCCATGGCGCTCATCGCCGTGGATACCGACGAGAACGAGGTGCCCGTGAAGTGGCAGTTCGAGAACAGCTGGGGTCCCACCGCCGGCCACGAGGGTTACATGACCTTTACGGACCGCTGGTTCGACGAGTACATGTTCCGACTGGTCATCAACCGCAAATACCTCGACGAACGGTCGCGCGCGGCCGCCGCGACGGAGCCCGTGCAACTGCCCGCCTGGGACTACATGTTCTGACGGGAGTGCCCCGTCGATGCGAATTCGCCCTCCAGTATCGGAGGGCGAATTTGTTTTGAGAACTTTTGGGCCGGCACCCTGCCGGTGCAGATTCCGTAATTGGGGTCATATCGGAGGCAAAAATCCGGAATCCGTCTACAGGAAATAAACCCCGAAATGCGGAACTTTGCAGCTGGTGCAAACCATTTCCACACGGTTCATGACTTCGACATCCGACACGATACACGCGGCCCGTCCCGTTCGCTCGTCCGAGCGGCACGCCATTCTGGATATCCTGCGCGGTTTGGCGCTGCTGGGTATTGCGCTGGCCAACTTCTCCGAGTTTTCGTTGTACTCCTTCCTTCCGGCCGATGCGGCCGGAGCCCTGCCGACGGCCGGGATCGACCGTATCGTGCGCTACCTGCAGCTGGTCTTCATCGACGGCAAGTTCTACACGCTGTTTTCGTTGCTGTTCGGTATCGGCTTCTCGATCATCATCGACCATGCGGAGCAGCGCGGAGCCAGCGGACTTGGAATTTTCTACCGGCGCATGGCGGTTCTGCTGCTGATCGGCTTTCTGCATCTGATGCTTTTGTGGAGCGGCGATATCCTCATGCTGTATGCCTGTCTGGGACTGTTGCTGCCCCTTTTCCGCAGGACCTCGAACCGGGTGCTGCTGACCTGGGCCTTTGCGTTTCTGCTGCTTCCCGTTGTCGTGGATTTCATCGTGGCATGGCTGGGCCTTGATCCGTCGGCACCGGTCGTGGCGCTGCAGCAGGCACGGTGTGCCGAATACGGAATTACGGAGGAGAATTTCGCCTATTGGCTGCGGGACGCGGAGTATTACGGCGAGGTGTCCGAATTCCTGATGCAGGGTGCCTGGGTCCGGCTGCAGGAGTTTATCGACGGGAACCGTTATTTCAAGGTCCTGGGGCTCTTCCTGCTGGGCTTCCATATCGGACGCAACCGCCTTTATGCCGATCTTGCGGGCCACGAACGGCTGTTCGAACGCATGACCCGTTATGGATTTCTTTTCGGATTGCCGCTGTCGCTGCTCTATGCCTGGAGTGCAGTGCAGTGAACGGCCGTCCCTGGGGTGCGGGCTTGCATGCCGTACTCTACCTTGTCAGCGTGTTTCCGCTGGGTTTTGCCTATGCGGCGGGCGTCTCTCTCTCTGTTATCTCAGGCATCCGCAATGGAAAGTTTTTCGTATTTTTGTCCTGCCGGGACGCATGGCCTTGACCAACTATATCGGACAGTCGGCGTTCGGGATGCTGCTTTTCTACGGTACGGGACTGGGCCTTGGAGCCGGTATGGGGCTGGTATGCGTGAAACTGATGGCTGCCGGCGTCTGGTTTCTGCAGGCGCTGTTCAGCGGTCTGTGGCTGTATTATTGTCAGTTTGGTCCTCTGGAGTGGATCTGGCGGATGCTGACCTACGGAAAGATGCTCGGATTGGTTAAGAAACGCTATAGGAAATGACGCTGGCCGACAAGACAAACGGACTGCTGGCTCTGATCCGCGAGGGAGCACCGATGTCGCTCGGACAGCGGTTGCGCCTGACCGTGCGGCTCAGTGTTCCGGCCGTCATTGCACAGCTCTCCTCCATCATCATGCAGTATATCGATGCGGCGATGGTGGGGCATCTCGGAGCCGAGGCGTCAGCCTCCATCGGGTTGGTTTCGACAACCACCTGGCTCTTCTGGGGACTTTGTGCGGCCGTGGCCACGGGCTTTACCGTGCAGGTGGCCCATCGGATCGGAGCCGGGGACCTGGAGCAGGCGCGGGCGGTGTTGCGGCAGTCGCTGACCGCAACGCTTGTTTTCAGCCTGCAGCTGGCGGCTACGGGAGTGGCGATCAGCGGCGCGCTGCCCGGATGGCTGGGCGGCGACGACTCGATCCGTCGGGATTCGTCGCTCTATTTTGCCATTTTCTCGCTCTTTCTGCCGGCCCTGCAACTGAACTTCCTGGCGGGAGGCATGCTGCGATGCAGCGGCAACATGCACATACCGAGTCTGCTGGGTGTGGCCATGTGCGTGCTGGATGTCATCTTCAACTTCTTCCTGATCTTTCCCTCGCGCACATGGAGCGTGGCGGGCCTCTCCTTCACGATGCCCGGTGCGGGTCTGGGCGTCTGCGGTGCGGCCCTGGGAACGGTCGCAGCCGAAGCGGTGGTTGCCGCCATCCTGCTCCGATATCTATGGGTGCGTTCCGACATGTTGAGTCTGGTTGGACGGCCGGGCCGTTTCCGACCGCAGGCGGCCACCCTGAAGAAAGCCTTCCGCATCGGTTTTCCGATGTGTATCGAGCATGTCGTGATTTGCGGTGCACAGATCATGACGACGGTCATAGTGGCTCCGCTGGGGGTTTTCGCCATTGCGGCCAATTCGTTTGCCGTAACGGCCGAGAGTCTCTGCTACATGCCCGGCTACGGAATCGCCGATGCCGCCACGACGCTTGTCGGGCAGAGTGTAGGAGCCGGACGCCGTGCCCTGACCCGCAGTTTCGCCCGCATAACCGTGCTGATGGGCATGTCGGTCATGGGGTTGATGGGGGTGCTCATGTATGTGTTTGCTCCCCAAATCATCGGTTTGATGACGCCGGTCGAGGAGATCCGGCAGCTGGGGGTCATGGCCCTGCGTATCGAAGCCTTTGCCGAGCCCATGTTTGCGGCCTCGATCGTTGCCTACGGAGTCTTTGTCGGGGCGGCCGACACGATTGTTCCGTGTCTGATGAACTTTTTCAGTATCTGGGCCGTACGGTTGACGCTGGCTGCCTGGCTTGCTCCGTCGATGGGCCTCAGGGGGGTCTGGATCGCCATGTGTGTCGAGCTGTGCTTCCGGGGAGCGATCTTCCTGATCCGGCTGAAACGCGAGCGGTGGCTGCGGACAACGTGAGGCGGCATCCGTAATTGGGGTTGGAGAATCCGTAATCCGTCTACCCCGAACCGTTGCAAACTTCCGTAATTTTGCAACGTAATAACGGCACAAAATCCATCATGCAATATGAAACTGATCTGTAACAAGGAGTTTGGAGGCGAGCGCCCTCTGTTCGAATCCCATGACCTGCGTCTGGAGCATGTCGTCATCCGTGCCGGCGAGTCGGCCATCAAGGAGTGCAGCAATATCGAGGCGTATGAGTGCCGTTTCGAGGGCAACTATCCCTTCTGGCACGTTCACGGCTTTACGATCGACCATTGCTATTTCGATGTGGGAGGGCGTTCGGCGCTGTGGTACTCCGATCATCTCAAGATGACCGATACGGTGATCGACGCTCCGAAGATGTTTCGGGAGATGAGCGAGATTGACATCGAGAACGTCACGATGAACGATGCCGACGAGGTATTCTGGCGCTGCAACGGCATACGTGTCAGGAATCTGACGCTGCACGAGGGCACCTATCCCTTCATGTTCAGCCGTGATATCCGCGTGGACGGACTGGTGAGCGACAGCAAGTACGTATTCCAGTATGTCCGGAATGCGGAGATCCGCAACGCCCGCATCACGACCAAGGATGCCTTCTGGGAGGTGGAGAACGTCACCATCTACGATTCGGAGCTCAACGGCGAGTACCTGGGCTGGCATTCGCGGAATCTGCGTCTGGTGAACTGCCATATCACGGGAGAGCAGCCGCTCTGCTATGCGCACGACCTGGTGCTGGAGAACTGCACCTTCGGACCCGATTGCGACCGGGCTTTCGAATACAGCACCCTGCAGGCCGATATCCGCGGTACGATTACGAACATCAAGAACCCAATGTCGGGCCGCATCGTGGCGGACGGGATCGGCTCGGTAACCATCGACGACAACATCAAGGCCCCGGCCGACTGTGTGATTCGGCTTCGGGACGGACGGGATCCGCTGATCGATAGAGGATAAGACCATGAGATATGACTTTGACGAGCCGGTTTCGCGGCGGGGGACCGACTCCTTCAAATGGGACAGCGCCGCCAACGGGGATGTGCTGCCCATGTGGGTGGCCGACATGGATTTCCGTACGGCGCCGGCGATTGTCGAGGCGCTGCGCCGCCGGGTGGAGCATGGTATTTTCGGCTATACCCGGGTGCCGGATACCTATTACGACTCCGTTGTGCGATGGTTCGCCCGGCGGCACGGCTGGACGATCGACCGGCTGTGGATCATCTATACGTCGGGCGTTGTGCCGGCCATTTCGGCCGTTATCAAGGCCCTGACCGTTCCGGGAGACAAGGTGCTGGTGCAGCCCCCCGTCTACAACTGCTTCTTCTCGTCGATCCGCAACAACGGCTGCGAGATCGTGCCCTCTCCGCTGGTGCACCGGGGCGATACCTACGGGATCGACTACGAGGATCTGGAGCGCCGGGCGGCCGATCCCGGCGTGAAGGCGATGCTGTTGTGCAATCCCCACAATCCGGTCGGACGGGTCTGGCGGCGAGAGGAGCTGCTCCGCATCGGTGAGATCTGCATCCGCCACGATGTGGTGGTCATTTCGGACGAGATCCATTGCGAACTGGTCTTCCCGGGCCATGTCTATACGCCGTTTGCCTCCCTGTCGGATGAGTTTCTGCAGCATTCGGTAACCTGTATCTCTCCGAGCAAGGCATTCAACATCGCCGGACTGCAGATAGCCAACATCGTCTGCGCCGATGCCGGCCGCCGGGTGCGGATCGACCGGGCGATCAATGACAACGAGGTCTGCGACGTCAATCCGTTCGGCGTCATCGCCACGCAGGCGGCCTATGACCGGGGCGGGGAGTGGCTGGATGCGCTCATCGGATATCTGCAGGCAAACTACGCCTGCATGCGGGAGTTCTGCGAACGGAATCTGCCTGATTTCCCGATTTCCCGACTGGAAGGGACCTATCTGGTCTGGATGGACTGTCGCGTGCTTGGGCGTTCTTCGGAGGAGCTTGAGCGGCAGCTGATCGACCGGGCGGGGCTGTGGCTCAATGCCGGCTCGATGTACGGAGCCGCGGGAGAGGGATTCATGCGGTGGAACATCGCCTGTCCCCGCACCACCCTGATTCGGGGCCTGCACCGTTTCTCGGATTTCGTAAGCGCGGAAAATCCCGACGTAACCCGCGGCCTTTCATCGTGAGTGTGCAGGAGCGATACAACCCATTGGTAGATTCTCCGTGGGTTCCATCACGTTCCCTTCTTTATTGGGGTTATACTTCGGTTATCTTCCGTTACGGGCGGAACTTTTTCCGCCCGACGGTTTACTGTTTCTTCAAGGCGGGAAATGCTCCGGTGAGTTCGTAACGCCACTCCGAACCTGCGCTCTGCAGAGCGGCGTTCATCTGTGTAACGGCATTCCGCCGATTACCGTCCGTCACCTGCTCGGTTCCGCCGGTGGTGCCTGCCTGTTTGTCGCCGATGCCTGTGTCGGGATTGCTTCCCCAGTAGCAGGCGGTCATGGTTCCGCAAGCGTTGATTCCCGTTACGCCGCCTACATCGACGGGGCCGCTTCCAGAACCGCTCACGCTGCCCGTGGCATAGCAGCCGGTCAGGGTGGCAGAATTGTGCCACCTGCCACACCACCGGCTATATTCCCGGCATTCACTGTGGCCGAGGAGCTGCATCCGGTAAGGAAACCGTTCGCTTGATAGCCTACTGCACCACCAGCATAGCTGTTGATGCCGCTGTGGCTGACGCTGCCCCACACCGAGCAGTTTTCAATTTTACCGCCATAGCTCCATTCCGTCACGCCGCCGACGTTGCCCGAATCATCGCCTTCTATCTTCACGTCCTTCAGCATCACGTTCTTCACCGTGCCGTTTTCGCCGATGAAGCCGAACAGGCCCGCATAGTAGTTACTTCCCGTAACGGTCAGTCCCGTGATGGTATGGCTGCCGCCGTCGAAAGTGCCGGTGTATTGGTGGTTATGGTCTATGCCTATCGGTGTCCAGTCGATGCCTGTCTGGTCGATGTCGTCGGTCAGGGTGCAGTTCAGCGAGAGGTTGCTCTTCGCGGCTTCAGCTCACGTCTTCAGGCCGTCGGCGGAGGTGACTGTGTAGGTCTTGCCATCCTCTGATACGGTATATCACTTGTCCTTATCCAGCGTGATGTTGTAGAACTTGCCTGCCTCGGGATTGATGGCAGCGGAGAGGTCGCGTTCCTCGGTGCCGTTCGCCCGCAGCCTCGACGATTTCGGTGATGTGCAGCCTGGGGTATTGGAGTATGCGTCGTTTGGCGTACTCCATTCGCTGTATTCATTGTTGCCACGAAGCCAAAACACACGGCTCAAATCCTTTCCGCCGCGGTTTTTTTCGTTGGCTTTTCCTTTTGCCGAGTTCCAGGCGTGCGGCTTGATAAAGTGCTTGATTGAGGGAAATACCGCTGCAAACAGATGCAAAACAATCTGTTACGAGTAATTCGGTGTACTTTTTCGGCCCGGAAAAAGTACACCGAATAGGCCACAGGTAACCCGCTTTTCGATGCTTTTTTCTGCATTTCGGCCCAAATAAAAATCCCTGTAAATCATGAATTTACAGGGATTTTGGGTTTTGTCAACCCCCTCTTGGCGGAGAGAACGAGATTCGAACTCGTGGTACGGGTTGCCCCGTACGTCGGTTTAGCAAACCGGTGGTTTCAGCCACTCACCCATCTCTCCGGGCACGCCTTGCGGGAGTGTTGTTCTTCCGAAAGGGTGTGCAAATATAGGATCTTTTTGGGGAATTTCAAAAAAATGGAATCAAAAATTCCCGTTTTCCGCCGATCCCTCGTGTGAATGGCGTCCGGAGCCCTTCGCCGCCGCATGGGAACTCCCGGTCGAGGCTGGCGACCGTGCTGCGGGCGGACGGGGCGGCTCGTACGGGCGGACCCCGCTTTGGAAGGATTGGTCGCGGGGGTGCAGATTTGCCCGGCGGCATTATGATTTTGCAATTTGATTTCGTACCTTTGTCCGACATTTGACAACATATGGCAACGAATGAAAAGGAGCTCCTCGAAGATCTTCGGGAGCAGGAATATAAATACGGATTTACCTCGGACATCGAGACCGAAACCATCGGCAAGGGCCTTTCGGAAGAGGTCGTGCGCCTGATTTCGGAGAAGAAGGGCGAGCCGGGGTGGATGACCGAGCGGCGCGTGGCGGCCTACCGCCATTTTCTGACGCTCGAACCTCCGACGTGGGCGCATCTGCGGATTCCCCCGATCGATTTCCAGGATATCATCTACTATGCGGCCCCCAAGGCCAAAATGGCGCTCGGCTCGATGGACGAAGTCGATCCCGAGCTCAAGCGCACCTTCGACCGTCTGGGCATTCCCCTCGAGGAGCAGATGGCGTTGGCCGGCGTGGCCGTGGATGCCGTGATGGACTCCGTCTCGGTGAAGACCACCTTCCGCGAGACGCTGGCCGAGAAGGGTATCATCTTCTGCTCGATCTCGGAGGCGCTGCGCGACCATCCCGATCTGGTCCGCAAGTACCTCGGAAGCGTCGTTCCCTATACGGACAACTTCTATGCGGCGCTCAATGCCGCGGTCTTCTCCGACGGGTCGTTCTGCTACATCCCGAAGGGCGTCCGCTGTCCGATGGAGCTCTCGACCTACTTCCGGATCAACGCCGCCGGCACGGGACAGTTCGAACGCACGCTGATCGTGGCCGACGAGGGGGCCTATGTGAGCTACCTGGAAGGTTGTACGGCTCCGATGCGCGACGAAAACCAGCTGCATGCCGCCGTGGTGGAGATCGTCGTCGAGCGCGACGCCGAGGTGAAGTACTCCACGGTGCAGAACTGGTATCCGGGCGACCGCGAGGGGCGCGGCGGTATCTACAACTTCGTAACCAAGCGGGGCATCTGTCGCGAAAACGCCCGCCTGTCGTGGACGCAGGTCGAGACCGGTTCGGCCATAACCTGGAAATATCCGAGCTGCATCCTTGCGGGCGACAACTCCGTCGGGGAGTTCTACTCGGTGGCGATGACCAACAACTTCCAGCAGGCCGACACGGGCACGAAGATGATCCATATCGGCCGCAACACGCGCAGCCGCATCGTCTCGAAGGGCATCTCGGCCGGCCGCAGCGAGAACTCCTACCGGGGTCTGGTGCGCATGGCCAAGGGTGCCGATCATGCGCGGAACTATTCGCAGTGCGACTCGCTGCTGATCGGCGACCGCTGCGGGGCGCATACCTTTCCGGTGATTGACAACCGCAACGCCACGGCCGTCGTGGAGCATGAGGCCACGACCTCGAAGATTTCGGACGACCAGCTCTTCTACTGCCGGCAGCGGGGCCTTTCGACCGAGGATGCCGTGGGGCTGATCGTGAACGGATATGCCCGGGAGGTGCTTGCAAAGCTGCCCATGGAGTTTGCCGTTGAGGCACAGAAACTGCTGGCCCTGCAGCTGGAGGGCACGGTGGGATAGCAGCCCGCCCATGAAAGGACAAAAATGGAATAATAGAAACGGAACACATATGTTAAGCGTAAAAAATCTGCACGCCTCGGTTGATGGCAAGGAGATCCTCCGGGGCATCGACCTTGAGGTCCGGCCCGGTGAGGTGCATGCCATCATGGGTCCCAACGGCTCGGGCAAATCGACCCTGGCGTCGGTCCTGGCCGGCAACGAGAAGTTCACCGTAACCGAGGGCTCGGCCACCTTTCTGGGCCGCGACCTGCTGGCAATGCCGATCGAGGACCGGGCGCGCCTGGGTCTCTTCCTGGGCTTCCAGTATCCGGTGGAGATCCCCGGCGTTACGATGGCCAACTTCATGAAGATCGCCGTCAACGAACAGCGCCGTTTCCGCGGCGAGGAGCCCCTCACGGCTGCGGAGTTCCTGAAGCTCATGCGCGAGAAGAGCGCCATCGTCGAACTCTCGTCGAAACTTACGTCGCGGGCCGTGAATGAAGGTTTCTCGGGCGGCGAGAAGAAGAAGAACGAGATTTTCCAGATGGCAATGCTCGACCCGAAGCTGGCGATTCTGGACGAGACCGACTCGGGTCTCGATATCGACGCGCTCCGGATTGTCGCCACGGGGGTTACGAAGCTCCACACGCCGCAGAACGCCACGGTGGTCATCACGCACTACCAGCGGCTGCTCGACTACATCGTTCCCGACGTGGTGCATGTCCTCTATCGGGGCCGCATCATCTACTCGGGCGACAAGACGCTGGCCCTGAAGCTCGAAAAGGAGGGCTATGACTGGCTCATTAACGATTACGCGGAGTGATGGATGCTTTGAAGGATCTGTTGCGGAGTTTCCGTCCCGCGGGAAGCGAGCGACTCCGCATCGCGGCATCGGAGACGACGCCCTTTGGGGCGATCGATCCCCGCAGGCTGCATGTCGAGGTGGCTGCCGGAGCCTCGGCGCATCTGGTCGTGCTGCATGCCGAGGCGGCGGCTTCAGTGCTGACGGTCGAACTGGCCGAAGGGGCGCAGCTCGACCTGACGGAACTCTTCCTCTCCGAGGCCTTTGCCGAGGTCTCCGTGTCGCAGGCCGCCCGCAGCCGGTGCCGCATGACGGCCGTCGAGCTCACGAGCGCCAACGCCGCCTATCGGATTGAGCTGCAGGGCGCCGATGCCGAGAGTGATTTCGGCGGTGTCTTTCTGGCCGCCGGCAAGGAGCATTGCCTGCTGAAACTGCATACGGCGCACCTTGTGCCGGACTGCCGCAGCGACTCCTCGGTCAAGGGCGTTGCCGGCGGCGAGGCCGTGGGGGAGTTCCACGGTCTGGTCTATGTCGCCGCCGACGCCCAGCGCACCGATGCCCGGCAGCAGAGCCGCAACGTGCTTTTGAGTGATCGGGCGCGGATCATGACGCAGCCCCAGCTGGAGATCTACGCCGACGACGTGAAGTGTTCGCACGGCGCGACGGTGGGGCAGATGGATGCCGATGCGATTCTCTACATGCGCCAGCGGGGCCTGAGCGAGGCGGAGGCCCGACGGCTCCAGGTCGAAGGTTTTGTCGGCGACATCGTGCGCCGCTGTGCGATAGAACCTCTTTCGGAGGCGCTCATGGAGCGGGTTACCGCAAAAATGGAGGAGATGTAGCCATGCAGCCGTTCGATGTCGAATCCATACGCCGGGAGTTTCCGATTCTCTCCCGCAAGGTCTACGGCAAGCCGCTCGTCTATCTCGACAGCGGGGCCACGGCCCAGAAACCGCAATGCGTGATCGACCGGGTTGCATCGCTCTACCGGGAGACGAACGCCAACGTTCACCGCGGGGTGCACCTGCTCTCGGAGGAGGCCACCGAGCAGTTCGAGGCGGCCCGTGCCGAAATCGCCGACTTCATCGGCGCGGCCGAAAAGGAGGAGATCGTCTTCACAGCGGGCGCCACGGCGTCGCTCAATACGGTGGCCTACGCCTGGGGCGAGCGTTTCGTGCAGGCGGGCGACAACCTGGTCGTCAGCGAGATGGAGCACCACTCGAACCTCGTGCCGTGGCAGCTGCTGGCCGAGCGCAAGGGCGCCGAGATCCGCATGCTTCCCTTCGATGACGAGGGGCGTCTCCGTACGGAACTGCTTCCGACGCTGCTCGACGGGCGTACGCGCGTGGTGGCCGTAACGCAGGCCTCCAATACGCTCGGCACGCGCCCCGATCTGCGCACGGTCATCGATGCGGCGCATGCCGCGGGAGCCATAGCCGTCGTGGACGGCTGCCAGGGCGTGGTGCACGGAGGTGTCGATGTCCGCGCGCTGGACTGCGACTTCTACGCCTTCTCGGGCCACAAGCTCTACGGCCCGACCGGTATCGGCGTGCTCTACGGCAAGCGGGCGCTGCTCGAAGCGATGCCCCCCTTCCTCGGCGGCGGCGACATGGTCGACCGTGTAACCTTTGCGCGCACGACCTTTGCGCCCGTACCGCTCAAGTTCGAGGCCGGCACGGCGGACTTCGTCGGAGCGATCGGCCTGGGCGAGGCGGTGCGTTTCCTCCGGCAGTTCGACGCCGCACAAATCGAGGCGCACGAACGGGCCCTGCTGCAGCGGGCCGAGGAGCGCCTTGCGGCGATCGACAGGCTGCGGATCTACGGCACGACGGTCGACAAGTGCGCCATCGTTTCGTTCAACGTCGAGGGGGTGCACCCCTACGACATGGGCATGATCCTCGACAAGCTGGGCATCGCCGTCCGCACGGGACAGCACTGTGCCGAGCCGGTGATGGACCACTTCGGTGTTACGGGCATGTGCCGGGCCTCGTTTGCCCTGTACAATACGCTCGCCGAGGCCGATGCCCTGGCCGACGGCGTGGCGCGTGCCGTGCGCATGCTGCGCGGATGAGAAAACTGTTGAAACCACCATACTGACCTGCCATGTTTATCGTGCTCGAAGGTTTGGACGGTGCGGGCAAATCGACCCAAATCCGTCTGTTGCGCCAGCTGCTTGCGGAGCGGGGCGTGGCGAGTGAATACATCCATTTCCCGCGTTTCGACGCCCCGGTCTACGGCGCGTTGATCGCCCGCTTCCTGCGCGGCGAGTTCGGGGGTGTCGATGCCGTTGATCCCTACCTGGTGGCGCTGCTCTATGCCGGCGACCGGGCCGAGGCGGCCCCGCAGATCCGGCAGTGGCTCGCCGAAGGCAAGGCCGTGGTGCTGGATCGCTACGTCTATTCGAACGTCGGCTACCAGTGTGCCAAGCTGCCCGCCGGTGCGGCCCGTGATGCGCTTCGGCGCTGGATCCTCGACCTCGAGTTCGGCCACAACCGCCTGCCGCGCCCCGACCTGTCGCTCTTCCTCGACGTGCCCTTCTCGTTCACCGAGCGCAAGCTCGCCGAAGCCCGTGAGGGGGAGGACCGAAGCTATCTGCAGGGGGCGCGCGATATCCACGAGGATGCCCTCGACCTGCAGCGTCACGTGCGCGAGGTCTACCTCGATGCGGCAGCCTCGGACCCGCAGCTGCGGGTCATCGACTGCAGCGACGATACCGGAACCATGGCCTCTCCGGAGGCGATTTTTGACAAAATAGGCGCTGCACTCGCGCCCGTTCTACCTACCCGATCTACCCGATGAGACAGAACCGAATCTTCAAACTGCTGACCAATCTCTGCCGGATCATTCTTGCGGCAACCTTCATTTTCTCGGGTTTCACGAAGGTCGTGGACCCGTGGGGCACGGCCCTGAAGGTGAACGAGTACCTCTCGATCTACGGACTGGAGCGGCTCGAACCGGCCTCGATGACCTTCTCGATCTGGCTGTGCGGAGCCGAGCTGATGATGGGCTGCATGCTGCTCTTCAAGGTCCGCATCCGCCTGATCTCGATCTTTGCGCTGGCGTCGATGACCTTCTTTACGGTGCTTACCTTCCTCAGTGCCACGGTCATTCCCGTCGAGGACTGCGGCTGCTTCGGCGATGCGCTGAAACTGACGCCCTGGGAGACCTTCCTGAAGAATCTCATTCTGCTGCCGATGGCCTTCGTGGTCTGGTGGCGCTACCGGCCCGACAAGATTTTCGCCTTCAAGCCCGTGGAGATCCTGCTCACCTGCACCTTTTTTTTCTGCTCGATGTACCTGGGCTACTATTGCTATATCCACCTGCCGCTGATCGACTTTCTGCCCTACAAGGTCGGCGTGAACATTGCCGAGGCGATGCACGCTCCGGTGGAGGAGTCCGGCGAAGAGTCCGAGACGGTGCTCGTCTACCGCAATCTCCGCACGGGCGAGGAGCGCGAGTTTTCGCTCGACGATACGGAGTGGCAGAATGCCGACGAATGGGAGTGGGTCGATACGCGTACGACGGGGGAGGCGCCCTCGGCAACGCCGCTCATCGGCGAGTTCGCTCTGCGCGATGCGCAGGGAGATGCCACGTACGAGGTGCTCTCGACGCCGGGTCGTCTCTACATGCTCTGCGTTACCTCGTTCGAAGCGCTTTCGCCGCGCTGCGCACAGCGTATGGCGCGGCTTGTGGAACGGGCGGCCATGCGGGGTGAAACGATCGTCTGCCTGACGCCCGAACCGCTCTACAACGGCTCGTGGCATGATTTCGGATCGGGCCCGGTCCGTTGCTACAACATCGACGCCTCGACGATGAAGACCATGCTGCGTGCCCGCAACGGGGTCGTGGTCCTCGATGACGGCGTGATCGCGGAGAAGAAAAACTGCCGCGACATCCGGCCCTGATGCGGCGGTAGCGGCGGATCGTGTGATTTTGCCGGGCGGACCGATCGAAATCCGGTCCGCCCGATTTGCTGTCTATCGGGGTTGTCCGCCGCCCCGCGGCAATAAATCGTTGTCGGCAGCCGTTCTGTTCAGGTCATGATCCGGGTCGAAAATGCCTCTTTTTCAGACGGACGTTCCCGTGTGCAAAGTCTGCCTGCAAATTTGGCTTTGCGCTCGGGATATATTATCTTTGTCCGTCATAAGAATGGAACGTATGCGAAAAATTCGGAACATGCTGCTGCCGCTCCTGCTTCTCTGCGCCGGGACGGTGCAGGCGGAGGGGGATCTCACGACGATCCTCGCCCGGGGACGCGATCTGTTTGACTACGGCCGCTGGAGCGATGCCCGCCACGAGTTTCTGCGGGCCCGGGCCGCACTGGAGCCGGCCGACCGGGCCGCCCGCGAGGAGATCGACTACTATCTGGCGGCCTGTGCCGTGGAGCTGGGCAGTGCCGATGCCGAAGGGGCGCTGCGCGATTTCGATGCCCGTTATCCCGGTTCGGTCTACGCCAACGACGTGCGTTTTGCCCTGGGTTCCTACTATTGCACGGTCGGCAACATGAAACTGGCGCGCGAGGCCTTCGAGCGCGTCGAATACAAGGCCCTGAGCACTTCGCGGCGCGAGCAGTACGACGTCCGCATGGGCTATGTCTCCTTCACCGAAGGGAACTATCGGGCGGCCTACGACTATTTCGAGCGGATTCCCGCCCGCAGCGAATATGCCGACCATGCCCTTTACTACAAGTCCTATATCGACTATGCCGAGGGGCGTTACGACCAGGCCAGGAAGGGCTTCACGCAGCTGGCCCGGAGCGACGCCTACGGAGCCGTCGCGCCCTATTACCTGCTGCAGATCGAGTTCCGCGAAGGCAACTACCGCTATGTCGTCGAGCACGGTGAGGAGCTGGCCCGCAAGGCCGTACCCGAGCGTCGTACCGAGCTGGAGCGTGTCATGGCCGAGTCGTGGTTCCATCTGGAGGATTACAACCGTACGATCGAGCACCTTGAGGCCTATACTGGGTCGGGCGGCGAGATGGACCGCGATGCAAGCTACCTGCTGGGCTTCTCGCTCTACCGCACGGCCCGCTACGACGAGGCTGCGGAGTGGCTCCGCAAGGCCTGCGGCGCGGAGGATGCCCTGACGCAGAACGCCTCCTACCACCTGGCCGACTGCTACCTGCGTGCCGGCGACAAGGAGTCGGCGATGAAGGCCTTTGCGATGGCCTCGGACGAGACGCTCGATGCCACGATTGCCGAAGATGCGCTGTTCAACTACGCCAAGCTGCAGTACGAACTGGGCGGCGGGGCCTTCAACGGGGCGATCAACATGCTGACGCGCTACATCGACCGCTATCCCCGCTCGCCGCGTGTGGGTGAGGCGCGGACGCTGCTCATTGCCGCCTACTACAACTCGCGCGACTACGATGCGGCCTACCGGGCCATCCGTTCGATGCCCTCCTCGGATGCCGAGATCCGCGCCGCGCTGCAGAAAATCACCTATTTCCGGGCGCTGGAAGCCTATCGTGAGGGCGACCTTCAGGCGGCACAGCGCTATCTTGCGGAATCCGCCGCGGTGAATGTCAGCCCCAAATATGCGGCGCTGAACGACTTCTGGCAGGGCGAGATCGCCTTCTCGCGCGGGGACTATCCGGTTGCCGCGGCCAAGTACAACGCCTACCTGCGCCGTGCGCCGCGCGATGCGCGCGAATATGCGCTGGCATGGTACAACCTGGGCTACTGCGCCTTTGACCGCAACGACATGTCGCAGGCCCGAAACTCCTTTGAAAAATTCCTCTTGGTCTATGCCCCCCGCGACCGCTATCGCGCCGATGCCTGCAACCGTCTGGGCGACGTGGAGTATGCCGAGCGGAAGTTCGACGCGGCGGTAGGGGAGTATGACCGGGCCATCGCCCTCGGTACCGATGAGCGCCACTATGCCCGGTACAAGCGGGCCATTACGCTCGGCATTCTGGGCCGCACCTCCGAGAAGCAGCAGGCCCTGCGGCAGATCCTTGCCGACGGCGAGGGCGACTATGTGAGCGAAGCCTCCTACGAACTGGGCCGGAGCTTCATCGCCCAGGAGAAATATGCCGAGGGCGCCGCGCAGCTCGAACGGTTCGTGGCCGACTATCCCTCTTCGCCGCGCCGGGCACAGGCCCTTTCGGACCTGGGCCTTGCCTATCTCAATCTGGGCAACAAGGAGAAGTCGCTCCTCTACTACGACATGGTGGTCGAGTCGGCTCCGCACTCCACCGAGGCGAAGGAGGCGATGCAGGGCATCCGCGAGATCTATGTTTCGGAGGGCAACGCCGACGGCTACTTCGACTATGCGGCCAAGGCGGGCCTGGAGAGCGACCTGTCGGCTCTTTCGCGCGACTCGCTCTCGTTCGTCGCGGCGCAGAACCTCTACCTGACGGGAACACCTGAGGCGGCGGCCCGATCGCTCAAGGGCTACGTTGACAACTACCCGAAGGGATACTACCTCACCGACGCCCTCTACTACCTGAGCGACTGCTACCTCCGCACGGGAGCCCGCACGGAGGCCATCGAGACGCTCACGACGCTCGCCGACCGGGGTACGAACCGCTATACGGAGCAGGTGCTCGAAAAACTCTCCGAGATGACCTTCGCCGACAAGCGCTACGACGAGGCGGCGTCGGCCTACCGACGCCTGTACGATGCAGCCTCGACCTCCACGGGTCGCGAGGCGGCAATGACGGGTTATGTCCGTGCGACGGTTGCAACGGGCGACCGTGCGAAGATTGAGGCGATGGCCGCCGACGTTGTCGGACATTCGGATGCCGGGGCTACGGCCCTGCGCGAGGCCCGCTATGCGTGGGCCGGGCAGTTGCGCTCGGAGGGCCGCAAGGAGGAGGCCGTGAAGCTCTACCGCGAACTGGCCGGGGAGGTGAAGAGCCGCGAGGGCTCCGAGGCGGCCTACTATGTTATTGAATCCCTCTTCGAGAGCGGCGACATGGATGCCACCGAGAAGGCCGTCTTCGCCTACTCCGACCGCGAACCGGACTCCTACTGGCTGGCCAAGGCCTTCCTGCTCCTGGGTGATGTCTACGTCCGCAAGGGCGACAATTTCCAGGCCCGGGCCACCTATCAGAGTGTTGCCGACGGCTATACGCCTGCCGATGACGGCATCGTGGACGAAGCCAAGGCACGAATCGCAAAACTGAACTGATGATGAAAAAAGTGATACTGGCCGCCCTGCTGATGGCGGCCCTGCCGCAGCTGGCTGCGGCGCAGGTCGAAAAGCAGGTGGAGGTTACGAAAGCCTATGTGCCGCGTGTGGAGAGCGCCTCGAAGCTCGCCGTGGAACCCGACATGACCGATACGACGCAGATGCGGCCCGAGATCGACTATGCGATTACGCCGCTGTCGCTGCGCACGACGCTGACGACGCGCCCGATCCGTCCCGCCACGGTAACCTACTGGGAGTTCAACCGCCCGCTGCCCTTCTACCTGAAGGTCGGTGCGGGTTATCCGCTCAACTCGGTGCTGGACTTCTACGCCACGACGCAGAATCCCTCGACGGGCTATCTGACCGGCTATGTCAACCACGAAGGGCGCTATGCCGATATCCGCAACGATTTCGGCGTGGCGGACAACAACTCCATGCAGATGAAGAACCGCGCCGGCGTCGCCGCGGGCAAGTATCTCGGCCGCCATATCCTCGAAGGGGAGCTGTCGTACGACAACCGCATGTACCATCGCTACGGCGCCTTTGCCGCTCCGGGCAGCGAGCTCGCTCCGGCTCCGGGTTCGATGGCCGATTTCGGGGATGCCAACCTCCTGCTGCGTTTCGGCGATGGGTTCCAGAACCTCGAACGCACGAATTTCGAGGTGGTGCTGCGCGGCGGCATGTTTTTCGACCACTCCGACTGGGCCGCGGGGAGTGATCCCGGGCAGCAGCTGTCGCTGGAGGGGTATGGCCTCATCGCCCGTGGCTTCGGCCGTCATATGCTTTCGGCCACGTTGGGCTATGAATACCTGGCGGGTAAAAAGGCCTTCGAAGGTACCGATCAGGGCCGCTTCCATGCCGCCCTGCGCTACGGTTTCCGGGGAGGTGTCGTGCGTCTGGAGGTCGGAGCCGACTTCTACCGCGACCGGGTGGAGAGTGCCGCCGATCCCGAACCGATCGTGGAGACGGGAAACTACCTCATCCCCTTTGCGCACCTCGACTTCAACCTCGGAACTCCGGGGCTCAAGCCCTTCCTCGAGGTGGACGGCAGCGTCAATGACAACAGTCTGCGTTCGATGATGTACCGGAATCCCTACACCGCATCCGAATGGCTCGACCGCAGTTCGGTGGACTATAACGGCCGCTTCGGTCTGAACGGCACGCTTTGGAACAACCGCTTCTCCTACCGGGCCTATGCCGGACTTACGATCCACGACAACCATGTCTACTGGATGGCTCTCCGCAACATCCGCCTCGATGATGCCGGAACCCGCAGTGAAACCTTCACGGGTCTGTTCTCCCCCTGTATGGGGCGCCAGACCGTGACGTCGTTCAACGGCGAGATCGAATACCGCCCGTTGAGCGTGCTGAAGTTCGATCTCGGCGTTCACAGCTATGCCTACAACGACGAAAAGAAGTGGAGCAGCGGGGCACCCACCTTAACCGCCAATCTCGGGGCCCGCTACGAGGGTCGGAAGATCGGTTTCGGCGTGGAGGCGGTGATGCTGAACGGCCGGACGTGGAATACCTTTGATGTCGAAACCACGCTCAACAGCGACGGTTCGACGGAGGTCAACAACCGTTTTGCCCGTGTGGATATTCCCTTTGGCGTTGATCTGCGCGTCGATTTCGACTGGAAGATCTCGAATCGCGTAACCTTCTTTGCCGAGGGCCGCAACCTCGTCAACCAGCGGTTGTACGAATATCTGTGGTATCCCGAGTTGGGCGCCCATTTCACGGCAGGCATCAAGGCCAACTTTTGATCCGCCGCGGCGCGCATTGTGATGCGTGCCGTTCGGATGATCGTTTTTTCCGGTCCGGCAGAACAACGGACCGGAATTTTTTTTATCTTTCACGAAACTTAAAACAAACGCGACCATGAAACACCTCATGCCCGAGCTTCCCTATACTCCGGAGGCATTGGCTCCGAAGATGAGCCTTGAGACGATCGAGTACCACTACGGGAAACATCTGCAGACCTATATCGACAATCTGAACCGGCTGATCGTCGGCACGCCCTATGAGGAGTTGCCGCTCGAGGAGATCGTCCGTCGTGCCGACGGTGCGATCTTCAACAATGCGGCGCAGAGCTGGAACCACACCTTCTTCTTCGGGATGCTGACCCCCGAGCAGAAGCCGATGCCCGAGAAGCTGGCGGCACTGCTTGCGCGGGATTTCGGCTCGGTCGAGAACTTCCGCCAGCAGTTCACGCAGGCGGCAATGGGCCTCTTCGGCTCGGGCTGGGTATGGCTCGTGGCCGACAAGTCGTGGCACCTCTCCATCGTGGCCCGCTCGAACGCCGGCAACCCGATGACCGAGGGACTGCGTCCCGTGATGACGATCGACGTCTGGGAACACGCCTACTATATCGACTACCGCAACCGGCGTGCGGACTTCATTGCCGCCTTCTGGGAGCTGATCGACTGGACGAAGGTAGCCGATCGCTGCATTCCGCGGCGCTACCGCTGCACGGCCTGCGATTATGTCTATGACCCTGCGAAGGGTGACCCCGAGACGGGCATTGCCCCCGGAACCCCCTTTGAGGAGATCCCCGACGACTGGAGCTGCCCGCTGTGCGGCCTGGACAAGGGGGCATTCGTTCCCGTCGAGGAGTAACCCGGCTCTCGGGGTATTCCCGGCAGCCTGCCTGCCATAAGCCGACATCCGGATCCGGATGCCGGCTTTCTCTTTTGCGCACGGAGTGCGCAGGGAATAAAAGAGCAGGGGTTCCGATACATACCGGAACCCCTGTCGGGTTGCTGCCGTGTGGATCTCGGATTGCTCCGAACCTTCCGGCGGCTTTTGATCTGCGGCGGCCCGAGGCCGCTTGGGGATCTGCTATTTAACCTCTTTAACGATTGCTTCGAATGCCTTCGGCTCGTTCATGGCCAGGTCGGCAAGAACCTTGCGGTTCAGGACGATACCCTTGGCATTGAGCTTGCCGATAAACTGCGAATAGGTCATTCCCTGGGCGCGGACTGCGGCGTTGATACGCGTGATCCACAGCGAACGGAACGTCCTCTTCTTGAGCTGGCGGTGTGCATAGGCAAACTGCAAGCCCTTCTCGACCGTATTTTTCGCAACGGTCCAAACGTTTCCCCTTGAACCAAAGTTACCCTTGGCAAGTTTCAAAACTTTTTTTCTGCGTGCGCGGGACGCAACGGCATTTACTGAACGTGGCATAACGTAAAAGTTTTTGAAGAGCTGTCAGCGACGCGGTTCTCCCGCGTTCTTCGGGGCTGATTCGCTCCGGTTTTGAGTCCGACCGGTTTAGTTTGTTTTCCGGGGATTCACGTCTGCGGCATCGTCGGACTCTTGGGGGTGCATGTGCACCGCACGCCGCATTCGATTCTCCTCGGTTGCTTCCTCATGGGAAGCGCAGGAGCCTGTTTCGGATTATTTTACGAGCAGGTTCTTGATTTTGGCCTCATCGGCTGCAGAAACGATACCCGAATAGCAGAGGTTACGCTTCTGTTTCGTCGTCTTTTTGGTCAGGATGTGACTGTGATAAGCGTGCTTGCGCTTGATCTTTCCTGTGCCGGTGAAGGTAAAACGCTTCTTCGCCGCGGCATTGGTTTTCATCTTTGGCATTGTCGTAAACAGTTAATTGGTTAAACTTAGCCTGCAAAAGTACGAAAAATTTCTCATGCTGCAATCTTTGCGGGGCAAAAACTTCGAATACCGGACGTTTTTCGTATATTGGTCCCTGTAGGTCTGGCCGCAGGCGGCGGCCGGCTTGTCGAATTTGCAACTTATGGCGATGGAGTGGGATTTTATTTTGCGGTTGTGTGTCGCGGGAGCATGCGGCACGGTGATCGGCCTCGATCGGGAGTATCGGGTCAAGGATGCGGGCTTCCGCACCCATTTTCTGGTGGCGTTGGGCAGCGCCCTGATGATGATCGTTTCCCAGTACGGATTCGAGGGCTTTCTTGCCTCGCACGACGGGTTGCGGCTTGATCCGAGCCGCATCGCGGCGCAGGTTGTCAGCGGTATCGGCTTCATCGGTGCCGGCACGATCATCATCCACCGTCAGCTGGTGCGCGGTCTCACGACAGCTGCCAGCCTCTGGGCTACGGCCGGTATCGGCCTTGCCGCCGGAGCGCACATGTATGTGGTTGCCGGTGCCGCAACGCTGCTCACGCTCTTCGGTCTGGAGGTGCTTACGCTCGTGTTCGGCGGTATCGGCCGCCGGCGTACGATGATCGTCTTCTCGGCCGTGGAGCGCAGGAGTATCGAGGAGGCCTTCCGCCGGCTCGAAAGCCGCGATTATGCCGTCGTCTCTTACGAGGTCGAGGCTGCCCGGACCCCCGATGGGGTGGTGCATCGTGCCACTTTGGTCATCCGTGCCAAGGGTGCCGCCTCGGAGGAAAGCTTTGTTGATCTGCTGCGGGCCGATCCCGACATTACCGTCGAGCGCATCGTCTGACCCGCGTCAGAACCAGCGCCCGACCTCTTGCAGCTGCGGATCCCGGGCCATGTCGTTCGGATTCGTCCCCGGTACGCCTTCCGGAATGGGTTCCCCGAGCTGCTCGAACAACTCGATCCAGAAGCGGGGCATCGTTCCATCCGGTGCCCGGAAGTTCATCGGGCGTGCCGTGAAGCGCCGTACGCTGTCCGGAGTACGGTAGCTCTCCCAAACCAGCTCGCTGCAATAATACTTTCCGTTGTCGGGCCCGAAGGCGTAGTCGTAGGGGAGCCCCACGCAGGTCCCGGCCCGTCGGACCGAAGCGGCCAGCCCCGCAGTGTCGCGCAAACGCATGGCTACGACCTGCGGTAGTCCCTCCCCATTGCGGGCGGCCTGTTGCAGGAACTCCTCCAACGGGGAGATTCTGACCCCGCCCTCCGGGACGGCCTCCAGGACCGAGTCGGCTCCGTCGCCGATGATTGCAATGCCTACATGGGTGAAATTGAGTGGCTTGCCACTTTCTGTCGCCGTTGCGATCGCCTCGCTCATGGCGGACTCCGCCCCAACCTGGAAGAGCAGGTCGCCATTGCGCAGCTCCGGTTGCCTCTGTCCGCAGGCACAGCCTATCAGCAGAACACCTATATATATAATAAAATGTTTCATTGTTGCCTCTTTGGGTGATACTGCAAAGATATTAAAAATTTTTTACAACTAACTTGCTGACGGATAGGAGTGTGAGAATGCGGCTTCGAAACGGGCAGAAAAAAAGTCCTCGAAATATTTGGAAGTTGTCCGGAAAAGTACTTATCTTTGCGCCCGCTTCGAGAGAAAAACGCTTCTCCGGGGCGCTGGAAAGGGTTCTGAAAAATTTTGAAAAAAGTTCCGAAATCTTTTGGAGATTCGAAAATTTGCCTTACCTTTGCACCCGCTTCCGATAAGACAGCAAGTCTGAAATGAAGCGATGAAGGTTCTGAAAAATATTCGAAAAAAAATCTTTCGAAAAGATTTGGTGGTTCGAAAAATAACACTTAACTTTGCACCACTTTCCCACTTCAAAAAAGGTGGTTGAGTTGAGGCGAAGGTCAGGTGATCGGAACCGACAAAAACAAGAATTGTTCTTTATAGCAATATACTGAACAGCGTTCTTTGAAGTATTTGAGCAGCTATTAGTTTTTCCACTCTCGCAAGAGAGTGATTTCAAACAATACCTTTGAGATTTGAGCTAAAGATTTAAAACAAAACATTTTATACAATGGAGAGTTTGATCCTGGCTCAGGATGAACGCTAGCGGCAGGCTTAACACATGCAAGTCGAGGGGCAGCGAGGTGTAGCAATACACTGTCGGCGACCGGCGCACGGGTGCGTAACGCGTA
>DXDG01000017.1 GCA_019115605.1 Candidatus Alistipes faecigallinarum
ACTCGGACCCGCGACCTCAACCTTGGCAAGGTTGCGCTCTACCAACTGAGCTATTTCCGCAAGTGGTGTTTTGCAATTGCGAGTGCAAAGGTAGATAAAAAATCCGAATCTCCAAATTTTACGCTGAAAAAAACGGAAAAACTTCAATTCCTCCTTAGATCCGGTCCCGCATCCCCTCCCGAGGACCCGGAAGGCCGGGACCGTACGGAGATTGCCCGGTTGTCGCACAGAGATCGCCGGTCGCCGGTTGGGACAGGAGCCGGATAATTCCGATCGTTTCGGAGGGAGGAAAAACGGCATACGACGGAATTTTTTGTTCGGAATCTCTCTCCGATATATTATCTTTGTCCTCATGAAAAGTGCGATTGAACTTTTTGCCGCATTGGGTGAGCGTCTCACGCATTTTGGAGAAGATGTCGCGACTCAGAAAGTGATTCTCCGCGCATCGGCAGAAAATCCGTGGTTCTTGCCCGAGGAGATCCGCCGGGCCGTGGATGCATTGGTCCGCGAGATGCTTCAGCGCGACAGGTTGCGTAAGTGGCTCTCGGCCTACCCCACGCTTCCCGTGGCACAGCCTGCCGAGGTGCTGGTCATTATGGCGGGAAATATTCCCCTGGTGGGATTTTTCGATCTGCTGTGTGTCGTGGCAAGCGGCCACCGCTGTCGGATCAAGCCATCGGCCAAGGACCGGGTTCTGATGGAGTATGTCGTGCGGACGCTTCGCGAACTCGACCCCGAAGTTCCCATTGCGACAAGCGACGGCGCCGACCAGGCCGTGGATGCCGTGATCGCCACCGGCAGCGACAATGCCAACCGCTATTTCCGCGCGCATTATGCCGGGATCCCCACCCTGCTGCGCGGGCACCGGCAGTCCGTGGCCGTCTTGTCCGGGAGGGAATCCGAACAGGAGCTGAAGGGGCTTGCCGACGATATCTGGGCCTACTCGGGACTGGGATGCCGTAACGTCTCGCTGCTCTTCCTGCCCGAGGGGTACCGGCCCGAACTTACGATGCCTGTCGTCCATCCGAAATACCGCAACAATTACCTGCAGACCCGGGCGCTGCTAACGATGCAGGGGCATCCGTTCCTCGACCTCGGAGCGGCCGTCGCCGTCGAGCAGCGGGAATTCCCGACAGCCTTGAGCGAACTCTCCTACTCCTTTTACCGGACGACGGACGAGGTTGCCGCATGGCTTGCCGCACACGATGCCGAGCTGCAGTGCGTTGTTACGGAGTGCCTCGAACATCTCCGTCGCGTGGATTTCGGACAGGCACAGTCGCCCCGGCTGACGGACTATCCCGATGCGCGGAACGTGCTGGCCTGGCTTGCGGAAATCACGCCCCGACACGAAACTGCCAACATCAAAAAATAACCCGAACCTATGAAACGATTACTCCTGCTGGCCGCAATATGCGCGTCGGGATGTGCCCCGGAGGCGGAACCGGCCTCCGGACTTCCGGATTTTCTGCATGCCACCTACTCGGTGGAGAGCCTTTTGAGCGAGGCGGAGCTGTCGAATCCGGGTTACGACGCCTTCGACTTCATCTACCTGATGGCGACGCCCGCCGAGTGGCCGACGATCGACTTCGACCTGCCGCGGGATGAAATCGTCGCCCTGGCCGATGCCTTCGACTACACCCGGGCCGGAGGCCACATGCCGCTCGTTCCGCAGATGGTCCGCAAGGCCCACGAGGCCGGGACGAAGATCCTGCTCTGCTTCGGCGGGCAGAAGGAGTTCCTGCCCTTCCTCGAAAAGCCCGGGCGGCTGCTGAATCTCGAAGCCTACATGGTGCGTCTGGTCGCCGACAACGACTTCGACGGCCTGGACATCGACTGGGAGATCACCCTCGACAAGGAGCTGCATGCCGGGATGATGAACCGCCTGCGTGCGAGCCTCGATTCGCTTGCCGAAGAACGCAACAAAACCTATTACCTGACAACCGCCCTGAGCATCGACCATGTCTATGACCGGCCGCTGGCCGACAGTCTGAGCCGGGCCGTCGACTGGATCAACGTCATGTCCTACGACATGTGCGACGGCATCTGGGGCAGCACCCCTTCGCACAACACTTCGATGGTCAGGCTGCGCGAAAAGCTGGCCCACTGGGCGCCCTTTGACCGGCAGCAGCTGTGTCTGGGCCTGGCCAACTACGGATTCTACTACAAGGGGCTGAAACCCGGCGAGAAGGCCGACGGACCGTTGAGCCGCTACGGCTCCTATATTGCCTATCGGGAGTTCCTGCCCCGCGTGGAGACGGGCGGCTGGACCGAGGAGTATGATCCCGAGGCGGAGGTCTCCTACTACTTCTCACCCGATCGCGAAGAGTTCGTAACGATCGAGAATCCCGTGTCGATGCGCCGCAAGATCGAGTGGATCACGGCCAACGGCTTCCGCGGCGTCTTCTGGTGGGAGTTCCACCACGACTATGTGGCTCCCACAGCCGAGCAGCCCGCCGGACGCCACTATCTGATCGATGTGGTTACGGATTTTCTGAACGGTGCGGAGGACGGGATCTCGAAAAATACGGGAAATCAATAAATCATAAAACGATACTGCAATGTCAATGGTATTCCGATTCCGGATGTTGAGCGACGAAAACGACCATTTCGTGCGCGATTACGAGGTGATGTACGACACGACACTGCTCGAATTCCACAACTTCATTCTCGATGCGCTGGAGTACGAGCCCTGCATGACCTCGTTCTTCACGGCCGACGACCGCTGGGAGAAGCAGCGGGAGTTCACCCTGATGGATATGGGCGACGGCGCGGGTGAGGGCCCCGAAACGATGGAAAACGTCCGTCTGGGGCAGATCATCCATCATCTGCGCGATAGGCTGATCTACCTCTTCGACATGTTCGGCGACCGGGCCTACTACCTCGAACTGACGGGTGCTTACGAAGCCGACCCGCAGGCCTCCTATCCGCGGGAGATCTATGCCGTGGCAGAGGCCCCGGACCAGTACGACCCCTCGAAGAACCGTGACGAGGAGGACGAGGGTTCGGCCTTCGAGGAGATGATGGGCGACTTCAGCGATTTCGAAGGCGACGACAACTACGACGATGAGTATTAAACGGCTGCTGGTGATCGTAGGACCCACCGGATCGGGCAAGACGGACTTGAGTCTGCGCGTGGCCCGGCGTTACGGTGCGCCGATCCTTTCGACCGACTCGCGGCAGTTCTACCGCGGGATGGCCATCGGCACGGCGCAGCCTACGGTCGAAGAGCAGCAATTGGTTGAGCATCATTTCATCGCCTCGCACGATATCACGGAGGGCTTGAACTGCGGTACCTATGAGCAGGAAGCGCTGGCCTGTCTCGAATGGCTTTTCGCCACGCATGACGATGTGGTGGCCGTAGGCGGCTCGGGGCTCTATGTCCAGGCCCTGTGCGACGGGATGGACGACCTGCCGCAGGCCGACGGGGCGCTGCGCACCCGACTGATGGAGCGGCTGCACGACGGAGGGCTTGAACCCCTTGCCGCGGAGCTTCGGGAGCTTGATCCGGCCTACTGCGCAACGGCTGACTTGCATAATCCGGCGCGGGTGGTCCGGGCCCTTGAGGTGTGCCTGCAGACGGGACGCCCCTACTCGGAGCAGCGTCTGGGCACGCGTCGTGAACGTCCCTTCCGGACGTTGAAGATCGGTGTCGAACTGCCCCGTGAGGTGCTCTACGAGCGGATCAACCGCCGCGTCGACCGGATGCTGGACGATGGGCTGGTGGACGAGGCCCGCTGGCTCTACCCCCATCGGGCGCTGAATGCCCTGCAGACGGTCGGCTACCGCGAACTGTTCGACTGGTTCGACGGCCGCACGACCTATGAGGAGGCCGTGGAGCTCATCAAGCGCAACACGCGCCGCTATGCCAAGCGGCAGATGACCTGGTTCCGGCGCGATGCGGAGATTCGTTGGTTCGCACCCGATGACGACGAGGCGATCTTCGCCTGCATCGACCGCTTCCGGAGCGTCGAAGCGTGATTTTCGGCCGAAGGCCGTGCTTTTTTGGCGGTTCGCAAATTATTTCGTACTTTTGCCGGCGTCTTCCCGCCGGGAAGTCCGGGCTCGGATGGTGGAATAGGTAGACACGCCGGACTTAAAATCCTGTGGCCAGCAATGGCCGTGCGGGTTCGATTCCCGCTCCGAGTACCAACAAAAGCCGTTGCCGGATCTCCTCCGGCGGCGGCTTTCCGTTTTCCGGGGGTTCATCCGGGCATTGAACCGGTTGGGTTCCCGGCGACGGCGACGGTTTCCGGGACGTTTTGCCCGCGGATCCGCATCCGGGCGGACAACTTTAAGGATAAATGCGTATTTTTGCGCCGTATTACGGAAAAACTGAGAGTGATGGCAGATTCGATGCACAAGATCAACAAGGTCGAGGTCCGCAATCTCCAGATGGAGGATTACGGACAGTTGGCCCAGTCCTTTACGCGCGTCTATGCGGACAAGGATGTCTTCTGGACCCGTGAGCAGATCCACAAGCTCGTCGAGATCTTTCCCGAAGGGCAGATCGTAACGGTCGTGGACGACAAGATCGTGGGCTGTGCTCTCTCGATCATCGTCGATTACGACATGGTCAAGGGCGACCACACCTACGCCAAGGTTACGGGCAATGAAACCTTCTGCACGCACAATCCGAAGGGCAACATCCTCTACGGCATCGAGGTTTTCATCCACCCCGAATACCGGGGGCTGCGTCTGGCGCGACGCATGTACGACTACCGCAAGGAGCTGTGCGAGAAGCTCAACCTGAAGGCGATCATGTTCGGGGGGCGCATTCCCAACTATTACAAGTACGCCGACCGGATGCGTCCGAAGGAGTATATCGAGAAGGTCCGTTCGCGCGAGATCTACGATCCGGTGCTGACCTTCCAGCTCTCGAACGACTTCCATGTGCGGCGCGTCATGCCCAACTACCTGCCCAATGACGAGGAGTCGTGCCACTGCGCGACGCTCCTGCAGTGGGACAACATCTACTACCAGCCGCCCACGCAGGAGTTCGTCGACAAGAAGACCACCGTGCGTGTCGGACTGGTGCAGTGGCAGATGCGCAGCTACAAGACGCTCGACGACGTCTTCGAGCAGGTCGAGTTCTTCGTCGATGCCGTATCGGACTACAAGAGCGACTTCGTGCTCTTCCCCGAGTATTTCAACGCACCGCTCATGGCCAAGTTCAACAACCTGGGCGAGGCGCAGTCGATCCGCGGCCTGGCCCAGTATACGGAGGAGATACGCGACCGTTTCGTCGAGCTGGCCATCAGCTACAACATCAACATCATTACGGGCAGCATGCCCTACATCAAGGCCGACGGCGCCCTCTACAACGTGGGATTCCTCTGCCGGCGCGACGGTTCGTACGACATGTACGAGAAGGTGCACGTTACGCCCGACGAGGTCAAAAGCTGGGGTTTGAGCGGCGGCCGCATGGTGCAGACCTTCGACACGGACTGTGCGCGTATCGGCGTGCTGATCTGCTACGACGTGGAGTTCCCCGAACTGTCGCGCATCATGGCCGATCAGGGTATGCAAATCCTCTTCGTGCCCTTCCTCACCGATACGCAGAACGGTTATTCGCGCGTGAGGGTCTGCGCACAGGCACGGGCCATTGAGAACGAGTGTTTCGTGGCGATTGCCGGCAGCGTCGGCAACCTGCCCCGCGTGCACAACATGGATATCCAGTATGCCCAGTCGGGAGTCTTCACGCCGTGCGACTTTGCCTTCCCGACCGACGGCAAACGCGCCGAGGCGACGCCCAATACGGAGATGATCCTCATCTCGGATGTCGACCTGGATCTGCTCAGCGAGCTGCACACCTACGGCAGCGTGCGCAACCTGCGCGACCGCAGACACGACCTATACGAGTTGAGACTCAAGAAATAACCCGGTCTTCGCAGCGAGAAAAAGCCCTCCCGGATTCCGGGAGGGCTTTTCACACACACAAACATTAACAATACAAACAATGCAATGGCGAAATACCAGATCTTGTTTCTGCTGCAAAGGTCGCATGAAAAATTCAGCCGCACAATCACAAGAAATAGGTATTTTGCACCGTTAATTGTTTCCGGAAGCGGTTTTTGCGTTGTGCGAAGACGCATTCTGTTTTGAAATTCAAAATAATGCACTATCTTTGCTGGCGAATTCCAGAGGAGCGGACGATCGTCCGGGTCCGAAATCACAAACCATCTAATTGGAACATATGCAGGATTTGAATGCGCTGAAGGGAAAGAGCCTTGCCGAATTGCGCGAGATCGCAAGGGCGCTGGGCATTGGGAATGTCATGTTGAAAAAGCGCGAACTGTTGGAAAAGATAGCGGAGACGGCTGCCTCGGCGGATGCGGCCCCAGCGGCAGCTCCGCAGGCCGGGGAGGCTGCGGAGCGGAAGCCCCGGGGACGCCGTCCGCGGCTTGCACGCAGCGAACCGGCGGCGCAGCATGCCGCACAGGCTCCGGAAACCCCGGCAGCCCCGGCGGAGGAGGCTGCGGCTCCCGAGAAGCCGGCCGTGCCGGAACCCTCTCCCGCGGAGTCCGAGGCCCCGAAGGCGGAGTCTCCAAAAACGGAGCCCAAGCGCCGCGGGCGCAAACCCAAGGCACAGGCGCAGGCCGAGGCCCATGCGGCGGAAAAGCACGCCGCGGCCGAAGAGAAGAGTGCCGAGGCGGCTTCCGCCCCCTCGCTCGACGAGGAGGTGATCACCAAGGACGACTTTGCCGGAGAGATCGAGGGCGAAGGCGTGCTGGAGGTCATGCCCGACGGCTACGGATTCCTCCGTTCAGCGGACTACAACTACCTCAATTCGCCGGATGACATCTATGTTTCGCCTTCGCAGATCAAGCTCTTCGGACTGAAGCCCGGCGACACGGTGAACGGCGTGATCCGTCCCCCGAAGGAGGGCGAGAAGTATTTCCCGCTGGTGCGTGTGAACGAGATCAACGGCCTGAAGCCCGACTATATCCGCGACCGCGTGCAGTTCGAGTACATGACGCCGCTCTTCCCGAGCGAGAAGTTCTGCCTAACGGGCAACGGCCACAACAACCTCTCGACGCGCATCGTCGATCTCTTCTCGCCGATCGGCAAGGGACAGCGTGCGCTGATCGTCGCCCAGCCCAAGACCGGTAAGACGATGCTTCTGCAGTCGATCGCCAACGCCATTGCGGACAACCATCCGGAGGTCTACATGATCGTGCTGCTGATCGACGAACGTCCGGAGGAGGTTACCGAGATGGCCCGCAATGTCAAGGCCGAGGTGGTCGCCTCGACCTTCGACGAGCAGGCGTCGCGCCATGTGAAGGTGGCCGAGATGGTGCTCGAGAAGGCCAAGCGCATGGTCGAGTGCGGCCACGACGTGGTGATCTTCCTCGATTCGATCACGCGTCTTGCGCGTGCCTACAACTCCGTGCAGCCCGCTTCGGGCAAGGTGCTCTCGGGCGGTGTCGATGCCAATGCGCTGCACAAGCCCAAGCGTTTCTTCGGCGCGGCGCGCAATACGGAGGAGAAGGGTTCGCTGACGATCATCGCCACGGCGCTCATCGATACCGGTTCGAAGATGGACGAGGTGATTTTCGAGGAGTTCAAGGGCACGGGCAACATGGAGCTGCAGCTGGACCGCAAGCTTGCGAACAAGCGCGTCTACCCCGCTGTCGATGTCATTGCCTCGGGTACGCGGCGTGAGGATCTGCTCCTTTCGCGCGAGGTGATGAACCGCACGTGGGTGCTGCGCAAGTACCTCTCGGACATGACCCCTGTCGAGGCTATGGAGTTCCTCCAAAAGCAGATGGGGCTGACGAGCACCAACGAGGAGTTCCTCGCCACGATGAACCATTGATCCGGCAGCAGCTGAATGCATGAAACTGACGCGATTCATCCTTCTCGGGGCGTGGCTCCTTGCCGTGCAGGGAGCCTTTGCCTGGGGTCAGAAGGGGCACGACATCACGGCCTGCATTGCCGAATGCCATCTCAAGCCTGCTGCGGCGAAGAAGATCGACCGTATCCTCGGGGGATACTCTCCGGTTTATTATGCCAACTGGTTGGACAACGCCAGCCACACCCCGGCCTATGCCCATACGAAGACGTGGCACTATCTGAACGTGGATGAGGGCGAGACCTTCGAGTCGATGCCCGAAAATCCTGCGGGTGACGTGCTGAAGGCCGTCGAACAGCTTGTCCGGGAGCTTCGCTCGAAGCTCCTGACGGCCGGGGAGGAGCAGATCCGGCTCCGGATGCTGATCCACCTGGTGGGCGACATGCACTGCCCGATGCACCTGGGACACGCTTCGGATCTGGGCGGCAACCGGGTTTCGGTGCGATTCTTCGGCCGCGGAACGAACCTCCACACGGTGTGGGACACCTCGCTCGTCGAGGCGGCGCACAACTGGAGCTATACCGAGTGGCAGCGCGAGATCGACCGCCTGCCGAAAAGGGAGGCGGCCGCCGAAGCGGCGGGAACACCCGCCGACTGGGTGCGCGAGACGCAGCGGATCTGCACGGCCGTCTACGAGGCGACACCCGAGGGAACGGACATTTCGTACGATTACGTTGCGGCCCAGACACCCGTCATCGAGCGGCAGCTGCTCCGTGCGGGACTTCGCCTGGCCCGCCTGCTGAACGAAATCTACGGATAGAAAACCACGCCTGCTTACGAGTTGCGAGACCCGGAACCACTGAAGGCCCGGGTCTCGCTTTTTGATGGAACGGTCGTTGCAGGTCGCTTGTTTCGGAGATTTTTCGTATTTTTGCAGCGTAATGACCGAGACGCTTCATATCAAGAACATGGTCTGCGACCGCTGTATTCTGGTCGTCCGGGAGGTGCTGTGCCGGTGCGGCGTGGAGCCCGTGCGGGTGGCGCTGGGCGAGGCCGTTGTGCAGGGACCGCTTGACGGGCGGACTCTCTCCGACGTGCGGCAGCAGCTGGAGGCCCTCGGTTTCGAGCTGCTCGAAGAGCCGCGGCAGGTGCTTCTCGAACGCATGAAGCGGGCCGTGATCGAATGGGTGCGGACCGTGCAGGATCGGCCTGCCGAGCGTTTCTCGACCTATCTCGAAGGGCGGCTCGGCCGTGAATACAGCGCCTTGAGCAAGCTCTTCTCCGAGGCGTGCGGTACGACGCTCGAAAAGTACCTCATCGCCCAGCGGATCGAGCGGGCCAAAGAGCTGCTCACGGATCGGGAGCTGACCCTCTCGGAGATTGCAGACCGTCTGGGTTATTCGAGCGTCGCCTATCTCAGCGCACAGTTCAAGCAGGTTACGGGGATGACCCCGAGCCGTTATCGGGAATCCGAGCACCCCGACCGTCGGCCGCTCGACCGGATCTGATCCGATCCGGATCGGAATCCTGTAAAAGAAATCCCGAATTCCGTAACAACGGAGGTTCCGCGGCGGGCTATCTTTGCCTCCGATCCAAACGGAACACATCATGAACGAAGATACGAAACGCATTTTCCCGGTGCTCGGCATGAGTTGTGCCGCCTGCGCCGCCCGTGTGGGCCGGAGTCTCGGGAGCTGTCCCGGCGTTCGGGATGCTGCAGTGAACTTCGCCGCGGCGACCGTCACCGTGGAGTTCGATCCGAAGGCCGTTACTCCCGAAGCCCTGCGGCAGCGGGTGCGCGATGCCGGTTACGATCTGGTGATCGACACGGCCCATGCCGCCCGAACGGCCGAGCGGGAGCACGACCGCCGCTACCGCTCGCTGCGCCGTCGCGCCCTGGCGGCGCTCGTGCTGGCCGTGCCGCTGCTTGTGGTCGGCATGGGATTCATGCATCGGGCTTGGGCGGCCTGGGCAACGTGGGTGCTCGCCACGCCGCTGGTCTTTCTCTTTGGCCGCGGCTTCTTCACCGGAGCCTGGCGCCAGCTCAGACACCGCACGGCCAACATGGATACGCTGGTGGCCCTGAGCACCGGCATCACCTACCTGTTCAGCCTCTTCAACCTCTTCTTCCCGGAGTTCTGGCGCAGCCGCGGCATCGAGCCGCACGTCTATTTCGAGGCTTCGGGAGTGGTCATCGCCTTCGTGCTGCTCGGGCGTCTGCTCGAGGAGCGGGCCAAGGGCGGTACGATGGAGGCCATCCGCAAGCTGGCCGGCCTGCGGCCCGATACGGTGCTGCGCCTCGACGATGCGGGACACACCGTCGAGATCCCGGTCGAGGAGGTTCGTCCCGACGACTGTCTCGTGGCGCGTCCGGGCGACCGGATCGCCGTCGACGGCGTTGTTACGGAGGGTTCGTCCTATGTCGATGAGAGCATGCTGACGGGCGAGCCCGTTCCTGCGGTAAAGGAACCTTCGTCCACGCTGTTCGCCGGGACGATCAACCGCCGCGGCACCCTGCGCTATCGAGCCGTCCGCGTAGGCGACGGCACACTGCTGGCGCAGATCGTGCGGCTCGTGCAGGATGCCCAGGGCAGCCGGGCTCCCGTTCAGCGGCTCGTGGACCGCATTGCCGCGATCTTCGTGCCCGTGATTCTCGGCATCGCCGTGGCGGCGTTCGTCGCCTGGCTGCTGCTTGATCCCGAGGACGGCTTTGCGCAGGGTATTCTGGCAGCCGTTACCGTGCTGGTGATCGCCTGCCCGTGCGCTCTGGGCCTTGCCACCCCGACGGCCATCATGGTCGGCATCGGCAAGGGGGCCGAGGCGGGTATTCTGATCCGAGATGCCGAGACGCTGGAGAGCGCCGCCCGTATCGATACGGTGGTCCTCGACAAGACGGGAACGCTGACCGAGGGGAGGCCTGCGGTGTCGGAGATTGCCTGGGCGCCGGATGCCGAGCCGGCGGCCGGTGCCCTGCTGGCGCTCGAACGGCTCTCGGGGCATCCGCTGGCCGGAGCCGTTGCCGAGGCACTCGAAATGCGGGGATACCGGACGGCGGAGAAACTTCCCGTGCATTTCGAAAACCATCCCGGCAAGGGGGGTTCGGGAGTGATCGACGGCGTGCATTATCTGGCAGGAAGCCGTCGGATGGTCGATGAGCGGGCCCTTGCGGTGGACGAATCGCTCGAACGGCAGGCGGCACGCCGGGCCGCGGAGGCGCAAAGCCTCGTGTGGTTTGCCGACGAGCGGAGGGTGCTGGCCGTCATCGCCCTTGCGGACCGGCTCCGGGAGGGTTCGTGCGCGGCGGTTGCCGCACTGCAGGAGCGGGGTATCGCGGTCTGGATGCTCACGGGCGATCAGGAGGCTTCGGCCGCGGCCGTGGCCCGACGTGCCGGCATCCGCCACTACCGCGCCGGCGTGCTTCCCGCGGAGAAGGAGGCCTGCATCCGCGAGCTGCAGGCCGGAGGCCATGTCGTGGCGATGGTTGGCGACGGCATCAACGACAGCGCCGCCCTGGCCCGGGCCGATGTGGGTGTTGCCATGGGCTCGGGCAGCGACATCGCGATGGATGCCGCGCGTGTTACAATCCTGAACTCCGACCCGGGCAAGATTCCCGAGATGATCCGCTGCGCCCGACTGACCGTGCGCACGATCCGGCAGAATCTCTTCTGGGCCTTCATCTACAACGCCGTCGGCATTCCGATCGCCGCCGGTGCGCTCCATCCGCTCTGGGGATTCCGGCTCGATCCGATGATCGCCGGAGCGGCCATGGCCATGAGCAGCGTCAGCGTCGTGGCCAACAGCCTGCGGCTCAAACGCCGCCGGCTCTCACCAAAACCTCAAAAATCAATGCATATGGAAAAGAAGTATCGCGTGGAAGGCATGATGTGCGACCACTGCCGGGCCCATGTGGAGAAGGCCCTGAACTCCCTGCCGGGTGTCGAAGCCCGTGTAACGCTCGATCCGCCCATAGCTGTCGTCAGCGGCCCCGAAGAGTTGCTGCACCTGGAGACGCTCCAGCGTGTCGTCAGCGAGCAGGCGGGCGACTACCGGTTGAGCGAATAACGACTCTTCCGGCCTGCAAGGCGAAGGCCCGGACATCCGATTGCTCGGTGTCCGGGCCTTCTTTTCGGTGTGGAGGTGGCGGGAGTCGAACCCGCGTCCAAACAGGGAACCCGAAAGCTTTCTACACGCTTAGCCGCCGTTTGATCCTTCTATCCGGGCCTGGCAGGCGGCAACCCAACCCGGATCCCAGTCCCTTGAATTTCGCGCACCGGCCGGGACCCTCCGGCACGCTATCTCTCAATGAATGATACCCCGTATGAAGAGCCGTTAAAGAGCGGAACGTCCCTTCGGGATACTCGTCTCCGAGGCGCCTTGGCCCCGGGGATTAAGCTAATTTTCCTTGAAAATTAGGCAGCGAGTGCGTAGCTGTTATTGCCATTTGATTTTTGAGCGTCGGGATTTACGAGCCGCCACACAGCGCTCGACGTGCTTACAATCAAACTCTGCCTGCTGTCAAAACCGGGCACCCCCAGTCTCTTCGGGACAAAGCGACCGAATCGTTCGGCAAAGATAGTGCAATCCGCCCGTAAAACCAAATTTTTTTCGCCGCATTCCCCGCCGCGTCTTCTCGGATTTCCGCCCGGCTGCGGCGGCGGATCGCAATGGTGCCGGCCGGATGTTTTTTTCGCCTCGGGAGGCGGTCCGTACGGGATTTTTTCGTATCTTTGTTAGCCGTAAAACAACCGACGCATGATCAACGACAACTATGTGGTCGAACTCCGCGATGCGACCATCTATCATACCGATGCGCCCTTTGGCCGCAGTTCCGTGGAGAAATACATCCGCGAAGGCGAGATGGTTCTCTCGGAGGTCAATCTCACGGTATCGCCCGGCGAGTTCGTCTATCTGATCGGCCGGGTCGGCAGCGGCAAGAGCTCGCTGCTCAAGACCCTCTATGCCGAGGTTCCGCTGCTGGCGGGCAGCGGCCGCATCGCCGGCTTCGACCTGCGCGGCCTGCGCCGCCGGCAGATCCCCTATCTGCGCCGCCGCATCGGCATCGTCTTCCAGGACTACCAGCTGCTTACCGACCGCAACGTCTTCATGAACCTCTACTATGTGCTCAAGGCCACGGGGTGGCGCAGCGAGCAGGAGATCCGCGAGCGGATCGACAAGGTTCTGGACGTTGTGCAGCTCGAAAAGAAGAGCTACAAGATGCCTTTCGAGCTTTCGGGCGGCGAGCAGCAGCGTCTGGTCATTGCGCGTGCGCTGCTCAACAAGCCCCAGGTGCTGCTGGCCGACGAGCCCACGGGCAACCTCGACCCGCTGACGGCCGACGGCATCATGCAGCTTTTCCAGCAGATCGCCGCCCGCGGCTGCGCCGTGGTGATGTCCACGCACAACACCGCTCTGATCGAGAACTACCCCGCACGGGCGATTCTCTTCGCGCAGGGCCGGATCCGCGAAATCAACCTCGCGGAAGAGCTCGCATAAGTTGGATTTTCCGGCGAAAAACCGTATATTTGTATGATATTTAAACGACAACGATGAGTACCGAACAAGAAAACGTAAAGAAACAGGAAGAAGCCTATTCCGCATCGAACATCCAGGTCCTCGAAGGCCTTGAGGCGGTGCGCAAGCGCCCGGCCATGTACATCGGCGACATTGGCGAGAAGGGTCTCCACCACCTGGTCTACGAGGTCGTGGACAACTCGATCGACGAGGCGCTGGCCGGCTACTGTACCGATATCGACGTAACGATCAACGAGGACAACTCGATCACCGTCAAGGATAACGGCCGCGGAATCCCGACTGACTTCCACGAGAAGGAGGGCAAGTCGGCGCTCGAAGTCGTCCTCACGGTGCTGCACGCCGGAGGCAAGTTCGACAAGGGATCCTACAAGGTCTCGGGAGGTCTGCACGGCGTGGGCGTCTCGTGCGTGAATGCCCTTTCGACGCTGCTGATCGCCGAGGTGCACCGCGACGGCAAGATCTTCCGCCAGACCTACAGCCAGGGCAAACCGACTTCGCAGGTCGAGATTGTGGGCAGCTGCACGGACCGCGGAACGACCGTCACCTTCAAGCCCGATGCCGAGATCTTCACCCATACGACCGAATACAAATACGATATCCTGGCCAACCGTCTGCGCGAGCTGGCCTTCCTGAACAAGGGTATCCGGCTGAACCTCTACGACCGCCGTCCCGACGAGGAGGGCAAACTTCGCGAAGACCACTTCCACTCGGAGGAGGGCCTGAAGGAGTTCGTCAGGTACCTCGATGCCACGCGCGGCACGCCGATCATCGACCAGATCATCTATCTCGACACGGAGAAGAACGGCGTTCCGGTCGAGGTGGCCATGCAGTACAACGACTCCTTCTCGGAGAACGTCCATTCGTACGTAAACAACATCAACACGATCGAGGGCGGTACGCACCTGACGGGATTCCGCCGTGCGCTTACCCGCACGCTCAAGAAATACGCCGAGGATTCGGGCATGCTCGCGAAGCTGAAGTTCGACATCAACGGCGACGACTTCCGCGAGGGCCTTACGGCCGTGGTTTCGGTGAAGGTCGCCGAGCCGCAGTTCGAGGGTCAGACCAAGACGAAACTCGGCAACGACGAGGTTGCCGCTGCGGTCGACCAGGCCATGGCTTCGGCGCTGGGCGACTACCTGGAGGAGAATCCGAAGGATGCCAAGGCCATCGTGCAGAAGGTGATCCTCGCCGCCACGGCGCGCCATGCCGCACGCCACGCCCGCGAGCTGGTGCAGCGCAAGACCGTGCTTTCGGGCTCGGGTCTTCCGGGCAAGCTGGCCGACTGTACGAGCCGCGACCGTTCGGTCGCCGAGATCTTCTTCGTCGAGGGAGACTCCGCAGGCGGTACGGCCAAGTCGGGCCGCGACCGGAATTTCCAGGCCATCATGCCGCTGCGCGGTAAGATCTTGAATATCGAGAAGGCCCAGGAGCACAAGATGTGGGAGAACGAGGAGATCAAGAACATGTTCCTCGCGCTGGGCGTGAAGATCGGCACCGAGGAGGATTCCAAGGCGCTCAACCTCGAAGGACTGCGCTACGACAAGATCATCATCATGACCGATGCCGATGTCGATGGCAGCCACATCGCCACGCTGATGCTGACCTTCTTCTTCCGCAAGATGAAGGAGCTCATCGAAAACGGACACGTCTACATCGCCACCCCGCCGCTCTATCTGGTCAAGAAGGGCAAGCAGGAGCGTTACTGCTGGACCGAGAAGGAGCGCGACGAGATCACGGCCGAATTCGGCAAGGGCGCCCACGTGCAGCGCTACAAAGGTCTCGGCGAGATGAACGCCCACCAGCTGTGGGAGACGACGATGAATCCCGACACGCGCATCCTGCGCCAGGTGAACATCGAGAACGCCGCCGAGGCCGACCGCATCTTCTCGATGCTCATGGGCGACGACGTGCCGCCCCGCCGCGAGTTTATCGAGCGCAACGCCCACTACGCGAATATCGACGCGTAAACGGATCATACGGAGGGTTGCCCTGTTTCCCGCAAGGGAGCGGCGACCCTCCGTTTTTTTATCCCGGAATTCCGCACCACCTAAAAAACTACCGATATGAAAGTTACCGTAATCGGCGTCGCCGGAGGCACCGGCTCGGGCAAGTCGACGCTCGTCAAACGTCTCCAGGAGGCTTTCGAGGGCGACGATGTCGCCACGCTGTGCCACGACTACTACTACAAGGCTCATCCCGAACTGACCTACGAGGAGCGCACAAAGCTCAACTACGACCATCCGCAGGCCTTCGATACGCAGATGATGGTGGATCACATCAAGGCACTCAAGGAGAACGTGCCGATCGAGCATCCGGTCTATTCGTTCGTCGACCATGACCGCACGCCCGAAACGGTCCTCGTGAAACCCTCGAAGGTCATTATCGTGGACGGCATCCTGATCTTTGAGAACAAGGAGCTGCGCGATCTGATGGATATCAAGGTCTATGTCGACACGGATGCCGATATCCGCCTGGCGCGCCGTATTCTGCGCGACGTCTGCGACCGCGGCCGTACGATGCAGTCGGTCATCACGCAGTACACCACGACGGTCAAGCCCATGCACGAGGAGTTTGTCGAGCCCTCGAAAAAGTATGCCGACGTCATCATCCCCGAGGGCGGTTTCAACTCCGTGGCCGTGGCGATGCTGATCCAGAGCATCCGCTCGCTTATCGACGGGGAGTAGCATTTTCCGGCCGAAGATCCTCGCAAACCGGCGCACGATTTGGTCGTGTCGCCGGTTTTTCCTATCTTTGCCGCCGAAAACAGAATCAACCATTAAACATGCGTTTTTCAGGTGGACATATCTATACAGGACCCAGGTGCGTCGTGGCACGCGCCTTCCGCGTGCATGTCCACTGGTTCAGCGGATTCATCTGATACCGGCACCGCCATCCGGCGGGCGGAGCACGGGCTCCGCATCTCATCTTGTTTTCATCATACGTTTCACACGGACCGACCGGATCCCAATCCTGTCGGGATGCTTCTCGTGTCGGTTCACAAAATGTCGGAAAGAGATGTTTCGCATACTTTTTATCCTGCTCGCCGGTGTGGGAGCCGGCTTTCTGCTGCGTCGTACCCGGGTTGAGCACCACGCACAACGGGGCGTTCGCATGACGATCTGCGCCCTGCTCTTTGTCTTCGGAGTGTCGATCGGTGCGGATCACGAAATGCTCCGCAATCTGGCGCTTCTGGGCCGCCAGGCGACGGTTATCGCCCTGTTGAGTATTGCCGGAAGCCTGCTCGCGGGCTTCGCCGCCCAGCGGCTGCTGTTCAGAAAGGAGGTGAAGCGATGAAAGAGAACCTGCTCCTGTTCGGCTGTTTTCTGGCGGGGATCCTGCTGGGAAATTTCGATGCGGCGCCGCAATGGATGCTCATCCCGCAGCTGCCGTCGCTGCTGCTCATGCTACTCATCCTGCAGGTGGGACTCGGGCTCGGCGCCGATGCCGGACTTCGGGATACGATCCGTTCACTGCGTCCGAGCATGGCGCTGTTTCCCCTCTTTACGATTTGCGGCACGCTGCTCTTTGCCGCACTCGGCGCACTGGTTCCCGGATCGCGCAGCCTAATGGAGTGTCTTGCCGTGGGAAGCGGCTTCGGCTATTACTCCCTCTCCTCGGTTCTTATCGCCGATCTCTATGTGCCGCACCTCGGCACGCAGGCTGCCGCGGAGCTGGCGGCCGTAGCGCTGCTGGCCAACGTTATCCGCGAGATGTGCACGCTCTTCGGCCTGCCGCTCTTCGCCCGCTGGTGCGGGCGTCTGGCGCCGATCTCGGCGGCCGGCATCAACTCGATGGATGTCTGCCTTCCGGGAATCGTCCGTTATGTGGCGGACGGATCCCGGCTTGTCCCGATGGCGATTCTCCACGGGCTGGTTCTCGAGGTGAGTGTTCCGATTCTGATCGGGATTTTCAGCCGGCTGTAACAGCCCGGGAAACAAAACAAGCCCCCGACGATCTTTGTGCGCCGGGGGCTTTCCGCTTTTCGGGCCGTGTCAAAGCCCCGTGATCTTCTTGATCTCGTTGAGTTTGTTCAGTGCCTCGATCGGTGTGAGGGCATTGATGTCGAGACCCCTGATCTGGTCGCGGATCTGCACCAGCACCGGATCGTCAAGCTGGAACATCGAGAGCTGCACGCTTTGCGATGCACTTTCGGCCGCTTCACGAACCGCCTGGGCCGAGGCCTTGCGGTTGCGCTCGCGGGGGCTGCGCGTCGGGACGATCTCGTTGTTGCCGTAGACGAGTTCGAGGTTGCGCAGGATCTCCTCGGCGCGGGCTACGACCGACTGGGGCATGCCGGCCATGCGCGCCACATGGATGCCGAACGAGTGCTCGGTGCCGCCTCGCTCGAGCTTGCGCAGGAAGACGATCTGGTTGCCCACCTCCTTGACCGAGACGTGGTAGTTCTTGACCCGGGGGCACATCTGCTCCATCTCGTTGAGTTCGTGGTAGTGTGTGGCAAAGAGCGTCTTGGCGTGTGCCGTAGGATGGTTGTGCAGGTACTCGACCATGGCCCAGGCAATCGAGATGCCGTCGTAGGTGCTCGTGCCGCGGCCGATCTCGTCGAGCAGCACGATGCTGCGGTCCGAGATGTTGTTGAGAATGCTCGCCGATTCAAGCATCTCGACCATGAAGGTCGATTCGCCCTGCGAGATGTTGTCCGAAGCGCCGACGCGCGTGAAGATCTTATCCACGACGCCGATATGCGCCGAGGCGGCCGGTACGAACGACCCCATCTGCGCCATGAGGATGATGAGTGCCGTCTGTCGCAGCAGGGCCGACTTACCCGACATGTTGGGACCGGTGATCATCATGATCTGCTGCTCCTTGTCGTCGAGCATGACGTCGTTGGGGATATACTCCTCCCCGACGGGCATCAGCGTCTCGATGACGGGATGACGCCCCTGGCGGATGTCGATCCGCGACCCTTCGTCGAGCACCGGCCGCACATAGCGGCGTTCGCAGGCCAGACGCGCGAAGGACTGCAGGCAGTCGATGCGGGCCACCGCGGCGGCATCGCGCAGCATGGGTTGCAGCGAGGCGCAGACGAAGGCGATGATTTCGGCATAGATGCGCTGTTCGAGCTGGAGCATCTTCTCCTCCGCCCCGAGGATCTTCTCCTCGTACTCCTTGAGCTCCTCGGTGATGTAGCGCTCGGCGTTGGCGAGCGTCTGCTTGCGGATCCAGCTCTCGGGAACCTTGTCCTTGTGGGTGTTGCGCACCTCGATATAGTATCCGAAGACGTTGTTGTAGCTGATCTTCAGCGACGGAATGCCCGTCGCCTCGCTCTCGCGCTGCTGGATGCGCTGCAGGTAATCCTTGCCGTGGAGGGCGATGCGGCGCAGGTCGTCCAGCTCGGGATCGACGCCGTCGGCGATCACCCCGCCCTTCTGGATCTGGTTGTTCTGCGGATCGGGATAGATCTCGCGGGCCAGCCGGTCGCGCACGGCCGTCAGGGGATCGATCCCGGCGGAGATGGCGTGCAGCGGTGCGCTGTCGGTGGAATCGAGTGCCGCCCGCAACATTTCGAGCGCCGACAGCGAGTTCTTCAGCTGCACGAGCTCGCGGGGCGTAACACGTTGTGCGGCAATGCGTGATGCAATACGTTCCAGGTCTCCGATCTGAGCGATCTGCTCGCGAACGGCATCGGCCAGATCCAGCTCCTTCGTAAAATACTCCACGACGTCGAGCCGTTCGTTGATCCGCTTCGGATCCTTGATCGGCATGGCGATCCACCGCTTGAGCAGCCGTCCACCCATGGGGGTCAGCGTGCGGTCGATCACATCGGCGAAACTGCACTTTTCGCGTGATCCGTTCGAGGAGAAGAGCTCCAGGTTGCGGATCGTGAACTTGTCCACCCAGACGTAGTCCGCCTCGTCGAGACGTGCCAGCGAACGGATGTGCGCCGTGTCGTGATGCTCCGTAAAATCGAGGTAGTAGAGAATCGCCCCGGCCGCCGAGATGCCGCTCGTGAAGTGGTCCACGCCGAAACCCTTGAGCGACTGGGTGCCGAACTGCTTGCAGAGCTTCTCGCGGTTCACCTCCTCGGCAAAGACCCATTCGTCCAGCTTGTAGGTGTAGAGCTTGTTGCCGAAGGCCTCCGTGAAACGCTCCTCATAGCCGCGCTGGTAGATCACCTCCTTGGGCTGCAGGTTCGAGATAAGCTTGTCCACATAGTTGTCCGACCCTTCGGCCGCGTAGAATTCGCCGGTCGAGATATCGAGAAACGCCACACCGGTCGTCCGTCGGCCGAAGCAGACCGAGGCGATGTAGTTGTTCTCCTTGTTGGCCAGGATGTTGTCTCCCATGACAACGCCGGGCGTTACGAGTTCGATCACACCGCGCTTGACAAGTTTCTTGACGAGCTTCGGGTCCTCCAGCTGTTCGCAGATCGCCACACGTTCACCGGCCCGCACCAGTTTCGGCAGATAGGTGTCGATGGCATGGTAGGGAAATCCAGCCAGCTCGACATACGAGGCGGCGCCGTTGGCCCGCCGCGTGAGCGTGATGCCCAGAATGCCGCTCGCCTTGATCGCATCTTCGCCGAAGGTCTCGTAGAAGTCGCCCACACGGAAGAGCAGGATGGCGTCGGGATGCACCGCCTTGATGGAGTAATACTGCTTCATCAAGGGCGTTTCGACATATTTCTTATCGTTTTTTTTCTCTTGAGCCACAATCGGATCCTGTAAATTTTATTCTTACAAAGATACGCTTTTTTTGCTTTGTCCGCAACGGATACGGACTGAATTTTCCACAAAACAACGCCGGCTGCGGCTGCCGCAACCGGAGCCGGAAGAACCTCATGTATAGGTTTTGATAATTCGCAGAACGTCCTTTCAATGAATCATTCCGCAGGATTCAAACACGGTGCGATATACGGCCGCCTTGCTTTCGAGCGGCATCGGATAGGCCCGCGACGAAGAGGGCATGCGCCAGAGCCGCATGGTACGGTCGCCCTGTTCGAAGGTCGTGAAACTTCCGACGGCCGGCACCGCACAACCCAGTATCCGGGCAGCGGTTTCGGCAGCCAGGCCGCCCGTTACGACCACATCCCGACAGGAGGGAATCCGCGAGAGAAGAGCCGCAAGATCGACCTCGCGTACTACCTGAAGAAACTGATCCGAGGCGTTGTCCTTGAGCCGAATGACCTCCTCGGCCGTATCGTAGATCGCAATCCCCCGCTCACGGCAGAATGCCTCGATGCGCCCGCGGTCGAAGGCCTTGCGATCGGGCGTCAGAAAGTGGTTCCGGTCGCCGAAGAAGAGAAGCCCGAAGATCCGCCACATGTCGTTCTGCAGATTGGGGTAGAAAAACTCCATCGACCAGCGTTTGCGCTGCGGCGGGAAGCTGCCCAGCATCAAAAGGCGCGCTCCGGCGGGCAGGAACGGCTCCAGCGGATGTTGTTCAGAGGTTTTCATGGAAACGTTCATCGAAATTGACCAGATAGAGCCGTTCGGTGGCTCGTGTGAGGGCCGTGTAGAGCCAGCGCAGCATGTCGCGCGTCATCACTTCGTCGCCGAACAGGCAGCGATCGACGAAAACGGCGCTCCACTGGCCGCCCTGCGCCTTGTGGCACGTTACGGCATAGGAGAACTTCACCTGCACGGCGTTGAAATGGGGATTCTCGCGGATCTCCTGGAAACGCTTGATCTTGCTCTTGATGTCGAGGTAATCCTTCTCGACCTCATAGAACAGGCGCGTGGACTCCTCGCGCGTAAGCGACGGCGACTCCGAGGAGATCGTATCCAGAAGGATCTTGCATTCGAGTTCCGTATCGTAGTCGGGAAACTCAAGCACGGCATTGGCGAAATGGAATCCGTAGAAATCCTCGAAACGCCGCAGCCGCCGCAGCCGCGCCACATCGCCGTTGGCGATGAAGTTCATCGGGCAATCCTCCGTGTGTTCGGGATAGTAGTAGTTGTTCTTGACGACCATCAGCATGTCGCCGCTCTCGATCTCCTCCTCGGCCGAAAGCACGTTGCGGCGGATGCCTTCGTTGTAGCGATTTGCCCTTTTGTTCGAGCGTGTTACGACAATTACCTCATCCCGTCCGTAACGTGAGTAGCACTCCTCCAGCTTCTCCAGAAATTCACCGCCGCCAATGGCCTCGACATCGGGGAAATCAAGCCGGAAACGAGGCACCTCGTAAATGCCGTTTTCAAGCATGCACCGTACCAGCGTGGCGTTGAAGAGGATGCCCGACTCGGACTCCTGGCGTACCACTTCGTCGAGCGTGCCGTAGACCACCTCGCCGTAGGAGGCCAGCGCCGCCGGATCGAGGGCCGGGCTGAAATCGCAACCCACGGGCGGCAGCTGGGCGCTGTCGCCGACCAGGATCAGCCGGCACGCCCGGCCGCGGCGCACATATTCGATCAGATCCGCAAGCAGCGAACCGCTGCCGAACAGCGCCCCCTCGGAACTCCGGTCGGAGAGCATCGAGGCCTCGTCGACGATGAAGACCGCACCGCGTTCGGGATTGAGGTTCAGCGAGAATTTCGACTCGTAGTCGGCATTCGTGCGCTGCCGGTAGATGCGTTTGTGGATCGTCAGGGCCTTCTCTCCGGCGTAGCGCGCGAGCACCTTGGCGGCGCGTCCCGTGGGGGCCAGAAGAACCGATTTGATATCCAAATCCTTAAGCGCGGCAACCAACGCGGCTATCAGTGTCGTCTTACCCGTTCCGGCATACCCGTTGAGCACGAAAATCCTCGAAAAATCCGGATCGGCAAGGTATTCGGATAACTTTTCTACGATTTTTTTTTGCCCGGGAGTTGTTTCGAAACAAATTTTAGCGTAAATTTGGGTCGCGATATGTGTACTGAGCATGCGTTGGTATTTTGCAGCACAAAATTAACAACAAATATTTATTTAGAAAATGAAAAGAATTTTTCAAATCATTCTCGGCGTAGCCATCATAGCGTTGGTCTATGTCATCTACGTCCAGATCTCGACCCCGCTTAACTTCAACAAGGAACTCGCTACGAAGAAGGCTGCAGTTATCGAGCGCATCAAGGACATCCGTACCGCACAACGCGCGTTCAAGACGAAGTACCAGCACTTTACCAGCACGTTCGACTCGCTGGAGAACTTCATTCTCAACGATACGCTCGAAATGGAGCGCAAACTCGTCGACGAGGATGACTCGGTGGGTATGGCCATGCTGAAGAAGAGCGGCAAGAAGAATATCGAAAAATTCAAGATCGCCGTCATCGACACGATCTTCTCGCCCAAGAAGCTCACCGTCGAGCAGGTGAAGGAGCTGCGCTACATTCCGGGTACGGACGACAAGGCACAGTTCATCATGGAGGCCGGCTATACGACCGCCTCGAACGTTGTGGTGCCGATCGTCGAGTGCCGCGCTCCCTACAAGATGTTCCTCGACACGGTGGCCTACCGTCAGGAGGTGATCAACCTCATCGACGAGGAGGAGAACGTCTACAACCGCTATGCCGGTGTGAAGTTCGGTTCGATGGAATCCGCCAACAATGAGGCAGGTAACTGGGAAGACTAATCCGCCGGAATCCGGCTACAAGGTGTCCATTCAGCAGTCGTTGGATGGACACTCTTTTTCATGCTCCCCACTTCCGGATCCGACCGGCGACGAAACGACGCTCGAGGTCGAGGTCTGCTCGGCGCGGACGGTGCTGGCACCGGCGGAATATTTCGAATCCGCGAAGGCGGCGGCCCTGCTGGCCGCAGAAGGAATCTCCCCGGCCGGGGACGAGGCAGTTGTCTGGAGCGATCCAGCGGCAGAGCTTGTTGCCGTAATGGCCCTCCCCCGCACGATTCACGAGCAGCTCGCTGCCCGCTTCGGCACCCGAATCCGCTATACGGCCCCGCTGCTTGCCGGGCCCGATGCGGTAGAGAACTGCGTTTGGGTCCTCAGCAGGAGCTCACTGCTTTATGTCAAGGTATATGCCCGGGAGGGACAGTTGCAGCTGGCCGAGGTCATCACGGCGCCCGACGAGGCCGAGATCCGTTACTTTTTCGAACGGCTGGCCGCCGCATTTCCGCTGGCCGAATACGGACTCCAGGCGGCGGGCGATGATCCGAAGCGGCTCTGCAGGTTGATCGGACACCTTTTCAAGAACACGACATGCGCATAATCAGCGGCAAATACAAGGGCCGGGCAATCAACCCGCCCCGCAATCTCCGGGCCCGTCCGACGACCGACTTCGCCAAGGAGAACCTTTTCAACGTCCTGGGCAATCTGCTGGATTTCGAAGCGTGCGACGTGCTGGATCTCTTTGCCGGCACGGGGTCGATCAGCTATGAATTTGCCTCGCGGGGTGCACGGAGTGTTACCTCCGTGGAGATCAACCCCGTACATTACAACTTCATCCGGCAGACGGCCGCACAGCTGGGTATCGAGCACCTTTATGCCGTCAAGGCCAATGCATTCCTCTATCTGAAGAGCTGCACCAAGCAGTTTGATGTCATCTTCTCGGATGCCCCGTACGATCTGGAAGGCAGCGAGGCGGTCATAAGCCTTGTCCGGGAGCGCAACCTGCTGCGGGACGGGGGGCTGCTGATCTTCGAACACTCGAAGAACGCCGATTTCTCGGATTATCCCGACTTCTGGCAATTAAGAAGTTACGGAAGCGTACAATTTTCTTTTTTCAAAAAACCGTGAAATCTATTGTCAGTTCGGAAAAAACCATTATCTTTGCACTCGCAATACGAAATACGGTGTGTTAGTTCAGCCGGTTAGAATACGTGCCTGTCACGCACGGGGTCAGGGGTTCGAGTCCCCTACACACCGCCAGAAAGGGGTCAGAAAAGGGAGAAGGCGAAGTATCTCAATGGCCTGAAAACAAAGAAAGCCTTGTAAACAAATGGTTTACGAGGTTTTTTGTTTTTGGGTTATCTGCATGAAAAAGCAAAAGACAACTGGACTCTTCCTTCCGGCTTCAGCACAATAATTTATAGCCTACGCCCCGGGCATTGACGATCCGTACCGAGGGGTCGGAGGACAACCGGCGCCGCAGGCGTGTGATGAAGACATGCAGGCTGCGGGCGTTGAAGAAGGTATCGTCACCCCAGATGCGTTGCAGGATCAACTGTGTCGGGACGACCTCGTCCGTATGTTCGCAGAGTAATTGCAGAATGCCGGCTTCGCGCGCCGAGAGTTCCTGTCTCTGCTCGCCGTCGTTGAGCCGCTGCCGGGCGACATCGAACTCGAAACGACCGATCCGATAATGTGTGTCGGGCCTCTGCCGGGCAACCCGGTTGCGGCCGACCAGCGCCCTGACGCGCACGACGAGCTCGCTCATGGCAAAGGGTTTGCGCAGGTAGTCGTTGCCGCCCGTTTCGAATCCATGGACCACATCATCGACGGCAGACCGGGCCGAGAGGAAGAGAATCGGAACGTCGGCCGAACGGCGCCGCAGCGCGTCGACAAACGAGAAGCCGTCCATGCCGGGCATCATGATGTCGGTAACGACGACATCGGGGTGCACCTCATCGAACCGGCGCAGCCCTTCGACACCGTTGTAGGCGACCGTTACGTCGAACTCCTTTTCGCCGAGCGTGTCGGCAATGATGTCGGCCAGGGTCTGCTCATCCTCGACAAGCAGCATATGGATTCTATCGTTCATCATCGGAAAGTGTCAGTTTAAAGGTGGAGCCGCAACCCGGAGTACTCTCCACCGAGATCTCGCCGCCGTGCTTGCGGGCGATCAGCCACACATAGTAGAGGCCCAGTCCGAATCCCTTGACATCATGGCGGTCGCCGGTCGGTACGCGGTAGAACTTTTCGAAAATATGGGCCTGGGCCGTGCAGTCGATGCCGATGCCGTTGTCCGCGACCCGCAGCTCGACCCCTTTCCCGGCATGCCGTGCCGAGAGGCGGATCCGTACCGTCTCGCCGGAGTATTTCAGGGCGTTGTCCACCAGATTGTCCAGCGCATGCGTGAGGTGGAAACGGTCGGCCGAGATCTTCAGATCCGGATCCTCGACCTCCACCTCGATCGTCGCCCGCCCGCGGCTCTTCATGCGGAAGCGGGCCGCGACCTCCTCAAGCAGGGGCCGGATCTCCAGCTCTTCGCGGCGGAGCGAGATGTCGCCGCGCTCCTCGACGCTCATCGTCAGAATACGCTCCACCATGCTGCCCAGGGCAGCCAGCTGTTCGCGGATCACCCGCAGATAACGTGCCCGCCGCGTCGCATCGTCTGCCGCCCCGAAGTCGAGCAGGGCGTCGTTGGCGGCATTGGCCACGGCAATCGGGGTCTTCAGCTCGTGGGTGATGTTGTGGGTCAGGTCGCGGCGCATCTCTTCGAGCGTCTTCTGCCGGAAGAGCGTGCGCAGCAGATAGATCAGCACGCCGGCCACCGCCGCGAGCATCATGAGCGACGAGCCGATCACCCCGGCCATGTCGCGCAGAAGCTGCCGGTCGGGATTCTCGATCCGCAGGCGGAAATAGAGCTCGTCGTCGGTCGTGAGCGACGTCGTGAAGGTCAGCGGGTCCTTGAGCCGCAACGAGTCGTTGAGCGCCGTAACCACCACCTCCGGATCCGTGAGCGGCTTCGCCGTAAAGAGCTTCACCGACGAAGTGCTGTCGGTGGGGCCGCGTACGACATCGACCTTGTGCGGGAGGTCGATCCCCGCCGCCGCAAGGTTGCACGAAAGCAGCGAGTCGTAGCGCGCCATGTTGAGCCGCAGGACATAGACCGGCGGGATGTGGATCTCCTGGCGGATGTAACGGGTCGTTTCGCCGTTCGAGATGCTGATATCGTGGTGGATCGTATCGGATTTAGGCGTAAATGAGAGACTCTTTCCCGATCCGCCGAGATTCTTCACCGAAATCTCCTGAATCATATCCACGCGGATCGAATCGATGTTTCCCGACGAGGAGAAGGTAACAAGGCTTTTGCGTTCGGTGGGTTTGTTGCCCAGCAGCAGGTCGTCGTAAGCCGCGCGGGTCATGGCCTGCATGACCTGCCGCGAAAACTCCTCGCGGCGGTCGCGGTACATGCTCGCAAGGCTCCACGCCTGCACGGCGACAAGCACCGCCAGCACAACGGTAACCAACAGCGATATACGGCCGAAACGACGTTTATTCATCCTGACGCGGTGTTTTACGAAACAAAGGTACATATAAAAGTGCCACGGCCGACGGCGTTAAGACTATTTAACACTCCTTAACGGAGCATTAACCATCGCGAGGCGGATTTCGCGCGACCTTTGTGTCGAAATCAAAACCGATACGTCATGAAAAAGCTACTTGTTACCCTTGTCGTCCTCGCCGCATCGGTCTGTGCGGTGCAGGCCCAGCAGACCCTTGTTACCTATACGCCCGACGGCGTCAAGACCTACGACACGGTTGAACCACCCAGCGAGGTGCTCGACACGACGCGCTTCGTCGTCAGCTACCGCATGCTTTACCAACAGCGACCAGAGAATGAACACCCGATGGAGGACCTCCTGCTGCTTGAGGTCGGGCGAAACATGACGAAATTCTACTCCTATAAGACGTGGCAGACCGACTCGCTCGTGCGCGCCACGCCGCCCGAGCAGGTGATGGCCAACCTCGGAAGTTTCCACGGCGGCGTGCAGGACGTACTCTTCCGCGATCAGTCGGCCGGCCGGCTGACCCACACCGACCAGATCGGCATGGATCACCTGCTCTATACCGAGCCGCTGCCCGACTGCGGCTGGGAACTTGCCGACGGCGAGCGGACGATCCTCGGCTATGTGTGCCGCCGGGCCGCATGCACCTTCCGCGGCCGCAGCTACGAGGCGTGGTACGCACCCGAGATCGCCGTGAGCTGCGGGCCGTGGAAGTTCGGCGGACTGCCGGGGCTGATCCTTGCCATCCGGGACGACGCCGGGGTGCTCGATCTGGAGGCCACGGGCGTGGAGCAGCGCGTCGAGCCCATCCGCATGACCGATCGCAACTACTTGAAAACAAATCGTAAAAAATACCTCGACCTCAAGCAGAAGGCGATGACCGATCCGGTCGGCTACCTCACGGGGAACTCCAACGTGCGGATGACCATCAAGAACGAGGACGGCAGCCCCGTCAATCCGGGTGACCTGTTGCGCGGCTACAATCCGATCGAACTTGAATAACCGGCTGTAACACATGAAGTGGATCGTTTTTTTCGTTGTATTACTGGGCATTGCTGCGTCAGCATCGGCACAGGAACTGGCCGGGCGGGTCGTGGATGCGGCAGACGGACGGCCTCTTGCCGGGGCCATCCTGCTGGCGGCGGACAGCACGGGACGGCAGGCCGGCTACACAACCTCGGCCGCCGATGGCGCCTTCCGGCTCCGCCCGCGTCAGGGGATGCGGGCCGCGTGGATCGACGTCTCGATGATGGGCTATCGCGCGCAACGGTTCAACGCCGCCCGCCTGCCGCAGGAGATCCGTCTTGCGGCCAGTGCCGTCGAGATCCGCGAAGTCGAGATCCGCGCGCCGCGTCTTTCGCTGCGGGGCGACACGGTGAGCTACAACGTCGCGAGCTTCACCGAGGCACAGGACCGCACGATCGCCGACGTGCTGCGCAAGATGCCGGGCATCGAGATCGAAAAGACGGGCGAGATCCGCTACAACGGCGAGGCGATCAACAAGTTCTACATCGAGGGGATGGACATGTTAGACGGCCGTTACTCTCTGGCGACGAACAACATCGCCCCGCAGGATGTGGCCAGCGTCGAGGTAATGGAGAACCACCAGCCGATCAAGGCGCTGCGCGACGTGCTTTACAGCGACCGCGCGGCCCTGAACCTCCGCTTGAAGAAGCAGGCCCGGGCACACTGGACCGGAACGCTTCGCGGCGCCGGCGGCTGGTCGCCCGACGAGGTGCTGGGCAGCGGCTCGGCCTTTGCCATGCGCATTGCCACCCGAAGCCAGTCGATGCTCAACCTCAAGGGCGACAATACGGGCGAGGACCCGACGGCCGACCTGCGACAACTCTCGGTCGAGGAGATGCTCAACGGCGCCGACAACCGGTACGAGACTCCCGAGTGGTTCACGACGGGGCTCTCCAAAGCGCCGCTCGACGACCGCCGCACACGGCTGAACCGTTCGGTGATGGCCAGTGCCGACTATCTGCGCAAGCTCACGGAGGACTACCAGTTGAGTGGCCATGTCGCCTGGGGATACGATCGGTTGACCTCGGACTACGCCTCGCGGATCGTTCGCTACCTCGCCAACGGGGAGCTGGCCGAAGAACTTGCGGAGCAGGCCCGGCTTACCGACCGGCAGCTTGCGGCACAGGTGAAACTGCTGGCCAATACCGAACGTTTCTACCTGATGGACCGTCTTTCGGCCGACCTCGCATGGAGCGATTTCGACGCCCGGACGACGGGCAGCTATCCCAACCGCCAGCAGACCGTGGCCCCGACGCACCGCGTGGAGAACGACCTCAATTACATCCGCCGCACGGGACGTCGCACGTTCACCGTAACGTCGAACCTCTTGTGGCTTACGCAGCCGCAGCAGCTGGACGTCGTGCGCGAGGGCTCCGCGCAGTGGCAGACACTCGATGTGGATCTGCTGCGCATGAACCACAACGTCGCCTGGGGGCTGGAGGCCGGACGCCGCTGGGTATTCCAGTTCAAAGGGGGTGTTGCTGCGCTGTACAGGCGCCTCGACGCGGCGTTGAGCGGCCTCGGGGTCGAAACCTCCGCACCGCTTGCTGCCGACACGCACTTCGGCTACGGGAGCCTCTATCTGCGTCCGACGGCCACCTACCGTACACAGCGGCTGCGGCTCATGCTCGCCCTGCCGGTCGATTGGCGCTGTTACCGTTATACGGACGGCAGCAGCAGTCCGCTGCTCTGGTCGGCCAACCTCTCGGCACGCTGGACGCCGTCGGCCTGCTGGACCCTCTCGGCTTCGGGCGCCGCGGGCGAACAGGGCGCCGATGATTCGTCGATCTACCCCGCCGCCCTGCTGCGCGACTACCGCACGCTGGCTTCGGGAGCCGCATCGCCCGTATCGACTCCCATGCGGATGCTGGCGGCCGGCGCCAACTACAAGAACCCGCTCAGCGGCATTTTCGCCCACCTCTTCCTCCAGCGCTCGTGGTACGACCTTCCGTGGCTCGCCACGCAGGATTTCGAGGGCGACTACATCGTCTCGGGGCAGCTCCGCGAAGCGAACCGCATGGCTTCGTGGAGCCTCGCGTCGGGCGTGAGCACCAACATCGACGCCCTGTACGGCCAGGCGGGGGTCGATCTTACGTGGAGCGACACGCAGATGGAGATCAGCCAGCAGGGCGTCCGGATGCCCTACCGCTCGGGCGTGCTGACACTCTCGCCGCGGGTGAATCTCCGCGCCGCACGCTGGCTCAACGTCGAATATACGTTCAACTACCGCTACACGCAGCTGCGGATCGAATCCGCCGCTCCGACCAACCGTCATGCGTTCGACCAGCGGCTGCAGCTCAACTTCACGCCGGCCCCAAATCTGGTTCTGCAACTGACCGGCGAACACTATCGCACGCAGCTCTCCGATACGCGGAGCAAGCACCTCGTGCTGCTTGACGCCTCGGTACGCTGGAAGGTCGGCCAGCGGTGGGAACTTTGGGCCGCAGCAACCAACCTGCTCAATGAAACGGAGTACGCCTACACGCTTTTCGACGGGTTGAGCTCCTCGACGTGCCGCTACGCCATCCGGCCGTGCAACCTGCTGCTGGGGGCGAGCTGGCGATTCTGAAAAAGGGGCCTGCCGCGTGCGAGTATCTGCGCGCTGCCCGACTACGGCCCAGGATAACTGCAAGGCGCCGTCTGACTTCTTCCGAATCCCCCACTGAAATGCCGAACTTCCTTTCTTTTGTATGCCCTCTCCGCGGACCTTCTCGAAAGGTCCGTTTTGTTGTTCATTCTGCTGTAATCTATAAAATATACTTGGTATATAAAAGAGATATTTGTATTTTTGTCGCCGTGCAGGTTGTACAATCCTTGAAAAAGGGCCTGTGCAAACCGAAGAAGAAGATGAAGCGATGAAAAGATCGACTGTCGAAGATGTCCTGTTCCCGGCCTGTCCGGTGAGGAATATCCTGGCCCGGCTTTGCGACAAGTGGGCGCTGCTGGTACTCTACCTGCTGGCGCGTTCACAGGCGGGGATGCTGCGCTTCACGGAGTTGAAGCAGGCCATGCCCGACATCTCGCAGAAGATGCTGGCGACGACCCTGCGTACGCTCGAGGAGGATGGCTACATCACGCGGACACTCCATGCGGAGGTCCCGCCCCGGGTCGAGTATGCGCTTACGGCGCGTGCCGGAACCCTGCGCCCGATTCTCGAAGAGCTGCTCGCCTGGGCCATGGAGAACATGCAGGCCGTCATGCGGGATCGCAAGAAGGCCCACGAGTCGAAAAACGAAAATAAATCCAGGAACGAATGAAAGCGGCCCAGTTGGATCATTATGCAAAAGAGGGCCTGCTCACGGTTCGGGAGATTGCGGTTCCGAAGCCGGCCGAAGATGAGGTTCTGGTGAAGGTATGCGCAGCTGCCGTCAACCCGCTGGAGCGGCTTCTTATAGGGGGAGATGTCCGGCTGATTCAGAATTATCGGCTGCCGCAGACCCTGGGCAACGAGTGTTCGGGCGTTGTCGAGCGGGTCGGGAGTCGGGTTCGGAAGTTTCGGCCGGGTGATGCCGTCTATACACGGTTGCCGCTGGAGCGTATCGGTGCCTTTGCCGAATATGTCGCCGTAGCGGAGACAGCCATAGCGAAGATGCCTGCCGGATATGCGTTCGACGTGGCGGCGGCCATTCCGCTGACCGGGCTGACGGCCTGGCAGGGGCTGGTCGAGGTGCTGGAGGCGCGTCCCGGGCAGACATTGCTCATACCCGGCGGATCAGGCAGCTTCGGACAGATGGCTGTGCCGATTGCCCGGGCTCTGGGGCTTCGCGTTCTGGTGACGGGCAACGAGCGCGCCCGCGAACAGTTTCTGGCCATGGGTGTCGAACGCTACATCGACTATCGCCGGGAGAACTATTGGGAAGTGTTGTCGGGGATTGACCTGGTAATCGACACGCTCGGAGCCGGCGAGTTCGAGCATGAGCTATCGGTACTGAAACCGGGTGGGCGGCTGTTGAGCCTGCGGGCTGTTCCCAACGGAGAGTTTGCCCGCAGAAACGGTTTCCCCTGGTACAAACGGGCCCTCTTCTCGCTGGCCGGGATGAAATACGATCGGGCGGCCCGCCGGCAGGGCAAGGAGTATCGGTTCATGTTCGTGCACGCCGACGGCGAGCAGCTGCGGCGGATCACGGAGATCGTCGAGCAGAACCACATCACGCCGGCCGTTGATCCGCATCGCTTCTCGTTGGATCAGATCAACGATGCGCTGCGGCTCGTGGCCGAAGGTCCAACACTGGGAAAGGTAATTATCCGGATGAAAATTCTTCTGTCCATGAAAATCCATGAGTTTTGCTTTAGCCCGACGGGCGGAACGAAGCGTGCAGCTGCAATTTTGAGCCAGGCTATGGCCGATGAAACGGTTTCGGTCGATCTGACGGCGCGCAGTGTCGATTTCAGTCGGATATCGCTGACCGACGGAGATGTAGCGCTGATTGCCGTACCCTCCTACAGCGGGCGGGTTCCGGCTGTTGCTGCGGAACGGTTGGAAGCGATACATGGCAACGGCGCCCGGGCCATTCTGCTTTGTGTCTACGGGAACCGCGCCTATGAAGATACGCTGGTGGAGCTGCGGGATACGGCCTGCCGGGCCGGATTTACGGTGATTGCCGCCGTTGCGGCCGTAGCCGAACATTCGATCCTCCGACAGTATGCCGCGGGCCGTCCCGACAAAACGGACGAAGCGGATCTGCGGGAGTTTGCCGCACGGATTCGTTGCAAGATCGACAACAACGACCGCAGCGAACCGATGATCCCGGGCAATCGTCCCTATCGCAAGGCGGCAGACACCGGCCTTGTTCCCAAGGCGACGCGAGCCTGCGTTAAGTGCGGCGTTTGTGCGGCGAAGTGTCCCGTTGGAGCCATCGATCCAAACGATCCGACCCGCGTGGACAAAAAGGCCTGCATCTCCTGCATGCGGTGTGTGGCAATCTGCCCCCACGGTGCCCGGCGAATCAATCCCCTGATGCTCGCACTTGCCGGCCGAATGCTCAAAAAAGCCTGTTCGGAGCGGAAATCCTGTGAAATGTATCTGTGATCGGGATCCTGCCGGGACGATCCGCGAGGGTCAGGGCCCTCATGATGAGGGCGTCAGTATTTTCGATCCGCTTCCTTGTCGGACTGTCTCTTATATCGTCGTGCCGTTTTTACGCTAATCGGAATGACCGGGTTTTAGCCGGATTTTTTCGTGGTAGAAGTAGTTGACCACGACGGGACGGCCCTTCTCGGAGCGGCCGTACGGCAGGTCGTTCACGCGATACGGCAGCCCGTTTGCGGCGGCATAGGCAGCCATCTCGTGTTCGAGCGCCTGCCAGTAATCCGTTCGGCGGTGGTTGTAGATCTCCTCGTATAAAGGTACCAGTTCGGGGCGTTTTTCGCGGATGTAGGCCAGGATCGCCGCCTTGAACGACCCGCGCAGGTTGAGATTTTCGAGCCAGACGAGGTCGGTGAAATCCCGGACCCGCTCGATGATGGCCTTCGGATCGGTGATGCCCGGAAAGATCGGCGAGACGAAGCAGACGGTGCGGATGCCCGCCTCGTAGACCTGCCGCATGGCCTCGAAACGCCGCCCGATGCTCACCGCACGGTCCATGTCGGCGCGGAAGGCCTCGTCCAGCGTGTTGACCGACCACGAAACCGTCACGCGCTGGAACTCCCGCAGCAGATCCAGATCGCGCAGCACAAGGTCCGACTTGGTACAGATCATAATCTCGGCCGTTGTGCCGCGCAACTCCTCGAGCAGATGGCGCGTACGCTGGAAATGCTCCTCGAAAGGGTTGTAGCCGTCGGTCACCGAGCCGATGACGATACGCTGGCCGTCGAAGCGGTGCGGATCGCCGATGGATTTCCAATGCTTGACATCGAGAAATGACCCCCAGGGCTCGGTGTGACCCGTAAAACGCTTCATGAACGAAGCGTAGCAATACTTGCAGGCGTGAGGACACCCCACATAGGGATTGACCGAATAGCCGCCTACGGGCAATGAGGATTTGGTCATGACGCTCTGCACGTCGATGTCGCGAATCAGTTCCTGTTCCATACTCTTTGTTTGAATGCTTCGGGTAACTCTTGTATCATGCCGCTCTCACCCATGATCGGCAACAGATCCTCCTTCATGAAGACCGCCACGCCCTGCACCCGGGCCTGGGCGACAATGCCCCTCACCCATTCGGGCCGGGCATCGACCTTGCCGCGGCGGCGTCCGGTCTCGGTACCGACGACGATCCACTCCACGCCCGTCAGGTCGAGCCCTTCGATCGGCCCGAACAGCGGTTCGAAGGTCACGTGGTAGTGACGGGCCCGGGCATGTTGGCGCAGCGCGGCAATGCGCCCCTTCTCCGCCCCGCATGTCACGGTGACACCCATCCAGACGTTGTCGTCGTCGGTCTGCAGGTCGAGCCGCTCGGGACGTTTGGTCAGAAAGAGGTAGGCGTGCTGCGGATTGCGGGCCATGCGATCGAAAACTTCCGTCGTCCACTCGGGCCGCCAGTCCGAGAAGTCGCTCATGCCGGTCATTAGAAAGACCCGCGGGTCGCGGCTTTCGAGAATGCGGAGCTTGCGGGGCATGTACTCCGGGACGGAAAAATCGTCGGTCATGTGGAAGCGTCGGCAGTTGTTGCGGGCATAGCAGTAGGTGCAGCCGACGGTGCAGCCGACGACCAGATTCAGATTGCGGATCAACGATTTGATGCAGACACTCATGGACGGATGTTTTTTCACAGACGAATCCGTATCGGATCCTCCGTCGGCAAAGGTCCGAAGATTTTTTGTGCAAAATTATGCCCGAAAGGGGGTAATGTATGCCATTTTGATAAATGATATCGTATCTTTGTCTTCGGACAAACCGGATGCACGCGATGAAAACAACGACAAATCCCCGACGGCTGGTCACCGTG
>DXDG01000018.1 GCA_019115605.1 Candidatus Alistipes faecigallinarum
CGGTGGAGATGATCAAGAAGGTCGATATCATCCCGTCGGTCAATACGGCATTGGCAAGTTACAACAAGCTGGATACGGAAAGTTTGGGAAGTTCGATTATCTCGATTACGACCAAAAACGGATCGGAGTTGTTGCAGGAGAAGGACAAGATGCCCGATTTCGAACGGTTGAGCACCTCGGTTCTTGTTCCGCAGGGCTACCAGACGCCGGTCGAATTCTATGCCCCGAAGTACGAAACGGCCAGACAACGGAATGCTCCCGAGCGGGATCTGCGCACGACGCTCTGGTGGACTCCGGCCCTCGACATATCGCCGCAGGGCACGGCCCGCATCGAGTTCTACACGGCCGACGATCCTTCCCACTATGACGTCCGTATCGAAGGCGTCCTGCATGGCAGCGGAGATGAAACCGGCGCCGTTAGCGGCAGCGCCTCCGATGGTGAAGAGAACGACGCCGTAGGAAAACCCGCGATCCTGCACCGCGTGCTGGAGCTGTAACCGATTCCCGGACTGTCTGAAGCACTGTCGGCCGAAAAGAGAAGCGCCCCGACATCATGCCGGGGCGCTTGCCGTATGTGAAACGGGTTGTGATTACCGGAAGAACGTGCGTTCCACATGGGTCGTATTTCCGCAGGCATCCGTTACCGAGAGGCGTGCGGTATGTTGTTCCCGGGTGGCGGGCGTGTCGAAGAAGTGCACGAGGGTGCCTTTCATCGGGAAGCGGTCGCAGGGAACCCACTTGCCGTCGATGGTCAGCGACCAGGCGGCGATCCCCGAGAAGTTGTCCGATGCCGCGAAACGGAGTGCCTCCGCACGGGAGAGATCGGCTCCCGGCTCGAAGAGCGCCCTTGCGCGGGGCGCTAGCGTATCGGCCACGACGACCAGATCGCCCGCCGAACGGGTCGAAGAACGCACGGCGCCGTTCGTATAGATGCCGCCGATGCAGGAGAGCCGTCCGTGACGGTTGCGCTGGGCCAGCATCGTGCGGGGCTGCAGTTCCCAGGGCACGTCGGCGCGTACGACGGCCCGCACGCTGTATCTGAGCGGTGTCGTGGTCTCCAGAAAGTGGTAGGCGGGCGAGAGGATGACGACTCCCTGTGGGGCTTCGGGTGTCGTGCGGACCTCGGGCTGCACGAAAATCGCCTCGTAAAGCGCCCCTTCCGGAACGGTCAGCCGGGCCGTCTGCCCGATGCGGAGCGTCGTGGTCCTTTCGGGCCGGAGTGCCACGGTCCCCGAATCAACCCTTGCACGGAAACTGTCCGTGCGTCCCTGAATGTTGAATTCGAGCGTCGAGCGGTTTCCGCAGTCATCCTCGGCCTCGATGCTGATCCGTCGTACCTGACCGGGTTCCGTACGGATCAGTCCGCGCTCCTTCATGATGGGGTAGAACACCTCGGGCGCCCGGTCGATCCTGGCCAGGCGGATCACCTCGTTGCGCGATCCTAACTGCATCGGATAGCAGCTTACGGCATCGCAGCAGCGCGACAGGTCGTGCGTGAAACCGTCCATGCGGTATTCGAAATAGGGCTCGCCATCGATCCAGGCCGTGAGGCGCCAGATGCCGAAGGTGTTGTTCACGCCGTTGCGACGATCCGATGCCTCGATCACGAAATAGCCTCTGCGTCCCGTTCCCACAGGCTCCTCGCGCGTCAGCCGGTAGCGGCCCTCGGCTTCGCGGACCACGCCGTAGCTCACCGCCCGCCGTTGGACGGCGACACCGTCCAGCGAGTCGATCTCGATGTAGTGCAGCCGCATGATGCGGGGCGGGAGATCGTCCGCGGGGCGGATGATCCCTTCGCGCACGACGTTGCGGAGCCGCTGTGTCGGGGTGTCGCGCAGCTCGAAATGGAGATGGGGTCCGAAGGAGGAGCCGCTGTTGCCCGAAAAGCCGATCGTGTCGCCCGCCTCCACGGGCCACGTCGCGGCATCGAACCAGATATCTGCGCTGTTCGTGCGGTTGCGGTAGCGCTCTTCGCGGACGCGCTGCTCGATGTCGTCGCGAAAACGTGAGAGGTGCCCGTATACGGCCGTCGAGCCGTTGTCGAGCGTCAGGTAGAGGGCCCGGCCGTAACCTCCGGCCGAAATGGTTGCCCGCGAGACGTAGCCCCGGGCCACGGCCACGAGCGGCTTGCCCTCCACGCCGTCGGTCTTGATGTCGATGCCTCCGTGGAAGTGGGCCGGGCGCAACTCGCCGAAGTTGGCCGAGTAGAACCGCCCGACATCCTGTACGGGGTAGATATACGCCTGTTCCCCGGTGTTCTGGCCCCGGGCCGCCGCAATGCCTGCCGTCAAAAGCAGACAGGTCAATATGTGTCGCATGTTTCTTCTTCGTTTTTGACAAGTTCCGAGACGCATTCGAAAACGCTGTCGTATGCGTATCCGAGCGACAGCCCGTATCGGATCAGTTTGGTTTTCAGCTCCCGGGGTGTTGCGCCGCGTACCGTGCGGATTTTGCGGCGGAGCTGTTCGCGGAGCCGCGTGGCCATCCCTTCGCGGTCGAGCCGCCCGAGCGCCGCATCGATCAGCCCGGCCGCAATGCCCTTGCGCTGCAGTGCCGCGCGGATCTTGTAGACGCCCCAGCCGCTCAAATGCAGCTTCTCGCGTACGAAAGCCTCCGTGTAGCGGGCGTCGTCGATGAAACGCTCCTGCACGAGGCGTGCAAGCACCTCGCGGATCTGCTCCTCCGTGAGCCCCCAGCCGCGCATGAGCCGCCTCGCATCGCCCTCGCACTTCTCCGCGCGGGCGCAGAGCCGCATCAGCGCCGCGCGGGCCTGCTCCGGCGTGCGCGTGCGTCTTTGGGTTGTTATGGCCTCTTTTTGCTGCATATCATGCGGGGTTTTCCGAAGAGGTCCCGGCGGAGGATCGTGTCGGTGTAACGCTCTTCATCCAACATGCGGACAACCTCCTCCGCGGCGTGTTCGTAAATTTCGAAATAGAGCCGGCCACCCGGACGGAGCATCTTTTGCCCGGCGCGGGCGATGGCGCGGTAGAAGCGGATGCGGTCGTCGTCCGGCACGAAGAGCGCCAGCGCAGGCTCATGGTCGCGGACATTGGCATGCATCCCGGCCCGGTCGCTCTCGGGAACGTAGGGAGGATTGGATACCAGTACGTCGAACGGCTCCGGAAAGACCTCCGCAAGCTCCTTCAGAGCATCCGCACGACGGAATACGACCCTTGCCCCCAATGCCCGGGCATTCTCTGCGGCCACCGCCAGCGCCTGTTCCGAGATGTCGGCGGCATATACCTCCGCCTCGGGCATCTCGAGGGCCAGCGTTGCGGCGATGCAGCCGCTGCCCGTGCCGATGTCGAGTATCCGGACCGCTCCCTTCTTGTCGTGTGCGATCCAGGCGACCAGCTCCTCGGTTTCGGGACGGGGAATCAATACCTCCTTTCCCACGCGGAAGCTGCGGCCGTAAAATTCGGCCTCGCCCAGCAGGTATTGCAACGGCTCTCCGGCTTCGAGCCGCCGGGCGACTGCTTCGAAGGCGGCTTCGGCGGCGGCACCGCTTGCCGGCGTGAACGGCGCATTGGGATCGGCCACCAGCGTCGAGCGGGAGATCCCCGCCAGATGGCCGACGACCGCGCGGGCGATGCTGCGCGCCTCGTTCGTGTCGTAGAGGGGCACGAGCCGCTCCGTCAGGGCATGGATCGCTTCCCGGCGGGTCATGAGCGGTTGCGGCATAGCAGGTCGGCCAGAGCGATGGCCACGGCGGCTTCGACGACCACGGCGGCACGCAGGGCGATGCAGGCGTCGTGGCGGCCGCGGATGACGAGCGGCTGCACGCTGTCCGTTGCCAGGTCGTAGGTCAGCTGTTCGCGGGCGATGCTCGGCGTGGGTTTGATCGCGGCCCGGACCACAAGCGGATTGCCCGTTGCGATACCGCCGTTGATGCCTCCGTCATGGTTGGTTGCCGTGAGCCCCGCGGCGTCCAGAATGCGGTCGTTGTACTCCGAGCCGCGCATGCGGGCTGCGGCGAATCCGCTGCCGAACTCAACCCCCTTGACCGCCGGTATGGAGAAGAGCGCATGGGCGATCATGCTCTCCGCCGAGTCGAAGAAGGGCTCGCCGAGTCCTCCGGGGAGCCCTTCGACGCGGCACTCCACGATGCCGCCGACCGAGTCGCGGTCGTTGCGAGCCGCGATGATGACCTCCTCGAAGCGGGCGGGGTCGGTGCATCCTCCGACCTCGGTCAGCCGGGTGGTGAAGCGGACCCGCTCCCGGAGCATCTTCTTGGCCACGACGCCTGCGGCGACAAGTGCCACGGTGATGCGCCCCGAGAAGTGTCCGCCGCCGCGCGGATCGTTGAATCCGCCGAATTTGCGGCGGGCGATCTGGTCGGCGTGCGACGGCCGGAAATGGGTCGTCAGGTTGCTGTAGTCTCCGGACCGCGTGTCCGTATTCTCGAATTCGATGGTCAGCGGAGCCCCCGTGGTGTAACCTTCGTAGACGCCCGACACGATCTTCGGAAGGTCTGCTTCGCGGCGGGCCGTCGTTCCTGCGGCACCGCTGCGCCGTCGTTCCAGGTCGGCCGTGAAGTCCTCCTCCGAAAGGGGTATGCCGGGCATGACCCCGTCGAGCGTGATGCCGATCTGCCGGCCGTGCGACTCGCCCCAGATGGCGAGTCGGAAATGTACTCCGAATTGGTTCATGGAATCTCGTTTTTTCGTCTGTTTCGCTTGATGCCTGCGGACCGGGGCCGGCGTGTCCATCCCGCCCCTTCCCGCATCCGCTTCAGCTGCGGACCTGCTCCAGAGCCTCGAAAAACTCCGGATAGCTCTTGGCTACGCTCTCGGCGCCGCGGATCGTAACCGCGCGGTCGGCCCGCAGGGCCGCGACGGCCAGCGACATGGCCATGCGGTGGTCGTTGTGGCTGTCGACGACGGCGCCGTGAACGGCTCCGCCGCGGATCTTCATCACGTTCTCCTCCGAGGTGTCCACCTCGATACCCAGCCGGGCATATTCGTCGCGGATGGCGTCGGCACGGTTGCACTCCTTGTAGGTCAGGCGCGAGGTGCCGTGCAGGACGCTCACGCCGTCGGCTGCGGCTGCCAGCGCCGCCAGGGCCGGAAAGAGGTCGGGACAGTTCGTGGCGTCGAACTCGAAGGCCTGCAGCGGCCGGTGTGCCGCCGTTATGGTGTTCGCTTCGTGAATGACGACGGCTCCGGCCCGCACCAGAGCCGTGCAGATGGCCGTGTCGGCCTGTTTGGAGAGCATCGAGACGTTGCCGACGGTGATCTCTCCGGCCGTGGCTCCCATCACCAGCAGCATCGCCGCGGCGCTCCAGTCGCCCTCGATGGCGAAATCCGTCGCCTCGTAGCGCTGTCCTCCCGGAATGTAGAACTCTTCGTAGTCGCGCTGGCTGATCTCGATGCCGAACCGCTTGGCGGTATCCACCGTCATATCTAAATAAGGTGTCGAAACGGCCCGGCGGACATGGAGCGTCGTATCTTCGGCGGCCCGGGGCAGGGCAAGCAGCAGGCCGGTGATGAACTGCGACGACACGGATCCGTCCACCGTCACCTCGCCGCCGCGGATCGGGCCGCGGACGCGGATGGGAAGATGTCCCTTCGTGTCGGAGATCTCCACGCCGAGACTCCGCAGCGGCTCGACCATCATCCGCATCGGGCGGTCGAGGATCGAGCCTTCGCCCTCGATGCGGATCGGCGCCTCGCAGAGAGCCGCCACGGGGGTGAAGAGCCGTGTGGCCAGGCCCGATTCGCCGACATGGAGCCGGTCGCCCCGCGGGCGGAGCCCGCCGCGTATGACGAGCGTCGAGGCATCCTCCTGCCGGACCTCGGCTCCGAGCGTCTCGATGCAGCGGAGCGCCGAACGGGTGTCGTTGCAGAATTCAATATTGCGCAGCTGCGATACGCCTTCGCAGAGCAGGGCCGCCGCGAGGGCACGCTGCGCATAGCTTTTCGAGCAGGGCGGCATCAGCGTACCCTTGACGCGCCCCGGCAGAATCGTCTTGTCCATGGATCAGTTGTTTTCCCGCGAATCCGCCGTCTCTTCGGACGTTGCAGCCGCAGGCTCCGTTTCCGGCGCTCCGGTCCGGGCCTGCATCTCTTCGCCCTTGCGGTTCTTCATCTCCTGGGTCAGCTGGTGGCTCTTCTTGAGCTCGAAGTGCTGCCCGAGATAGACCTTGCGGACCATCGGGTCGGCGGCGAGCTCCTCGGCCGTTCCGGCCTTGAGGATCCTGCCTTCGTAGAGCAGGTAGGTGCGGTCGGTGATGGCGAGCGTCTCGTCCACGTTGTGGTCGGTGATGATGACGCCGATATTCTTGTGCTTGAGCGTGGCGACGATCGACTGGATATCCTCCACGGCAATGGGGTCCACGCCGGCGAAGGGTTCGTCAAGCAGGATGAAGGCCGGGTTGATCGCCACGGCGCGTGCGATCTCCGTACGGCGCCGTTCACCGCCGGAGAGCTGGATGCCGAGGCTTTTGCGCACCTTCTGCAGGCGGAACTCCTCGATGAGGGCCTCGACACGCTCCTGCTGGTACTCCTTCGAGTAGGAGGTCATCTCGAGCACGGCCCGGATGTTGTCCTCGACCGACAGACGCCGGAACACCGAGGCCTCCTGGGCGAGGTACCCGACGCCCAGTTGGGCGCGGCGGTATACGGGCAGTCCGGTCAGCTCGGTAACCTCCTTCTGGTCGTTTTCGAGGAAGATTCGTCCCGCATTGGGCTTGATAAGACCGACGATCATGTAGAAGGTCGTGGTTTTGCCTGCACCGTTGGGGCCCAGAAGGCCGACGATCTCGCCCTGGTTGACGTCGATCGATACCTGGTTTACGACGGTTCGGGCCTTGTATTTCTTTACGAGTTCACTGGTGTATAGACGCATTGCGGAATCGCGATAAAATTTTCACAAAGTTATGTTTTTTTCCGAAAAGTTTTTTATCTTTACAATGAATTTTCAAATCTTAACGGAGCAAAGCGTCTAAATGGAACAATACGATTCGGCCTCTCTGCACGCGAAGCTGAAGGAGTACTTCGGTTTTTCGTCGTTCAAGGGGAATCAGGAGGCGGTAATCCGCAATGTGCTGGATGGCAAGGATACCTTCGTGCTCATGCCTACGGGCGGCGGCAAGTCGTTGTGCTACCAGCTCCCGGCACTGCTGATGGACGGGGTGGCCATTGTCATCTCGCCGCTGATCGCCCTGATGAAGAATCAGGTGGATTCCATGCGGACCTTTTCGGCCGAATCGGGCATTGCGCATTTCCTCAATTCGTCGCTTAACAAGACGGCCGTGGCGCAGGTGCGCGCGGATGTGCTCGAGGGCAAGACCAAACTGCTCTACTTTGCACCCGAGTCGCTCACTAAGGAGGACAACGTGGCTTTCCTGCGCAAGATCAAGATTTCGTTCTACGCCATCGACGAAGCGCACTGCATCTCGGAGTGGGGACATGACTTCCGTCCGGAGTACCGGCGTATCCGTCCGATCATCAACGAGATCGGCCCGGCGCCGCTGATTGCGCTGACGGCCACCGCCACGCCCAAGGTGCAGATGGACATCCAGAAGAATCTGGGCATGTCGGACGCCGCGGTCTTCAAATCCTCGTTCAACCGGCCGAATCTCTACTACGAGATCCGACCCAAGCACGATGTCGATCGGGAGATCATCCGCTTCATCAAGCAGAACGAGGGCAAGAGCGGCATCATCTACTGTCTGAGCCGCAAGAAGGTCGAGGAGCTTGCCGAGCTGCTGGTTGCCAACGGCATCCGGGCTCTGGCCTACCATGCGGGCATGGATGCCGCGACGCGCGCAGCGAACCAGGATGCCTTCCTCATGGAGCGCGTCGAGGTGATCGTCGCGACAATCGCCTTCGGCATGGGCATCGACAAGCCCGACGTACGGTATGTCATCCACTACGACATGCCCAAGTCGCTCGAAGGCTATTACCAGGAGACGGGGCGTGCCGGCCGCGACGGCGGCGAGGGTTACTGCCTGGCCTTCTACAGTTACAAGGATATTCAGAAGCTCGAGAAGTTCATGCAGGGCAAGCCCGTCGCCGAGCAGGAGATCGGCAAGCTGCTGCTGCTCGAAACGGTCTCCTATGCCGAGAGTTCGATGTGCCGCCGCAAGACGCTGCTGCACTACTTCGGCGAGGAGTATACGGAGGACAACTGCGGCAACTGCGACAACTGCCGCCATCCCAAGCCGAAGGTCGATGCGCGAGCTGCGCTGAAGATGGCTCTCGAAGCGTTGCGCGACCTGGGCGACAAGTTCAAGTCGGACTATCTGATCAACGTGCTCGAGGGCAAAAATACGGCCCTGATCAAGAGTTACGGACACAACAAGTCCAAGTGGTTCGGTGCGGGTGCCGACCACGACGCCCGTTTCTGGGGAGCCGTGCTGCGCCAGGCGCTTATCATGGGTCTCGTGGACAAGAACATCGAGAACTACGGCCTCATCTCGATCAACAAGAAGGGGCTGGACTATATCGCCATGCCCTATCCGGTAACCGTCACGCTCGATCACGATTACGACGAGGAGGAGAAGGAGGCCGAGGCCACGGCACCCGTAGGACGGGGCGGTGCGGCCGACGAGGAGCTCTTCGCCATGCTGAAGGATCTGCGCAAGAAGGTGGCCAAGCAGCACGGGCTGCCGCCGTTTGTCGTCTTCCAGGACCCGTCGCTCGAGGACATGGCCGTGCAGTATCCCGTTACGATCGAGGAGATGCAGAACATCACGGGCGTCGGGGCGGGCAAGGCCCGGAAATTCGGAGCCGAGTTCGTCAAGCTCATCAAGGCCTATGTCGAGGAGAAGGAGATCATCCGTCCGCAGGACATGGTGGTCAAGTCGGTGGGCAACAAGTCGGGCAACAAGATTTTCATCATCCAGTCGATTGACCGCAAGATGGATTTCGAGGATATCGCCCGGGCGCGGGATCTCGACTTCGACGAGCTGCTCACGGAGATCGAAGGCATTGTGAACTCGGGTACGAAACTCGACATCTCGTACTACCTCAAGGAGTTCATGGACGAGGACAAGGTTGAGGACATCTACCTCTATTTCAAGGAGGACGCCGAGAGCGATTCGCTCGATGCGGCCATCGAGGAGTTGGGGGCCGACTATACCGAAGAGGAGATTCGCCTGGTGCGTATCAAGTTCATCTGCGAGCAGGGCAACTGATCTCCTGCCGCGGTTGATCGGCCGTTTCGGTGTTGTGCGAGTGAAGAATGTGAAGAACCTTGAACCTTAAAATACATGCCTATGAACAAGAAGACCTTTACCCTTGCCCTTTTGTTTCTGTGTTTGACGCTGGTGTGGCTCGGGATCAATGTCTATTGGGACATCACCCGTCATTTGGATGTGTACAATACGCTCCTGGCGCTGCTCTTTGTCATCTTCGGTGCGGCCATGACCTGGAATGAGGCGAAAAAGAAGAAGCGCCGTCACATCGAAGAGGTCGACAGGACGAAAATACCTTAACCGATCGAACTATGAAACTCAATGCGATGCAGGCGGTTCGCCTGATTCTGATGGTCCTGGCCATTGCCGGAATCATCTATGCCGTGGAATATGTGCCGCGCGGCATTGCCGTGTGGTTCTGGGTGGTGCTTCTCGGAGTCGGTTTCGTGGGTCTGCTCTATACGTTCCGTCTCACGCAGCGGCGTCTGCGTGCGGAGCGCCGCGAGGCCGAGCAGCGTGAAAAACGCCGTTCCCGGCGCACGAAGCGCTGATCGTGCCGGCCGTCTGCGCCGTATCTCATGAGGAGGAAGCCGTGGAGAGAGACGGCCGTCCGCCCGCGTAGCTTCGGTTCGCGGGCGGATCGTCATTTTGTTGCGGCCGTCCTGCCGCCGCTCCGTTTTTCGGCCGATCTGTTGGCCGATGAGACACAAATGCGTATCTTTGTCCCGTCATGACGGAAGTAAGAGCCAAAAAAGCATTGGGCCAGCATTTTCTGGTCGATCTGAACATTGCGCGCAAGATCTGTGAGTCTCTCTCGGGCGGACCCGTTCCGGCCGATGCCGCAACGGCTGCGGCAGCCTCCGACCGGGGTGCGGCCGGCGCTGCGGGCGACGTGCTCGAGGTGGGATGCGGCATGGGGGTTCTGACGCAGTTTCTGCTGCGGCGTGAGGATCTCGTAACCTGGGGTGCGGAGATCGACTCGGAGAGTGTGGCCTACCTGCATGCCCACTATCCGGAGTTCACGCCGCGCCTGATCGAGGGCGACTTTCTGAAGATGGACCTTCGTGAGCGCTTTCCGCACGGTCTTCGGCTCATCGGCAACTTCCCCTACAACATCTCCTCGCAGATCTTCTTCAAGCTGCTTGAAAACCGCGATCTCATTCCCGAATGCGTGGGGATGATTCAGCGCGAGGTGGCCGTGCGCATTGCCGAACCTCCCGGTTCGCGCGAATACGGGATCCTTTCGGTGCTGCTGCAGGCCTGGTACGACATCGAATATCTCTTTACGGTCAGCGAGACGGTCTTTGCGCCGCCCCCGAAGGTCAAGAGCGCCGTTATCCGTCTGCGGCGCAACGCCACGCGGCAGCTCGACTGCGACGAGGCGCTGTTCATCCGGGTCGTGAAGGCGGCCTTCGGCCAGCGTCGCAAGATGATCCGCAATGCGCTCCGTGCCGCGTTCGGCGACTTCGGCGGGGCCGAGCATCCCTTCTTCACGCGGCGTGCCGAGCAACTTTCGGTCGGCGATTTCGTCGCCCTGACCAACTGGGTTGCCGCCAACCGCTCCTGACAGCGTTCCGATTACGACGAAGGCCGGTATCCTGCGGGATACCGGCCTTCGCTGCATGACGGACCGATCAGCCTCTGCGCCGCCGCAGCCAGACGACTACGCCGCAGATGCCGATCAGGAGCGGGATCCAGAAGCAGTAGATCTGCTTGACGAGGGGCAGCCCCATGGGCGTCAGCAGAATGTCGGTGTCGCGGTTGGGCTTCCGTGCCGCCGATACGGGAAACTCTCCGTAGCAGAGCCAGCGGAACGATCCGGGGATCAACGAGAAGTTGTAGGAGCGGATTCCGGGCCGCTCTCCGGCCGTCAGTTCGGCGTTGCTGATGCAGTCGGCGTCTCCGAGGAGGAGGATCCGCTGCTGCTTTTCACCGAGCTGCCGCGTCAGGGCGATGGCCGTGGGGTAGCATCCGCGCCGTTCTCCGGCGGGCGAGTCGGGGACGGGCGTTTCGTCGATGAAGTTGGTCGTCTGCCGTTCGATCCAGGCCGTGCTGTCGGTCCGCAGCAGCACGAGGGGACGGAACCGTGTGGTGTCGATCACTTCGAGCGCCACGGCTCCCGGCATCGTTACGGCCGCCCGCTTCGGATAACGCGCCATGCTGCGGTAGAATCCCTTCATCCGCTCGGCCGCTTCCCGGGTCGCACGGCTTGTGATCAGATTGCAGGGGTTCGTATCGGAGGGCTGTGCCAGAATTCCATCAGCCAGCCGCACCCCGAAGCGTTCGACGAGCGGATTCATGGCCTCCTGACGTCCCGTATCGGCCAGTATCATGAGGTTGCCTCCGCGGGCCACGAAGCGGTCGATCTCCGCCATCTCCTCATCGGAAAGGGGTACGCGCGCTTCGGCGATCATCAGGATGCCGATCTCTTCGGGAATGGTTTTCCCGTCTGAAAGATCGATCTCCACGACGTCGAATCCCTGGTTGATCATCGACTGGCGGAACCGGCCGCGCGTGGCGAAGATCGAGTAGTCCTGGTCGCCCTTCCGGACGGTCGAACGCTCGTAGTGGCCGGTCAGGACGCCGACCTTGACCGGTTCGACGATCATCTTCTTCAGCGCTGCGGAGATCTCGGTCTCCGAAGGGTGGTGGTCCATGTCATCGAAGAGTCTGAGCCGGGCCTGTTCGCCCGATCCGCGCTCTACGACGCGTACGAAGCGGTAGCCTTCGGCCTTGAGGTCGATGTGCTCCTTGAGCGATTCGGCACTCACGAGCCGGCGGGGGTTGCACTTCTTCTTGCGGGCCACCTCGCGGGCGATCTCTTCGACGCTCATGCCGGGGTATTGCCTGTAGAGGACCGAGTCGCGCGGGGCGCTGTAGTAGTAGACATACTCCATGCGGATCTCGGGCTTGAAGCGCGTGTACATCTTGAATCGGGCGAAATCCTCCTTCTGGGCCCGGGGTGAGGCGACGTCGAACTCCGGGTCGAAGATGTCCACGTAGGTGGTGATCGTCAGCGGACCGTCGAGCTGCTTCATCACCTGCTGGCTCTCCTCCGAGAGCGTCCGCTGCTTGGCATAGGTCGCATCGTAGAAGGTCATTACGGCGGGGCGCGAGCTGACGTATCCGATGGCGATTACCGTCAGCAGGGCCGCGGCATAACGGGCCGCCTTGCCCCGCAGGCTGCGGTGTGTGCGGGTGTTGTCGAGCTTGATGACCGAGAACCAGAGAAAGAGCAGGATGACGCTCAGGAAATAGATGACGTCGTCGCTGCAGATCAGCCCCCCGACCATCTCGCTGGCGCGGCCCTTGATCGAGAGCCAGTAGGTGATGTCGCGGATCAGGGGCGAGCTCTGTCCGATCTGCCCGACATAGTTGAAGAAGGCCAGGGCCGAGAGGGTCGCTACGGCCGCCACCACCTGGTAGGAGGTCAGCGTCGACATGAAGAGACCGATGGCGCAGTAGGTGAGTATGAGCAGAAACATCGAGAGCAACCCGGCCAGAACGAGCGGGATGTCCACATGGGGGATCACCACGGCCATGGTAATGAGCGGCAGGGCGAGGATCACGACGAAGAGCAGGGCGATGAAGACCATCGCCAGGAACTTGCCGCCGATGATCTGGAAGCTGCTCACGGGCGAGGAGTAGAGCAGCTTGATCGAACCGGAGGCGTATTCGCGGCTCATCAGATTCATCGTCAGCAGCGGGATGTAGAGGTAGATCGTCGGCTGTATGACCTCGTAGATTCCCTGGAATCCGAGGACCACGCCGGCCGTGGCGCTGAAGGTGATGGTGTTTCCGAGCGCCTTGATCTTGGTGATCGCCGTCAGAATGTCCGAGAAGTCGATACCCACCTGGCAGGCGAAGACGATCAGCAGCAGCCACGCTACGGGGGAGAAGAAGAGCGTGGCCAGTTCGTTGCGGGCTATTCCGAACAGGAGTTTTCGATTCATGCTTCAGTTGTTTAGTTTCTGCGGCGTGCGAGCCACAGTCCGACGCCCGTGAGCAGCAGGACGGCGGGCAGAATGATCAGGAAAATGGTTTTCAGCGTGCCGGCGATCTCGGCGCTTGCCGAGAAGCGGTCGTCCGGGCACTCCGGACGGCGGATCTCGATGGGGAAGTTCCCGTCGGTGAGCCACCGGAACCCCTCGACGATCAGGTTGAAGTTTCCCGGGGCGAAACCTTCGCGCTGGCTCGACAGTTCGGCATTGCTCATGCAGTCGGCGTCGCCCGTTACGAGGATGCGCTGCCGGCGGCCGTTTGTCTCACGCTCGGCCGCATAGGCCGTGCGGTAGACGCCGCGGTGCTCTCCCGCTTCGGGGTTGCATGTCACGGGAGCCTCCCGCAGGTTGCGCTGCTCCCGTTCGATCCAGGCCGTGCTGTCGGTCTGCAGCAGCGGAGTGAGCCGGTAACCGGTATCCCCGCAGACCGTGAGAGCCACGCATCCGGGCATTGTAACCCGCAGTCCGTATTTCGGAAAATCGGTGCGGAATCCTTCGCCGAGAGCCGCCGATTCGGGGGTGGCCCGTGCGAGAATCAGATCCGGATAGAAATCCCCGAAGGGCTGTGCCAGCTGGTGCTCCTCCATGCGCAGGCCGAAACGGGCAATGAGCGGATTCATCGCCTGCTGCCGGCCTGCGTCGCAGAGGATCATGAGATTCCCGCCGCGTTCGAGGTAGTCGTCCAGGTGCTGCGCCTCCTCGTCCGTGAGGGGGCTCTTCATGTCGGCCAGCACGAGGATCCGGATCGCCCCGGGAACGCCTTCATGCGTCGAGAGGTCTACTTCGCAGACGTCGAATCCCTGGTTGACCAGTGCCGAACGCGAATATTTGGCGATCGTGAAGTCCGTGTAGTCGCGGTCTGCGGGACGGGTCATCGAGCGCTCCCCGTGGCCCCGGACGAAGCCGACGAGAGGCGGTGTGGAGATCATTTTCTTCAGTGCGGCGGTGATCTCGGCCTCGCCGGGTCGGCGCTGCATGTCGTTGAAGTCGCGGATGAAGGCTTCGCGGCCGTCGGCCGTGCGGGCGATGCGAACGAAGCGGAACTCCTCGCCGCTCAGATCCTCGATCCGACGGATCTCCTCGGGGCTCTTGAAGAGCCGCGGGTTGAGGTTGTAGATCATCGCCATGTAGTCGCGCAGCTCCTCGACGCTCTTGCCCTGAAAACGGGGGTTGCTCCACGAAACGGGGGTCCCGTCGTAGTAATAGACGTACTTCACCTTCAGATCGGGCTTGAACCGCATGTAGGGGTCAAAGATCGTCTCGTTCTGCTTCATCGACAGGGGAAGGTAGGGTACCGAGGCGTTGTCGAGCAGGTTTACATAGTTGGTGATTGTCAGCGGACCGTCGATCTCGGCGAGGACCTTCTGGCTGTTTTCGCAGATCGAGTTGAGGCGGGTGCGCGTGGTGTCCCATACGCGGACGGCGGCCGGACGCGAGGTGAGATATCCCGCGGCCAGCACTGCCGCGAAGACGCCGAGGTAGCTCAGGGCCTGCCGCAGCTTCCCGGCCGAGCTGCGCGAGAAGGTGATTCTGAAGACCGTGAAGGCGAGGAAAAGGAGGATTACGGCCAGGAAGTAGATCAGATCCTCGCTGCGGATCACGCCGGCGAGCATGTCCGTGGTGCGGCCGTTGATCGAGAGCCAGTAGGTCAGCTCCCGGATGAAGTCGTACTGCTGCCCGACGTTTCCGACGAACTTCAGCACGGCCAGGGTGATGAGCGTTCCGACGGCCGCCACGACCTGATAGGAGGTGAGCGACGACAGGAACAGACCCACGGCGCAGTAGGCCGCCATGAGCAGGTAGAGTCCGAGCAGCCCGACCAGTACGGGCGGCCAGTCGAAATGGGGGATGATGCAGCTGCCGCATACGGCGCAGGCTGCTGGGACGAGCATCATGCAGAGTCCGAAGCCGATGGCCGCGAGGTATTTCCCGCCGACGATCTGCATGCTCGTTACCGGTGAGGAGTAGAGTAGCTTGATCGAACCCGAGGCGGTTTCGCGGCTCAGGAGTCCCATGGTCAGCAGCGGGATGTAGATATAGAGGTTTCCGACGATCGTGGCCAGAAATCCGTACGTTCCCAGGAAGGTGTCGAAGGTCTGCGACGAATTGTAGGAGTATCCGTATACGTCGAGGTACGACAGTGTGCTCTCGATCTCGGAGGTGAAGCTCATGGCCGTCAGGAAGGAGAAGACGATGAGTATGAACCACGCGATCGGGGAGTAGAAGAGGCTTGCCAGCTCGGTGCGGGCGATGCGCAGGGTGATCTTCATGGGCCGGCGGGTATCAGATGTTGTTCTTGAGTTTTCCCGAGAGCTGGGCGAAGATGACGTCGAGCGAGCAGCGCTCCATGGAGATTTCGTGGAGCCGCCACCCCTTTTCGACGCTCAGGGCGACGATCCGCTCGGCGATCGAGTCGTCGCCCGAGAAGCGGATGCGGTAGGCGCCCGGTCCGGTCCGTTCGACATGGAGCACCCGTTCGATCTGTCCCAGTTCGGCCTCTTCGGGCGGGTTGGCGAACGTCACGTTGAGGCTGTTGGGCACCACATAGTTGTCGAACTCCTCCAGCGTCCCCGAGAAGACCATTTTGCCGTGCTCGATCATGCGGATCTCCTGACAGGTTGCCTGCACTTCCGAAAGGATGTGCGTCGAGAGCAGTACGGCATGGTCGGCCGCGATCTCCTTGACGAGCGAACGGATTTCGAGGATCTGGTTGGGATCCAGTCCGTTGGTCGGTTCGTCGAGTACGACGAACTGGGGGTTGTGGACGATCGCCTGGGCGATGCCCACGCGCTGCTGGTAGCCTCCCGACAGGTTTTTGATCAGCCGTTTGCTGAAGTGTGCGATGCCGCACCGCTCCTTGGCCGCATCGACCGCCGCGCGGATCTTTGCCGACTCCATGCGGCGCAGCGTGGCGCAGTATACGAGATATTCGTCGACCGTGAGATCGGGATAGAGGGGCGGTTTCTGGGGCAGGAATCCGATATGCCGCTTGGCCTCCACGGGATTCTTACGCAGATCGATGCCGTTGATCAGCACGTCGCCCTGGGTCTGGTTCAGCACGCCGCAGATGATGTTCATGGTCGTGGATTTCCCGGCTCCGTTCGAGCCGAGCAGCCCGAGGATTCCGTTTTTCTCGATCGAGAAGCTGATGTCGCGGATGGCCCAGTCCACGCTGTAGCGGTGTGAAAGGTGCCGGACTTCGACGATGGGTGTACTCATGTTGTTGTTCTGGTATTTTTCGTGAATAATCGGAGAGGGATGCCCGGGGGGCTCCTTCTCCGATCGGTTGTCTGTCTATGGTTGAATCTTCATCAATAGCCCGTGGTCGTCACGTCGAGAATCTTTCCGAATCCGTCGTATTTCAGGGCCTGCGCCTTGTCGAGGTTTCCGGTACCGATCTGGGTCATCGGCACGACATAGACGCAACCCTCCGTATCGCTTTTCTGCGTGGTTACGATCACGGCATAGTTCGTCCAGTCGAGCAGCTCCCGGTATTGATTCTCACCATCGCCGCACATGTTCGAGCTATACTGGTATTGTCCCTGCTGGTAGAGTTTCACGGACGTGATCTTCTCTCCGGCATCGGGGGTGAACTTCACGTCGCTCACCACGGCCTTGCCCGAAGCGAAGTCGATGGCGTAGATTCCATCCGCAGTGGCAACGTAGAGGATCGCCTGCATGGTGCAGAACGCCGTTCCGGTGGCCTGGTCGAGCAGCGCCTTGCCTTCGGCCGGGATCTCGATGCGGGCGCGCGGGCCGTAGGGGATCTCGGGCGAGGTTACGACCCAGCCCTCCCAGTTGTCGGGATCGGTGTAGTAACCCTCCTCGGCCTGGTGCGGGGTGATCGTGTAGATGGCGTACGTTCCGGCGTTGTCCTTGAGCAGCAGGGCGGGGATGTTCTCCGTGTAGGTCATGCCGGCGGCGATGACCTGCTGGTCTCCGAGGTTGTCGGCGTCGTAGGCACCCGAGCCGGTGATGGTGTGGTAAATGAGATATCCGGCGAAATTGAAATCGGCCACGATCAGCTTGTTGGTCTTCTCGTCGAGCCATGCGGCGACGCACTCGTTGTTGGCCGAATAGGAGCGCGAGGCGCAGATGCCGTTCTTCATCGAGGAGGCGTTCATCGCCGTATTGGGCCAGGAGAATACCTCCGTGGAAACACACTGGATACAATAGTTGCCCGCATTGCTCATGGCGATCATCAGTGTCTGGCTGCTATTGTTGTTTCCCGTTCCGAAGAGCTTGTAGAATTTCTGACCTTCGGATGCGTAGAGCAGCACGTCTCCCCCGGAGGCAACGGAGTAGTCCTCGCAGTTGAAACGGACGAGCTCCCCGTTCTGATCCGTAGCCCAGAGGTAATGCTTCGGCTTGGAATAGATATATCCGAAGAGCATCGGCGTAAGCGAGCGGAGCAGACCCGGATAGGCGGCGGCGCTGCTGCCGCTGGCAAGGATGTTGCGGAAGATCTTCTCCTCCTTGTCCGCATAGTTGGTCGTCAGCTTCTGGTTCAGGACGAGCGTCAGGTCCGAGGTCGCCCCGTCCTTGGTATCGCTGATGACCAGACCGTCGAGGAAGGCGCTCTGGATGTAGAGATCCCACCAGAAGAGGTACTCCAGATCGTTTTCCTGATCCTTGACCGTCAGTTTGAGCAGATAGGGGGTCGTCGATATTCCGTTGGGAACAGTAACGTGCAGCTCCCGCTCCGTACTGATTGTCTGAAACTGGTTTTCGTCCGGCACCTCGTTCAGCTCCCACGTATAGGTGTAGTTGTCGTTGTCTTCGAGCACCTTGCCGCCCTGGGTCAGCTCGGGCGCGAAGTCGATCTGCTCGAGATACCCGGTGTAGATGGCCGTGGTTTCGGTATCCGTCAGTACGATGTCGGGAATCAGATCGGTGGCATAGGTCGATTTGTCCTCGTAGCATCCGACGAGTCCCGATGCGGCGAATGCGAGTACGATGCAGGTAAGTATCTTTTTCATGGTCTGTCGAATTAATAGGTTCTGGCGGTTACGGGCTCACCCTGAAGTGATCCGCTGTCGTGCAGCAGGGCTTCGCCGTGCTCCTCCCTGTACTGCTCAAGGTAGTCTGCGACCACCTTGGCGTAGGCCTTGTAGGCATCGCCGGTGTAGATGGCCTGATACCGCGGCAGGTACTTGTAGTAGCCGTAGGTCTCGGATCCGTTGTGGATGGTGTGTTTCGTCGGATCGTCCCAGTCGTCCCAACCCGTTGCGGCGTAGATTGCCTTCAGCGCGTTGGAGCTGATGCATGAGGGCGAGGTCGAAACGAAGCTGGCCTGTCCGGCGATGAGCATGTTGTACGAACGGATGATGTTCGTGTTCGTCGGCGCGGGGATGGAGTTGTTCCACGACAATTCGCTGGTGAGATAGGGACTCGGCCCGAGCCGCAACTCTTCCGACTCCTGCAGCTGGAAACGCAGCGTATAGGTTGTCGAGGAGAGCTCTTCGGCGTTAAGGAGGCGCACCTTGATTGCTCCCATCGATTTCCCGGCCGGAATCGAGGCCGAGAGGATCTCGTAGGAGCCTTCGGGCGCCGTCGTCTTCTCCGGGTCGATCCGGTATGCTACGGTGCGGTCCGTGGCGGCGGGTTTCCCGATCAGAAAGACGGGAATGGCGTATTCGGTGCTTTCTGCGAACGGGGTTTCGATGAACGAGTAGTTCATGTAGGAGCAGCGGTCCGTCGAACTGAATGCCATATTCAGCGTATCCTGGGGACTTGCTCCCGTGAAACGTACGGCGTCGTATTGGGCATCGTAGGTCATGATCTCCGCATCGCCGCAGGCGGTGATGCCGGCTGCCAGCATGCCGAGCAAAAGCAGTTTGTATCGATTCGTTTTCATCTTGTTTTCGTGTTGTTGTTATTGTACGCGGCCCGTCTGGGTTTCGAAATCGGGATAGGGAACGACATACTTCGAGTCGTCCATCGGCTCCGTCTGGTGGGGAACGGTCTCGTATCCGAGTCGTTTGTAGAAGTAGAACATGACGCCTTCGGCGATGAACTCCTTGCGGTACTCCTTGGCGATCTCCTCCATGATCTGTGCGGCGTCAAGACCCGTAAGAGGCGTATAGATGCCGCGCTTCTCACGTATGGTGTTGAGCCGCTCCATGGCCAGTTCAAGGTTGGGCGTGCTTCCCGTTGCGTAGCACTCGGCGGCGATGTAATACATCTCCGGGAGACGGATCAGCGGTACGCGATTGCTGTAATAGCCCCTGGCCGAATTCTGGTTGTACTTCTTCGAGGTATATCCGGCCGATGACGCACCGCTTGCCGTCTGCTGCAGCAGGTTGGTCTGCGAACGCCAGTCGGAGGTGATGCCTTCATAGATCGTCTGGACATCCTCCGGAATGATGTATAGGGGCATATTGTCGTTATCTGTATAGTTTTCGATGAAGAAGGTGGCCGTCAGGTCGCGGAGCGTAGCTACGTTCAGGGCGAAGACCTGCTCCAGCGCAAGGGCCGGATAGGCGGGAACGTCGCCCGAGGTCATCCAGGCAAAGTGGTTGTTGTTGCCGATCTTTCCGTCCATGGCCAGGAAACCTTCGATCACCTCCTCGGCTGCCTGAAGGGCGAGCTCCTTGCTCTCGGCGCTTCCTTCCCACAGGTAGGCGCGGGCCTGGAGGGCGCGTACGGCGTAGTAGTTGAGGTGGAGGTTGCGCCAGTCGTAGAAGCCGTCCGTATTCATCTCGGCGTAATAGCTCCACTCGTGTGCCCCGGCGATGGGATCTTCGGCCTTGAGCAGCCGGGCCGCCTCGTCGAGGTCCTTGGTCAGCAGGGTGAAGAACTCGGACATGCTGACCTGTGCGGTCATGTTCTTCGAAACGGTCGTAACGTAGGGTACGGCGTTTTTGGCGTCGATTTCGGCCTTGCGAGCGGCCCAGTTGCCGTATCCGAACATGCGGGCAAGGTCGAGGTGGAGATAGGCCCGGATGGCCAGCAGCTCGCCCTTGATGACGCTGTAGTCGGTGTCATTGAGCACCTCGCGGTTCCTGTCGATGTAGTAGAGGGCTTCGTTGGCATTGACGATCACGTTGTAGGCCTTGGCCCACGAAGCGTCGATGAAACTCTTGGCCGATGTCGTGCCGTAGGTGTAGGTCTGCAGATAATGCTCTCTGGAGGTGGCGGCTACACCGATACTGTTGGGTTCGAACTGCTGACCGAGCAGCTCGGGAACGAGCCACGACATGTCCTTTCCGTAGAGCGTTTGGTCGGTCATGCCGAGGTAGCATCCGATCAGCGCCTGCCGGAAACCTTCGGTGTTCTTGAAGTGGTCTTCGGCGCGGATCTCGGATCCCGAGGTAACGTCGAGCCAGTTTTCGCAGGAGGTCAGCGTGCCGGCGGCTCCTGCCAGAAGAAGTGCTATGGATATGATCTGTTTTTTCATGATGGTAGATCCGTTAGAAGGTTGCGTTGATGGCCAGGGACATGTAGCGTGCGAAGGGGTAGTCCAGACCGCGCTCGATCTTGATCGACGAGGCGGTGAAGATGTCGTTCATGTAGAACGTAACGCGCAGGCGCTGCATGCGCATGGCCGAGGCGATCCGCTTCGGGAACTCGTAGTAGAGCGATGCGGAGGCGAAGTTGAGTTCGTTCCGGTCCTGCACGAAACGGGTCGTGGGACGCGTCGTGGTCGTGCTGTCGTACTTCTTGAACTGGGTAACCTGTCCGGGAGTGGTCCAGCGGCCGAGCAGCACGCGGCGGTCGACGTTGTAGGCAAGATCGACATTCTCGACGCGGTCGACCAGCGTGGAGTTGTACATCTGTCCGCCTCCGAGGTAGCTGAAGGTGGTCGAGATGCCGATACCCTTGTATTCGGCCGTGAAGCCGAACGTACCGCGGTAGAGCGGGTCCGAAATGCCGCAGGCAACCATGTCGTTGGCATCGTAGGTGTAGGTCAGCGATCCGTCCTTTTTGATGTAGATCTCCTCTCCGGTCATCGGGTCGATGCCGGCCGACGGCACGGCCCAGATGGTGTTCATCGACTGTCCGTCCTCATACATGAGCACCGGCGTGGAGTTTCCGGCCGCCGCCGCCGACTTCTTGATGGCCTCGTTGTAGGCCCTCATGCTCTCCGAAAGGCGGATGATGCGGTTCTTGTTGTAGGCGATCGATCCGTAGATGTTCACGAAGCCGTCGCGGTTCTGCCAGGCGGTAACGTTGCCCTGCAGCTCGAAACCGTAGTTGCGCACCAGTCCGAGGTTGTCCTTCACCGAGCCGAATCCCGTCGAGGTGGGTATCGAGACGTCGGTGAGCATGTTCTTCGTGTCGGCGCTGTAGACGTCGGCCGAGAGTGTGAAGCGCTTCATGCGCAGGTCGAATCCGACGTTGTACTCTGTCTTCTGCTCCCAGCGCAGCAGCGGGTTGGGCATGCGCACCAGATAGGCGCCCGTCTGTCCCTGATAGTTCACGCCCGTATAGTACTGGTAGGTGGCGATGGCGCTGTTCGTCGAGAAGTTCTGGTTTCCGGTAACACCTGCCGAGGCGCGGATCTTGAGTTCGTCGATGAGCTCCTGGTTCTGCATGAAGGGCTCGTTGTGAACGTTCCAACCCACACCCAGCGACCAGCTGAATGCCCAGCGGTTGTCGGCTCCGAAGAGCGACGAGGCGCTGTCGTTGATCGTGGCGTCGAGCAGGTAGCGGTTGTCGTAGCTGTACGAGGCTGCCAGCAGGAAGCTGATCTGGCGGTTGAGCGTCGAGTATCCCGAGGGTATCGTTCCTTCGGCATATTGGCGGGCGAAGGTGATGTCGGCCATCTGGCTGTTGGGGAATCCCTGCGCCTTGAACTGGTAGGCCGAGGACTTGTTCTCCGAAATCGACATGCCGGCGTTGGCGAACAGGTAGTGCTTTCCGATCGCCTTGTTGAAGTTGAGGTTCACGTCGCCCGAAACCGTGCTGCTCTTGCCCGTCTCCATTGTATATTCGCCGCGGAGCAGATAATCGATTTCGTTGTAATCCGCAAACTTCGAGTGCATGGCGGGGTAGAAGTCGTCGCTGTTGTCGCGCTGCTGCGAAATGCCGAAACGTCCGACGGCCTTGAGCGACTCGAGGATCTGCCACTCGACGTAGAAGTTGTTCGTGAATTTCAGGTACGACGAAGTGAACGACGTACCGATCGTGGCGTCATAGAGCGGGTTGGCAACCCTGGTCAGCACACCCGAGTTGGACTGGTATCCGTCGCTGCCTTCGGCATAGCGGTAGACGTTGCCGTTGGGGTCGGTAGCCTGCCAGAAGGGGTTCATCTTGCTGTAGTCGCCGAACGAGCCGTAGGGCGAATCCTGGCTCTTGTTCGAGATCACGGACATGATGTTGCGGAACGTAAGGTGCTTGGTGCGGTAGGAGACGTTGGCGTTTGCCGAGATGTTCTCACGCTTCGACTCCTTCATGACGCCCGGTACGGAGTTGTACGTGGCGTCGAGGATCGCCTTGAGCTTCTGCGGATCGCCCAGCTCGACCATCAGGTTGTGCTTGTGGCCGACGGCTGTCTGCAGCGGCTTGGCGAGCCAGTAGGTGTTGAGGCCTTCGGCAGCCAGCTTCCTGCGCATGTTGTAGGCTGCGGTCAGCTGTGCCTGTTCCTTGGGGTCATCCGACGTGTAGAGGCCTTCGCGGCGTTCCACTTCGAGCTTTTCCACGGCGTTGCAGAGGTCGTAGCTGCTCAGGTCGGGCATCTCGAACGAGACGCTTCCGTTGTAGGTAACCACGGGATCCGTTCCCATCGAGCGCTTCGTCTCGATGATGATGACACCGTTTGCCGCCTTCGATCCGTAGAGCGCCTTTGCCGAGGCGTCCTTGAGGATCGTCATGCTCTCGATGCGGTTCATGTCCATATCCATCACCGTCTCGATCGAGGTTTCGAAACCGTCGAGGATGAAGAGCGGCTGGTTGGGCTGGTTGTCATACTTGCTGCGGAGCGAAATCGACGACTCCGAAGCCGGGAAGCTCGACGTACCGCGCATGGAGATCGTGGGCAGGGTGTTCGGGTCCGAACCCATCGTCATGTTGTTGGGAATGTAGATCGTCGGGTCGAGGTTCTTGAGGCTCTGCAGGGCGTTCTGGTTGCCGACGCGGGTCAGCTCCTTGTTCGACAGGGTTCTTGCGGCACCCGTGTAGCTCTCGGCCTTGCGGGTGTAGATACCCGTAACGACCACTTCGCCGATATCCTGCAGGTCGGGCTTCATGCGCACGAGTGCGGCGTTGCGCACCGATACCGTCTGGGGAATGTATCCGATGAACGAGAACCGCAGCGAATCGCAGTCGCGGCCGACGATGATGGCGAAGTTGCCCTGCGCGCCGGAGGTTGTGCCGACGGTGGGTTTCTTGCTGTCCACGACGGTTACACCGACCATCGGAGAGCCGTTTTCATCGAGAACGACTCCGTTGACGGTAACCGTTCGTTGCTGGGCCGAGGCGGTCAGCCATCCGGAAAATGAAACTGTGAGGAGTAATGTCAGGACCAAAGTCCGGATCCACGGACCCCCCCCCTTGATTTTGCTTGTGTACAAGCGATCGTAGAGATTTTTCATTGACCATTAAGTTAGGGTTTCGTATTCTGTTCCGCAGGCAAGGTAATAAAAAATATTCTTATTAAGTGTCGCTGGCGTGCACGCTGACTTGTACCAATAGGTTCTTTATGGATTAGAAATTTTATTTCATATTTCGATCTGAAACCGGACCTCCTCCCTTCCCTGCGGATTTTACAAGAGGAATGGAGCATGTGGTTACGGATCGATATAACTAAAAACTTTTAAAAAATTTATTAACAATTTTCAAATCGTCCTCGTTTTTGCCGCAAAAACGGCTGGCCGGCGGCAGTTGGCGCAAGTGGACGAATCCGTCCCGGAGGATGCGAAACGGCCCGCCGATCGCAACCGATCAGCGGGCCGTTCCGTGGGGTGTGCAGGTCCCTACCAGGGCCTTTCGGCTCCGGCGACGACCGTTACGAGCTCTTCGCGGCGGAGGTGTCGGCGGGCAAGCTGCCGCACCTCCTCGGGCGTAATGCGGCGGATGCGGCGGATGTTCTCGCCGATCGTCGTGTTGTCCGTGCCGCAGAGGATGTTTTCGATCGTAACGTCCGCGATGCCGAAGGGGCCGTCGAGCACGCGCATCATCTCTCCGATCATCATGTTCCGCACCAGGCGGAGCTCCTCCTCGGACATGGGTTCCTCCCCGAGGCGCTCGATCTCATGGAAGATCTCCCGCAGGGCCTCCCGTGTTACGTCGGTCCCGACCTGCGTGGCCACGGCGAAGTAGCCTGCCCGCTCGAAATTGACCATGGCGGCCACGGCGCCGTAGGTATATCCGTGCTCTTCGCGCAGGTTCTGCATCAGCCGCGAACCGAAGTATCCGCCGAGGGTCGTTGCGACGACCTGCATGCCTACGAAATCGGGATGCTGGCGGGGAAAGAGGAGCCGTCCGATGCGCAGCGACGACTGTACGGCACCCGGGTGTTCGACGAACACGGCGTGGGTGGTCTGCGGTTCGGGAAATACCGCCGGGGCGGCTGCGGCGCGCTGCGGAATGCGTTCCGCCAGGGAGGCGATGGCCTGCCGCTCGTGGGCTCCGATGCGGCCGCTGCAGACAACGACGCAGTTCTCGGCCGTGTAGTGCGCCGTGTGGAATGCCACGACCGCGTCGCGTGTCAGACGGTCATACTCCGCCTCGTCGGAGGAGATGCCGTAGGGATGGCGGGCGCCGAAGAGCGCCTTTGCGAAGGCTTCGCGGGCCTGGACATCGACCTTCGTGCGCTCGATTGCCAGGCGCTGTCTGCGCTTGGCGCAGTAGCTGCGCAGCTCCTCCTCGGGGAAGGTGGGGTCGAGCAGAATCTGCTCGGCCACGGCGAGCGTCCGGTCAAAGAACTTCGAGAGCGTGGCGAAGTTGATGTAGGCGTAGTCGCGGTCGAGATTCACGTCGTACCACGAACCGTAGTAGTCAAGCTGTTCGGCAATTTCGGCGCCGGTCATGCCGCGGCTCCCTTCGGCCAGAAGGTTTGCCGCCGCGGAGGCCGAGAAGGGCACCTGCTGCGCGGCCGATCCGGCGCGGAATACGAACGAGATGCGCAGCACCTCGAAGTCATCCGACGGCAGCATGTAGAGGTCGATGCCGTTCTTCAGCGGCAGGCGTTCGGCCGTGGCCACATCGACCTGCGAGGGGGTTATGCGGGGTTGTCGTGTCATGGGCGTGCTTTGTAAATGAGTGTCGAGGCGTTCTCTTCGCGGAACGTGCGGCGGCAGAAGTCGCGGATCGCGTCGTTGTCGACGGCGCGGTACAGCGCCACCTCGCGGTTGATAAGTCCGAGGTCTCCGAGCATTTCGTAGAATCCGAGGTTCATGGCCTTGTTCATGACGTTGATCTCGCCGAAGAGCGTGTTTGCCTCGAACTTGTTCTTGACCTTTTCGATTTCGTATGGCGTCGCTTCGCCCTGCTCGAGCGAGCGGATCTCGCGGCGGAAGGCCTCTTCGACCTGTTCGGGGGTAATTCCCGGCAGCAGCTGCCCGGTGAAGACGAAGAGCCCCGGGTCGAGGTCGCCCGTGATGTAGGCATTGACGCTCGACAGCAGACCCTCTTCCTTGACCAGACGGCGGTAGAGCCGCGAGGAGTCGCCTCCCGAAAGGAGGTCCGACACCAGGTCGGCCGTATAGAAATCCGCCGAGCGGCGCCCGCCCATGTGGTAGGCCACCGTCACGGTCGTTGCCGGCACGTCGCGCTCGACCTCTTCGCGGCGCGGCGCCTGCTGGGGCGGCTCCTGCGGAATCGGTTCCGCGGTGCGGGGCGTGTCGGCGAGCCCTCCGAACCACTTCTCGGCCAGCTCCATCATCCGCTCCTCCTCCAGGTCTGCCGAGATCGAGAGCACGGCGTTCGACGGATGGTAGTGGCGGCGGTAGAAGGCCTCGACATCGGCCTGTGTGGCGGAGGCGATGTGCTCGGTCGTCAGCCCGATGGCGGCCCAGCGGTAAGGGTGAACCTTGTAGGCCAGGGCACGCAGCAGCATCGGCTGGTCGCCGTATGGCTGGTTGAGGTAGCGCTGGCGGAACTCCTCGATGACCACCCGTTTCTCGGTTTCGAGCTTCCCGGTGGTGATGTCGAGTCCCTCCATGCGGTCGCTTTCGAGCCAGAGGGCCGTCTCGATGTTGTCCTTCGGGAGGGTGATGTAGAAATCCGTGTAGTCGTTGTTCGTGAAGGCGTTGTTGTCGCCCGAGGCCATCTGTACCGGGAGGTCGAAGTTCGGCACGTCGCGCGTGCCGCGGAACATGAGGTGCTCGAACAGATGGGCGAATCCCGTGCGTGCGGGATTTTCGTTGCGGGCGCCGACCTTGTAAAGGAGGTTTACCGCGGCGAGCTTCGAGGCCCGGTCGAGGTTCACCGCCACGGTCAGGCCGTTTGCCAGTGTTTTTCTTTCGTATGCGATCATGACGGCAAAGATACTGCAAGGGGCGTGCAAAGTCAAGTTTTATTTTCCCCCGGCGGCTCTTTCCGCCCGGCTGCGGCGGTCCGGATCCTGCTCCGGATCCTGCCTCTAAACGGCCGTTCGGCAATAATCCGCTGTCGGAAAGGCGTTTTGCTAACCCGGTGATTCTATGGTTGTTTGTTGTTATTCGGATAACAGTTTATTGTTATTCGGATAACATTCGAAAACGCTTTTTTTAACAATTTTTTGAATGAAAACCGAACCGTTTTTTCTTCCGAAATACGTATCTTTGCAACGCCGTTGCGGGCTGCATCGGCAACAAGCTGACTGACACACGAAATACATATCTAAAACTCAAGACAATGGCAGAAAAGAAATTCATCACCTGTGATGGAAACTACGCTGCGGCTCATGTGGCATACATGTTCTCGGAGGTTGCGGCGATCTATCCCATCACGCCGTCATCGACGATGGCCGAACTCGTGGACGAGTGGGCTGCACAGGGCCGCAAGAACATCTTCGGCGAGACCGTGAAGGTCGTTGAGATGCAGTCGGAGGCCGGTGCGGCCGGTGCCGTTCACGGATCGCTGCAGAGCGGCGCCCTGACCACGACGTTCACCGCGTCGCAGGGTCTGCTGCTGATGATCCCGAACATGTACAAGATCTCGGGCGAGCTGCTTCCGGGTGTCTTCCATGTTTCGGCCCGCGCCCTTGCGGCACAGTCGCTGTCGATCTTCGGCGACCATCAGGATGTCATGGCCACGCGCCAGACGGGTTTTGCCATGCTGGCTACCTCGTCCGTACAGGAGGTCATGGATCTGGCGGGCGTCGCCCACATCGTGGCCCTGAAGGCACGTGTTCCGTTCCTGCACTTCTTCGACGGCTTCCGCACCTCGCACGAGATCCAGAAGATCGAGCTGATCGACGAGGCGTCGCTCACGGCGCTGCTCGACCGCAATGCCCTGAAGGCCTTCCGCGCCCGTGCGCTCAATCCCGAGCATCCCGTAACGCGCGGTACGGCGCAGAATCCCGACATCTACTTCCAGACGCGCGAGGCTGCCAACAAGTTCTACGAGGCGGTTCCCGACATGGTTGCCGAGACCATGCGCGAGATCTCGAAGATCACGGGCCGCGACTACAAGCCGTTCGTTTACTACGGTGATCCCGAGGCCGAGGAGATCCTCATCGCCATGGGTTCGGTTACGGAGACGATCAAGGAGACGATCGACTACCTGCGCAAACAGGGCCGCAAGGTGGGTCTGGTAACGGTACACCTCTACCGTCCCTTCTCGGCCAAGTACTTCTTCGACGTGCTTCCGAAGAGCGTGAAGCGTGTCTGCGTGCTCGACCGCACGAAGGAGCCGGGAGCCGAGGGCGAGCCGCTCTACCTCGACGTGAAGTCGATGTTCTACGGCAGCGACATGCACCCGATGATCATCGGCGGCCGCTACGGACTTTCGTCGAAGGACACGACGCCGGCCCAGATCCTGGCCGTCTTCGAGAACCTGGCCGCCGCCGCTCCGAAGGAGCACTTCACGGTGGGCATCACCGACGACGTTACGAACCTGTCGCTTCCCGTCGGCGAGGAGATCTCGCTGGCCAAGCCCGGCACGTTCGAGGCCCTGTTCTTCGGTCTGGGCGCCGACGGTACGGTGGGTGCCAACAAGAACTCGATCAAGATCATCGGCGGTTCGACGAACAAGTACTGCCAGGCCTACTTCTCCTACGACTCGAAGAAGTCGGGCGGCTACACCTCGTCGCACCTGCGTTTCGGCGACCTGCCGATCACCTCGCCCTACCTGGTTACGACTCCCGACTTCGTGGCCTGCCACGTTCCGTCGTATGTCGACAAGTACGATGTGCTGAAGGGGCTGAAGCCCGGCGGTTCGTTCCTGCTGAACTCGGTGCATGACGTCGAGACCACCTGCGCGACGCTGCCCGACCACATGAAGTCCTATCTGGCGAAGAACCATATCAACTTCTACGTCATCAACGCCACGAAGATCGCTGCCGAGCTGGGTCTGGGTTCGCGTACGAACACGATCATGCAGTCGGCCTTCTTCAAGATCGCGAACGTGATCCCCTTCGAGAAGGCTGTCGAGGAGATGAAGCACGCCATCCTGAAGTCCTACGGCAAGAAGGGCGAGGATATCGTGAACATGAACTACGCGGCTGTCGATGCCGGCGGCAACGCCGTGGTGAAGGTTGAGGTTCCCGCCGAGTGGGCCTCGATCGAGGACCGCGGCTTCGAGCATACGTCGAATGCCTCCTATCCGGAGTTCGTCCGCAAGATCGTCGAGCCGATCAACGGTCTGAAGGGCGACCAGCTGCCCGTCTCGGCCTTCAACGGCCGTGAGGACGGAACGTGGGACAACGGTACGGCCGCCTACGAGAAGCGCGGTATCGCCGTGAACGTTCCCGAGTGGCAGATCGCCAACTGTATCCAGTGCAATCAGTGCGCCTATGTCTGCCCGCACGCCGTGATCCGTCCGTTCCTGGCCACCGACGAGGAGGCTGCCGCTTCGGGCATGGAGTGGAAGCAGGGTCTGGGCGAAACGAAGGCCTACAAGTTCCGCATCCAGATCTCGCCGCTCGACTGTACGGGTTGCGGCAACTGCGTGGATGTCTGCCCAGCCAAGGAGAAGGCGCTGGTTATGCGTCCGCTCGAGTCGCAGCTTCCGCAGCAGAAGAACTGGGATTACGTTACCAGTAAGATCGGCTACAAGCAGGTTGTCGACAAGACCAAGTCGGTGAAGAACCTCCAGTTCTCGCAGCCGCTGTTCGAGTTCTCGGGCGCCTGCGCCGGTTGCGGCGAGACGCCCTATATCAAGGCCATCACGCAGCTCTTCGGCGACAAGATGATGGTTGCCAACGCTACGGGCTGCACCTCGATCTACTCGGGTTCGGCGCCTTCGACGCCCTACTGCACCAACGAGAAGGGTCAGGGTCCCGCATGGGCCAACTCGCTCTTCGAGGACAACGCCGAGTTCGGTCTGGGCATGCACATCGGTATCGAGAAGCTCCGCGACCGCATCCAGGAGACGATGGAGGAGGCGATTGCCAACTGCGACAAGTGCTCCGAGGAGCTCAAGGGCGTCATGAAGGAGTGGATCGCCAACCGTGGTTCGTCGGCCGCCTCGGCCGAGGTTACGGCGCGCCTCATCCCGCTGATGGAGGCCTGCGGCTGCGACTACTGCAAGAAGATCCTCGAACATAAGGACTGGCTCGTCAAGAAGTCGCAGTGGATCATCGGCGGCGACGGCTGGGGCTACGATATCGGCTACGGCGGCGTGGACCATGTGCTGGCTTCGGGTCAGGACGTGAACATCCTGGTGATCGATACGGAGGTCTACTCCAATACGGGCGGCCAGTCGTCGAAGGCTACGCCGGTGGGTGCCGTTGCGAAGTTCGCTTCGAGCGGCAAGCGCATCCGCAAGAAGGACCTCGGCGCCATGGCCATGACCTACGGCTATGTCTATGTGGCCCAGGTTTCGATCGGCGGATCGCAGCAGCAGCTCTTCAACGTGCTCAAGGAGGCCGAGGCCTATCCCGGACCGTCGCTTATCATCGCCTACGCACCGTGTATCAACCACGGCATCAAGGGCGGCATGTCGCGCACGCAGACCGTGGGCAAGGAGGCCGTTGCCTGCGGCTACTGGCACCTGTGGCACTACAACCCGCAGCTTGAGGCCGAGGGCAAGAATCCGTTCGTGCTCGATTCGAAGGAGCCCGACTGGACGAAGTTCCGCGAGTTCCTGATGAAGGAGGTGCGCTACACGTCGCTGCAGAAATCCTTCCCGGCTGAGGCCGAGGAGCTCTTCGCAGCCGCCGAGGAGAACGCCAAGTGGCGTTACAACGGCTATGTGCGCCGCACGAAGATGGAGTATTGATCCCTTATATAAATAGGTGTAAAGCCGCAGCCTGAAGCTGCGGCTTTATTTTTGTGATGGAAAACGGGGTTTCCGTGGGATAAAAGGTGCTCCTCGCTGAATTTATTTGCACCGAATATCCCGAACGAATACCTTTGCTTCCACTTGACTGGAAAACCAAAAACAGAGCGTTATGAAAAAACTGTTTGCAAGAATCACCCTGATGACGGCTTTCTGCGCCGTGGCAGCCATGTCTGCATCATGTAACAAGGATGACAAGGGCTCCTCGAAGCCCAAGTTTACTTCGGAGCTGATCGGCACCTATACGCCGACGTACGTCTCGCGCGAGACCTCCGGCGGTGAGATGAATGACTATTACCTGACGTTCGAAGCCACGTGGGTCGATCCCGCGAATATTCCGACGATTGACCTTACGGCCGTTATCGGGTTCCCCATGCCGATGAATACGATTCTGGAGCTGGTGGAGGCGATGGGGTCGAACATCGTCAAGGGGGGCCTTGTCGAGGTGGAGTTGAAGAACGACGGATCGTTCGGTGCGAAGTATCGTGATCTGGTGCTCCAGGGCAGCGACATTTCGTCGATCATCGGGTCGCTGATGGCTCCGCAGTTCGGCTCGGAGATCAAGCAGTTCCCCGGCTCGGGCTCTTCGGTGCTGCCTTCGGATGCCGTGGGCTACTACACGAAGGACGGAAAGTTCTACTTCACGTTGAGCCGCTCGTTCCTCAAGGGCGTCGCTTCGGACATGGACATCGTTACGCTGCTCGACGGTATGCTCCAGCAGTTCCCGAATCTGGGCATTGTCTCCACGGATGAATACTATGCCGTGCCGTTGAAATATACGAAGGAGAACGGTGTGGTCAAGCTCTATGTCGATCGCGACATGATCGTCCCCGTTCTGGACGTGGTTTCGCCGCTGCTCGGAGCCCTCGGTCCCGAGACGACGATGGGTATCGATCTGGGTCAGGTGCTCAAGGATCTCAAGGAGCAGACCACGGCCCTTGAGATTGCCGTCCGGTTGAAGTAGCGAATCGCTTCGGTACGCAAATTGCGGAGCCTCTTCACGAAAGAGGCTCCGCTTTTTTGGGTTTGCGGGAATCTTTCCCTAAATTTGTGTGTGGTTCGGGGCTCTCCCGGACCTGTTGACGGACGGAAATTCAACTATGGAAACCATGAAGATGAAAAAGATGTTTTTCGCGGTTGCGGCCCTTTTGCTGGCAATGACCGCATGCGATGGCGGCAAGACGGGCGCCACGCTCGAAGGCACCACCTGGAAACTCTCGAAGATGGAGGGTATTCCCGCCGAGGCGATCTCTGCCGAGGCCGATTTCTTTACGCTGATGTTCGATGCGGCCGATACGCTGTTGTCGGGACGTACGAACTGCAACCGGATCTTCGGCAAATATCAGCTCGACGGCGACAAGCTCGACCTGGGCAATCTGGGCATGACCCGCATGGCCTGCCCCGACCTGCAGTACGAGATCCGTTTTGCAAAGGCGCTCTCCGAGGTGGAGCGCTACGAGATCAGCAAGTCGACGCTGAAGCTGTATGCCGGTGACGGGAAGCTCCTTGCCGAGTTCCGCCCGGTTGTCGAGCCGGAGAAGAGGTAGCGCATTGTCGCGCAACCGACTTTTGAAAGAGCCGGCCGCATGGCCGACTCTTTTTTGCGGCGGGGAGAAACAGATACGAAAAAACGGCTTCCTTCATGGAAGCCGTTTTGCCTTGTTTCAGTTCCCTGTGCGGGGACCGGGTGCGTTACTCGCTCAGGGGCGTAACGCTTACATAGGATTTGCCTTCGCTCTTCTTGCAGAACTCGACGGTTCCGTCAACCAGTGCGAAAAGCGTGTGGTCCTTGCCCATGCCGACGTTCTCACCGGCGTTGTGCACCGTGCCGCGCTGACGGACGATGATGTTGCCCGCCTTTGCGAACTGACCGCCGAACAATTTGATGCCGAGTCGCTTGCTCTCCGACTCACGGCCGTTCTTCGAACTACCTACACCTTTCTTGTGTGCCATGTTACTTCAGTTTTTAAAGGTTTATGCAACAATTTCCTCGACGAGAATCTGCGTGAGGTACTGGCGATGACCGTTGCACTTCTGATAGCCGGTGCGACGCTTCTTCTTGAACACCAGAACCTTGTCATCCTTCAGATGCTTCAGGATCTTGCACTTTACTTCGGCGCCTTTCACTACAGGTGCGCCGACTTTGACCTGACCGTCGTTGTCTGCGAGCAGGACTTTGTCGAAACTTACGGACGAGTTTTCTTCGCCCTGGAGACGGTGAACATAAAGTTTCCGACCTTTTTCAGCCTTGAATTGCTGACCTGCGATTTCTACTATAACGTACATTAAAAACGTGTGTTATGTATTAATACATAATTCGGAGTGCAAATATACGGCTTTTTTATGGAAAAACAACAGGTTGCGAGAAAAAAATGCAGCGTGTTCTCCGGCACGGTTTTGGGAGCGGTGCGCGGCGTGCCTTTCCCGTTCCCGTTTTCCGCCGTGTCGGAAAGCGTGTCCGAAAGGGATGCCCTGCAAAATATCTGAACCGCTTGTTTCGTTATATGATAAATTCTTGCTATCTTTACCCCTGGCAATGCAGAGACCGGGATCCAAAAACGAGTCACGATGATTAACGACAAGGAGAGAATGTATCTACTGCCGCATCTGTTCAATGCGGCGGTACGGGCCGGAGCCGCGATCATGAGCATCTACAAGCACCGCGATGATTACGACATCAGCCTGAAGAGCGATCGGACGCCGATTACCGTGGCCGACCGGCTTGCCCACCGTACGATCCGCGAATACCTTGGCCCGACGCGTATTCCGATTCTTTCGGAAGAGGGCCGCGAGATGCGTTACGAGGAGCGTTGCAACTGGGAGTTGTACTGGCTGGTGGATCCGCTGGACGGTACGGTGGAGTTCATCAAGGGCAACAACGAGTTTACGGTCAACATCGCGCTGATGGAGAACAACCAGTGCATCGGCGCGGTGATCTATGTTCCCTATTTTCGGAAAATGTATGTCGCGGGCCGGAATTCCGGCTCCTACCTCAAAGAGGCTGTGGCGCCCGACGCAGATGCCTCCTATACCTATGAAGAGATTGTCCACGACTGGACCCGGCTGCCGTTACGGCGGGAGGCGCACCACGACCATCTGCGCGTGGCCGTCTCGCGTTCGCACCAGACGCCCGAGACGCAGCAGCACATCGATCGGCTGCGCCTTCAGCATCCGGATCTCGAAGTCGTCGAGCAGGGCAGTTCCTACAAGTTCTGCATGCTGGCCGAGGGCAGCGTGGATTATTATGTGCGTACGACGCACACCTTCGAATGGGATACGGCAGCCGGAGAGCTGATTCTCTCGGAGGCCGGTGGAACCACACGTTCGTTGCCGGGCGATTCCGAACTGAAATACAATGAGGTAGATCTGCACAATCCCTGGTTTGTCTGCCGGTCGAAGTTCTGCACGCTGTAACCGTGCTGCGAGCTTTCGGCCGTGCCGTATTCCGGCCCGTCGTTTCCAGTAAACGGACGTCCGGCCCCGAAACATGCGGGGCCGGACGTCCGTTTTGTTCTCCGTTTTCGGGGGGGCTCTACTTGTGCTCGATGTCGCAGGCGCCGCAGTTTCCCGAGCATCCGGCGAGGGTCGACGTGTCGGAACACTGGGCTGTTCCGTCGGCCTCGCGGGTCTCCTGTACGGCGCACTTGATGCCCAGGCGCTGCATGTTCTTGTTGGTCGAGATCTCCGAATCGATGAAATGGCCCTTGATCATCAGTGTAAGGGACATGCCGATGACGAAAAATCCCACGGCGGCCGTGGCGCAGAGTATGACGATTAACCAGGCAGGCATAAGTCTGAATTTTTAGGGTTCCGCATTTGCGGTTTCCGGGACAAATGTATATATTTGTAGGATAAATTGCAAAAAAGCGGCCTTGTTTTCGGTGCATCCCTTCCGCGTGGTTCCGCGGCCGGGGTCCGGCAGGCCGCAAAGCGCGAAATCTCTACCATGAAAATCGTCATTGCAGGTGCCGGGGAGATGGGCAGCCATCTGGCGCGCATGTTGAGCGGCAACGGGCACGACATTACGATCATCGATTCGGACCAGAAGCTGCTGGCCGAAGTCGGGAGTCTGGCCGACGTACTGACCGTCGAGGGGGACTCCACGACCTTTGCGGTGCTGCGGCGGGCCGCGGTCCGCAAGTGCGACCTCTTCATTGCCGTCAACCATGAGGAGCCCGACAACCTGGTTTCGGCCATGCTGGCCAAGCGGCTCGGTGCGAAGAAGTCGATCGCCCGCATCGACAACAACGAGTACCTCGAACCCGACAACAAGGAGCTCTTCATCGACATGGGTATCGACTACCTGTTCTATCCCGAGAAGGTTGCGGCGCGCGAGGTCATCAATCTGCTGGGGCATACCTCGACGACCGAGTATGTCGACTTTTCGAGCGGCAAGCTCTCGCTGGCCGTCTTCCGGCTCGAACCGTCCTCGCCGCTTGTGGGCGAGCCGCTCACGGGCTTTGACTCGGCGCAGGAGGCGTTGAGCTACCGCACGGTGGCCATCATGCGCGACGGCGAAACGATCATCCCGCGCGTGGGCGAGCACTATCTGGAGGGGGACATGGTCTATGTTATCGCCCGCCAGGATGCCGTGCACGACGTGATGGAACTTTCGGGGCGTACGAACATTGACGTGCGCAACATGATGATCCTCGGCGGTTCGCGCATCGGCATCCGCATTGCCATGGAGCTGCAGGAGGAGATCAACATCAAGCTGGTGGACTACAATGCCGAGAAGGCCTACCGCCTTGCGGAGCTGCTGGACAAGACGCTCATCATCAACGAGGACGGCCGCAATACGGAGGCGATGCTGGAGGAGGGCCTGTCGAACATGGACGCCTTCGTCGCCGTCACGGGCCGCAGCGAGACGAACATCCTTGCGGCGATGCTGGCCAAGCGCATGGGCGTGAAGAAGGTGATCGCCGAGGTGGAGAACCTCAACTATATCAATCTGGCTGAGTCGATCGGCATCGACACAATCATCAACAAGAAGCTCGTCACGGCGTCGAACATCTTCCGCTTCACGATGTCCACGGACGTGCAGGCGATCAAGTGCCTGACGGGCAGCGATGCCGAGGTGCTGGAGTTCATCGTCAAGCCGAACGCTCCGGCCACGAAGGCGCCGATCCGGGAGCTGGGGCTTCCCGAGGATGCGATCATCGGCGGCATTGTCCGCGGCGACAAGGTTCTCATTGCCGTCGGGGACATGCAGATTGCGCCCTACGACCGGGTGGTGCTCTTCTCCATGCCCGATTCGGTCGGCAAGGTGGGTTATTATTTCAACTGATCGATATGTCGTTACGCAATACGCTTCTCCGAACCTGGTTTTCGCAGCGCGGGCGGGCCATTGACCGCTTCCGGCGCCATCCTGTTGCCACGCAGGAGCGGATGCTCCGGCAGCTGGTGCGCCGCGGCCGTTTGACGGAGTTCGGTGATCGCTATGATCTGCGGCATATCCGCTCCGTGGAGCAGTTCCAGAACCGGGTCGAGACCTTCGACTATGAGACCTTCCGCCCCTTTGTCGAGCGGATGATGGGCGGCATCAGGAGTGTTACGTTCCCCGGGCGCGTTACGTTGTACGCCCGTTCATCGGGTACGACCTCCGACCGCAGCAAATACATTCCCGTGACACGGGAGTCGCTGTGGCGGAACCATACGCAGGGAATGCGCGACGTGGCCACGGTCTATGCCCTTGGCCGCCCCGATACGCGGGCCTTCGGCGGCAAGACGTTGACGCTCGGCGGCTCGTGCCGGATGGAGGGGCCGAACCTGGTCGGCGACCTTTCGGCCGTTTTGATCCATGAAACGGGTTTCTGGAGCGGCTGGTTCCGGGCACCGCGCATCGAGACGGCGATCCTCGCGGATTTCGATGCCAAGTGCGAGGCGATTTGCCGCGAGTGCGTCGGCGAACCCATTGCAGCCTTTGCCGGAGTCCCGTCGTGGAACCTGGCCCTGATGCGCCGCGTGCTGGAGTATACCGGGCGGCAGAACCTGCTTGAGGTGTGGCCCGACCTGGAACTCTTCGCCCACGGGGGCGTGGAGTTCACGCCCTACCGGCGGATGTTCGAGGAGCTGATCCCTTCGGAGCGCATGCGCTATCTGGAGACCTACAACGCCTCGGAGGGCTTCTTTGCCCTGGCCGACGATCCCCGGCGGGACGACATGCTGCTGATGCTCGACTACGGAACCTTCTATGAATTCCGGGACGGATCGACCATCGTACCGCTCGAAGGGGTGGAGTGCGGCAAGGTCTACGCGATGCTCATCACCTCGAACAACGGCTTGTGGCGCTACGAGATCGGCGATACGGTGGAGTTCACCTCGACGAATCCCTACCGGATCCGCTTTACGGGCCGTACGAAACAATATATCAATGTCTTCGGCGAGGAGCTGATCGTCGACAATGCGGACCGGGCCCTTCAGACGGCCTGCCGCGAGACGGGAGCCTCGGTCGGGGAGTATACGGTTGCGCCGTGCTACATGTCGCTGCACGAGCGGGGTGCGCACGAGTGGATCGTGGAGTTCGAGCGGAAGCCCGCCGACCCGAAGGCCTTTGCCGGGGCGCTCGACCGGGCGCTGCGGGCCGTTAATTCCGACTACGACGCCAAGCGGCGTACGACCCTCGAACAACAGCGGATCGTCGAGGTTCCCCGTGGCTTTTTCCTGCGGTGGATGCGCTCGCGGGGCAAGAACAAGGTGCCGCGTCTGGTCAATGACCGCCACGTCGCGGAGGATGTGCTCGCCTTCGGGCGGGAAGCGGCGTCAGACGGGACAGCTCCGATGCGGGAAGAAAATGTGTGAATGTTAAACGAGAGAGATATGTATATAGCCATTGCCGGAAATATCGGCAGCGGGAAGACGACGCTGACCGAGATGCTCACGAAGCGGTACGACGCGCGGTCGTATCTCGAGGAGAGCAACAACCCCTATATCGGGGACTTTTACGAGAACATGAACCGCTGGTCGTTCAACCTGCAGATCTATTTTCTCGGGAGCCGCATCCGGCAGACGATGGAGATGCTCTCCGACGCCTCGGCGTGCGACATCATCCAGGACCGCACGGTCTATGAGGATGCCCATATCTTTGCGGGCAACCTGCACGAGATGGGGCTGATGTCCACGCGGGACTTTGATACCTATATGGGTATTTTCCGGCTGGTTACGGAGCTCATTCCCAAACCCGATCTGCTCATCTACCTGCGGGCCAGCGTTCCGACGCTCATTTCGCAGATCCGCAAGCGGGGCCGCGAGTACGAGATGAACATCGACGAGAACTATCTCAAGCGGCTCAACGACAAGTATAACTACTGGATCGACAACCTCTACGACGGCGAGGTGCTCGTGATCGACAAGGACCACGAGGATTTCGTTTCGGATCCCGCGGTGCTGGAGAAGATCTGCGCGCGGCTCGACGCGTTGAGAGGCCGTTCCTCCAAATAAAAGACAGATGGAGTTGCCGCGGAGTTTCGTCGCGCGCGTCCTGCGCGATCTGGGCGGGGAGGAGGGCGGTGCCCTGTGCACCGCCCTCGATAGCGTGCCGCCCGTCTCCGTGCGCCTGAATCCCGCCAAATGCGTCATGACGGCTGCCGGAGCGGCTTCCGACGCCCCGCCCGCCGGATTCCCGCACCTGGATTTCACCAAACGGGTCCCCTGGTGCGATGCGGGGTGGTACCTCGCCGACCGGCCGTCGTTTACCTTCGACAGCGACTTCCACGCCGGAGCCTACTATGTGCAGGAGGCCTCCTCGCAGTTCGTGGGCTACCTGCTCCGCGATGCCGGAGTCGCGGGCGCCCGGATCCTCGATCTCTGTGCGGCCCCGGGCGGCAAGACAACGTTCTACGCTTCGCTTGTCGGCCAGACCGGACTGGTCGTCGCCAACGAAATCGACCGGCGCCGTGCCGCCGTCCTCGCGGACAACGTCCGCAAGTGGGGCCTGGGCAATACGGCCGTTACGGCGTGCGATCCCCAGGCGGTGTGTGATTTCGAGGCGTGGTTCGACGTCGTGGCCGTCGATGCCCCCTGCTCGGGCGAGGGAATGTTCCGCAAGGATCCCGAGGCGCGGGCAGCCTGGAGCGAGGCCAACGTGCGGATGTGTGCCGCACGTCAGGATACGATCCTCCGCGAAGCCTGGAGGGCGCTCAAGCCCGGCGGCATGCTGCTCTACAGCACCTGTACCTTCAACCGCGAGGAGGACGAAGGCGCGTTGGAGCGCTTCACTGCCTTTGCGGGCGACGAACTCGTCGCCGCGGAGGTGCCGCCCGTTCCCGCGGAGTGGGGGATCCTCTGCGGTGAGGTGGAAGCCTTCCATACCTTCCGCTTCTATCCCCACCGGACACTCGGCGAGGGTTTCTTTGCCGCCGTGGCCCGCAAGGCGCCGGATGCCTCCGGACGCCCGCGGACTCCGAAGGCCCGACGGGCGCTCTTTGCGGCCGTGGACCGTGCAACGCGCGATGAACTGATGCGTTGGACGCTTGCTCCCGGAGGGATGCGCTACGCCCGGGTTGCCGACACCTGCTACGGCTGGTTCGAGGCGCAGGCCGACGCCGTGCGCCAGCTTTCGGAGGCGCTGCCGGTGATCTGCTCGGGCGTTGCCTTCGGGCAGCTCTTCAAGGGGCGCCTGAAGCCCGATCCGGCGCTGGCCTTTTATCCCGGGCTGAACCGCGGGGCCGTGCCTGTCGCCGATCTCGACGAGCAGACAGCGCTGCGCTACCTGCGGCGTCAGGATATCGCTGCCGACGCCCTTGCCGAGGGGTTGAACCTCATCGCCTGCCGGGGGCGCGCCCTGGGCTTTGCCAAGCGGATCGGTGCGCGGGTGAACAACATGTATCCCAATTCGTTGCGAATCATAAAACAGGAATAGAGATGGCTGAAAAACTCTACTACTCGATGGGCGAGGTCGCCGAAATGTTCGACGTCAATCCGTCGCTCATCCGTCACTGGGAATCGCAGTTCAGCGTGCTCCGTCCCAAGCGGAACAAGAAAGGCAACCGCCTCTTTACGCCGCAGGATGTCGAGAATCTGAAACGCATCTACCATCTGGTCAAGGAGTGCGGCATGACCCTCGACGGGGCGAAACGGGCCCTGCGCAATCAACCGTCGGGCGATGCCGCGGCGCGCGAGGCGGAGCTCATCGAGCGCCTGCAGCGTATCCGTGCCCTGCTTCTCGAGGTCCGCGAGGATCTGCGCGATGTGCCTGGCGAGGTCGTAGGACCCGATTCGGCCGTGGATGCCGCTTCCGAGGCGCACACTCCGGGGCATTCCCGAACGCGCCGGCCGCGGCGTGTCGCGCGGAATGACGCCGCAGCCCGGGAGCCCGACGCTGCCGCCGATGCTTCTCCGGCCGACGCTTCTCCGGCAGCCGATGCTCCTGTCGCCGCCTCCGGAACGCCGGCCCGGCCGGCCGCACGCCGTCCGCGCCGTAAAAAGGAGGAGACCGAGCACAAGGAGCTCTTTGCCTTCTACGAACAGTCGCTCTTCTGACCGGGCAGTGAAAACAAACCTGAATCCGAACCTTATATCATGAGAATCAAGGATATCACCGATATTATCGAAACCTTTGCTCCGCTTCGCTGGCAGGAGTCCTATGACAATGCGGGACTTGTGGTCGGCCGCGAGGAGGACGAGGTGCATGCCGCCCTGCTGGCGGTGGACGTAACCGAGGAGGTGCTCGACGAGGCCGAACGCACGGGTTGCGATCTGGTCATCACACACCATCCGATCATTTTTCATGCCCTCAAGCGCTTCAATTCGGCCGATCCAGTGCAGCGCTGTGTCGAGCGGGCCATCCGCCGGGGCATTGCGCTCTATGCCTGCCACACGAATCTGGACAGCGCACCGGGGGGCATGAGCTGGCGCCTGGCCGAAGAGCTCGGCATCGAAGGCCTCGAACTGCTGCAGCCCGCTGCCGAGCCGGGCGTGGGCTTCGGCGTCGTGGGGGAGCTTGCCGAAGAGACCGGAACGCTGGATTTCCTGCGTCGGGTGCAGCGGACGCTCAATGTGGGGGCGATCCGCTACAGCGCCGTGGCTGCACCGACCGTGCGGCGCGTGGCCGTCTGCACGGGTGCCGGGGCCTCGCTTATCGGCGAGGCGCGGCGTGCCGGAGCCTCGCTCTACATTACGGCCGACATGAAGTACAACGACTTCATGACCCCCGATAACGCCCTCACCGTAGCGGATATAGGCCATTTCGAGAGTGAATATTGCGCAATTCAGCTTTTATTTGATATTTTGTCAAAAAAATTATGTACCTTTGCGGTTCGCAAGAGTGAATGCTCTCGCAATCCGGTGAATTATCTGGTTTAAGTCTAAATTCTAAAGACAACATATGGCGACACAAAAGAAGACTGCCGACGTTGATTATTCGATGCAGGAGAAGATTCTGGCGCTCTACGAGTTGCAGAAGATCGACAGCAAGATCGACGAGATCAACAAGGTGAAAGGTGAGCTGCCGCTCGAGGTTCAGGATCTCGAGGACGAAGTGGCCGGAATGAAGACCCGTATCGATCACATCAATGCCGAGATCGAGGAGTTGAACAACCTCACGAAGCAGCGCAAGCGCGAAGTGGATCAGGCCCGGATCATGATCGGCAACTACAAGGAGCAGCAGAACAACGTGCGCAACAACCGCGAATTCGACGCCATTTCGAAGGAGATCGAGTATCAGGAGCTCGAGATCGAACTGGCCGAGAAGCGGCTCAAGGAGTACGCGGCGGGCATCAAGGCGAAGAAACTCCAGCTGGAGGAGGCCGAGGGGCTCGTGTCGGAGCGTGAGGCCGATCTTGCGGCCAAGAAGTCCGAGCTGGACGGTATCGAGGCCGAGACGGCGCCGCAGGTTGCCGAGTACGAGGCGCAGGAGGCCCGTGCCAAGGAGAAGATCGACGAGCGTCTGCTTGCGGCCTATGAGCGGATCCGCCGCAACGTCCGCAACGGTCTGGCCGTCGTAACGGTCAAGCGCGATGCCTGCGGAGGGTGCTTCAACCGCATTCCGCCCCAGCGCCAGGTGGATATCCGTCAGGGCAAGAAGATCATCGTCTGCGAGTACTGCGGACGCATTCTCGTTTCCGATCCCGCGGAGGCCGAATAGACCCTTTCGCAGGGAGTGAGAACAGGAAGAGGGGTTCCCGACCGGTCGGGAACCCCTCTTCCTGTCTGTTCCGAAAAGTTGGATAAGATGCCCGGGAATGTTAATTTATTAACATTAAAATATTTCGGACTTTTGCAAATAATCTTTAAATTTGCGGAGTTATAACAACCGACTTAAATTACTGACATGAAAATAGCCATAGCCCAGCTGAACTATACGGTCGGTGATATCGACGGCAATACCGCCAAGATCATCGATGCGGTGAATCGGGCAAAATCCCTGGGGGCCGATCTGGTGATCTTCGCCGAGCAGGCCGTGAGCGGAACTCCGGGCTTCGATCTGCTTCGCAAGACCACCTTCCTCGAGTTGTGCGAGGAGGCTCTGGAGAAGATCGCCTCCGCCTGCAGCGGCATCACGGCGCTCGTGGGTCTTCCGGTGCTGACGCACGAAGGTACGATCAGCGCCGCCGCCCTGATCGAGAACGGCAAGATCCAGCGATATATCGGCAAGCGGTACATTACGGCCCGCCGGGAGATGAGTTTCCTCTCCCCATCGAAGGGCTTCGAGAACATTACGGTCAAGGGACACAAGTGCGCCGTGGTTGTCGGCGACGATTTGAGCCGCGAACGTAATTTCGACAAGTCAGTCGAGACGATCCTTTCGATCAATGCGCGCCGTTACGGCAAGGGAACGATGACCTATCGCTACGAAATGATGCGCGACCTGGCCTTTGTCGAGGGCAAGAACCTTGTGATGGTCAACCAGGTCGGCGGTTCGACGGAGATCGTCTATGACGGCACCTCGGGTGCGATGAACGCCCGGGGCGAGGTGATGCTGATGCTGAAGAGCTTCGAGGAGGATTTCGGCATTTTCGATACGGAGGTCGAGACTGCGCCCATCGCGGTCTCGTCGTCGTATAATGAGCGCACCCGCCTGGTCTACGAGGCGGCCCGCTGCGGACTCCGCGACTTTTTCCGCAAGAACGGCTACGAGAAGGCCGCGATCGGCCTTTCGGGCGGTATCGATTCGGCCGTCGTGGCATCGCTGGCCGTCGATGCACTGGGGGCCGACCGGGTCCATGCCCTGCTGATGCCTTCGCCCTTCTCGTCCGTCGAGTCGGTCGAGGATGCCAAGCATCTGGCGGCCAATCTGGGCATCAGCTACAATGTCATACCCATTTCGGAAATCTATACGAGCGTGGTGAACACGCTCAAGCCGGTGATCGGCGGACTGCCGTTCGACTCTACGGAGGAGAACATCCAGACGCGGATCCGTACGGTGCTGCTCATGGCCCTGCAGAACAAGACGGGCTACATCCTGCTCAACTCTTCGAACAAGAGCGAGAATGCGCTGGGTCTCTGCACGCTCTACGGGGATACGGCCGGAGCCTTCAGCCCCACGGGCGACCTCTACAAGAGCGAGATGTACGACGTGGCCCGCTACATCAACCGCACGCAGGGCAATCCGATTCCCGAGAACATCCTGAACAAGGAACCCTCGTCGGAGCTGCATCCCGGACAGAAGGACAGCGACATCCTGCCGCCCTACGAGGTGGTCGATACGATTCTTTTCCGCATGATCGAGGAGGGGCAGCACCGTGAGGAGATCGTCAATGCCGGTTTCGATGCCGAGATGGTGGAGCGAATTCACTCGATGATCATGCACAACGAGAAGAAGCGCTATCAGTTCCCGCCCGTGCTGCGTCTTTCGTCCTGCTCGTTCGGCCACGAACGGCTCATGCCCCTCACGAACAAATACGGAGACTGATCCCGTGTCGCGGCAGATCGAACATAGCGGGGTAGTGGAGCGTACGGATGCGCAGACCGTATATGTGAAGATCACTTCGCAAAGCGCCTGCGCAGGCTGCCATGCCCGTCAGGCCTGCGGCATGTCCGAATGTGAGGAGAAGATCATCTCTGTGCGGACTGCGGATGCCGCGCGCTATGCGGCCGGCGATTCCGTCAGCGTGGGTGTGCGGCGCGGTATCGGCATGCGGGCCGTGGCCGTGGCCTATCTCGGGGCGCTGTTTGTGCTGCTGGTTGTTCTCTTTGCTGCGAACCTTCTGCTGGGCTGGAGCGAGGGTGTGAGTGCCCTGGCCGCCGTGGCGGGAGTGGCGCTCTATTATGCGGCCTTGTGGCTGTTCCGCCGGAAAATCGAACATACCATTCATTTTACAATAACCAAAATCTGATGCAAGTATTACTTTACACGATCTTGACGTTGTGCGTGTTGGGAATTCTCGCGGCCGTGGTGCTCTACTTCGTGGCGCAGAAATTCCGCGTCGAGGAGGATCCGCGAATCGACGAGGTGGAGAAGATGCTCCCGGGCGCCAACTGCGGAGGCTGCGGATTCGCCGGATGCCGCGGCATGGCCGACGCCCTCGTGAAACGCGATGACATCTCGGAGCTGTTCTGCCCGGTGGGCGGCGGCGACTGCATGAAGGCCGTTGCGGCGTATCTGGGCAAGGCGGCTGCGGAGAAACAGCCCGAGGTGGCAACGGTCCGCTGCGGCGGAACGTGTGAGAAGCGTCCCCGGACGAACGATTACAACGGCGTGCGGTCGTGCGCCGTGGCCTCGTCGCTCTATGTCGGCGAGACGGCCTGCGCCTTCGGATGCCTGGGCTTCGGCGACTGCGTCGTGGCCTGCGCCTTCGATGCCATCCACATCAATCCCGCCACGGGGCTCCCCGAGGTGGATCCCGAGAAGTGTACGGCCTGCGGCGCCTGCGTGAAGGCCTGTCCGCGCATGATCATCGAGCTGCGCAAGAAGTGGCCCAAGAACCGTGCGGTCTATGTGTCGTGCGTCTCGAAGGACAAGGGCGCCGTGGTGATGAAGGCCTGCAAGGCGGGCTGCATCGGCTGCGGAAAGTGCGAGAAGGTCTGCGCCTTCGGGGCCATCACGGTTGCGAACAACCTGGCCTATATCGATCCGCAGAAGTGCAAGCTGTGCCGCAAGTGCGTGAACGAGTGCCCGACGGGCACCATCCGTCTGGTCGGCATGGATCCGCTGCCCAGGGAGCCCAAGGCTCCGGCTGCTCCGAAGGCCGCTTCCGCCGCCGCGAAGGAGCCTGTAAAGGAGGCCCCGAAAGCCGCTCCGGTAGCTGAAAAACCGACTCCTGCTGCCAAAGAGCCGGTGAAGACCGCCCCGAAGGCTGCCCCGGCCGTCAAGCAGGAGGCCTTGAAGAAGGAGAAGGCTGCGGAGCCGAAGCAGACCGTTGCACCTGTCGAAAAATCGTAAAAACCGCAAGCAGAACATATGAAGACATTTCCAATGGGCGGAGTCCATCCGTCGGAAAACAAATTGAGCGGTGCGAAGCCGATCGAGGTGCTTCCGTTACCCGATGTCGTAACGATTCCGCTCGCACAGCATATCGGAGCTCCCGCCGTGGCCAAGGTGGCCAAGGGCGACAGGGTGCTCACGGGACAGCTCCTGGCCGAGGCGGCCAGTTTCATGTCGGCCAATATCCACTCGCCGGTTTCGGGCACGGTAACGGCCGTCGATCTGCAGCCCAACGGACAGGGGCTGCGTCAGATGATGATTACGATCAAGCGCGAGGGCGACGAGTGGGCCGAGGGTATCGACCGCTCGGAGACGCTGGTCCGCGAGTGCACGCTTTCGGCACAGGAGATCATCGCCCGCATCAAGGATGCCGGCATCGTCGGCATGGGCGGTGCGACCTTCCCCACGCACGTGAAACTATCGATCCCTCCCGGCAAGAAGGCCGAGTGCGTGATCATCAACGGCGTGGAGTGCGAACCCTACCTCACGTCGGACCATCGCACGATGCTCGAGCACGGCGAGGAGCTGGTCGTGGGGGTAACGATCCTGATGACGGCCGTCGGTGTTTCGAAGGCCTATATCGGTATCGAGAACAACAAGCCCGACGCCATTGCCCACCTGCGGGAGATCGTCCGCAACTATCCGGGCATCGAGGTCGTGCCTCTTCAGGTGAAGTATCCGCAGGGCGGTGAGAAGCAGCTTATAGCAGCCGTTACGGGACGTCAGGTCCCGCCTCCCCCGGCCCTTCCGATCGATGTGGGCGCCGTGGTCTGCAACGCCTCGACGACCTATGCCGTCTACCGGGCCGTGCAGAAGCACATGCCGCTCATCGAACGTGTCGTAACGGTTACGGGAAAGGCGCTGAAGAATCCGCGCAACCTGCTCACCCGCATGGGTACGCCGATCACGACCCTGCTGGAGGCTGCCGGAGGTCTTCCCGAGGGCGACTGCAAGGTGCTCAACGGCGGTCCGATGATGGGTCGTGCGATGGTGCAGCTCTCGTCTCCCGTCACGAAGGGCTGTTCGGGTATCACGGTCCTCTCGGGACGCGATGCCCTGCGCCGCACGGCGTCGCAGTGCATCAAGTGCGCCAAGTGCGTTTCGGCCTGCCCGATGGGTCTGGAGCCCTATTTCCTTTCGAAGATGACCCAGAAGAAGAACTGGGACGAGATCGAGGCCCGCATGGTTACCTCGTGCATCGAGTGCGGCAGCTGCCAGGCCACCTGTCCGGCCTACCTGCCCCTGCTGGACTGGATCCGTCTGGGCAAGCAGACGGTCATGGGACGCATCCGCGCCCGTGCGGCCGCGGCCAAGAAGTAAGAATGAACAAAACAAATTCGCGTTTATGGCAAATAAACTTATCGTAGCTCCCGCACCGCATGTGCAGTCCGTACAGTCGACGGCCTCGATCATGCGCGATGTGGTGATCGCTCTGATGCCGGCGCTGGTCGTTTCGACCGTGGTCTTCGGTGCGGACGTGCTGCGTGTCGTAGCGTTGTCCGTTGCGGCCTGCGTGGCATTCGAGTATCTGATCCAGCGCTTCCTGGTCCGCGGCCCGCTGACGATCAACAACGGTTCGGCCGTGGTTACCGGCGTGCTGCTGGCCTTCAACCTTCCGGCGACGATTCCCTGGTGGATCGTCCTCATCGGCGCCTTCGTCGCCATCGCCGTGGCCAAGATGACCTTCGGCGGTCTGGGCAAGAATCCCTTCAATCCGGCTCTTGTGGGCCGTGTGTTCCTGCTTGTGGCCTATCCGGTGCAGATGACCACCTGGCCGCTGCCCGTCAACGGGTCGTTCGATGCCCTTTCGGGCGCCACGCCGCTGGCGGCCGTCAAGCACGGTGCCGCGGCCGACGTGCTGGGACTTCAGGAGATGCTGCTGGGCAACATGCCCGGTTCGCTGGGCGAGGTGGCCGCGCTGGCGCTGCTCTGCGGCTTCGTCTATCTGCTTTGGCGCCGTGTCATTACCTGGCATATTCCCGTTACGGTCCTTGCGACGATGGCGCTCTTCGCCTTCATTTACGCGCTTTCGAGCGGTGAGAGCGGTGCGGCGCTGTGGCAGCTGCCGCTGTTCCATGTGCTGGCCGGCGGTGCGATCCTCGGTGCGGTCTTCATGGCTACGGACTACTCGACCTCGCCGATGACCATCCGCGGCGGTGTGATCTTCGCCGTGGGTATCGGTGTCATCACGATGCTGATTCGTCTGTGGGGCGCCTATCCCGAGGGCATGTCGTTCGCGATCCTGATCATGAACGCCTGCGTGCCCCTGATCAACAAGTATGTCAAACCCAAGCGCTTCGGCGTAAAATAAGGAGGAGTGCGCAATGAAAAGTACGCTTTTTAACATGACTGCCGTGCTCTTCGGCATCACGCTCATCTCGTCGGCCGGCGTGGGGGTTGTGAACATGATTACCGTCGAGCCGATCGCTGTGGCCAAGCAGGTCGCCACGACGGCTGCGCTTACGGAGGTTCTTCCGACCTTCGACGAGACGACGACCGAGGAGCTCACGATCGACGAGATGCCGATCGTGGTCTACACCGCGACAAAGGGCGGTGCCGTAGCCGGCTATGCCGTGCAGACGATGACCAAGCAGGGATTCAGCGGCGTGGTGCGGCTGATGGTCGGCTTCACGCCCGACGGCGAGGTGGTGAACGTAAATGTGCTGGAGCAGGCCGAGACCCCGGGTCTCGGTACGAAGATGACCGAGGAGGGCAATCCGCTCCTGATGAGTATCAAGGGACAGCGCCTTGAGGAGAAACAGCTTGTGGACGGCCGTCTGGCCGTGCGCAAGGACGGCGGCGATGTCGATGCCCTGACGGCTGCGACCATCTCGTCGCGCGCCTATGTCGATGCCGTAAACCGGGCCTGGATGGCTTACCGGAGTGTGGCAAAGGGGGAGACTCCCACGGATGTGGCGTCGGGAGCTTCGCAGACGGCGCAGCCTGCGGCAGCCCCGGCCGATACGGAGGTAACGGAGGCTGCGGACAACAAGGAACCGGAGGTTCAGAAAGGAGGTCAGAATGAATAAGCTGAAGATCATATTGAGCGGGATTGTCAAGAACAATCCGACCTTTGTGCTGGTATTGGGTATGTGCCCCACGCTGGGAACAACGACCTCGGCCGCAAACGGCATGGGCATGGGTCTTGCGACGACCGCCGTGCTGATCATGTCGAACCTGGTGATTTCGCTCATCAAGAACCTCATTCCGGACAAGGTGCGCATTCCGGCCTTCATCGTGGTGATCGCCTCGTTCGTAACGATCATCCAGATGCTTATGGAGGCCTTCGTTCCGGCGCTCTACGCTTCGCTGGGCGTCTTCATTCCGCTTATCGTCGTGAACTGCATCATCCTGGGACGCGCCGAGGCCTTCGCCTCGAAGAACTCGCCCGTCGACTCGATGCTTGACGGCGTAGGTATCGGCCTGGGCTTCACCCTTTCGCTGACGGTGATCGGCGCCGTGCGCGAGATCCTGGGCAGCGGTGCCATCTTCGGCATGAGCCTCGGCATCTCGAACTACATGCCGCTGGTCTTCATCCTGGCACCGGGCGGATTCCTCACGCTGGGGTACCTGATGGTTCTGTTTAACAAATTAGTCAAGAAGTAGAGTCATGGAGATATCCTATTTCGCAATCATCATCGGCGCCATCTTCGTCAACAACGTCGTACTGGCGCAGTTCCTGGGCATCTGTCCCTTCCTGGGCGTGTCGTCGAAGGTCGAGACGTCGCTCGGCATGGGAGCCGCCGTTACGTTCGTCATGGCGCTTACGGCCGTCGTTGCCTGGCCGATTCAGACCTACATCCTCGTGCCGCTGGGCATCGAGTACATGCAGACCATCGTCTTCATTCTGGTCATTGCCGCACTGGTGCAGATGGTCGAGATCATCCTCAAGAAGGTTTCGCCGTCGCTCTACCAGGCGCTGGGTATCTTCCTGCCGCTCATCACGACGAACTGCGCCGTGCTGGGTGTGGCTATTCTGATGATCCAGAAGGAGTTCACGCTGCTGCAGAGCGTTGCCTATTCGGTCTCCACGGCCCTGGGCTTCGCCCTTGCGCTGGTGCTCTTCGCCGGTATCCGCGAACGTCTGGAGTTTGAGGAGGTTCCCGCGGCTTTCCGCGGCGTGCCCATCGCGCTGATTACGGCGAGCATTCTCGCCCTGGCCTTCCTGGGCTTCTCGGGACTGGTATAGTGCGATTCCTTTATCCGAAAGAAAAGCCCGGAGTCTACGAAAGACTCCGGGCTTTTTGTGCCCGCAGGCGACGTGCCGGGATCAGCGGCCGTCGTCCGCGCCGTCCGTGAGCCACTCCATCGTCAGCCGCGTGAAGCGGATCTCGAATCCCGTGTCCCAATCTCCGACCTCGGTCAGCAGGCCGATCGAGCCGTCCGCGAGACGTGTCAGCGACGAGTAGCCGGCAGGCTCCGCCCATACGGTCTTGCGCACGGGCCAGCTCTTGCCTTCGTCGTAGCTCAACGCCACGGAGACGTTGCGCCGCTCGGCCGTGTCGGCGGGAATCGAGTGCAGCATCCGGTCGCGGCGGGCTCCCTCGCTGCGGAGCGAGTAGCGGAGCAGGTCGCCGTTGCAGGCCGGATCCGGCAGATCCTTCCATTCGCGCACCTTGCTCCAGCTGGCGCCCTTGTCGTGCGAGAGTGCGTAGCGGCGGTAGCCCTTCTCGGGATTGCGGATGCTCATGAGCCAGCTGCCGTCGGCCCGTTCGATGATCTTCGACTCGTCGCCCGAGTGCGAGGCTTCGGCCGGCAGCAGGCGCCAGGTATGCCCGCCGTCATCCGAACGGCAGACGTAGTTGCGCAGCGGCGGCCACTGGTCGCCTGTGCGGTGTGCCGCCACGACGAAGAGCAGCCCGCCGTCGGCAAGTTGCAGGGCACGTCCCGAGGCGGCGAAGAGCCCCGAGAGGGAATCCACCGCGGGTGCCGGACACTCCGGGCCGTAGATTTGTGGCGTGATGCGCGTCGGGGCGCTCCACGTCAGTCCGTCGTCGCTGCTGCGTGCCACCTCGATGTCGAGGGGGTGCTCGGCCGTCGAGGCCCTCAGTCCGCAGCCGGAGGCGAAGATGCAGACCACCTCTCCCGTGGTGCGGTCCACCACTACGGCGGCGTCGCCGTATCCGGTCTCTTCGGTGTGGCGTGCGATGGTGATCGGCTCGCTCCAGGTAGCCCCGTTGTCCGTGCTGCGGCGCAGCACGAGGTCGATGGCGTTCGGCAGGTCGCCCTGCGATTCGATTCTCCGGTCGGCCACGGCGAGCAGGGTCCCTTGCGTGGTTGTTACGAGTGCCGGGATGCGGTAGTATTTCGATCCGTATTCTCCGGGTCGGAAGAGCGTCGTGTGCTGCGGCGGTTCGGGAGGTGTTGCACAGCCGGCGGCGCATGCGGCGAGCGTCAGAAGGAGGAGGACGTTTTTCATCATTTTACGATTATTTTGTCTGAAACGTTGGTATAGTTGCCCGAGAATCGTTACTTTTGCAAAAATAATCACAAATCCCGAATCACGATGAAGGATATCATAAAACTTCACGACAGGAAGTTCAAGATCATGATTCCTGCCGAGAAAATCGATGAAGCGGTGGCTGCCGTCGCAAAGCGTATCAACGCGGATTACGCCGACAAGCCGACGCCGCTGTTTGTCGGCGTGTTGAACGGATCGTTCATGTTCATGAGCGACCTGATCAAGAAGATCGATTTCAACAACGAACTCTCGTTCGTGAAACTGGCCTCCTACGAGGGAACCTCCTCGACGGGCGAGGTCCGGAGCCTGATCGGTCTGAACGGTTCGATCGAGGGGCGCCATGTGATCGTCGTCGAGGATATCGTCGATACGGGAGAGTCCATCGAGCACATGATGAATGATCTCCAGGCCCGCCATCCGGCGAGTGTCGAGGTCTGCACGCTCTTCTTCAAGCCGGCCTCCTACCGCAAGCAGATTCCGATCAAGTACCGGGCCATGGAGATCGGCAACGAGTTCATCGTGGGCTACGGCCTCGATTACGACCAGCTGGGCCGCAGCCTGAAGGATATCTACGTCGTAACGGAGTAGCGATGGCCCTGACTGCTGACTTAACGCTGCTCGACGGGGGGCGTCTGCTGCCTCTGGTCGAGGATTTCTATACGATCCAGGGCGAGGGTTACCACACGGGCAAGGCGGCCTATTTCATCCGCCTGGGCGGCTGCGACGTGGGTTGCAGCTGGTGCGACGCCAAGTATACCTGGAACCCGAAGCTCTATCCTCCGACCGAGGTGGAGACCGTTATTGCGCGGGCCGTGGCCTGTGCGGCGCAGTCGATCGTCATTACGGGCGGCGAGCCGCTGATCTATCCGCTCGATATCCTTACGCGGACATTGCGGGCGCGGGGCCTCGAAATCTTCCTCGAAACCTCGGGATCGCACCCCTTCAGCGGGGTTTTCGACTGGGTGTGCCTCTCGCCGAAGCGCAGGCAGCCGCCTTTGGAGGAGGCCTACGGACGTGCCGACGAGCTGAAGGTGATCGTCGAGTCGGAGGCCGACTTCGCCTGGGCCGAGGAGCATGCCGCGCGTGTCGGACGCCGCTGCCGCCTCTACCTGCAGCCCGAGTGGAGCGTTTCGGAGCAGGTGATGCCGCTGATCGTGGAGTATGTCAAGGCACACCCGCAATGGAACATCTCCATCCAGACGCACAAGTACATGCATATCCCTTAATCTCCTTATCGCGATGCACATCCATCTGGGCCGCCGCTTCTGGATCGCCGCCACGGCGGTCATCGTCGTCTTCACGCTTTTCGTGGTGGCGCGCAACGCCCTGCATGCCGTGAAGATCAAGGGCCAGATCAACCGGCTGACGCGCGAGGAACTGCTCTATCGCGAGCAGATCGAGCGCGACAGCACGCTGCTCGAACAGCTGCATTACGACGACTATCTGGAGGAGTATGCCCGCGAGCATTACCACATGCAGCGACGCGACGAACACGTCTATATCGTCGAGGAGTAGGGTAGTGTACGCAGCCAAATATCAGCGGCGGACCGGTATTCCGGTCCGCCGCTCTGTTTTGACGCCTGCCTTCTTCAGGACTCCTCTCCGAGGTCGATCTTTGCCAGATAGAAGCGATAGAGTTCGTCGAAGATGGCGGCATAAAGGATCCGGCCTTCGTCGATGCACATTTTGCAGATGTTGCGGTCGGTCGTGATCTGCTCCAGCGGACGACCCTTCCAGTCGAATACGCAGACCTTGTGGTACTGCAGCGGACGCTCTCCGCTCTCGATCAGTTGCTGGAGGTTGTGTACGCCGTCATAGGCCGTGTAAATCTTCCGGTCGGTGGCGTAGAGGTCGGAAAATCCCACGAGTTCCTTTCTGCTGTCGAGATCCGGACGTGCGAACCGGCCTACGGCGATCTGTTCGATCCCGTTTTTCACGGAGTAGGTTTCGAGCAGGGCGCCAAAGATCGTGGCGATGGCAAACCGCTTTCTGTCGGGCGAGACGGTGTAGTAGGCCTCGTTGTAGACCTTGAACCTGAGGTCGGGATCTTCGATCGGGAAGTTGTCCGCCGTGGCAAGCTGCCGTCCCTGATCGTCATAGAGGACAAAGCGGTTGATCACCTCCGTTCCCGCATACTGCGGAGCCTTGTTGTTGATGACCAGCTCCTTCCCGTGCAGCGGTATTGCGGCACGTCCGGCGGCTCCGGCGAGTTCGTAGGGCTGCGATTCAATGACGGCGGGACCCTGCGCCAGCAGGGAGTCGATCTGCATCGAGAGCCTCTTCCGGCTCTGGAAGTCGTAGACGCGAAGAGTTCCGGTCTGTGGATCCAGCGTAACGCAGTCCGTATGGAGGATCTCGTTGGCGGCACGTCCCAGCCGGACAGCCGAGCCGCGCAGCTCGCCGCTCTGCTTGTCGTAGATGTGGACCATCTGATTGTCGAGGTATCCCACGACAACCAGATAGGGCCCGTATACATCCATGTCCCGGACCAGCGCAATGGGGAGTTCTCCCGTGATCGGTTCGAAAGTGGCGGTTCGTTCCTTTTTGAATTCGGGTTGGGCATACTCCTCCTCCGGGGAGGAGCCGCATCCTGCAATTCCTGTCGCAAGGAGGGCCAGGAGCCCTGCCTGCAAGAGTTGTTTGGGGTTCATGGGGAGTGGAAAGGTGTTTGTGGTCAGAAGTGTTCGAATCCGTGCCAGTCGAGTGCTTCGGGAGCACCGTTGCGAAGCCAGACAAGTCCATGCGCGGCCGTGATGCGTCCCACGGGATAAAGCGGCTCGCCGAACCGTTCCCGATATGCTGCCGCAAGCGCTTCGGCCCGGGTCCCGTCCGCCGTCAGCACCAGCTTGTAGTCCTCGCCTCCGCAGGCGGCCGTTTGCAGGTCGGCCCCCTCGGCTACGGGAATCCGCATGAGCTCCACCCGGGCGCCTACCTCCGAACGGTCGAGGATGTGGCGGAGGTCCGAGGCCAGCCCGTCCGAGAGATCCATCATGGCGCGTACCTCGCGGCGTGCGCCCAGCCATTGCCCCTCTTCGACCTGCGGCGTGGGGTTGCGGTGCTGCGCGGCCAGGGGCGTGTCGTATTGTCCGGCGAGAATATCCCGCAGTCCGGCCCCCGAGGCTCCCAGTTCTCCTGCGACGAAAATTACGTCGCCCGGACGGGCATCGCTGCGCCGCTTGACGTGTGCCTCGTCGGCACGGCCGAGGGCCGTAACGTTGATGGTGATACCCGCCGATGAGCGGGTCGTGTCGCCGCCGATCAGGGCGACGCCGTACCGTTCGGAAAGTTCGTGATAACCCTCCATGAACTCCTGCGCCCACGCCTCGCTCACCCCTTCGGGCAGCGCCAGCGAAAGAAGCGTGGCTACGGGGCGCCCGCCCATGGCCGCCACATCGCTCAGATTGACGGCCAGCGCCTTGCGCCCCAGCTCGCGCGCCGACGTCGCCTCGCGCAGGAAGTGTACCCCCTCGGTCAGCAGGTCGGCCGTGAAGAGCAGCGCCGTTCCGTCGCCGAGCGGCAGGATGGCGCAGTCGTCGCCGATCCCCTCGAAGCCGTTTGCGGGAAGTGCGGCAAAGCGCCGTACGATGGAGTCGATGAATCCGAATTCGGTCATAGTCGGGATGCTGTCTGACAAAGATATCGAAATTTCCGGGAATTTGCGTATCTTTGTCGGGCGAAAAGGCGGCCCCAGGGCTTCCGAAACGCACCAAGCAAATGATGCGGATATGAAAATCTTGATTCTCAACGGTCCGAATCTCAATCTTCAGGGGCGACGCGATCCCGAGGTTTACGGTACGGATACCTTCGACGCCTGCATGGAACGGCTCCGCGCAGCCTATCCGGCGGATGAATTTACCTATTTCCAGTCGAATCTCGAGGGTGAGCTGATCGACGCCCTGCAGCGGGCCGAAGGCCGCTGCGACGGCGTGGTGCTCAATGCCGGCGGCTATACGCACACGTCGGTTGCGCTGCGCGATGCCGTGGCTTCGGTGTCGGTGCCGGTTGTCGAGGTGCATATCTCTTCGATCCTGGCGCGGGAGGAGTTTCGCCATGTTTCGCTGCTGGCGGCCGTTGCCGTCGGGTCGATCATGGGCTTCGGTCTGGATTCCTACCGTCTGGGCGTCGAGGCCCTGCATCTGAAGGTCCGCTGACCGCGCCGTCCGGCCGTCGGACGGAAAAGCATGTAGTTCGGAAATAATCAGCAAGAAAAGGTATGTATAGAATGAAGAAGACGAAGATCGTGGCCACGATGTCCGATTTTCGTTGTACGGAGGAGTTTGTGAAGCAGTTGTTCGATGCCGGCATGGATGTCGTGCGCATCAATTCGGCCCATGTGAGCGAGGAGAGTGCCACGCGCATCGTGGAGACCGTGCACCGGGTCAATCCGGCCATTCCGATCATGATCGATACGAAGGGCCCGGAGATCCGTGTTACGACGATCGCCGACGAATACGGCAACAGCATCCATTACCGTGCGGGAGACCGGATCGTCGTGCGCGGTTCGGAGGGTTCGGACCGGACGACGCGCAAGGTGGTCTACATGAACGTGCCGACCATCGTCCGCGACATTCCCGTGGGTGCGCGGATGCTCATCGCCGACGGCGAGCTGGAACTTCGTGTCGTAGGCAAGAACGACGAGGAGCTCGAATGCGAGTTCCTGGTGGGCGGCGCCATGCGCTCGCGCAAGAGTGTCAATGTCCCGGGCGTCTCGGTGGCCCTTCCGTCGGTTACGGAGAAGGACCGCCGCTTCATCGAGTGGGCCGTGCGCAACGACGTCGATTTCATCGCCCACTCCTTTGTCCGCTCGGCCCGCGACATCCAGGCCGTGCAGGAGATTCTGGATGCCCACGGCAGTCCGATCAAGATCATCTCGAAGATCGAGAACCAGGAGGGTCTGGACCATATCGACGAGATCATCGAGGCGTCGTACGGCATCATGGTTGCCCGCGGCGACCTGGGTGTGGAGCTTCCCGCCGAGGTGATTCCCAACACGCAGCGGCGCATCGTCGAGAAGTGCATCTGCGCCAAGCGCCCGGTGATCATCGCCACGCAGATGCTCTATTCGATGGTCAAGTCGCCGCGTCCGACGCGTGCCGAGGTGAGTGACGTGGCCAGCGCCATCTACGAGCGTGTGGACGCCGTGATGTTGAGCGACGAGACGGCCATGGGCGACTATCCGGTGCAGGCCGTCGAGACGATGGCCCGCATTGCGCGCGAGATCGAGCGCGACGAGACGCACTTCAAGCCGATGATCGACATGGACATGGTTTCGGTGAACCACGAGATCACGGCGCAGCTGGCCCGTTCGGCCGTGCGTGCCTCGACGAACCTTCCCGTAAAGTTCGTGGTTCTCGATACGAAGACGGGCCGTACGGGCCGTTACCTGGCCGCCTTCCGCGGCCGCAAGACCGTGATGGCTGTCTGCTACCAGCTCCATGCGCAGCGTATCCTGGCCCTGTCGTACGGCGTTGTCCCGATTCTCCGCAACCAGAAGTTGAGCGACAAGTACCACTTCCTGATCGACGCGCTGGAGTTCCTGGACCAGTACCGCAAACTCAATGACGACGATCTGCTGGCTATCGTGGGCGGCAGCTTCGGTCCCGACGGCGGGGCTTCGTATATCGAGTTTGCGAACGTGCGCAGCATCCGGCAGCGCAACGCGGAGATCGAGGCCCAGAACCAATAACCGACGGCGTTGGAGGAGCAGCTCAAGGACAAGGTTGCCCGCGGCGTGGCGTGGAGCATGGCCGAGAAGATCGGCTCGATGCTCCTGATGACCGTCGTGCGCCTGCTGATCCTCAATCGGCTCGATCCGCAGATCTTCGGAACCTTCGCCATCCCCTCGGCCGTCGTGGCTGTGGCGATGGTCGTCGCCGACAGCGGCTTTTCGCAGAACCTGATCCGGCGCAAGGACCCCACGGGCAGCGATTACAAGGCGGTCTTTGTCTTCAACATGGCCGTCTCGACGCTGCTCTACCTGCTGCTTGCGGCACTGGCACCCTTTGCGGCCCGCTACTACGCGATGCCCGACATCGCGCGCATCGCTCCGGTCTTCCTGCTGCTGCTGCCCGTCTCGTCGCTCTGCTCGGTGCAGAATGCCATCTTCACGCGGCAGTTCCGCTTCGCGCTGCTTTCGAAGGTCAATTTCCTCTCGTCGTTCGCCAGCGGAGTGATTGCCGTGGTGCTCGCCACGCTCGGGTGCGGCATCTGGAGCCTTGTGGCCGAGCGGCTGCTGGCCATGGGCGTGCGGGCCGTGATGCTGTGGTGCTGCAGCGACTGGCGTCCGACGGGGCGCTTCACCGCGGCTCCCCTGCGTGAAATGGCCCCCTTCAGCATGAGCCTCATGGCGACGGACCTCATCTCGACCCTTTACGGCAAGATCCCGCAGTTCTTCTTCGGAAGGCTCTATACGGCCTCGGCCCTCGGCGCCTTCGAGCAGGCCGTCAAGATCAAGGACATGCCCACGACGGCCGCCGTGCAGAGCGTGCAGAGCGTCACGTTTCCGGCCCTGGCCCGCATCAAGGAGGATCCCGTCAAGTTTGCCGAAAGCTACCGCCAGGTGGTGATGATCATGGCCTATGTGATGTTCCCGGCGCTGCTGGGCCTCTCGGCCACGGCCCGCGACCTGTTCGATGCGCTGCTGGCTCCGAAATGGCAGCCTACGGTGCCCTATTTCGAGGTCGTGTGTGGCGCGGGTCTCTTCTACTCGATTTCGATGATCTCCTACAACGTGTTGAAGATCAAGAGCAGAGGGCCGTTGATCGTGCGGCTGGAGATCGTCAAGAAACTCATCATGACGATCGTGTTCGCCGTAACGATCCCCCGCAGTATCATGGCCGTGGTCTGGGGCCTTGTGGTGATCTCCTTCTGCGAGATGGCCGTCAATTTCTGGGCTACGCTGCGCTTTTCGCAGCTGACCGTCGGACGCTTCCTGCGGACGATGCTGCCTGTCGTGCTGGTCTCCGCCGTCATGTATGCCGCCGTGCGGTTCACGGCTGCCGCCCTGCCTGCGACACACCCCCTGCTGCGTGTCGTGGCCGAGGTTGCGGCGGGAGCCGCCGTCTATCTGCTGCTTTCGGTGCTCTTCCGCCTCGAAGCCTTCCGCACGGTTGTGGAGCTCGTAAAAAGAGAGACCGCCCGATAACGGGCAGTCTCTCTCCGTTTTTGCCTTTCCCTCCCCGGCCCGGGGAGTTTGTCATTTGTAGACTTTCGGCTCAACCGTTCCGCGCAGAACAACCAGTGCGTTGGCTACCAGCGCCTCCAGTTCGTTCTCTCCGGCATAGACCGTTACGGGTGCAATGAAGGCGCAGTGTTCGCGGATGTACTCCGTTACGGGCTCGTTGTAGGCGATGCCTCCCGTGAGGAGGATGCCGTCCACGCGTCCCGAGAGCGCCGTTGCCATGGCTCCGATCTGCTTGACGATGTTGTAACACATGGACTCCAGCACCTTCTGTGCCCGTTGGTCTCCCTGTTCGATGCGTTCCATGACCTGGATGACCGAGTTGGTCCCGAGGTAGGCCACCAGACCGCCCTTGCTGGAGATGTACTTGAGCAACTCTTCGCGGGTGTACTGTCCCGAGAAGCAGACCTTGATCAGTTCGCTCGAGGGGATGCTTCCCGCACGGTCCGGAGCGAAGGGCCCGTCGCCGTCGAGGGCATTGTTCACATCGACGATGCGTCCCTGCTTGTGGGCAGCCACCGAGATGCCGCCGCCCATGTGGGCGACGATGAGGTTCGACTTCTCGTAAACGAGCCCCGCGCGGTCGCAGTGCAGACGTGCCGTGGCCTTCTGGTTCAGGGCGTGGAAGATCGACTTGCGCGGGCACATGGGCATTCCCGTGATGCGTGCGACGTCGTCCATCTCGTCCACGACCGGAGGGTCGGCGATGTAGGCCTTCACCCCGGCCATGTGGGCGATCTGTGCCGCCAGCAGGCCTCCGAGGTTGCAGGCGTGCTTCATCTGTGCATTGCGCAGGTCATAGCGCATGCGGGAATTGACCTCGTAAACGCCGGCGGGAATGGGCCGTATCAGGCCTCCGCGGCCGATAACGGCCGAGAGGTGTCTGATGTCGAACTCCTTTTCGCGGAGCGCCTGGAGAATCAGCCCCCGCCGCCAGTCGAGCTGGTCGATGATGTTGGCGAAGCGGGCGATCTCTTCGGTCGTGTGGCGGAGGGTCAGCTCCAGCAGGGGCTGCTCGTCTTCGTAGAGTGCGATCTTCGTGGACGTGGAGCCGGGATTTATTGCTAAAACTTTGTAGCTCATAAGGTTCTCGGTTCAGGTTGGTATCCGTTCGAATCGCTTCCGCTATTTTGCCGCGAGACAGGCCAGTGCGATTGAATAGAGTTTCGTCTTGCTCGTATCTCCGCGCGAGGTGAGCACGCAGGGAACCTTCGTACCCATGACCATGGCGGCCAGTTCACCGCCGCAGAGGTGCGTTACCGACTTGAAGAAGACGTTTGCCGATTCGAGATTCGGGAAGAGCAGGCAGTCGGGATCTCCGGCCACGGACGAACCCTTGACCTTCTTGTGCTCGGCCACCTCCTTGTAGAGGGCGACGTCGAGCGACAGGGGGCCGTCCACGATCACGTCACCCAGCTGTCCGCGGTCTGCCATCTTGGCGAGCAGAGCCCCTTCGGTCGACGAGATGACGTTCGGCAGCAGCTGCTCCGACGGTGCGATGCAGGCGATTTTCGGCGTTTTGATTCCGAGCAGGTTGGCCGTGCGGGCGAGGTATCCGATCTGTACGATTTTCTGCTTGAAGTCGGGCAGCGGAATGACCGCCACGTCGGAGATGACGAGCAGCTTGTGGTAGCACGGCATCTCGACGATCGAGACATGGCTCAGCACACCCTTCGGGGGGAATAATCCGGCCTCCTTGTTCAGAATGCCGCGCATGTACTTGTCGGTCGATACGAGACCCTTCATCAGCACGTCGGCGTTGCCTGCGACCACGGCGGCCACGGCCTGCTGCACGCACTTCACGTCATTGGGTTCGTTGACGATGTTGAACGCCTTGATGTCGATGCCGCTTTCGGTGCAGACCTGTTCGATGACCGTCTTGTCGCCGTAGAGCGTCGGCTCGACCAGTCCCTCCTTGTAGGCCTCGTATACGGCCTGCAGCGTGTGCGAATCCTGGCCATAGGCTACGGCCAGACGCTTCTTTCCTCTCTTTCTCGCCTCTTCGACGATCTCCGTGAGATGTTGAATCATAATGTTTTGATTTTATGAATGTTTGTTATTTGACCAGGTTGTAGGTGTCGCGTGCGATCATCAGCTCCTCGTCGGTGGCGATCATGGCCACCTTGACGCGCGACGAGGGCTTCGAGAGGAGCTTGTCCACGCCGCGGGCGCCGCGGTTGGCCTCCCTGTCGAACTCCACGCCCATGAACTCCAGTCCCGAGCATACATATTCGCGCATTTCGGAGGAGTTCTCGCCGACGCCGCCCGTGAAGACGATCAGATCGACGCCGCCCATCTCGGCGGCATATTCGCCGACGAACTTCTTGATGCGGCGGTAGTGCATGTCGCGGGCGATGATGGCGCGGGGGTTGCCCTCGTCGTAGGCGCGGTCGATGTCGCGCATGTCGCTCGAAAGGCCGGTCAGTCCGAGCACGCCCGACTTCTTGTTCATCATGTCGTTGAGCTCGGCGTAGCTCATGCCCTCCTTTTCACCGATGTAGGTGATGGCGCTGGCATCGACCTGCCCGCAGCGGGTGCCCATGACCAGACCGTCCAGGGGCGAGAAGCCCATCGAGGTGTCGAACGACTTTCCGTTGAGTACGGCCGTTACCGAGGCGCCGTTGCCGATGTGGCAGGTGATGATCTTCGAGTTCTCGAAGTCGAGGCCGGCCAGTTCGGCACCGACGCGGGCCACGTAGCGGTGGCTCGTTCCGTGGAAGCCGTATTTGCGCACGCGGTACTTCTCGTAGTAGGCGTAGGGCAGGGCATAGAGGTAGTTCACGGCGGGGATGGTCTGGTGGAACGAGGTGTCGAAGACCGTAACCTGCGGCACGCCCGGAAGGACCTTTTCGATCGAGAGCACACCCTCGAGGTTGGCGGGGTTGTGCAGCGGGGCGATCTCGAACAGCGAGCGGATCTTCTCCTTGACCTCTTCGGTAACGATGCAGCTCGAGGGGAAGAACTCTCCGCCGTGTGCCACGCGGTGTCCGACGGCCTTCACCTCGTCGAGCGAGCCGATTACGCCGTGCTGCGGGTCGGTCAGGGCGTCAAGCACGAGCCGGATGCCCGTCGTATGGTCGGGAATGGGCTGATGCAGCTCGAAGGGCTCCTTGCCTACGGGCTTGTGCACCAGAACGCCCTCCGGAAGACCGATGCGTTCCACAATTCCCTTTGCGAGCAGTTTGCTCGATGCGGCCTCCATGTCGATGACCTGATACTTGATCGACGACGATCCGCAGTTCAATACCAGAATAATCATAAATCTCTCTATTTTTTAAGTTCTCAAATCTTCACTTCTCCGTGTCCCGCTCTTTCCTGCCGGGCTCTGCCTTCCAGTCCTGCATCTTCCTTCCAGGCCTGCCTTCCTGTCCGACACCTTCCTGCCAAACTCCCGCACCTTCCTGCCGGCCCGGCCTTCCCGCCCCGCTTCGGAGCCGCAACGGCCGTCCCGGATGTGCTAACCCTTCATCTGGCTCCCGAGCCACATGCCCGCGGCGGTAAAGGCGAGACATACCGCAATGCTCAGGATCATGTAGGCCGCAGCCGGTCCGAAATCCCCGGCCCGCAGCAACCGCACGGCATCGGCCGAGAAGGTCGAGAAGGTCGTGAAGCCTCCGCAGAATCCGACGACCAGCAGCCAGGCGGCCGCCGAGGAGGAGAGCCCTTCGAGCAGAATGCCGATCAGCAGCGACCCCACGGCATTGACGGCGAACGTTCCTGCGGGGAATCCGAGGAGCGTGTGTCCGGCCAGCACCCCGTACGAGAGGGCGTATCGGGCCATGCTTCCGGCGGCTCCTCCGAGCCCGACGGCGATGAGTTCACGAATCATAAGTAAATATAAGTATATTTCAAATAATATGCAAATTTAAAGAAAAAATACTTACGGATTGTTATGTTTCGTGCCCGAATTTTCGTGAATTTTGTCGGGATGGATTGTTTGGGCCGCAATCGGGAGGGACAAGATTCCGGCGGAGGGTCGTGCGCGTCCCGGGAAAGGCGGGGCGAGAGACCCGCATCGCAGGTCTCCCGACGGACCGTTACGGCTCATATTTGTAGCCGACGCCCTTGACCGTAACGATATGTTGTTCACCGATTTTCTGGCGCAGCTTGCGGATGTGGACGTCGATCGTGCGGTCGCCGACCACGACGTTCGAGCCCCAGATCCGGGCATAGATCTCGTCGCGCGGAACGAGTTTCCCGGGGCTTTGCGCGAGCAGTTCCAGCAGGGCGAACTCCTTGCGGGGCAGGGCGATCTCCTCTCCGCCGCATCGGACCGTGTGGCGTTCGCGGTCCACGGTGATGGCCTCCCGTGCGGCCGGCGCGTCATGTTCCGCGGTATTGTCGATCCGTTTGAGGATCGCCTGAATCCGGCTCACGAGCAGCTTCATCTTGATGGGTTTGGTCAGGTAGTCGTCCGCGCCGACGTCGAATCCGGCCAGTTGCTGCTCCTCTTCTCCGAGCGCCGAGAGGAAGACGATGATCGTGTGGCGCAGTTCGGGGTTGCGGCGGATGGCGCGGCAGGTCTCGATTCCGTCCATGCGGGGCATCATCATGTCCAGCAGAATCAGGTGGGGACGGTACTTTGCGGCCAGGTCAAGCGCCTCGGCACCGTCCTGGGCCGTGTAGACCTCGTAGCCTTCCCGGACGAGGTTGTAACGGATGAACTCGAGGATGTCCACCTCGTCGTCCACAAGCAGAATGCGGTAGGTCATGTGTCGGTTTCGGCCCGGCGGTCCTGCGGATGGAGGCGGCCGGATTAACTTTTGCGAAGATACGAAATTTCCGGCTAAAACCTTCGGTGTCCCGGGAAAAATAAGTATATTTGCGAGATTTATGTACCTCCGCTTTGCGGCGGACCCGAAATTACATACAGAAATGGCTACTGAAAAACCGAACCTCTCTGCTTCCGAAGAGCATGTCAGCCCCGTGGCTGAAGATGTGCAGGTAGTTCCCGCGGCCGCTGAAGATGCCGCTGCTTCTGAATCGTCCGCTGCGGCGGATCTCTCCGCCGAGGATGCGGCTCCGGCCGCCGCCGATACGGCAACCCCCGCCGATGCCGGAGAAACGGCCCCTGCGGCCCGTCCCCGCCGGGCCCGCATCCGTGCCGTTGCCGAGCCTGTTTCGGCCGACTGCGGCGAGGAGGCCCCGGTGGATGCGCAGGTTGATTTCTCGGAGGAGGATGCGGCTCTGGCGGCACAGAGCGCCGGTTTGGAACTGGGCGACGCCACCGATGAGGAGGAGGATGCCGAACATCAGCAGTCGGAGAGCGCGCCCGCCGAGGACCGGTTTGCCGGCAAGAACAAGGAGGAGCTGCTTGCGCTCTTTGCCCGCATGCTTGAGGAACAGCCCGTTCAGTCGCTGCGCCGCGATGTCGAGGCGTTGAAGATCGCCTTCTACCGGCTGCGCCGCGCCGAGGTGGAGAGCGCCCGCCGCCGTTTTCTCGAAGAGGGTGGTTCCGAAGCCGATTTCGTCCCCTCGACGGACGATGCCGAGGTGCGTCTCAAGGAGCTCTTCAAGGAGTACCGCCGCCGCCGCGACGAGTTTATTGCGGGTCTCGAGGCCGAGAAGGAGCGCAACCTCGCCACGAAGCTGGAGATCATCGAGGAGCTCAAGGAACTGGTCAATTCCGACGAGACGCTCAACCATACCTTTACGAAGTTCCGCGAACTGCAGCAGCGCTGGAAGGAGACGGGCCCCGTTCCCCAGGCGCAGGTCAAGGATCTGTGGGAGACCTACAACCTGCATGTCGAGAACTTCTACAATTTCATCAAGATCAACAAGGAACTTCGGGATCTCGATCTGAAGAAGAACTACGAGGCGAAGGTCGCGCTCTGCGAGCAGGCCGAGGCGCTGGTTCTGGAGCCTTCGGTGGTGGAGGCCTTCCACAAGCTGCAGAAGCTCCACGACGAGTGGCGCGAGACGGGACCCGTTGCCAACGAATACAAGGAGGCGCTCTGGGAGCGTTTCAAGGCGGCTTCGAGCCGGATCAACAAGCAGCACCAGGAGTATTTCGAGGCGCTGAAGGCCGAGCAGGTGCGCAACCTGGAGCTCAAGACGGGCCTTTGCGAGACGACCGAGGAGCTGGCCGCCCAGCCCTTCACCACGCGCAAGGAATGGAACCGGGCGAGCGAGAAGCTGCTCGAGATCCAGAAGACGTGGAAGACCATCGGCTTTGCGCCGAAGAAGGACAACAACCGCATCTACGAACGTTTCCGTGCGGCCTGCGACCGCTTCTTCGAGGCCAAGCGCCAGTTCTACGCGGGCGTGAAGACCGAGATGGAGCACAACCTGCAGCTCAAGACCGAGCTGTGCGAAGCCGCCGAGGCGCTTTCTGGCAGCGAGGAGTGGAAGAAGGCCACCGACGAGTTGATTGCCCTGCAGGCTCGCTGGAAGCAGGTAGGCGCCGTGTCGCGCCGCCATTCGGATGCCGTCTGGAAACGGTTCCGTGCCGCCTGCGACCGCTTCTTCGAGCGCAAGAGCGCCCATTTTGCCGGGGTGGATTCCGAGCATGAGGAGAATCTGCGCCGGAAGCTGGCCCTGCTCGACGAGATGGCCGCAGCCGACGTGCGTGCGGGAGGCTACGAGGTCATCAAGGATTTCCAGCGCCGCTGGGGCGAGATCGGCTTCGTGCCCATCAAGCAGAAGGAGGCGATCCAGAAGCGCTACAAGGCGGCTGTCGATGCACTCTTTGCGGCCCTGCGCGGAACGGAGCGCGACCGCTCGATGAACCGCTTCCGGGAGAAGATCTCCACGCTGCGGGCTTCGGGCGACCGGCGCCTGCGCACCGAGCGCGACCGGCTCTACAACAAGGTGCGCCAGCTCGAGCAGGAGATCGCCCTGCTGGAGAACAACATCGGCTTCTTCGCCAAGTCGAAGAACGCCGAGGCGCTCGTGGCCGAGGTCCGTTCGAAGATCGACAGGGCCCGCGAGGAGATGGCCGCAACGATCGAGAAGGTGAAGCTCATCGACCGCCAGCAGGCCGAGTCGTCGGAGCCGGCCCAGGAGCCGCACAAGGATTGAACAAACGGAAAACAGAACAATACACAAGGCAAATGAAACTCTCGAAACCCAAGTACATATTCGTTACGGGCGGTGTGGCATCGTCGCTCGGAAAGGGTATTATTTCGGCCTCCACGGCGCGTCTGTTGCAGGCCCGCGGTTATTCGGTAACGATTCAGAAACTCGACCCGTACATCAATGTCGATCCGGGTACGCTCAATCCCTACGAGCACGGCGAGTGCTACGTCACGGAGGACGGGGCGGAGACGGACCTCGATCTGGGACACTACGAACGCTTTACGAACCATCCCACCTCGAAGGCCAACAACGTTACGACGGGCAAGATCTACAAGAGCGTCATCGAGAAGGAGCGCAAGGGTGAATACCTGGGCAAGACCGTGCAGGTCATCCCGCACATTACCGACGAGATCAAGCGCCGCATCCAGCTGCTCGGGCAGACCAAGAAATACGACATCATCATCACCGAGATCGGCGGCACGGTAGGTGATATCGAGTCGCAGCCCTTCATCGAGTCGGTGCGCCAGCTGCGCTATTCGCTCGGTTACAGGAATACGGCCCTGGTTCACCTGACGCTGATCCCCTACATGGCCGCGTCGGGTGAGATGAAGACCAAGCCGACGCAGCATTCGGTCAAGGCGCTGCTCGAAAACGGTCTGCAGCCCGACATTCTCGTGCTGCGCGCCGAGCGTCCCCTGACAACGGCGCTCAAGCGCAAGGTGGCGCTCTTCTGCAATGTCGATGCCAATGCCGTCATGGAGTCCATCGACGTTCCTTCGATCTATGAAGTGCCTCTGATGATGCACGCCCAGCACCTGGACGAAGTGGTGCTTGCCAAGCTCGATCTTCCGGCCGATCAGGAGCCCGACATGACCGCCTGGAGAGCATTCGTCGACAAGATCATGCACCCCTCGAAGAAGATCGACATCGCGCTGGTGGGTAAATATACCGAGCTTCACGACGCCTACAAGTCGATCAGCGAGTCGTTCATCCATGCCGGTGCCGTCAATGACTGCCACGTCAAGCTCCACTACGTCAATTCGGAGAAGATCACTGCGGAGAACGTTGCCGAGCAGCTGGGCCGCATGGCCGGCATCCTGGTGGCCCCGGGTTTCGGAAACCGCGGTATCGAAGGCAAGATCGAAGCCGTGCGTTTCGCCCGCGAGGAGCGGATTCCCTTCCTGGGCATCTGCCTCGGCATGCAGTGCGCCGTGATCGAGTTCGCCCGCAACGTGCTGGGCATTGCCGATGCCAATTCGAGCGAGATGGAGCAGACCGCTCATCCGGTCATCGATCTGATGGAGGAGCAGAAGGGGGTTACGGCCAAGGGCGGAACGATGCGTCTGGGCGCCTATCCCTGTACGCTGCGCAAGGGCTCGAAGGTCGCCGCAGCCTACGGCAAGCTCAATATCTCGGAGCGCCACCGCCACCGTTACGAATTCAACAACGACTATCTCGCCCAGTTCGAGGCCGCCGGCATGAAGGCCGTGGGCATCAACCCCGACACGAATCTTGTTGAGGTCATCGAGCTGGAGAATCATCCGTGGTTCATCGGTACGCAGTACCATCCCGAGTACAAGAGTACGGTAGAAAGCCCCTCGCCGCTGTTCGTGGCTTTCGTGAAGGCCGCACTCGAACATGCCGACCGGAAGAAATAGTCATTCTGCAGACAAAAGAGACGAAACATAGTTAGATGGATAAAAAATCGATCATTGGTATTGTCGTAGTTGCCCTGCTCTTCGTGGGCTTTGCCTACTTCAATACGAAAGAACAGGAGAAATACCAGCAGGAGATGGCCGAATGGCAGGCCTACCAGGATTCGCTGGCTGCCGCACAACCTGTCGTTGAACCCGATTCGGCGGCTTTCGCCCCGGTGGATTCCGTTGCCCTGGCGGCCCGCCGTGAGCAGCAGGTTGCCGCGATGGGTGCCGATCTCGTGGCGGCCCGGGAGGCCGAGGCCGGGGAGTTCACGGTGGAGAACGACGTCCTGTCGCTCCGCTTTTCGACGCGCGGCGGCCAGATCATCGGTGCGACGCTCAAGGAGTATGACCGTTATGCTCCGCGGGATGCCGAGTTGCACCCCGTCGAGATGATGGATCCGGCCACGGCCCGCTTCGGCATGACCTTCTACGTGAAGAACGGACTCAACAACGTCAATGTCAATACGCTCGACTACGTCTTCGAAGCAGCCCCCGTCGAGACGGCGGCCGACGGCAGCCGCATCGTGGTCATGCGTCTTCCCGTTGCCGGCGATGCGAGCCTCGAATACCGCTACACGATCCACAACACGGCGGCTCCCGAGCGCGACTACCTTGTGGATTTCGATGTCCGCCTGGTGAACATGGCCCGCGAGATGGCCAACCAGACGCAGATCGGCATCGAGTGGTCGAACACCTCCTACCAGAACGAGAAGGGTTTCAAGAACGAGAACATGTACACTACGGTGGCCTACCGCTTCCCCGGGGAGCGCTCCATCGAGGAGCTGGGCATGAGCGAGGAGTCGAAGTCGAAGCAGATCACCTCGTCGCTCGACTGGGTGGCCTTCAAGCAGCAGTTCTTCTCGTCGGTCTTCATCGCTCCGCAGCACAATATCTCCTATGCCGACCTCGGTTTCACGACGGCGCAGCCCGGTTCGGGTTACATCAAGGATTTTACGGCGCGGATGACCGTTCCCTACGACGCCGCGACCGAAGGGTATGATTTCGCCTTCTATTTCGGCCCGAACAAATATTCGATCCTCAAGAAGGTGAGCCTCGCCGAGGACGACGACCTGCGCATGGAGCGCCTGATCCCGCTCGGCTGGGGTATCTTCGGCTGGGTGAACCGCTGGTTCGTCATTCCGGTCTTCGACTTCCTACGCAACTACATCCCGAGCTTCGGTATCGTCATTCTGATCCTTGCGGTGCTGATCCGCCTGATCATCTCGCCCATGACCTACAAGAGCTACGTCTCGATGGCCAAGATGCGTCTGATCAAGCCGCAGGTCGACGAGTTGGCCAAGAAGTACCCCAAGCAGGAGGATGCCATGAAGCGCCAGCAGGCCACGATGGAGCTCTACAAGAAGGCGGGCATCAACCCGATGGGCGGATGTATCCCGTTGCTGATCCAGATGCCGATCCTGATCGCCGTCTTCCGCTTCTTCCCCGCCTCGATTGAGTTGCGCGACCAGCCGTTCCTGTGGGCCGATGACCTCTCGTCGTATGACAGCATCCTGAACCTGCCTTTCTCGATCCCCTTCTACGGGGATCACATCAGCCTCTTTGCCCTGCTGATGGCGGCCTCGATGTTCTTCTACTCGTACTACAACTACCAGCAGACGGCCTCGACGCAGCAGCAGGTTCCCGGCATGAAGTTCATGATGGTCTACATGATGCCCGTGCTGCTTCTGCTGTGGTTCAACAGCTACGCCAGTGGTCTGTGCTACTACTACCTGCTCTCGAACCTGCTGACGATCGGCCAGACGCTCGTAATCCGCCGCATGGTGGACGACTCGAAGATCCAGGCGATCATGCAGGCCAATGCCGCCCGGAAGTCGAATGGCCGGAAGTCGAAGTTCCAGCAGCGCTACGAGGAGCTCATGCGGCAGCAGGAGGCCATGCAGCGCGCGAAAGGCAATACGCCGAAGAAACGTTAAGGCTCCGCGCGACAATCCTGAATAAAAAGCGCCGCTCCATGTTGGAGCGGCGCTTTTTCGTTGCAGGAAGATCGCCGTTTACTCCTCTTCGGCGAATCCGATCGATACGAAGGTGAGCACGTCGTTGAGTACCGTCTGCCAGTAACGCCATGTGTGGCCTCCGTCGCGCATGCGGTACTGCAGGGGAATGCCCTTCTCGCGCATGGCCTCGAAGAAGCGGATATTGCCCATCACCAGGAAGTCGTCGTCTCCGCAATCGACCCACCAGCGCACGGTGCGCTGTGCAGCGACCTGCTCCGGGGTGAGCTTGCGGACCATCTCCACGGGCGAGTTGGCGGCTACCGAGCGGCGGAAGGCGTTTTCTTCGGGATCGCCGTGCGATTCGAGCAGTCCGCTCATCGGGCAGGCCGACGAGAAGAGCTCCGGATGGCGCAGGGCATATACGGCCGTGCCGCCGCCTCCCATCGAGAGTCCCGAGATGGCGCGGTGGCGCTTGTCGCTGCGGATGCGGTAGTTTTTCTCCACGGCGGGCATGAACTCCTCGAAGAAGAAGCGTTCGTAATCCCAGCCCGGGACGTTGAAATAGCCCATGTGGTCGCCCGTGTAGTTGGGACCCGTACCCGAGGCGTCGGGCATGATGACGATCATCGGCAGGGCCAAGCCTGCGGCGATCGCTTCGTCGGTGATGCGGGCCATGTTGCCCTTCTCGGACCAGTCGCCGTGGTAGCCGCTGGCGCCGTGCAGCAGGTAGAGCACGGGGTAGTCCCTTGTCGTGTCGTCATAGCCCTCGGGCAGATAGACCGAGCAGCTCTTCTCGCATCCGAGGATGTCGCTTTCGAGCGTGAAGGTTTCGATGCGCCCCTGGGCTGCGGCGGTGAATGCCGCGAAGCCGAGCAGCAGGGTGGTCAGCAGTCGTTTCATGGTATTGCGGTGTTTGGTTTATTCGACGTAGAGCACCAGCCCCTTGAGATACTCTCCCTCGGGGTGGTAGATGTTGATCGGATGGTCGGCCGGCTGCGTGAGCTGGTGGAGGATGCGGACCTTGCGTCCGGCGATTGCCGCCGCCGAGAAGACCGTCGTGCGGAACAGCTCCTTCGACACGGCCTGCGAGCAGGAGAAGGTGAAGAGAATGCCTCCGGGGCGGATCTGCGACAGGGCGCGGGCGTTGAGCCGTTTGTATCCCTGCATGGCGTTGCCGAGCACCTTGTGGTGCTTGGCGAATGCCGGAGGGTCGAGGATGATCAGGTCATAGCGGTTGCCGATGTCGCGCAGGTACTCCACGGCGTCGGCCGCCACCTCCGTGTGGGGCGCCCCTTCGCCGAAGTTCAGCCGCATGTTCTCCGTAGCCAGCTCTACGGCGCGTTCCGAGGAGTCCACCGAGCAGACCTCGCGGGCACCGCCCGCGAGGGCGTAGACCGAGAAGCCTCCCGTGTAGCAGAAGGTGTTGAGGACGGTGCGCCCCTTTGCGTAGCGCTTGACCAGCTCGCGGTTCTCGCGCTGGTCGAGGAAGAAGCCGGTCTTCTGTCCCTGTTCCCAGTTCACCCAGAACTTCTCGCCGTTTTCGAAGACCACCTGCGAGGTGTGGTCCGAGGCACCCCAGAGGTACCCGTCCACGGCACCGATGTTGGCCTTGAAGGGGAGCGTCTGCGACGACTTGTCGTAGATGGCCTCGATGCGGTTGCCATAGGTCGCGCGGAGTGCTTCGGCAACCATCTGCCGCGAGCGGTACATGCCCACCGAGTGGCACTGCAGGACGGCCGTCGTGCCGTAGATGTCCACCACAAGCCCCGGGAGCGAGTCTCCCTCGCCATGCACGAGACGGTAGCAGGTCGTTGCGGGATTCTCCGTCAGGCCGAGGACGCGGCGCACGTCGTGCGCCACGGCGATGCGGCGGTTCCACCATGCCTGGTCGATTGTCTCGCGTTCGAACGAGAGCACCCGCACGGCGATCGAGCCGATCTGGTAGTGTCCCTGGGCGATGAACTCCCCCTTGTGGTTGTAGACTTCGACCAGGGCGCCTTCGGCGATTTCGGACTCCTCTTCGGCCTTGATGTAGTCGATGGCTCCGGAGAAGATCCACGGATGCCGGCGCAGGAGCGACTCCTCCTTGCCGCGGCGCAGAAAGACTTGAGGTGTCATTTGCGAATCGGTTTTTTGGGTACGCGTTGCAGCCGGTCGTAGATGCGGGTGCAGACCCAGGCATCGGTGGCTGCGTAGAGCTGTTGCTTGTCGGTGAGCGTCGCGGCCTCCCAGTTGCTGAGCCGCTGGGCCTTCGAGACCCTCTGTCCGAGGACGATGGCCGAGAGCTTGCGGAGGCTCTTCTCCTCGATGCCCCATTCGGGGGCGATGGTCTGCAGATCGACGAATCCGCCGTCGCGGAAGTGGCGGATCTGGCGCAGCGAGCGCAGGTCGCCGGCCACGTCGGCCCCGATCTTGAGGATGCGGCGGTCTTCGAGGATCTTCAGGATCGCCTTGTCGAGCGGTATGCGGTTGAGGCGGAAGAGGTAGCAGACCTCCCGTGTGGAGAGTTGCAGCAGCGACACGCGGAAGGTTACGCCCTGCCGGAACGACGGCCGGGTCTCGGTGTCGAAACCCAGCAGGGTCTCTCCGGCGAGGTGCTTGCACGCGGCGGCGATGTCGCGCTCCTGGTCCACGATGCGGATCTCGCCCCGGAACTCGATGGCCGGGAGCAGTGCGGTCTGCTCGTTGCTGATCTTGTCTATGAAGTTGTTTACGGTAGTCATTCGACGGATGTTCCTGCAAATTTAGGAATAATTTTCCGATCTGCCGCCGATCGGCCCGCTATTTTGCCGGGGCGGCCGCAGGACCTTCTGCCGTGCGTTCGAGGCGGCCTCCGGATGTCGTGCGCACCGTGCCGCTGTCGAGCAGCCGGCGGATGGCCTCCGCATACCGCTCGGGCGGGCAGGCCATCTCCGCGGCGATCTGCCGCGGATCGGTTATTCCGCGTTCGAGGCATTCGAGGATCCGTGATTCGAGATCTACGGGGGCATTGCCGACTCGATGCGGAGTCGCGTCGGGGGATCTCCGCGGTTTTGCTTCGTCGCTCCGGACCGCCAGCCGGGCCGCCTTTTTCCGGGCCAGGCAGATGTCGCAGACTCCGCACGGGGTTGTTTCCCCGCCTCCGAAGTAGGTTTCGAGCACCTCGCTGCGGCACCGCTCCTCGTTCATGGCATAGGCGATCATGTGGTCGAAACGCTCGCGCATGAGCTGCTGCCGGTGGAGATAGGTTTCGGGGGCTATGTAGAGGTCCTTGCGGGGCAGCCGCTCCTCGTTCATGAAGAGAATGGGCGAGCGGTTCGAGGGGATGTAGCGGATGACGCGCAGCTGCCAGAGCAGTTTCAGCAGTTCGCGCACCCGCTCGGGCGTGTACCCGCTCCAGGCGGCCAGTTCGCCCTCGTCGATGGCCCGGAATTCGGTGAAGACCCCGTTGTAGAGGCGCAGGATCGTGCGGATGAGCGGGTCGAGGTCGTCGCGCTTGACGCGGAGCCGGTACAACTCGTCGCGGCTGACGCAGAAGAGGATGCGGGCCGGGTTGTCCTGGGCGTCGGTGAGCGTGAGGTAGCCGTTCTGCTGCAGGAGCTTGAGGGCTCCGGCCACCGTGCCCGAATAGAGATGCTCGCGGGCGCAGAACTCGTGGATGTTGAACAGGAACGATGCACCGCCGCCGTCGCCGATGCCGATGTTGAGGTAGAAGCAGACACGCTCGTATATCTCCTTGATCTGTTCGAGCGGCGGAAACTCCTTCTCGAAACGCCGGACGATGCGGTCGCGGTCGTCCGCGGCGACAAGCAGCAGGGCATAGGCGCGTCGTCCGTCGCGCCCGGCGCGTCCGGCCTCCTGATAGTAGCTTTCGAGCGAGTCGCACATGGCGTAGTGGACCACGAACCGCACGTCGGGCTTGTCGATGCCCATGCCGAAAGCGTTGGTCGCCACCATGACGCGCACCTTCCCCTGCAGCCACTCCTCCTGGCGCAGCGACCGCTCGGCATACCCCAGTCCGCCGTGGTAGGCCGTGGCCGGGATTCCCTCCTGACGGAGCAGGTCGGCGATCTGTTCGGTCCCTTCCCGCGTGCGCATGTAGACGATGCCCGACCCGGGAACGTTGCGGGCGATGCGGAGCAGCTGCCCGTTCTTGTCGTCCGTATGGCGCACGCTGTACGAGAGGTTGGGCCGTGCGAAGCTGCTGCGCAGGATGTGGGGCTCCGCGAACTTGAGATGGTGCATGATATCCTCGGCCACGAGCTCCGTCGCCGAGGCCGTGAGCGCCAGTACGGGCACACCCGGGAGGCGTTCGCGCAGTTCGGCGATGCGCAGGTACGAGGGGCGGAAGTCATATCCCCACTGCGAGATGCAGTGTGCCTCGTCCACGGCCAGCAGCGAGACGTTCATCCGCACGACCCGCAGCCGGAAGGCCTCCGTGGCGAGGCGTTCGGGCGCGACATAGAGGAACTTCACGTCGCCGTAGACGCAGTTGTCCAGCGCGATGTCGATCTGCCGGGGCGAGAGCCCCGAGTGGATCGCCACGGCCGGAATGCCGCGGGCGCGGAGCCGGTCCACCTGGTCCTTCATCAGGGCGATGAGCGGCGTAATGACGATGCACAACCCTTCGCGGGCCATCGTGGGAACCTGATAGGTCAGCGACTTGCCGCCTCCGGTGGGCATCAGCGCGAGGATGTCGCGTCCGGCCATCGCCGCGCATATGATCTCCTCCTGCACGGGCCGGAAGGAGGTGAATCCCCACCAGCGGCGCAGCGCCTCGTAAATCCTTTCATCGCGCGGTTCCATGATACAAAGGTAGGAAAAATTGTGCGTTCGGGGAAAATTTCCTACATTTGCCCCTGCTGCGATGAGAACCCGTCAAACCATAGCCCTGTTGCTTGCCGCCGTCTACCTGCTGATGACGGTCGGGGCTCCCGTCGCCACCTTGTCGTGCGAATGTCTCTCGTCGCACGACCATGCGGAGCTCTTCTGCCCCTGTCATGCGGGCGAGGCTTCGGAGTCGGGCGCGTGCCTGGCCGAGCCCTGCTGCCCGGATCTCCACTCTACGGAGATCGCACTCTATCTCTCCCTTATCGAGAGCATCGGAAAATACCTGCGTTGTGCCGTAACCGATCTGCCGCCCGCCCTTGCTGCGGACCGGACGCTTTCGGCGCCGCTTTCCGAAGGGACGCTTCTCCGCGTCGCACGATGCGTCGCGCTTGTTCCCGATCCCGTTTCGCTTGCTCCGGGATTCCGGGCGCCTCCCGTGCGGGGGTGATCACCTGGTCCGCATCCCGGTATTGTGTGATACGGCCTGCCCGTGCGGAAAAGCTATCCGCGCAGGTTCTCCTTTTTTAATTCTTTCCGCCGGTCGGGCTGTTGAGACCGCGGATCTGCCGTTTTCGCAAGATCCGCCGTCAAAGCCGCATGGCGGGATCTGAACGGGGCAAATACGCCTTGCAACCGGGTTGCAATGCATTTCCGCTACCTTTGCCTCCGGAAAAAAGCAAGTTTCATGAAACAAACTGTTTTATCTCTTCTGTTTCTGTTGTTTTCTTCGGCATCCGTCTCCACGCTCCGTGCGCAGGACCTGCGCGGTGTGGTGCGCGATGCCGACAACCAGCCGCTGGTCGGCGCTTCGGTCTACTGGGCCGGCACGACCGTCGGCGCCTCCACCGATGCGCAGGGAGCCTTCCTGCTGCACCGCGTGAAGGGCTACGACCGTCTGGTCGCCTCCTACCTGGGTTATGTGAACGATACGCTGCGTATCGACGCCGCGGCTTCGCGTGCGGAGTTCACGCTCCGTGCCGAAGGCGTTGAGCTGGAAGGGGTCGTTGTCGAGGGTGCCTTGAGCGGCAACTTCGTCAAGCAGGACGGTATCGTCAAGGGGGAGATGATCTCCTTTGCGGGCCTCTGCAAGATGGCCTGCTGCAACCTGGCCGAGTCGTTCGAGAACTCGGCCTCCGTTACGGTGGGCTACAGCGACGCCATTTCGGGCGCCCGACAGATCAAGATGCTGGGCCTGGCCGGCACCTATACGCAGATCCTCGACGAGAACCGCCCGATCATGCGGGGTTTGAGCGCCCCCTACGGCTTGAGCTATACGCCGGGCATGTGGCTCAACTCGATCCAGGTTTCGAAAGGCGTGGCCTCCGTCACGGCGGGCCATGACGCCATCACGGGACAGATCAACCTCGAGCACCGCAAGCCCACCGACTCCGAGCGGCTCTTCGTGAACCTCTACCTCGACGACGAGCTGCGCCCCGAGGCCAACATCACGACGGCCTTCCCCGTTTCGAAGGACGGCAAGCTCACGAGCATCCTGCTGCTGCACGGTTCGGGTGATACCGACGTGCGGAAGATGGACCACAACGACGACGGCTTCCGCGACCTGCCCCTCTCGACGCAGTTCAACGTGGCGAACAAGTGGCTCTATGCGGCCGACAACGGCACGCAGGTCCGCTGGGGCTGGAAGTTCGTGCAGGAGAGCCGTCTGGGCGGCATGCTCGGCTACCGCAATACGTCGGCCATGCGCGAGGCGATGGCCGATGGGTGGGACTGGACCCGGACCGGCACGGCGATGCCGCTCTATGGTTCGCACATCCGCAACCGCAACGCCAACGGCTACTTCAAGGTGGGCATGCCCGTCGGACCGTCGGTCTACGATGCCGACGAGCAGGACGAGATGCGTTCGAACCTGGCCTTCGTTGCCGACTTCGACCACTTCGACGAGAACGCCTATTTCGGACTGAACACCTATGATGGCAACCAAAACTCCGTGTCGCTCAACCTGATGTATAACCACTACTTTACCTACCGCTCGTCGTTCAATGTCGGCGTGCAGGCCCATCTGGACTATTTCCGCGAGTCGCTGGACAACGACACGCCGTGGCTTGACAGCAGCCGCTCCTACAACCTAGACCGCGACGAGCAGGAGGTCGGCGCCTATGCCGAATACACCTATGCAGTCAAGGACCGTCTGTCTGTTGTCGCCGGTCTGCGGGGCGACTACAACGCCTTCTACGACCGTTTCTTCCTCACGCCGCGCGGCCATGTGAAGTGGAACATCACCTCCTCGACGGCCTTGCGTGCCTCGGCGGGTCTGGGCTACCGCTCTACGGACGTCATTACGGACAATATCGGCATGCTGGCCACGGGCCGTGCGCTGATTATTCCCGAACTTGATGCCCTGAACCGGCTGGAGAAGGCCCTGACCGTGGGCGGCAGCCTGACGCAGACCTTCGGACTGGTGAATCCGGGCGATGCGACGTTGAGCTTCGACTATTTCCGCACGCAGTTCTACAACGCGGTGGTGGTCGATCAGGAGTATGATCCCGAGACGATCCGTGTCTACAGCAGTACGGGCCGCTCCTGGACGGATACCTACCAGATCGACTTTACGTGGACGCCCGTCGAGCGGCTCGATATCTTCGCGACGTTCCGCTATACGGACAGCGAGATGACGATCGACCGTCCCGACGGCCGTACGGCGCGTGTCGAACGGCCGCTGGTGAGTCGGTATAAGACGCTGCTCAATATCCAGTACGCCACGAAGTTCCGCCGCTGGACCTTCGATGCCACGGCCCAGCTCAACGGCCCCTCGCGCATCCCGACGCAAACGGGCGACCTGGCCGACAGCTACTATTCGCCGCGCTATCCGATGTTCTATGCGCAGGTGAGCCGCAAGGTGGGCAAGTTCGACATCTATGTCGGCTGCGAGAACATCGCCGACTACCGCCAGGAGGACCCGATTCTCAATTGGCAGAACCCATACGACTACAGGTTCAACTCGATGAATGTCTGGGGACCGCTCATGGGCCGCAAGTTCTACGCCGGCCTGCGTTTCAACCTCTATTGACCGATCAGAAAAACATAAACACGATAAAGCCATGAAAAAGATGATGCTTGTATGCCTCGCGCTCGTATGGAGCCTCGGGGCTTTCGCGGCCACGGAGCCTGCGAAGAAGGAGAAGAAGACCGTAACGACGGTTTTCGTTACCGACATTGACTGCGACCACTGCGTCCAGAAGATCATGAACAACGTCCCGGTGCTCGGCAAGGGGATCAAGGACGTCCGGGTCGATGTTTCGAAGAAGGAGGTTACGGTGGTCTACGACGCCTCGAAGAACGACGATGCGCATATCGTCAAGGGCCTTGCCTCGCTCAAGGTGAAGGCCGAGCCGAAGGCCGCAGACGCCGCGAAGAAGTAACTTCCCGGCCGGACCGCACAAATCGGGCCCTGTTCCGAAAAGGAGCAGGGCCCGGTTCGTGCGATCGAATGCCGGAGTGTCGTTTCGTAAGGGCGTTGTCGTCGGACGCTTACTCCATCGGACGCACGCGCACCTCGGTAATGCCTTCGAGTTCGCGGACAAGCCGGTCGATGTCGGTCTTCTCCTCGACCTCGCCGTAATGGTAGGGGTAGAAGATTGCCGGATGCAGCGCCTTGACGGCCTCCACGGCCTGGTCCACGGTCATCGTATAGGGCTGATTGACCGGCAGGAAGGCGATGTCGATATTGCGCAGGGCCTTCATCTCGGGCGTCGGCTCGGTATCTCCGGCGATATAGATGCGCGTGCCGCCTATCGTCAGCACGTAGCCGCAGTCTTCGCGGTCGCGGGGATGGAACTGCCGGTGGTCGGGCGAGGTGTTGTAGGCCGCCACGGCTTCGACCTTGAGCCAGTCGCAGGGGGTGGCGACGCTTCCCGGGCGCATTGTGTGGCAGTTCATCTCGAAGGTCTCGGCGGAGGTCCGGTCGCAGAGGATCTCGCTGTGGGGCGTGAGCAGCTCTTCGGCCGCCTCACGGTCCAGATGGTCGTAGTGCGAGTGGGTTACGAGCAGTATGTCGGCCTTCGGCAGGGCATCGTAGTCGGCGTATTGGCTTACGGGATCGACGTAGATGTATTTTTCTCCGACACTGATGGCCATCGAGGCGTGCCGGAAGAAGTGGAACGAAAGGGGCGTGCCGTCGCGGGCCGTCAGCGTGTCGGTGGGGTAGTCGGTGATTTTCTTGCGTTTGCCGCCGAATAACGAGCGTATGGACATGGTTGTAAGGTTTGTGCGTGTTGTGAATTGAGAAATCTCTACGCCCAAGATACGAAAAAATGTGAATTATTCCTATCTTTGTCCCGTGAATGTTGCGGAATTTTTTGTGGCGGCCCGACAGCATGCCGGGGCGGTTCCGGACCCTGAAACGCCGCCTGCGAAAAAAAGTTTTCGGTGCCGTGCAGTAAATGCGGACTCCGCACGTTTTACGGAAAGTAAACTTAACCTTTGAAAGACATGAACAGAATTTTGGCTACAACGCTGCTGGCTGCCCTGGCCTTTACGGGTTGTATGAAGGACAACAGCGAGGAGTATAAAAAACAGCAGCAGGTTATTCCGGGCGTGGATATCTACAGCTCGGCGATGGTTCAGCAGAATGTTTCGACGCAGATGGCCGAGGCCGGCCTGCGTCTGGCGTCGCTTCTGGCCGAGGCGAAGACGCAGTATCCCGACACGCCGCTCGAGGAGATCAATCTCTCCGACATCGAGGTGAAGGTGTGGGACGACACGCGTCCGCTGCAGCTGCTGCTCTTCGGATCCGGCACGCAGATTGCGCGCGTCGGCACCGACGCGTGGCGCATCACCTATCCCGAGGGGCTCGTGCAGTCCGACGGCTTTCTGCTCGAGGGCTCGCTCGTGGTGAATACGAGCGGTGCGGAGCTCCTTTCGGATACCTCCTTCGGCACTCCGTGGCAGGTGGTCATGCAGCCCGATTTCAAGATCAAGGCCAACACGTCGGACGGTCTGGGCGGCAGCCGGCAGATTGCCATTGCCATGCAGGGCGGCACGACGAAACTTTATCTGGACGAGACGGACAATTACGTCATCATCCTTGACGGGATCCGTGCGAATTTCGAGGATTCGGAGCAGTATGTTTCGAGTTGGAACGGACAGATCAACATCAAGCCCGAGTCGGGCAAGAACCTGGCCTTCTCGGAGATCTTCGACAAGGATATCCATGTCGAGAGCGCCAACGTGTCGCTGGCGCCCTTCGGAGCCGGGTGCTGGGGTTCGACCTTCTATGCCAATTCCGCCAATTCGGGCACCATGGGCATGAGCTACAAGCTGCAGGGCGGCGTCTATCGTTGCAATCCGCGTGTGGTTTCGAACGGCGTGAGCGTCTACATGCAGATCATCGAGGGGTCGCAGACCTGCGCCTTCACGAGTGTCGGCGACTACAATACGGCGCTGTATCCCTCCGGCGAGGTCGAGTACAAGTGGACGAATACGAACGGAAAGTTGAGCTATACGATCTTCTACAACGGATATACCTATACGGTCTGATCCGGAATGCGTATAATGAATAACGGCGGGGCCTCGATGGAGGTTCCGCCGTTGTTGTTGTTTTTGTGCGCTTTTGCCGGATGCTTCCGGCCGGAGCTGTTCCCTGGACTCCGGACCCGGCGGGACGGAATTTGCGGTGCCCGTTTCTGCGGCTTCCGTGCTGCCTGTCCGTTCCTGCGGGAAGAGCCTGCCGTATCCGGCGGTTATTCGGACTTTGGTCTTTCCGGATCGAGCCGCATGACCGCCGGCATGCGGAAGGCCGCCACACCGATCGCGCAGATAACGGCCCCCGAGAGTACGAAGATCGTTGTCAGTCCGATCCGGTCGGCCAGCAGCCCCGCTCCGACCACTCCGATAGCCGAGGGCAGCAGTCCGAAACTGCGGTAGAGCGAGAGTACGCGTCCCAGGATGCCGGCATCGATGCGGCTTTGCACGACCGAGATGAACGAGGCGTTGAAAACGCTGCTCGAAATGCCGGCTGCGGCCGTGAAGACGGCAAAGAGGAGAAATCCCGACTTCGGAAGCAGACCCGAGAGGAGGAACGAGAGCCCCACCGTGAGATACATCAGGTTGATGAGCACGATGCGGCTGACGCGGTAGATGCGGGCGCCCATGATGGCCCCTCCGAGCAGGGCGCCGCCGCCCCAGACGATCTCCACGAAGCTCATCTCGTAGGCGCCTCCTCCGAAGTGCTGCAGGGTCATGAGCGGGAAGAGCACGCCTACGGGCATGATGAAGAACCATACGGCGATGGCCAGCGTGAAGAAGCTTCCCATTCCCGGAATGGCGTGCATCGCGGCGAACCCTTCGCGGAATTCGCGGCGGAGGCTGTCTTTGACGTCCGTTTTGCGCGGGGGATTCGGAATGCGGACACAGAGCATCGAGATGCAGGCCGCGGCAGCTCCCGCGACGTCGAGCAGCAGGATGTTTCCGATCGAGGTCAGTGCGAGCATGAGGGCCCCGAGCGCGGGCCCCGCGATATCGGATACGGAGGAGATGATCTGGTTGATTCCCGCGATGCGCGTAAGCTGTGAAGCCGGAGCCAGCATGGGCACCGAGGCCTGCATGGCCGGGGTGTGAAAGGCCGAGCCTACGGAGCGGCAGGCCAGCAGCAGGTAGATGTGCCACATCCGTGCGATGCCGAGATAAAAGAGTGCGGCGAGAGCCAGCGTGCAGAGGGCGATGAACGTATCGGCGAGAATCATCGTGCGGCGGCGGTCCCAGCGATCGACATAGACGCCGACGACGGGTCCGAGCAGCGACTGGGGCAGGATGCCGGCGATGGCCGCCAGCGCAAGCACCTCCGCGGAGCCCGTTTCGAGACTCATCCAGTATATGATCGCATAGCCGACCACGGCGCTCGAGAGAATCGAGACCAGTTGTCCGCTCCAGATGACGGCAAATGTCCTTTTCCAGCTGTTCATGCGCTTTTCGGGGGATTCCGGGTAACAAAGATAGGATTTTTTCCGCTCATGCCGTCGGATTCGGGGACATAATCCGTCGCGACGCATGTCGAGAGCCTTCCCGAAGAGCCGAAAAAACCCCGAACGCCTGCGGGCATTCGGGGTTAGGGGGCCATGCGACCGGTTCGTCAGAAGATGAACTTCTCGGTCTTCATCTCGCCGAGCTGCTGGATGCGCGGTACGAGGGTCGTAAAGTGTGCGGCCTGGCTGTGTGCGGCGAGCGCCTTGGCATCGCTCCAGGTTTCGCAGATCATCAGAACGTCGCGGCGCGTAGCGCTCTCGAACAGGTCATAGGCCACGCAGCCTTCGTCCTTGAGCGATGCGGCCACCAGCTCCTTGGCCGTTGCGATCAGCTCTTCGCGGTTGCTCTCCGTCGTGCGGATGAATACGTTGAGTCGTATCATGTCAGTTTCGTTTTAGAGGTCCAACAAAAAAGGGTGAGCTCCTTATATCGCACCGCTACGACCACATACCCTTGCTCGATTCCTCGCCTGGGGGATTCTGTAGGAGCTGGTCGTATAAGACTCACCCGGGCACAAAAGTAGGAATTTTTTATATCTTTGCAAAAAAAATTGCGAGATGCGTAAAAAAACCTTGCTCCGCCTGTTCCTTGCGGGCGTTGTCCTGGGCGCCGTTGCCGCGGTGCTGCTTTTCTCCCGTTTCAAGGGGAATGCCGTTCGCGGGGAGTATGAACTCTACGTCGGATCGCAGACTCCCTATACGGAGGTTGTGGATTCGCTGATGCCGCACCTGAAGCGCCAGGCGGCCTTCCGGCTTTACGCCCGCCGGCTCGATCTGGAGCATGGGTTCAAGCCGGGCCACTATCTGCTGCGTCCGGGCATGAGCGTTGTCGAGGTGGCCCGCATGCTCAGGCTCGGGCTGCAGACGCCCGTGCGGATCTCGGTAAACAACGTGCGGACCTCCGCACAGCTTGCCCGCAAGCTCGCGCGGCAGATCGACGCCGACTCCGCGTCGATCATGCGTGCGCTGACCTCGAAGGAGCTGGCAGCGGATGTGGGCTTTGACAGCCTCACGCTCTTCTCGATGTTCATACCCGATACCTACGAGGTGTGGTGGACAATTACCCCCGAGGATCTCGTGCGCCGCATGAAGCGGGAATACGACCGTTTCTGGACCGCCGAACGCGATGCCAAACGGAGCCGGAGCGGTCTTTCGCGCCTCGAAGTGATGACGCTCGCCTCGATCGTCTACGAGGAGACCCGCCAAACGGACGAGATGCCGCGTATCGCGGGGGTCTATGTCAATCGGCTGCGCCGGGGCATTCCCCTGCAGGCCGATCCCACGGTGAAATACGCCATGCAGGATTTCGGGCTGCGCCGCATCCTGCACCGCCACCTGAAATACCCTTCGCCCTACAACACCTATCTGAACCGGGGGCTTCCCCCTTCGCCGATCTGCATGCCGGGCAAGAATGCGATCGATGCGGTGCTCGACTTCGAGGAGCACGACTACCTCTACTTCTGTGCGCGGCCGACCTTTGACGGCTACCACAACTTTGCCCGCACGCTGCGCGAGCACAATGCCAACGCCCGGGCCTACAGTGCCGAGCTCAACCGTCGGAACATTCGCTGACCCGCCGCCCGCGCAAGACTCCCGCCGCCCGCAAGGCGCCTGTTGCCTGTTTGGCGCCTTCTGCCCGCAAGACTCCCGCCGTTTCACCCTCCGGAGCGGCCTGTTGTCCGTTTGTCCGGTCATCGTGGAACCTGTTTTCCGCCGTGCCGTAGAAAAAGGGCTGATTCCGATGCCTTTTCCGGAAATTTTTGTATCTTTGTTCCCCTATGCTTGCGAAGATATACGATCGGAATCCTTCGGAGAGCGCCCTGCGGCGCGTCGTCGATGTGCTTGAGCGGGACGGTCTCATCATCTATCCCACCGACAGCGTCTATGCTTTCGGCTGTTCGATCCGCTCGCCGCGGGCGCTCGAACACCTGCGCCGCATTCGGGAGAAGGCGGAAGGTGAGTTTGCCGTGGTCTTCGAGAATCTCGCCCAGGTTGCGGAGTATTGCCGCGTGGACAATGCGGTGTTCCGCGTTCTGAAGCGCAACCTTCCGGGCCCCTTCACCTTTATTCTGACGGCCTCTTCGCGGGTTCCGGACAAGGCGCTTGCCCGGCGGCAGACAATCGGCGTGCGCATTCCGTCGAATGCCGTGGCGCGGTCGATCGTCGCGGCGCTCGGCGCGCCGCTCCTTACGGCTTCGGTCCGCGAGGATGACGAACAGGAGTACATGATCGATCCGGAGCTGATCCACGAACGCTACGGGCGGGAGGTGGCGCTGGTAATCGACGGCGGCATGGGAGATATCGTACCCACGACGGTGGTCGATCTGACCGGTGACGAACCGGAGATCCTGCGCGAGGGCCGGGGTCTGCTGCAGTAGGACGATGTTATAACGAAACAAAGAGATACGCTATGGAAAAAACCAATTTCTGGGACGATGCGGCCCGCTGGGGCGCTCTTTTGGCACTGGTGCAGATCGTCTTTTCGACGATCGGCATTTTCTGGAAGTCGTCGATCGTCTCGCTGCTCTCGCTGGTGACGGTCGTTACGCTTCTCTACCTGCTTACGAAGCGGCGGACGCTCCTCTACGGCGCGAACGGCTACAGTTACGGCGCCTGCATGAAGTACATCTTCTGGATGAGTCTCTTCTCGGGCATTCTGATCGGAGCCTGGGAGATTGCCGCCCGGAACCTGCTCTTCACCCCTTATTACGAGCGGGCTCTTGAGGAGAGCCTGAAACTGGTGGCGCCGCTTTACAGCACGGCCCAGCTGGATATGGCCTCCGCGATGATTCGCGAGATGTTCTTCTCGCCGATCTGGATCGTGGTGCTTTCGATCCTCGGTGCGGTGATCCAGGGCTGCTTCTTCGGCCTGTTCGTCAGTGCGTTCGCCAAGCGGGAGATGCCCTGGCCGACCGACGGCGGCGATACGCCGAATCCTAACAACGCGACGAATGAGTAAACTGGACATATCGGTCGTTGTTCCGCTCTACAACGAGGAGGAGTCGCTTCCCGAGCTGCTCGCTTGGATCGACCGCGTGATGCGGGCGCATGCGTTCACCTACGAGGCGATTCTGGTCGATGACGGATCGTCGGACGGATCTTGGGAGGTGATCGAGCGTCTCAAGAGCTCCTATCCGGCCGTGCGGGGCATCCGCTTCTCGCGCAACTACGGCAAGTCGGCCGCCCTCTACTGCGGTTTTGCGGCCGCCGTGGGCGAGGTGGTCATTACGATGGACGCCGATTTGCAGGACTCTCCGGACGAGATTCCCGCCCTGCGGCGCATGATCCTCGAGGAGGGCTACGATCTGGTCTCGGGCTGGAAGAAGAAACGCTACGACCCCATCGGCAAGCGCTGGCCGAGCAAGTTTTTCAACTGGACGGCGCGGGTTGCCACGGGCATCCGTCTCCACGACTTCAACTGCGGACTGAAAGCCTACCGGCTGAAGGTGGTCAAGTCGATCGAGGTCTACGGCGAGATGCACCGTTTCATTCCGGTACTGGCGCGACAGGCCGGCTTCCGCCGCATCGGCGAAAAGGTCGTCGAGCACCATGCCCGCAAGTACGGCCATTCGAAATTCGGCCTGGAGCGCATGGTCAAGGGGTATCTGGACCTGATTACCGTGCTCTTCATGTCCCATTTCGGCCGTTCGCCGATGTACTTTTTCGGCAGTCTGGGCACGCTGATGTTCCTTCTGGGAGGTGGTACGACCGTCTGGGTCATCGCCGGCAAACTCTGGAAGCAGGCGCATGACCTGCCGTTGCGCCCCGTCACGGACCAGCCGCTCTTCTACCTGGCTATTTTGGCCGTGATTCTCGGCGTGCAGCTTTTCCTGGCGGGTTTCCTCGGCGAGCTGATCAACCGCGGCTCCTCGGACCGCAACAAATACCTTATTGATAAAACACTGGATTAAATGATACAACGTATTCAGACCCTTTACCTGTTGATTGCCGCGGCGCTTCTTGTCGTGATGCTTTTCGTTCCCCTTGCCTGGTTTGCAAGCGAGGCGGGAATGTTCAATCTCTATGCCTTTTCGCTGCAGAGTGCCGATGGCAGCTTCGCCCAGTCTACGGTCTATCTGGGCATTCTGTTTGTCCTGTCGGCCCTTCTGCCGCTTCTGACCATCTTCCTCTACCGCCGCCGGCTGCTTCAGATTCGTCTGTGCGTGGTTGAGATGGTATTTCTCGTCGGAACGGTGATCATGGAGGCGATCTATTACTTCCTGAGCCGTCGGGTCTTCTCCGAACTGGCGCTCCACAACCAGGGATTCAAGCCTGCGATCGTTCTGCCGATCGTGGCGCTGTTCTTCACTTTCCTGGCCGCGCGGGCTATCTTCCGCGACGAGATGCTTGTCCGCTCTGCCGACCGGATCCGCTGATTCGGCAAAATTATCTGCTGCCCGGAACATGTCCGCAAGGCGTGTCCTGGCTTTTGGTCCCCGTAATTTGCCCAGTCGGTGTGAATTTTGCGTAACAGATATTGCAGTTTCGGATTTTAACTATAACTTTGAACCTGAAATATTACAAATTTGCAACAATTTAACATTATATAACACTCTTTTTTAACTAATTTTAATTTCTATGAAAAAGATGAATTTCTGGAAAACGTTGCTCGGCTCGATGATGGTGCTTGCCGCCTTCACCGCATGCTCGGACGACGACACGGAAACTGGAGGTTACAAGGGTATTCCCGAGATAACCGTCGATGGTGGGACATCGACTACCATTGCAGGGTCGCTCGAGGGCGGCAAGCTGGAGCAGACCGTTGAGGTGGTGGCCAAGGGCGATTGGGAGATCACCTTTGCCAACGAGTCGGATGCTACCTGGTGTACTCCTTCGCCGATGAACGGCACGAGCGGCACCACGCAGGTGTCCTTCACGCTGGGACAGGCCACGGCCGAGCGTCAGGCTACGCTTACGCTGACGGCCGTCGGTTTTGTCGAGGGCATTCCCGTAACGAAGAAGGCTTCGATCATCGTAAAGCAGAATGCCGGCGGCACGACCGCAATCACGACCAACGTTGCCGATATTCGTGCCAAACTCTTGGCGATGAATCCTAAGGATAATGAGAGCATGGCTGTTACCGATGAGCTTGCGGCCATGACGCTGACCGGTATTGTCGTGTCGGATGCAGCCGGCGACAATGTGGGTAATCAATACCTTGTGGTTGTTCAGGATGCCGACAGAGCTGCTAATTCGGGTTTGACGGTCAATGCAACGGCTTTCAAGGATCTGGCATTGACACCCGGTAAGGTGCTGACCGCTACTATGGCCGGTGCTACGGTAAAGGGATATGGCGGAGGCATAACGCTTTATCTGGGGAAGAATACGGAGATTACGGCAATTGACGGAGATGCTCCGGATCCGATTGTCATCACTTCGGACAAGATTGTTGATTATCAGTCTCAGTTCGTAAAAATCGAGCAGAAGAGCCAGCCTCTGTCGGAATTTGCAGGAAAGGCTTGGTATACGGGTTCCTATAAGGATGGTGGCAACGGCGGAAATGTAGATTTTGAGACCGAGGATGGAAAGAGTTTTATCGTCCGTACGAGTCAGTATGCCGTATTCAGCAAGGAAATTGTGCCTGACAAGTCCGGTTACATACAAGGTATTGCAAGTGTATATAACTCGGATCTTCAGGTTATGCCTCGCAATGCCGCAGATATTAATCTGACTGAGGATCGTTTTACGCCGTCTGTAAGCTATACGAAGACGACGATCGACCAGCTCGGCAAGGGCAACTATGAGGTCGAGGGAGCTACCATCGTCGGTGTACACCAGAAGGGTGTGATGTTCGGCCAGGAGAATGGCGGCAAGGTGTCCTATGTTCTTGGTTTCGAGAACAGTTGGACCACACAGACGGCCAATCCCTATATCGGTGAAGTAGGCAAGAGCGCAACCGTGAAGGGTGAATGCGCTCCCCGTTACGGACTTTATCAGTTCTCAAACTTTGAGGTTACGGTAGGTTCCGCATCGTCGCTGCAGCTTCCCGAGCCTGAGACTTTCGATGCCGCCGCTATTGAGAAGTATGCTGCAGATATCAAGGCCGACGAGGCTAACGCTGCTTACAAGTATGTGAAGCTCACGGGTGTGCTCGGTATCTCGAAGGGTTCGTCGTACAATACCTATACGTTGGATGTTACCGGCCTCTCGGAGGTGAAGAACATCACCTTTGCTTATGGTTTGGACAGCTACTACGAGGGATTGAATGATGGTGATGCAGTTGAGGTTACCGGTTTTGCACTGGGCTATGATACCTCGAGTTCGAAACTGAATATCATGCTTACGGATATCAAGGCAGACACCTCGACTCCGATCGTAACATTCACCACGCAGCCGGCAACCTTTGCCGCCTCGAATCCCGAGCCGCAGACGATTACCTATACGGTAGCGAATGTTGATGCTTCGGCAGTCAAATTCGATAAAGAGGGTACGAACGCCGACAAGTTTACGATTGTTAGCAATGATGACAAGAGTGTTGTTGTGAAGGCCAATGGCGACAATACGACGGATGCCGCCTATACGGCAACGCTCGTCGCCAAGGTCAATGGCAAGACGCTGGCTTCGGTGGATCTGAAGCAGGCTGCTCCCGCATCGGGCGACGGCTATGCGCTCATCTCGTCGCTGGCCGATCTGACCGCCGGTGAGTACTATATGGCAGGTATGCTTGATGAGTACAACAACAATACCTACAAACCTTATTCGTACCATATTTGGGTAGGAACCATATCGAGTAACAAGGACCTTGAGACGGTGAACTATCAGTATGAGTCGAACCAGTTGACGCTGAATCCCAATCTCAGCGATCGCGATAAGGAGAAAGGTACGGCTGCTTTCATTACCCTGGAAGCCGTTTCGGGCAAGACCAATACCTATTATATCAAGTCCGGCGACAAGTATCTGAAGAGTCTCAAGGAGGCAACCAACCGTAGTATGGGTCTGGTAGATACCCCCGATGGTGCCGAGTGGCTGTTCGAGGACAATGGTGAGAACGGTATCAAGATCTCCAACAACGGCGTTTATCTCGGTACGGCCGGAGCAACGTATGATCTGCTCCGTTCCTACAAGAGCGAATCGACCTTGAAATGGGGCGTATGCTTCTTCAAGGAGAACAAGTAATTCAATAGACCGATTTTTGAAACCACTCTTGGCGGGGCGCAGTCCCCACCAAGAGTTTGGTTTCTTTGAAAACTACGGGCCCGAAGAACGGAAACATATTAGATGATATTGAAAGCCAGAATGTTGAGTATGTTGCTGCTTGCAGCGCACATGCTTCTGTGGTTTGCGGGATGCAACGACGACAAGGGCGGGGATTCGAAGGAATCGCTTGCTTCGATCGTGGCAGAGACCGTGAATTATTCGACAACGACGAACTGTATCACGACCCAGGGCGCACGGGGTGTAACCTATGCAGCCGTTATCGCCGGTCAGGGCGAGGAGGTGTGGTGCTCGTTCGCACTCAATGAACCGATCACCGAGACAAACGGCACGGCGGGTGATCCCCTCTATCTCTATCTGCAGCCGAACCGCACGGGCGAGGATCGTACGGCCCGTATCGACCTGACCTTTTCCGACGGTTATGCCGCGTCGTTCACGATGACGCAGCGCTCGTCGGGATCGACGACCACCTACGACTACGAACGGTCCTGGGGCGAGCAGCCCGTCTATCTCGAGAATGCCGATTTTATCTACAAGACCTATTATACGACGCTGACGACGACCGAATACGTTACGGGCGGCTACAAGCGGAACTATTCGATCTGCTACGACTGCGGGAAGCACGTTTCGCGCTGGGTGGCTTATCCGGTGCACTATTGCTATACGACGCCCGCCGGAAGCCGTACGGATGCCTGGTCGTTCGATCCGAACAACCAGCCTCCCGCCATTCCGCGAGAATACCAGCAATATATTCTCAAGGGTTACGGACCCTACGGCTACGATCGGGGACACATGCTGGCATCGGCCACGCGCTACAACAACGACGCCACGAACGAGATGACCTTCTATGCCACGAACATGATGCCGCAGGCGAGCCGCTTCAACCAGGGTATCTGGGGCACGCTCGAAGGCCTGGAGCGCGGCTGGGGTCCTGAGCGGCAGAAGACCGACGGGAAGTTCATCAATTACGACACGCTCTACGTCGTAACGGGAACGCACTTCGCTACGGACCGTACGATCGACAACCAGAACGGCCCGATTGCCGTGCCGTCGCACTGCTGGAAGGTGATGCTGCGCCAGCGGGGCAACGAGAACCGGCAGATCTCGGAGTTCGGCGCCGACGAGCTGAAGGCCATCGGCTTCCTCTTCACCAACGACAATGCGGGCGCCGGAATGTCGCTCCGCGAGGCGGCCTGCACGGTCCGCGAGATCGAGGAGCTGACGGGCTTCACCTTCTTCCGCAACCTCGATCCCGGGGTCGCCGAGACGGTCAAGGGCCGGATGGATTATTCGGACTGGCCGGGGTTGTAAGGATTCGGGAACAATTTTAATCGAAACCATATATGAAGAAAATTCTTTTGACAGGACTGTTTGCCGTCTTGCTTGCGGCAGGCTTTGCGCAGAAGCCCTACAAAGTGGTCTTCTACAACTTCGAGAACCTCTTCGACACGATCAACGACCCCGGTGTGAACGACACGGAGTTCACGCCCGAGGGTCCGAAGAAGTGGAACTCGTACAAGTACAACAAAAAGATCGGCAATCTCGAACGGGTGCTGTTCGATATCGCCTCGGCCGATCAGGATTTTCCGATCGTCATCGGCGTTTCGGAGATCGAGAACCGCTCGGTGATGGAGGATGTGATCGCCACGCCGAAACTCGCGAAGGGCAACTACCGCATCGTGCACTTCGATTCGCCCGATGCGCGCGGTGTCGATGTGGGTTTCTACTACCGTCCCGACGTCTTCAAGCTGGAGGGCAGTGCGGCCGTTCCGTTCCACATGCCCGACAATCCCGACTTCCGCACGCGTGATTTCGTAACGATGTGGGGTACGATCGAGGGTGAGCCCTTCTATTTCGTTGTCTGCCACTGGCCCTCGCGTCTGGGCGGGCAGGCCGCTTCGGCTCCGAAGCGGCTGGCAGCCGCCACGCGGGTTCGCGAGCTGGTTGATTCGGTCCAGCAGGCCAACCCCGCCACGAAGGTGGTCGTGATGGGCGACCTGAACGACGACGCCACGGACCGGAGCATTGTCGAATGCCTCGGTGCGAAGGGCAAGCTCGGTCAGGTGGCAGCCGGCGACATGTTCAACCCCTTCATCGCCATGCTGAAGGCCGGTTACGGATCGCTGGCCTACCGCGACGACTGGAATCTGTTCGACAACATCATCGTTTCGGAGAATCTGGCCACGGGATCGACCGGTGAACTGAAGCTCCAGCGGGTCGGCGACACGAAGTTCTACGGAGGTATCTTCCGCCGTCCCTACATGATCCAGAAGGAGGGCCAGTACAAGGGTTATCCGCTGCGTACGTTCGTGGGCAACAACTTCCAGGGCGGTTTCAGCGATCACCTTCCCGTCTATATCTACATCGCAAAATAACGTTCGAGTATATGAAACAAAAACTTTTCCTATTTCTGATGCTCATCGCCGCGACGGCCTCCGCCTATGCACAGGATGGCGGTATCCGCGGCAAGGTCGTTTCGCGCAACGGTCGTGCGGCCGTGAGCGACGTGAAGGTAACCGTCGAGTCGCTGGGTCTTACGGCTACGACGGACCGGGAGGGACGGTTCCTCTTTGAGAATCTGCCCGCGGGCCAGTACATGATCCAGTTCTCGACGCCCGAGTATGAGGATCTCGAGCTGATGGTCCGCGTGAGCAACGACTTCATCCAGGATGTCAAGTCGGTGGTTATCTCGCCGCTCGGAGGGTTCAATGCGGTCGATGGAGCCGTCTTTGTCGAGTCGGACAGCGAGACCGATTCGGACATGCAGGCGCTTCCCGGCAAGCTCTCCTCGTCGAAGGATCTCTTCAGCAACATCGCCTCGTACCGCTTCAGCGAGATGCGTTTCAATGTCCGCGGTCTCGATGCGCAGTATTCGGACATCATGCTCAACGGCATCCGTTTCAACGATGCCATGACGGGCTACGGACCCTGGTCGCTGTGGAGCGGTCTGAACGACGCCACCCGCAACCAGGAGAACACCTCGGGCCTTGAGATGATGGACTACGGCGTGGGCGGTATCGGCGGCATGACGAACATCAACGCGCGTGCCTCGCAGATGCGCAAGGGCTTCCGCGTGAGCGTTTCGAATGCCAACCAGCTCTACCGGTTCCGTGCGATGGTCTCCTACGCTTCGGGACAGCTGGACAACGGCTGGTCGTATGCCTTCTCGTTCGGTACGCGCCAGGGCGGCAACGGCTATGTGGACGGTATCTACTACAACGCCTACTCCTACTTCGCTTCGGCCGAGAAGCTCTTCGGCAACAACCACCGCCTGGGTCTGACGATCATGGCTTCGCCTACGGAGCGCGGTGCGCAGCAGGCCTCGACCGACGAGGCTTACGGCCTCTTCGGCAACAACTACTACAACCCCAATGTGGGTTATCAGGCCGGCAAGCTGCGCAACTCGCGTGTGCGCGACATGCACGAGCCGATCGCCATGCTGACCTACACCTGGGACATGTCGGAGCGCACGCGCCTGAATGCCGCCACGTCGCTGCGTTTCGGCAAGAACGGCTACTCGGCGCTGACGTGGAACGGCGGTCCGGATCCTCGCGGCGATTACTACCGTTATCTGCCCTCGTACGCCTTCGGACAGTATATTCCGGGCGAAACGTCCGAGCAGACCTTCTATTTCGACATGCAGAAGTATCTTGACCGCGCCGTGAACTGGACGGGCATGCTCGACTTCGACGACTTCTACAGCAAGAACAAGTATATCGACACCGAACTGAAGAACATGTCGGGTCTTGAGGAGTATGCGGGTACGCATTACCGCTCGAACTACATCCTCGAGGAGCGCCATACGGACCAGCTCGACTACAACTTCGCCGCCAGCATCCAGCACGAGATGCGCCACAACATGCGCATCCTGGGCGGCGTGAACCTGCGTGTGAACCGCACCTGGTACTACGACGAGATCAAGGACCTCTTGGGCGGAGACTACTGGTACGACATCGACAAGTTCGCCGAGCGCGACATGTCGAGTACGACGGCCGCCCAGAACGACCTGGACTACTACGAGGCTACGGGTCATGCCCGCATTGCCCGCGAAGGCGACAAGTTCAGCTACAACTACCGGGCGCACCTGCTCGAAGGCAATGCCTGGGCGCTCTATTCGTGGCGCAAGGGCGGCTTCTCGATGGCCGTTGCCGGTGAGCTGGGCTATTCGACGATGCACCGCGAGGGTCTGTGGCGCAAGGGCCTCTTCCCCAACAATTCGAAGGGCGACTCGAAGAAGCTCGAGTACCTGACCTACACGGCCAAGGGCAATTTCGGCTACAAGTTCTCGCGGGCCCATTCGCTCGAGGCGAACATTGCCGTGATGCAGCAGGCTCCGAAGTTCGCCACGGCATTCGTTTCGCCGCGTACGCGCAACACGACGACCCCGGGTCTGAAGGCCGAGAAGATCTTCGGCGTGGATCTGACCTACAACCTCAATCTGCCCTATATCAAGGCGCGCGTGTCGGGTTACTATACGACGATCGAGGATCAGTCGAAGGTTATCTCCTTCTACGACGATACGCGCAGTTCGTTCACGAACTTCGCCATGAGCGGCATCGACAAGCGCCACTACGGTCTGGAGGCCGCTGTTTCGATTCCCGTCTGGAACGGTCTTTCGGTCGTCGGCGCCCTGAGCCTGGGTGACTACACCTATACGTCGAACCCGAATTTTGTGCAGACGGTGGACAACGTCGATCGGATCGTGCTGCGCGACAAGGTAACCTGGAAGGGCTTCCATGTCGAGAGCACGCCGCAGACGGCGCTGAACGTCGGTCTGGACTACCGCGGACCGCAGAACTGGTTTGCGTCGGTGAACTTCAACTACTACGACAAGCTCTACCTCTCGATGAACCCGTTCTACCGCACGGCGAAGGCCATCGAATACTACACGAACGTCCTCTCCAACACCAATTCGACGACCGAGCAGCAGCTCTCCGCCATCGAGTCGATCCGGGAGGTTCGCAAGCAGGAGTGCTTCGGCGATTACTATACGTTGAGTGCGAGCGTGGGCAAGAACTGGTATATCGGCCAGTACATGCTGGGCTTCAGCCTTGAGGTGAAGAACATCCTCAACAACCAGGATATCCGTACGGGCGGCTACGAGCAGATGCGTATGAACCGTGTTCGCGCCAGCAACGGCGAGACGCGTTACAAGCGCTTCGACTCGAAGTACTTCTATATGCTGGGTACGAACTATTACCTGAATGTATATCTGCGATTCTAACCGAGAAAGACGACGATTTATGAAAAGATTGCATATGATACTGGCATTCGCGGTCGCACTGCTGACCGTCGGGTGCTACAACGATTTCGACACCCCGGCACCCGAGAAGCTCTATACGGACGGGGACATGACGGCGCTGGGTCTCGAGCAGCTCTCCATCGCCGATCTGAAGGCGCAGTTCGAGAAGGCCTTCGGCAGCATCTCCGGTACGGGTACGAACAGCAGCTTCTCGACGACCTGCACGCTGAAACTCGGTGCGCTGGATCTCGACGAGGAGGGTTTCGAGGGTCTCCGCGGCTGGGAGGATGCCTCGAAGTACTATATCAAGGGCAAGGTGATCAGCAGCGACCGTCAGGGCAACATCTACAAGTCGCTGTTCATCTACGACGGCACGGCCGCCATCGAGCTGAAGCTCTACAGCGGACTCTACATGGATTTCTATCTTGATCTGGAGGACATGGTCAGCCAGTGGGTCTATGTGCGTCTGGACGGCCTCTATCTGGGCAACTACCGCATGATGCTTTCGATCGGCGATGCCCCCTCGGACGGTTACAATACGGCCGGCCGCCACAAGTACTACGCCAACTCGAATCTCGACGATCCGAAGATCTCGGCACTCAATGTCTTCGCCGGTGAGAAGACGACGCTCGATGCGTCGGATATCCTGGAGGTGGACGAGAACAGCTACCGCACGCTGCTCACGGGCGCTGCGAATATCAAGAGTGCTCTGGGACGTCTGGTGCGTTTCAAGAATGTCAAGGTGCGCTACGCCGGGGTCAAGGACCAGAACGGCGATGTGCCCTCGATGATCATGAACGGCTCCTATACGAACCCCTATCCGAGCTGGATCGTTACCGACTGGGGCGATGCACAGTTCGGCACCTGGTACTACTGGGCCTACAACCGGAACAATGTCCGGCTCTACGGTTCGGTGATGATCTCCTACAACGATGCGGCGAAATACACCTCGGATCCGGGCATCTATACGGTACGTACGAGCGGTTATTCGCAGTTTGCCATGAAGCCCATCCCGAAGAACGGTGCTGTGGGTACGGTGCTGGGTATTTTCGGCATCTATTCGCAGAAGAGCGACTTCACGGGAGGCTCCTATGACTATGCGCAGTACCAGATTTCGGTCAGCCGCCTGGAGGATCTCCAGTTTGCCGAGGAGGATCTGCTCACCGAGGAGTGGATCCAGGCCAATACGCCGGCCGAATCGCTGAATCCGCCCGTAAAGGTCGGCGGCGACGACTACGAGAACCAGTAACGATTCCCGTCCCGATTGCAAAAGCCGGAGGCACCAGACGTGCCCCCGGCTTTTTGTCTCTATGGAGAACCGTTTATTGGTCGCGTTTATCGGTCGCTGTTTGCCGTTTGTCAGACGCCGGAACCGGCCGCCATTCCGGTCTCCGTGCCCGCCATTCCGATCCCCGTGTCCGCTGTACGCCCCCTCCGTGCCCGCTGTCCGTCCTTCATTTTCCCTGTCCTGCCGCGTTTTCGAACGATCCGACTTTCTGCCGTATTCTGCCGCTTCTCACCGCTTCTCACCGCTTCTCACCACTTCCCACCTTCTCCTTTCCCGGTATTTGCGGCATCTCCCGGACTGCCGACCGGACACGGGGACGACTTCAGCTTCGGATTCCGGGAGGAGATGGTGCAGCTGCATGAAAAAACGGTTCCCGCTTACTGGCGGGAACCGTTCGTTAAGCCGGGAGAATGTCTACTCCTCGGCCGCTTCGGGACGCATCATGACCTTGACCATGTTGCCGTCCTCGAGGATCTTCCTGGCCAGGGCCTGCACGTCGGCGTTGGTCGTCGTGCGTACGGCCTCCTCCTGGTCGGCCAGATAGTCGAGGCCCGAACCGTACTTGGCCTGCAGGTAGCTCATCCACGAACCGTTCTGCTCAAGGCTGTTCTTCCAGTTCTTGACGAGGAACTCGCGGGTCTTCTCGATATCCTCGGTCAGCGGGCCCTCCTCGGCGATCTTGCGGAGCTCCTTGAGGATGATCTCGCACAGTTCGTCGGCCATCTCCTCGTTGGTGTCGAAGGCCATGGTCAGCGAGTAGGTCTCGCGCGGAATGTATCCGGTCGAGCCGTATACCTGTACGCCGTAGGTTCCGCCCTTCTCCTCGCGGATCGAAACCAGGTAGCGCGAGTTGAGTGCCTGGGTGAGGAACGTCAGGGCCACCTTGTTCTTGATCGAGTAGTCCATCTCGCCCGTGAAGGTGAAGTTCACCGAAACCTTGGGCTGCTGCATCGGGGTGCGGAACGTCTCCTCGACCTCGCCCTTGACGGGATAGGCCTTGTCATCGACGAAGGTCATGGGCTTCTTCGATGCGGGGATCGAACCGATATACTTCTCCACGAGGGGCTTGAGCACCTCGGGATCGATGTTTCCGACGAACGTGAAGCGGAAGCTGTTCACGTCGGGGTAGAGCTTCCTGTAGATGGCGGGCAGCGCCTCGAAGTCGAACTTGTCGATGATCTCCGTGTTGATGACCTGACGGCGCGGGTTGTGTCCGTAGAGTACGTCGAGGGTCTTCTCCTGCATCTGGAAATCGGGATTCGTCCTGGCGTTTTCGAGTTGCGTGCGGAGCATCTTCATCAGGTTGTCGTAGTCCGTGCGGTCGAAGCGGGGCTGCGTGAAGTTGAGGTAGACGAGCTGGAGCATCGTCTCGATATCCTTGGGCGAGCACGAGCCGCTCATTGTGCTGGCATATTCGCTCACCGAGGGCTGCACGCCGGCCGATTTGCCGGAGAGCTGCTTGCGGAGCTCCGTTGCGGAGAACTTGCCGACACCCGACATCGAATTCACGGCGGGCATCATCTCACCCATGTAGTACTCCTCGTCCGTAAGGATCGACAGACCGCCCTTGGCCTGGGCGTTCATGCGCACCTCGTCAGCCTTGAACGTCGTGGGCTTGACAACGATTTGCGTGCCGTTTGCCAGCGTCCAGACCGTAGCGCCGTACTCTTCGTTCTGCTCGGTCTTCTTCACGGGCGAGCCCTTCAGCTCCGTTCCTTCGGGAATGAGCGGCTCCTTCACCACATCGTCCTCGTAGGCCTCGATCTCGGCGGCCATCACCTTGTCGCGGATGGCGAGCACCTCCTCCTCGGTGGGGTTCACGACACCCTCCTTCTCGGGTGCGGTAACGACGATGACCTGATTCTCGGGCTTGATGACCTCACGGGCATAGGCGTTGATCACATCGACGTTGAGCATCTTGATGATCATGCTGTCGAGCTTCCATTCGGTCTCGGCATCGGGCATGGGGGCGTTCTTGCGGTAGTTGCTCAGATAGGTGCTGACGAACTGGCTGTTCGTGCGGTCGTTGCGGTTTGCATAGGTGCGCTCCACCTGACGCATGAGGTTCTCCTGGGCGCGTTCGAACTCACCCTGGGTGAATCCGTGGCGTGCGGCCTTCTCCATCTCGGTGTAGATGGCCTCCATGCCGCGTGCGAGCTGTCCGTCCTGGGTCATGGCGGTGAACACCGTGGCGTTGAGCGTCGGGATGATGCCGATCACGTCGCCCGTACCCATGCCGGCACCGAGGAAGGGAGCGTCGGGCTGCATGGCGATCTCCTGCAGGCGGGCATTCTCCATCGTGCTCATGTAGGCCTCGGTGATATTGACGATCTCGGCAGCCACCATGTTGTTCATCTCCTTGGGCAGTGCCGGGCGCTTGATGAAGATCTGTACGCGCGAACCCTGCATTTCGGGGTCGGTGAAGATGCTGACGATGGGCTCCTCGTTGTCGGGCACCACGATGACCTCCTTCTGCGGGGCATCAGCGGCCGGTGCGGGAATGTCGGTCATCATCTCCTTCAGACGGGCTTCGGTAGCCTCGGCATCCAGATCACCGACGATGATGATCGCCTGGTAGTCCGGGCGGTACCACTTGTGGTAGAAGCGCTCCAGAGCGTCGTGCTCGAAGCTCTTCAGACCGTCGAGATAGCCGATCAGGTTGCGGTGCTCGTAGCGGGTTCCCTTGCCGAGAGCCTGCAGGAGCTTCATCGTCGAGCGCCACGAGGCGCCGTCGCGCGTGCGGAGCTCCTCCATGATGACGCCGCGCTCGGAGTCGATCTCTTCGGGCTGCAGCGCGATGAAGTGCGACCAGTCGTGCAGGACGAGCATTGCGGAGTCTATGATTCCCTGACGCGAGGTCGGCACGTCGGAGATGTTGTAGACGGTGTAGTCCCAACTCGTTCCGGCGTTGAGGTTGTATCCGAACTTCACGCCGACGGTCTCCAGATACTCGATGAGCTGCTTTCCGGGGAGGTTCTTCGTGCCGTTGAAGGCCATGTGCTCGAGGAAATGTGCGAGGCCCTGCTGGTCGTCCTCCTCCTGGATGGCGCCCACGTCGTGGAGAATGTAGAAATCCGCCTGCCCCTTGGGCTTTTCGTTATGACGGATGTAGTAGGTCATCCCGTTCTCGAGTTTGCCCGTGCGCACCTCGGGGTCCGCAGGTATGGGCTGCATCGGATTGATCTGCGCCGACACGCTGCCGAAGAAGCAGAACGCGGCGACGAGCATCATCAGTTTTTTCATAAGCATGGTGTTTAAATGGTTTTTTACTTTTCGGGTTTCGGCTCGGGCCTGTATTCGATGATGTCTCCGGGCTGGCATTCCAGCTCGCGGCATACGGCCTCAAGGGTTGAGAAACGGATGGCCTTGGCCTTTCCGTTCTTGAGGATCGAAAGGTTGGCGGGCGTGATGTCCACGCGCTCGGCGAGCTCTCCGAGCGAGATTTTGCGCTTGGCCATCATGACGTCTATGTTGATGATTATCGCCATACGGACCTCCTTTGTTCGTTGGTTGTTCTTATGTGCTGCATGTGTCGTGTCCGTTTAGATGGTGAGTTTCTGCTCCTCGCTGAGGTTCTGGCCGATGGCGAAGACTTCGGCGGCGAAGAGGATCAGGATGCCCATGATGATGATCGAGTAGGATACCTGGAAGCTGGTATCGACCACATATCCGTGCCGGGTCAGGATCTCGGCGGTGCGCTGGCTCATGACCCAGTTTACGAGGTCCGTGATGAGTTCCGAGGCGATGGTCAGCAGGCCGATGATGCGCAGGTACCAGACATTCTTCCTGTCGAGGGTGCGCTCTTCGCGGATCGAGCGGCGCAGCGAGTGGATGATCATGAACATGAAGATGATGATGACCACGTAGAACAGCGGGCAGAGCATGATCATGAAATAGAGCCAGCTGCTGCCTCCAATCGACCGGAAGGCCAGCGAGAGGGGCGAGATGCCCGGAGCATCCTGTTCGACAAGCAGATTGAGTTCGCGGATTTTGGCGCGGATCTCGGTTCCCGGCGTTTCGGAGGGGATTTCAATGAACTTTTCGGGGGCTTTCAGGATCTGTGCGTCCAGCATGTAGATCATGCGGGGAGTTCCGGAGTTCCATTTCTCGGCGAGATCCTCGCCCAACTCGACCCCTTCGGTGGCGCCCCGGTAGAAATCGGTTACGAAACTGTGTGCGATACTGGCCACCAGCACGATGAAGAAGGTGATGTAGATAACCAGCAGGCGCTGCAGGAGTGTTTTTTTGTTCTGCATTGGGTTTTGGCGTTTGGTTCCGAGGGCAAATATAGTGAATATGTTCCGAAAAACAAATAATATTTATCGTTTTTCGATAATGTCTGGCTTTCCAGCATAAAAAAAGCGGTTCCCGGAACCGCTTTTTTATGTCTTTGTGCGGGATGCTATTCCACGTTGTCCTTGAGCTGCTTCCAGATCGAGGCATTGACTGCCATCGAGATCGAGAGGGCGAGAACGATGAGGACAAACATCACGATGAAGGTGATGAATCCGACGTTGATAAGCGAGCAGATGGCGCTGAAGATGCCGAACACGACACCGAACACAACGCCCACGACCAGCATGATGAAGAACATGATCCATTTGCTGCCGTAGGTGGCGTCGTTCGAGGCCTTGATGGCCTGTATGGGGTTCTTGCCCTTCTCGATGAGGAAATAGTAGGCGAGCGACCAGGCGAGCGAGAGCACGATGCCGGGAACGTAGAGGAAGAGGGTGGCGATCAGGATGGGGAAGATCATCAGCCCCATGGTAATGAAGAACTCGCCCATGTAGCGGCGGTACTTGCTGTCGAAGATGCCGACCGGGTTGATTACCTCGCCTTTGGCCAGCTGTGTCGGCAGGAGGGTGACGGCGATGAAGGTTCCGATGTTCAGATAGGGGATCCAGATCGTGATGAGAAACAGCACGAGGGCTGCGACGATCGAGGGAGCGTTCTTGACACCGATGTAGAGGGCGTCACGCAGTGTGGCGGCGAAATCGAGTTTTTTGGTCTCCATGGTGAATTGTTTTAAGGGTTGATTGTAACAAATATACGCAAAATTCCTACCTTTGCTTGAATCAAAAGCAAAAAAAAAAGACAGATGGCAGAAAAATCGTTCTATTCCTTTCGCGTCGAGCCGCAGGAGGTGGATTTCACCCTGCGGGCGACGGTAGCGTCGCTGGGTTCGGCCATCCTCAATACGGCGGGCATCGATGCCTACGGCAAGGGCTTCGGTGTCGATGTGCTCAACGCCGAGAATCATTCGTGGGTGCTTTCGCGCCTGGCCATGGAGTTCGATGCGCGCCCCGAACAGTATACCGACTACACCATCGCCACCTGGATCAGCGACTACGGGCGGGTGCTCTCGACCCGAAACTTCACGCTGACCGACGCTGCGGGACGCCAGTTCGGCCGTGCCGTATCGCAGTGGGCGATGATCGACCTGCAGAGCCGCACGGCGGTCGATCTTTCGTGGGTGGGCGATGCGCATGCCGACGCTATTGTCGCCGAGCCCTCGCCGGCCGAACGTCCGCGCAAGATCCGCGAGGTGCATCCGACCCGGACGACGGAGCACCGGGTTGTCTACAGCGATATCGACTTCAACCGCCATGTCAATACGATGCGCTATATCGAGATGATGCTCGACATGCTGCCCGTCGAGCTGCTGACGCTCGATGCACCGATGCGCCTGGATATCCACTTCCTGCACGAATGCCGCTTCGGGCAGACGCTCCGCATCGGCTGCGAGGAGCGGGAGCGTGCGGCGCTTTTCGAGATCTCGGCCGACGACGGTGTTGCGGCCGTGCGTGCCGGTGTCGAGTGGCGGTAACCTTACGATACAGAGACGTATGAAGATCACCATCCTGGGTCCTGCGCATCCCTATCGGGGCGGCCTGGCCTCGATCATGGAGATGCTGGCCCGCACCTTCCAGCGCCGCGGCCACGAGGTGGATATCCGCACCTTCACGCTGCAATACCCCGCGCTGCTCTTTCCGGGGAAGAGCCAGACGGTTGCGACCCCGCCTCCGGAGGATCTCCGGATCCGCCGCTGCGTCAATACGATGAATCCGCTGAACTGGCTGCAGGTCGGGCGTGCGCTTCGCCGCGAGCGCCCCGATTTCCTCCTGCTGAAGTACTGGACCCCTTTCATGGCTCCCTGCTTCGGCACGATTGCCCGTGTGGCGCGCGGCAACGGCCATACGAAGGTGCTCTGCCAGATCGACAACGTCGAGCCGCACGAACACCATCTGACGGACCGCCCCTTCAACCGCTACTTCCTCCGCTCGGTCGACGGCTTCATCTACATGTCCGAGCAGGTGCACCGCGAGCTGCAGGCCTACAGCTCCGCTCCGGCTCTCTTTTCGCCCCATCCGCTCTTCGAGAATTTCGGTACGCGCTGCCCGCGCGGGGAGGCCTGTGCCCGCCTCGGTCTCGACCCGTCGCTGCACTATGCCCTCTTCTTCGGCCTGATCCGCGACTACAAGGGCCTTGACCTGCTGCTCGACGCCTGGGCGCAGCTCAAGCGGCAGGGCCGCACCGCAGGACGTCGCCTGATCGTCGCCGGCGAGTTCTACACTTCGAAGGAGCCTTATCTGCGGCAGATCGCTGCGGCTGGCCTTGGCGACGAGGTGCTTCTTCATGACCGTTTCATTCCCGACGCCGAGGTGAAATATTACTTCTCGGCCGCCGATTTCGTCGTCCAGCCCTACAGGAGTGCTACGCAGAGCGGTGTTACGCAGATTGCCTACCAGTTCTGCACGCCGATGCTCGTAACCGACGTAGGCGGCCTGGCGGAGATCGTGCCGCATGACCGGGTGGGCTATGTCTGTGCGCCCGAAGCCGGAGCCATTGCGGACAGTATCGACCGCCTGTTCGATCCGGAGACTATCGACCGTTTTTCCCGCAACTGCGTGGAGGAGCGGCGCCGCTTTTCGTGGGAGGCGATGTGCGACCGTCTGACGGAGCTCTACGACAGGGTCGCCCGATAACCGGGCCCGTATCCCGTACAACCAATCAAGGGGGGCTGTCGCAAGACAGCCCCCCTCGATTCGTATCCGGACCGGAGTCCCTTATTTCTTGATGTTTGGCAGTTCGAGTCCGTAACCCTTTCTGCGGTCCTCGATCTTGAGGAAGAAGCTGAAGATGAAGGCCAGCACGCCGAACGACGAGAAGATGACCATCGGCACGGTGTAACCACCCGTGGCGTCGAGCACCTCGCCGATGAGCAGCGGCACGAGGCAGAGGCCGACGTTCTGGATCCAGAAGATGAGGCAGTAGGCCGATCCGAGGATCTTCGAGTCGATGATCTTCGGCACCGAGGGCCAGAGTGCCGCGGGTACGAGCGAGAACGATACGCCGAGCGTTACGACGAGCAGCAGCGCGAGCCACTTCGAGGGGAAGAGCGGCAGCAGGAAGGCGAAGCTCAGGTGGCAGGCGATCATGATGACGGCGCCGACCATGAGCATCGTGGCGCCCTTGCCGCGGAAGTCGAGCAGCGCCCCGAGGAAGGGGGTGAGCACCATGGCCAGAATGGGGAAGCAGCTGAAGAGCTGTGCGGCCGACTGGGCGTCGATTCCGAGCGTTACTTCGAGGAAGTTGGGCGCATAGCGCTGGAAGGGGAAGATCGCCGAGTAGTAGAGTACGCACAGCAGGGCCACGAGCCAGAACATCTTGCTTCCGAAGATGTACTTGAGGTCGCTGACGTGGAACTCCTCGTCGGAGGATTTCTGCTCCTTGAGTTCACCTGCGGCGATGAGCTGCCGGTCGAGCTTGCGGTCCATGTAGACGAATACGGTGTAGCACAGCAGGCCGACGATGAGCAGCACGGTGCAGAATGCCACGGGGGCTACGACCGACATGTCGAAATGCTTGGCGATCATCGGCGAGAGCCACATGACGGCGAAGACGCCCAGACGGGCGATCGCCATCTCGAGACCCATTGCCAGGGCCATCTCCTTGCCTTCGAACCACTTGGCGATCGCCTTCGATACGGTCGTTCCGGCCATTTCGCAGCCGCATCCGAAGATCATGAATCCGAGCGAGGCCATCTTGGCGCTTCCGGGGAAGGAGACCCACCAGCTGTTGAGCCAGGCGCAGAACTGGGTTGCCTGGAACCAGTCGGAGATGCCGACGAACTTGATCGCGGCTCCGATGACCATGAGCGATGCGGAGAGCAGTCCGGTGAAGCGGATTCCCATCTTGTCGAGGATGATTCCGGCGAAGATGAGGAAGAAGAAGAATACGTTGAGGAAGTATTCCGAGGCGGCGTAGGTTCCGAACGTTCCGCTGTCCCAGCCGCGGGCCGATTCGATAAGCGACTTGAGCGGGGACATCACGTCCACGAACATGTAGCCGAAGAACATCATCAGGGCGATGAGCACGAGCGCCGTCCAGCGTGCGGCGGGCGAATCGTTGATTTTGCGTTGGATAGTTTCTGCCATATCGTTTGGTTTTTGATCAGTCATCGTATTGTGCATACCGTTTGAGGACTTCGTAGGCTTCGAGAATGCCGAGTTCGCCAGCTTTCGAGAGATCGAGACAGCCCTTGCGGGTATCCTTCATGAAGATCTGTATGATGCCGCGGTTGTAGTACGCTTCGGCGAATGAGGGGTTGAGTTCGATGGCCTTCGTGTAGTCCTCGAACGCTTCGGGCAGCTGTCCCGAGAGGGCCTGCAGGTTTGCCCGGTTGTAGTAGGCGTAGGCGAAGTCGGGGAAGAGCTTGATCGCCTTGTTCAGGTCGGCGACGGCCTCGTCGTAGCTGTACGTCCGTTTCGAGTTGTTGTTGAGCCGGTTCGCGGGATCCGAATCGATCGTGATCCGCTGGTAGGAGTTGTCGATCGATGAGATGAAGTCGATCATTTCGGCCCGTGTGGTCGAACGGTTGAGGTAGAGGAACGGATTCGACGGGTTGCGGTCGATGGCCGTCGAATAGGTGTTCACCGAATTGGTGTACTGTTTGATGAGCGATTGCGAGACGCCGCGCTCGAAGAGGGTGATCCACGAGGCGTCGGGCATCTTGAGCTCTTCGGCATACTGCCGGTCGAGGATCACGAGCGAGTCGGCCCCGATGTTGCTTTCGCGGCACGAGAGGGCGAGATACCGGTTTCCTACGCGCTTGAGGAAATCCTCGACGCGCTGCAGGCGGTAGGGCTGCGGTGCCGGCACGGAATCCGGGCGCATGAGCGTGAACTTGTAGAGCGGCAGCAGGCGCATCTCCTCGCGGCCGCCGTTGTGGCCCGTGATGCGTCCGAAACTGCCGCCGGCGAACTTGCTGTCGAACGAAAGCAGCTTGTCGAAGCGCTGCGTCGTGTCGGCGTAGATCGAGTAGGTGCTGTCGCTCAGCCGCGACTTGTATTCGGCGATTTTGCGCTGGGCGGTCTCGAGATCCTGCCTGGCGCCCTTCGGGTCATGGAGCAGTTCGCGCAGCCGTCCGCGGTAGATGTAGGCATTCGCAAAGTCGGGGTAGAGGTCGATGGCCGACGAGTAGTCCTCCACGGCCTTTTCGATCTCTCCGAGCTGGGCATAGACGCCGGCGCGGTTGTAGTAGACCAGCACGTTGTTCGGCGAGTAGAGCGCCACGCGGTCGTAATCCTCCAGCGCGCGGTTGTAGTCTCCGATCTGCGTGCGGAGCATGGCGCGGTTGAAGTAGGTGAGTGAATTGGTCGAGTCGAGCCGGATCACCATGTCGAAATCCTCGAGGGCTAGCATCGGACGGTTCGTGGCGTTGTAGACGAGGGCGCGGTTGAAGTAGGAGAGCAGGTAGGTCGAGTCGCACTCGATGGCCTTGTTGAAGTCGGCCTCGGCCTCCTTGTACTGCTCCTGTTCGAGATGGAGCCCGCCGCGGCGGTTGTATCCGTTGGGATCCTCGCGGTTGGTGCGGATTGCGAGGTTGAAATTCTCGTAGGCACGCGTCGTGTCCTTGAGGTGCAGGTAGCTCAAACCGCGGCAGATGTAGGCGTCGGCGACCTTGTTCTCCTGGCGGATGAACATGTTGAAGTCCTCGATGGCCTCCTTGAACTGCTGGTTCAGCAGGCGCGTAACGCCGCGGCTGTAGTAGGGTCCCGGCAGGTCGGGCCGCAGGTCGATCGCCTCGCGGAAATCCTGCAGGGCATCATCGTAGTTTCCCAGCCGCGAACGGGTGATGGCCCGGTAGGTATATGCCTGCGTGTAGACGGGGTTGAGGCGTATGGCGGTCGAGAAGTCGGCCTCGGCGCCCAGCAGGTCGTCGAGGTTGTATTTGGCGATTCCGCGCAGGAAGTAGCCTTCGAAGGCCTTCTCATCGAAACGCAGCAGGGTGTTCAGGGTCCGGATGGCCTCCTGGTAGTCGTTGTTCATCATGCACGAGCGGCCCACCCAGAAGAAATACTCCCGGTTGTACTGCGCCCGTACCTTCACACCGCTCATCAGCGCGATTGCCAGAAGGATCCCGAAGAGTGCTTTGCCTGTTCTGCCCATGCCTGTGTGCAAACGTTTTCTCCGACGGTTTTATTATTCGAGTTCGTATCCGAAGCGCCGCAGCTGGCGGTCGTTGTTGCGCCAGTCTTCGCTGACCTTGACAAAGAGCTGCAGGAAGACCTTCTTGCCGAGGAACTGCTCCATGTCTTCGCGTGCGGCCTGCCCGACCTTTTTGAGCTTTTCGCCCTTGTGGCCGATGACGATGCCCTTCTGGGATTCGCGGGCGACGTAGATCGTCGCGGCGATGCGGTCGATCGCAGGCTCCTCCCTGTAGCTCTCGATCTCGATTTCGCAGCAGTAGGGGATCTCCTTGTCGTAGAAGCGGAGGATCTTCTCGCGGATGATCTCCGAGGCGAAGAAGCGCAGGGTCTTGTCCGTGAGCGTATCCTTGGGATAGAAGGCCGGACCTTCGGGCAGCCGTTCGAGGATCGTCTTGAAGAGCCCCTCGATGTTGAACTGCTCCCTGGCCGATACGGGTACGATCTCCGCTGCGGGCAGCACCTCGTGCCATTTGGCAACCAGCGCTTCGAGTGCCGCGGGGTTCGACAGGTCGATCTTGTTGATGACGACGATGGTCGGAATGCCGCTTTCGCGGATCCGGTGGAGGATATCCGCCGCACGGTCCGTCTGCTCGACGGTGTCGGTAACGTAGAGGATCACGTCGGCGTCGGTGAGCGCCCCCGTTACGAACTTCATCATCGACTCCTGGAGCTTGTACGACGGCTTGAGGATGCCGGGCGTATCGGAGTAGACGATCTGGAAATCCTCGCCCGAGACGATGCCCATGATGCGGTGGCGCGTGGTCTGCGCCTTGGAGGTGATGATCGAGAGCCGCTCGCCCACAAGGGCGTTCATGAGCGTGGATTTCCCGACGTTGGGGTTGCCGATGATGTTTACGAAGCCGGATTTGTGCATGAATCGGATATTTGGGATCAAAGGTACGAAAGAATTTTCGAAAAAGGCCCTTTCTGCCGCCTTTTTTGCCGGTCTGCGGGTTGGATCTCCGCGTAAAAACGAAAAAGCCGGACCCGAAAGTCCGGCTTTGCATCGTATCGGCGCTCTACCGCCGCCGCAGCATGCCTCCGGGCATCTTGGGCACCTTCAGTCCGCCGCCCGCCACGGCCTTCATCATCTTGCGCGTATCCTCGAACTGCTTCATCAGGCGGTTCACGTCGGCCACGGTCGTTCCCGAACCCTTGGCGATGCGTTCGCGGCGCCGGGCGTTGATGATTTCGGGATGTTCGCGTTCGGCGGGGGTCATCGAGGAGATGATCGCCTCGGTCTGCTTGAAGACGTCGTCGGGGATATCGACGTTCTTGAGCATCTTGCCCATGCCGGGGATCATCGAAGCGAGGTCCTTGAGGTTGCCCATCTTCTTGATCTGCTGGATCTGGGCGATGAAGTCGTTGAAGTTGAACTGGTCCTTGACGAGTTTTTTCTTGAGCTTGCGGGCCTCCTCCTCGTCGAACTGCTCCTGGGCGCGCTCGACGAGTGAGACGACGTCGCCCATGCCGAGGATTCGGTCGGCCATGCGTTCGGGGTGGAAGACCTGCAGGGCATCCATCTTCTCGCCGTTGGAGATGAACTTCAGGGGCTTGTCCACCACCGAGCGGATCGAGATGGCGGCACCGCCGCGGGTGTCGCCGTCGAGCTTCGTGAGCACGACGCCGTCGAAATTGAGCCGGTCGTTGAACTCCTTGGCCGTATTGACGGCATCCTGACCCGTCATGGCATCGACGACAAACAGCGTTTCGGAGGGTTTCACGGCGGCCTTGATGGCGGTGATCTCCTGCATCATCGCCTCATCGACGGCCAGACGTCCGGCCGTATCGACGATCACGACGTTATAGGACTTCTGCCGGGCGTAGCGGATGGCGTTTTCGGCGATTTCGACGGGGTTTTTGTTGCCCTCTTCGGTGTACACCTCCACGCCGATCTGCTCGCCGAGGATCTTCAGCTGGTCGATGGCCGCGGGACGGTATACGTCGCCGGCGACGAGCAGCACCTGGCGTCCCTTCTTGCTCTTGATGTATGCGGCGAGCTTTCCCGAGAAGGTCGTTTTACCCGAACCCTGCAGACCGGCGATGAGCACGACGGCGGGATTTCCTTCGAGGCGGATGTCCGAGGCGGTTCCTCCCATGAGTTCGGCGAGCGAGTCGCGCACGATCTTGGTCATCATCTGCCCGGGCTTCACGGCCGTGAGGACGTTCTGTCCGAGGGCCTTCTGCTTCACCTCGTCGGTGAAGGTCTTGGCGACCTTGTAGTTTACGTCGGCGTCGATCAGCGCGCGGCGGATCTCCTTGAGGGTCTCGGCGACGTTGATCTCCGTGATGCGGCCCTCGCCCTTGAGTATCTTGAACGACCGTTCGAGTTTGTCGGTAAGGTTTTCAAACATAATGGCGTGTCGATTTGTGTGTTCCGGAGGGCAAAGATACGAAAAAAGGCGGAAAAGCCGCCATGCCCGCCCTTTTTTATCCGTTTGCCCGATTCCTCCTGTTCCGGGCCCTCTTTTCCCGCGCCGGACTGCCCGGATGACTGCGTTGCGATTTTTTAAAGATTGCCTTTGAAAGAAAAACTTTTTCCCGACTCTTCGTTTCGTGATGAATTTATTTATTATCTTTGAATCCGAAAAAACGAACCCCGAAACCGTATGAAGCAACTCCTGTTCTCCCTTTTCGTGGCATGTGCCGTGCCCTTGTGCTCCTTCGCGTCGGCCGGGGAGTGGAAAATCCTCGAACCCCGCGAAGCGGCTCCGGCCTACGGCCATGCGGCCCGTGAGTTCCGCAAGTTCTACCGTGCCGTTACGGGCCGCGAACTGGAGATCGTCCGCGAGGCGGAGGCCGGCGTTCCGCTCGTGGTCATCGGTTCCGACTGCGTGAACCGCTTCACGCGCGATGCGGTCGAGCGGGGCCTTATCGAACCGCTGGACCTCGGCGCCGGGAGCGATGCCTACCGCATCGTGTCGGCCCGCGACGGGGAGCGCGACCTGCTCTTTCTGGCCGGCGGCAACGGCCGCGCCACGCTCTATGCCGTCTACGACTTCTTCGAGCGCCAGGCCGGCTGCCGCTACTTCTGGGACGGGGATGTCATTCCGCCGGGCGATTCGATCCCGATGTCGGGGCTTGACATCTGTGAGGAGCCGCATTTCTATTACCGGGGGTTGCGTTACTTCGCCCACCGGAGCCTGATCCGTTTCCAGGCCGAGCACTGGGGCCCCGCGGAGTGGGAGCGCGAGATCGACTGGATGCTCAAGAAGCGACTCAACCTCTTCATGCTGCGCATCGGCATGGACGACGTCTTCCAGAAGGCCTTCCCCGGCATCGTTCCCTATCCGCCCGCCGACAGCATGCTGCCCGAGGCGAAACCGCGCTCGTTCTACGACCGCACGACGGCCTGGCCGCTTGCCTACCGCGGAGAGCTCCGCCGCCATGTGCTGCACTACGCCGCCGAGCGGGATCTGATCCACCCCGAGGACATGGGCACGATGACCCACTGGTACAGCTGTACGCCGCAGGCCTTCCTCGACTCGATCCGTCCCACGTTCTGCCCGCAGTCGGGCGGCGCCTATGTGGGCGATCCCTGCAATGCCGTCTGGGACATCCGCGACGACCGAAACCTGGACAACTACTGGCGCCTCACACAGACGCATATCGACGCATACGGCTCTCCGCAGATGTTCCATACGATCGGCATCGCCGAGCGCGAGGTCTTTGCGAGCCGTCCCGAGAACCTCGAAATGAAGCTCTACGCCTACCGGCGCATTATCAACAAGCTCCGCGAGCACTATCCGACGGCTCCGGTGCTCATCGCCTCGTGGGACTTCTACCTCCCCGGCTGGCGCGATTACGAAATCCGCCGGCTGCTCGACCAGCTGGATCCCACGCGGACGATCATCCTGGATTATACCTCCGACCTCCCGTCGAACGAGAGCAATACGGACTTCACGAACTGGGGAGTCGTCGGCCGCTTCCCCTATACCTTCGGTATTTTCCACGCCTACGAGTGGGAGAACGACCTGCGCGGCTACTACGACCTGATTGCCGAGCGGCTTCCGGTCGCTGCCGCCGATCCGATGTGCCGGGGCTTCGTCTTCTGGCCCGAGACCTCGCACAGCGATCCGCTCATCATGGAGTTCTTCACCCACAACGCCTGGAATCCCGATACGATGCATCCCGAGGAGCTGCTCCCGGAGTTCTGCCGCAGCCGCTACGGAGAACACGCCGCCGCGATGGAGCGCGCCTGGCGGGCTGTCCTGCCGCTGGCCGAGCGGTGCACGGAGCTGCCGCTCGTCTTCCGCGACATCCGCGAAACGGCCTCTTCGAAACCCGACTCCGCCGCTCTTGCCGGTTACCGCCGCTCCCTGGAGCAGGTCGCCCCGCAGCTGGAACAGCTGCCCGGGATCATGGCGGCCCTTGCCGAGGTGCCCTACGGCGCCGGCAACGCCTTTGTCGATCGCGATGCCATCGACCTGGCGCGAACCCTCATGGGACGTCTCTATACGGTTGCCTGGTACCGCTATCTGCTGGCCCAGCAGGCCTGGGAGCAGGGCGCCGCTCCGGCCGCGGAGGTGCGCCGCTGGGGCTCCGACGCACGGACGCTGCTTACGGCCCTGCGCGACGTGCTGAATCTGCACGACGACTACTCGATGCAGGCCTCGCTGCGGCAGATCGAGGCGGTGCGCGCACCGATCAACCCGGCCTTCGAGCAGGCGCTCAAGGGCAATGCCGAGAACAGCTATTGCCGCAGCTACATCAGCGAACTGTTCGACTACTACTACCTCCCCGAGTTCGAGCACTACCGGCGGGAGATCGAACGGGAGCTGCAATCCCCGTCGCGCCGGCTGACCTATGATGCCGAACGCATGGAGATGCAGTCCATTGTCGATGCCTTCTATGAGAAGCCACTCGACGAGATGCGCCCCCTGAATCCGCGTCCGCGCACCCGGGAGGAGTTCCGCCGTCAGATCGGGACGCTTGCCGCACGCCTGCAGCGCATGTAGCTCCGCTTCCGGAAACGTTTCGCCCCGACCTGCATGGCCGGGGCGAAATCGTTATTGGTGTTTTGTACCCGATCTTTGGCATTCTCGGCCGTTGGATTTGCCGATTGGCCCGAAACGGCTATATTTGCCCCCAAAAAACAGCTTTGGCCAAACTATCGACCATGAAACGACTGACGACCACCCTTGCCGGATGTCTCGCCTTCGTGGCGCTCCACGCGCAGCCCGCCTCCGAATCCGCCCCGGATCCCGCTGCCGTAAGAAAACAGCTCCGCAACAGGGAGATCGGCCTGCGCTACGGCGTGCAGGTCGGTGTCGGCGCGGGGGCTCCCGGCCAGGCCATGCAGTATGCGGCCGTGGATTTTGCCGCCTACAACTATCGCAATATCGGCCTGCGTACGGGCCTCAACCTCTTCACCACGCCGCTCCACGACGGACAGTACGCCTCCATCCCGCTGCAGTTCTCCTGGCGTTCGGGCGTGCGGCGCATGCCGACCTCCTCCCTGGACGGCTCTTATTACAACGGAACCTGGTATCCGGACCGCGAGCTGGCAGACCCTTCCGTCGGCCGGATTCTCTTCGAAACCTTCGTGCCGGAGGTCCCCTCGGTGTTCGAGCTGCATGCGGGCCTGACGCCCGGCCTGCTCTTCGGCCCGTTCCGTTCGCCCGACGAGGGGTTGTATGACATCCATCGGCGGTTTGTCTGTACGGCCGATCTGGGCGGGCGTCTCCAGCTGCCGATCGGCCGTGTGCGCCTGTTCATCGACTTCACCTACCATTACTACCTGACGCGCAATTTCGCGGAGACCCCTCCGCATCCCGACCGGGATCTTGACCCGCCGCACCGCTCGTTTGTCGGCGTCAGCGGCGGCCTTGCCCTGATGTTCTGACTTGTTTACAGCAGTCCGGCCTCGTAGTAGATGACGATCTGCTCGATGATCCGGTCCTCGCCCTCCTTGTCGTACTCCGATTTGAGGTTCTGCCCGAAGATCCGGGATATTCCCTGCCAGAATCCGGCCACGAATCCGCCGCGGAATTCGCGCAGCACCTCGTAGGCCGTGTAGTCCGTCTCGCGGTCGATGAGCTTGAGCAGCACGCGCCCCTCGGTGCGGGTCATGTGCTTGGCCACGGGAGTGTACTCCTCCTTGATCTGGTTGTAGACCTGCTTGATATAGGCTTTCTGCGCCTTTTTCGTGGGCAGTTCGAGCAGAATGCCCTCCATCTCGGCCATCTTGGCCCGGGCGGTCTGCGCCATGGGGTAGACGCGCTTGACGGCCCGTACGAGCTTCTGGTAGCGGCGCAGATCGACCGGACGGTCGAAGACGTAGACCGGCAGGAGGTAGATGTGGGGTATCGAATCGCCCCGCTCGACGATCCACTCCTGCCGCAGGAACCCGCGCCCGCCCTGCGCCGCCGCTTGGTGGTGGGGGAGAACCAGCACCGCAAGCAGTGCGGCGAGCAGTATGGCCGACCGTTTTCTCATCTCTGGAAAAATCGTTACCTTTGCCGCATCCGCGCCGGGAACACCGGAGGTAAAAGCCCGACCGGCGCGGTGTGCTTCCGCACAAAGGTAGTTATTTTTGTAGAACCTGATAGTGAAAAACGAGATCGAGATGTTGGAAAAAGGACTTTCCGCCTGCAGCACGACGACGGTTACGGCGGCCAATACGGCCGCGGCGATGGGCTCGGGCGACATGGAGGTATTTGCCACGCCGGCCATGGTGGCGCTTATGGAGAATGCGGCGATGCGGGCCGTTGCCGCCGCCTTGCCCGAGGGCTCCACGACCGTGGGCTCCGAGATGAACACGACGCATATCAAGCCTTCGGGCCTCGGGGCCGGGATTACGGCCACGGCGGTGCTGACCGAGATCGAAGGGCGCAAACTGACCTTTACGGTCGGGGCGCGCGATGCCGAGGGGATGATCGGCGAAGGGGTGCACGTCCGCTACGTGGTTGATCGGGCGAAGTTCCTCTCGAAGGTGCGTTGAGGCACTGCCCGATAAGATGCAAAAGGGAGAGATCGGACGATCTCTCCCTTTTGTGTTGAGCTGCCGGGATTCGAACCCAGAACGACAGAACCAAAATCTGCTGTGTTACCATTACACCACAGCTCAGACAGTTGCTCGAAAGCGGGACAAAGATACGAAAAAAAACACAATCTCCAACTTCGCACCCGAAAAATCGGGCTCTCTGCACCTCTCCCTTTCCGGGGTGTCGTTCCGGGTTCATCTTGTTAGCCGGCAGCGTGTTCCGCCGGCTGCAGCTTTTGTCGTCGGGTTACTTCCCGTGCTTTCTGCCGCGCGAAACGAGCGCGGCGATCCACAGCAGGACGATGGCGCCGATCACGGCCGTCGCGAGGCTTCCGAGCGTCCCCACGGCCACCAGACCGAGCAGCGAGAGGAGCCAGCCGCCCACGAGGCCGCCGATGAGTCCGACGAGAAGGTTTACGAAGAGTCCCGAGCCGCTGCCCTTGACCAGGTAGTTGGCGATCCATCCGGCCGCCAGACCGATTAGCAGATACCATAGAAAATACATAGCTCTCACAAATTTTGGATAACGGTCTGCGGAGCGCAAATTCCGTACCTGTCGTGTCCGGAGCCGCCTTGCGCGGTCATTTTTCTAGGACTGCGACGCCTTGTCCTCCTTCAGCGCCCGGGCCAGCTGGTCGGGGCAGGAGGTCCCTTTTCCGTGGCAGTCGATGCCGTCGAGACGGGCGATGACCTCGTCGCGGCGCATGCCGCGCACGAGGGCGGCCACGCCCTGTGTGTTTCCGTGGCAGCCTCCGGTAAACCGTACGTTGAGGATCGTTTCGCCGTCGAGGTCGATGTCGATTTGCCGGGAGCAGGTTCCCCGGCAGATATGGGTCAGATGTCTGGTCATGTTCGTGTGTCCTGTTTTGCGGCCGCAAAGATAGCACGGGCCGGCGAGAGCTCCAAATCCGCCGGCAGCCTTTTCGGGGCCGATCGAAGCAACTTATTGATTCTGCGGGTGGTATCCGTTTCTTTGGTAAAATGTTGAAAACTTTTCCGCCGCGGGCTTTGAATCCGGGTTCTTTTGGCGGATCTTTGTTTCCGCAAAGGTATTCCCGACCCGCCGGGTCCGGGAATAAGAGGGAACCGGGTGCGAATCCCGGACAGTTCCCGCTGCTGTGAGCGCTCTCTGCGCCGCGGACCATCTTGAGCCACTGCCTGTTCTTCGCAACGGGCGGGAAGGCGTCCGCGGATCGGCGCGAGTCAGAAGACCTGCCTTTGCGGAGCAATGTCCGGTCCTGCGGGGAAACGGGGCCTATTGTGAAACATACCTATTCATTTTACAATGGATTACGCACAGATTACCATCATCAAGCGTGATGGCAAGACGGAGCCGTTTTCGCTGGAGAAGATCGTCCGCGCCATCACGAAAGCCTATCGCGCGGGCGGCATTACGGACCGCGAGCAGACGATCGCCCGCATCGCCTCGGACGTCGCCTCGTCCATCACGAAGTCGGAGATCTCCGTCGAGGAGATCCAGGACCTGGTCGAGGAGCGGCTCATGGGGCGCGACCCGTCGATCGCCAAGCGGTATATCATCTACCGCGAGTGGCGCAATGTCGAGCGCGACCGCCGTTCGACGATCAAGGGGGTTATGGACGGCATCGTTACGGTCGAGCGCAACGACGTCAACCTCTCGAACGCCAACATGTCGTCGCACACGCCTGCGGGCCAGATGATGACCTTCGCCTCGGAGATCACGAAGGACTACGCGCTGAAGTACCTTGTGGGAGTTCGCTACGGCCGGGCGCACCGCGACGGCGACATCCATATCCACGACCTGGACTACTATCCCACGAAGACCACAACCTGCATCCAGTACGATCTGGAGGATATCTACCGGCGCGGTTTCCATACCAAGAACGGTTCGGTGCGCACGCCGCAGTCGATCCAGAGCTACGCCACGCTGGCCACGATCGTCTTCCAGACGAACCAGAACGAGCAGCACGGCGGACAGTCGATTCCGGCCTTCGACCGTTTCATGGCCCCGGGCGTGCTCAAGACCTTCCGCAAACACCTGGTCGAGGGAGCCGCTTTCCTTGCCTCGCTCAAGGAATCCACCGCCCCCGGGCGGGCACAGCTCAAGGCGCTCTGCGAGGAGCATGTCCCGACGATCGAGGCTTCGGACGAGCGCCTTGCCGACCTGCTGCAGGCCCTTTCCGCAGTAGGCCTCGGGATCACCGAAAAGGAGCTGCGGCAGATTTGGGATCATGCCTATGACGCGACGCGACGTGAAACGCACCAGGCCATGGAGGGCTTCATCCACAACCTCAATACGATGCATTCGCGCGGCGGCAACCAGGTGGTCTTCAGCTCGGTGAACTACGGCACGGACACCTCGCCCGAGGGCCGCATGGTTATCCGCGAGCTGCTTGCCGCCACGGTCGAGGGTCTGGGCCACGGCGAGGTTCCGGTCTTCCCGATCCAGATTTTCAAGGTCAAGGAGGGTGTTTCGTGGAGCGACGAGGACTGCGAGGCCGCCGTCCGCGATTTCGACGGGGCCCTTGCCGGCCGGATTCCGTTCCGGGCGCCGAACTTCGACCTGCTGATCGAGGCGTGCCGCACGACCTCCGTGGCGCTCTTCCCGAACTTCATGTTCCTCGATGCGCCGTTCAACCGCCACGAGAAGTGGCGTGCCGACGATCCGGACCGCTTCCGCTACGAAGTGGCGACGATGGGGTGCCGCACGCGGGTCTTCGAGAATCTCCACGGCGAGAAGAGCTCCTGGGGTCGCGGCAACCTGTCGTTCACCTCGATGAACCTGCCGCGCCTGGCCATCGAGGCCGTGCGCGAGGCTTCGGACCTGATCCCCGACGGCAACAAGCACGCCATCCGCAAGGAGGCGCGGTCGATCTTCCTCGAGTCGGTGCACCGCACGGCGTCGATGATCGCCGAACAGCTCTACGAACGCTATCTGTTCCAGCGCACGGCCCTAGCGCGGCAGTTCCCCTTCATGATGTCGAACGATGTCTGGAAGGGCGGCGGGCGGCTTGCCCCCAACGACGAGGTGGGCGACGTGCTACAGCAGGGTACGCTGGGCATCGGTTTCATCGGGGGCCACAACGCCATGGTGGCCCTCTACGACGAGGGACACGCCACCTCGCAGGAGGCCTGGCAGACGCTCTACGACGCCGTGCTGGTCATGAACCGCGTCGTTGAGGAGTACAAGGCCCGCTACGGGCTCAACTACTCCGTGCTGGCAACGCCCGCCGAGGGGTTGAGCGGCCGCTTTACGCGCCTCGACCGCAAGCGCTACGGCGTGATCCCCGGAGTTACCGACCGCGACTACTACGTCAATTCGTTCCATGTCGATGTCCGCGAGCCGGTCTCGATCGTCGAGAAGATCCGCCTCGAAGCCCCCTTCCATGCCATCACGCGCGGCGGACATATCACCTATGTCGAGCTGGACGGCGAGGCGAAGAAGAATCCCGTGGCGATCCTCAAGATCGTGAAGGTGATGCAGGATGCGGGCATCGGCTACGGCTCGATCAACCATCCGATTGACACCTGCCGCAAATGCTCCTACCGCGGGGTGATCTACTCGAAGTGCCCGGTCTGCGGCTCGGAGGATATCTCGCGCATGCGCCGCATCACGGGCTACCTGACCGGAAGCCTCGAATCGTGGAACTCCGCCAAGCAGGCTGAGGAGCGCGACCGGGTGAAGCACCATTGACCGTCGCCTGCCGCTTGTGATGACACCGCTCCGCATCCTTCAGATCTACCCGGAGACGATCTCCGACGGTTACGGCATCCGCTATGCGATCTATTTTGCCGGCTGTGCGCACCGTTGCCCGGGCTGCCACAATCCGCAGAGCCACGATCCCCTGCAGGGTACCGTCCTTACCGACGCATGGGTGGAACGCATCTGCCGGGAGATCCGCTCCAATCCGCTGCTCGACGGCATTACGGTCAGCGGCGGCGATCCGCTGCTGCGGCCCGAGGCGATGGAGCGCTTCCTGCGGCAGCTCAAGGAGCGCACCGGGCGGAACATCTGGTGCTATACGGGCTATACGCTCGAGGAGTGCCTTGCCGATCCGGCGCGCCGCGCCTGCCTGCGGTGGATCGACACGTTGGTTGAGGGGCGCTATGTCGAGGCGCTGCGCGACCCGACGCTCCGCTTCCGGGGCAGTTCGAACCAGCGCGTGATCGACGTTGCGGCGCTGCATCTGTCCGACTGACCAAAGAAAAGGGAGTTGCCCGTCGGGCAACTCCCTTTCGTATGGCGCATGCTGCGGATTACTGACGCTGCAGGTCCGTATTGTCGGCCACGACCATGTTTTTGTCGATGCGCAGCGTTACGTTGCCGTCCACCTCGATGAGCAGGGTAGTCTCCTTGACCTCCTTGACCACGCCGTAGATGCCGCCGGCGGTGATGATCTTGTCGCCCTTCTTCAGGCCGTCGCGGAAGGCCTGCATCTGCTTGCGGCGCTTGGCCTCGGGACGCCACATGAAGAGCCAGAGGACCAGCACCATGAGGGCGATCATAATGATGAAACTGTACTGTTGCATGAAGCCGGGCTGGGGCTGCTGTGCGGCGGTGCCGGCTGCTGCCTGAAGGAAATTGATCATAACGGTTATTCGTTTTTTAAGTGATTGTTCGCTTTATCGACGGACAAAGATAATGCAATTCGGATATAAAACAAACAACAGCTCCGATTTGTTTGCCGGATGCCGTTTTTTCTGGTCTTTTTTTCGATGAGGAGGGGTTTTTCGGGTCCCGGAAACCCCGACCCGGCGGGAACCGTCCGTTTTATTCGACTTCTGCCTCCACGAAGAGCTTGAGGGGCTTGCTGCCGCCGGCCAGCAGGATTTCCACGGTCTTGAGCTGCCAGCCCCGCGTGCCTCTCGAATCGAACGAGATGACCACCTGCCGTGCGGCGCCCGGTGCAAAGGGCTCCTGCGAGTATTCGAGCGTCGTGCAGCCGCAGTTGCGTTCGTAGGAGCGGATGGCCGTGGGGCGTTCGGACCGGTTGGCGATGCGGAATTGCAGCTGTGCGATCTCGCCCGAGTGCATGCGCCCGAAACGGATGGTGTCCGTAGCGCCCCTGTCGAAGAACTCCTCCCCGATGCGGATGGTCTGGAATGCGCCCCCGGCCGCCTCGTCCGAGTGTGCCTGTCGTTTTCCGGCCGCACCGCCGCAGGCTGTGCAGAGCAGGCCGAGCATCAGTGCATATGCCGCTGTGCGGAGTCTCATATCAATCCGCGGCCGGCCTTCCTGATGCGCCCCTCTTCGGTGAGCGACTCGACGATCTTGTCCAGCACGCCGTTGATGAAGGTGCTGCTGCCGGGTGTGGAGTAGTATTTCGAGATCTCGATCCACTCGTCGAGCGTAACCTTCACGGGAATCGAGGGGAAATTGATGAGCTCGGCCATCGCCGTGGCGAGGATCAGGTTGTCCATGAAGACGATGCGCTCGACATCCCAGTTCGCCGTGTAGCGCTCGATGTAGTCCTGGTAGGAGGCATAGTTCACGAGCGTCTTCTCGAAGAGCGTCTTGACGAATTCGGGATCTTCGCCGCTCTTGAACTTCGCGGGGACCTTCAGGTCGGTATGCGCGGGGCGCAGGTTCTCCAGCGTGCGGAGGATCATCATGACGATGTAGGGCAGGTCGTCGTTCCAGAGGATCGAGATCTCCTCGAGGACGTCGTCGAGCGCCTCGCACTCCTGCATCGACCGGAAGAATGCATCGAGCAGGCGGCGGTCCTCGTCGAGCGAACGCTCCTCGCGCTGCATGTACTCCTTGTAGTAGTCGCTCTCCACGAGCTGCGTGTAGAGCGTGCGGATCAGATCGGGATACTGCCCCCATCCGAGCTTGCGTGCGGCGACATGGTCGTTCACGGCATCGCTGTTGGCGATGATGCGGACGATCGAGTTGTCGATGAACTTGGTGTTGGGATGGAGGTCTTCGAATGTCGGCAGTTTCTTCTGCTTGGCCAGCTCCTGACGCTGCTCGGCGTAGCGGACGATCTCCACGGGGAGCGTCAGCATCTGGAAATAGAGGTCGTAGGCCTTGTCTACGGACGCCATGAGCGTTTTTTCCGAGGCGATCATGTTGTCGGCTCCCGACTTGATGTGGGCGAACAGCGCCTTGATGACCTTGATGCGGAGTAATCTTCTGCTCAACATATCTTATAGAACGATTTTGCGGGGCAAAGATAGTGCATGGCGTCGTGAAAATCAAATCTTCGGGGCAAATTCGATGCGGAATCTCGCATGGACGGTCTGCCGTACCCGGCGGCGATTCCTGCGATTCTTGTCGGGAGGATGCTTCGGGATCGGAATAAATATGTATCTTTGCACCAATATGGAACAGATGGAAGAGATCCGCCCCTACGACGTCATTGTCGTCGGCGCGGGCGCCGCGGGCCTGATGGCCGCGGGTACGGCGGCACGCAGCGGCAGGCGCGTGCTGCTCCTCGAAAAGATGGAGAAATCGGGCCGCAAGGTCCGCATTACGGGCAAGGGACGCTGCAACGTAACCAATGCGCGGCCTGCGGAGGAGTTTGCCTCGCAGGTGCGTACGAATGCGGAGTTTCTGGCTCCGGCCTTTACGTCGTTCAACAACCGGGCGACGATCCGCTTCTTCGAGCGTCGGGGCGTGAAGCTCGACATCGAGCGCGGCGAGCGGGTCTTTCCTCACAGCGGCAAGGCGTGGGACATTGCCAACGCCCTGCTGGACTACTGCGTTGAGAACGGCGTCAAGATTCTTTACGATACGCGCGTTACGGGCATCCTGACCCTCGGCGACCGGGTCTTCGGCGTGAAATACATCAACAAACGGGGCTTCGAACGCAAGGAGGAGGCCCCGCGCGTCATCCTTGCCACGGGCGGCGTCTCCTATCCCGCCACGGGCTCCACGGGCGACGGCTACGCCTTTGCCGCCGACCTGGGCCATACGATCGAGCCGCTGCGGCCGTCGCTCACGCCGCTCGTCTCGCCGCATCCGCGCGTGCGGCAGCTCCACCGGCTGCTGCTGCGCAACGTCCGGGCGACGTTGTGGATCGACGACGAGGCGGTCCGCGAGGAGTTCGGCGAGCTGGGCTTCTCCGAGCGGGGCATCGAGGGTGCCGTGGCGCTGCGCATGAGCCGCGATGCCGTCGATGCGCTTATCGACGGCCGCCGCGTGAAGCTGGTCGTCGATCTGAAGCCGGCTCTCACCGAGGAGGTGCTCCGCGAGCGCATCTCGCGCGAACTGGCCGAGCTGGCCCCCACGGAGTTCTTTGCCGAGCTGCTGCGCAAGCTCGTTCCGCGCCCCATGGTGCTTCCGCTGGCCCAGGAGCTGGACATCCACTCCAAAACCTACGTCTCGAAGCTCACCGAAGCGGAGATCACGCGCCTGATCCGCACGCTCAAGGGGCTGACCTTCCCCATCACGGACTACGCGCCGTTCGAATATGCCATCACGACGGCCGGCGGCGTCCGCTGCTCGGAGGTGGACCCCGAGACGCTCGAATCGCTGAAGGTCCGGGGTCTCTATTTTGCCGGCGAGGTGCTCGACCTGGACGCCAATACCGGGGGTTACAACCTCCAGATCGCCTTTTCGACGGGCCATCTGGCCGGAGAGCTGAAAACGCACCGCTCATGAAACTGCACGGACATCGCCTGCGCATCGCCTCCCACATGTCGGAGCTTCGCAACCGCCTCTCGCGGGCGCGCTATTTCCGGGGACACGGGGTTCATTCCCCCTTCGTCTATGACCTGGTTCGCACGGTCTTCATGCACCACGAGCTTTATGAAGGGGATCGCCGGCTCTATGAGACCCTCCTTGCGCGGGGTGTCGAGCCGCGGCGGGCTGTCCAGCTGCAGAATCTGGCGATCCATTGCGGCTATGCGACCTTCGGCATGGATCGTGCGGATGCCGATCTGTGTATCGCCACCCGGGAGCTCGATCCGGCGGCCACGGTCCGGCTTGTTGTTGCGGCTTCGGCCGCGGGGCATACCGTGGTGCTGCTTTCGCCCTATGCGGACCGGGACCGGCAGCTGCTCTGCAGCCGGTTGATTGCCGCCCATCGTTCGACGACGGTGGACAACCGGGCCTATCTGCTCTTTTTCAACAATTATCTGCCTAAACAACATTTCCGCCTATGAAAGTCTATACCAAAACCGGCGACCGGGGCACGACCTCGCTGATCGGCGGCGAGCGGGTTTCGAAAACCGACGAGCGTGTCGAGGCCTACGGTACCGTGGACGAACTCACGGCCTTTGTTGCGCTGCTGTCGGACCGGCTTCGCGAGGCTTCCTCGGCACCTGCGGGGATCGTGGAGGAGCTGAACCGCATTCAGTCGCGGCTGATGACCGTCGAGGCGCTGCTGGCCTCCGACCCTGCGGGCCGCAAGCAGGTGCCGCCGCTGCCCGAGGATGCCGTTTCGTGGCTTGAGACGCGCATCGACGCCATGCAGGCCGAGGTTCCGCCCATCGACAAGTTCACCATTCCCGGAGGACATACGGCCGTTTCGCTGTGCCATGTCTGCCGCACGGTCTGCCGGCGTGCCGAGCGTGCGGCGCTGCGTGCCGATGCGCAGTACGGTGTCGATCCCTCGACGCTCGTGTGGCTGAACCGCCTCTCGGATTATTTCTATGTGCTGGGCCGCCTGCTGACCTCGTTCTACGGCGTGCAGGAGACGCTCTGGATTCCCTGACGATTTGTTTCAAGACAAAAGCGGAGCATGACAAGTCCAGGTCATGCTCCGCTTTTTTATTGCCGCTGCGGATTCTACGGCAATGAGAACGTGATGGTAACCGAACCTTTTCCGCCCAGCAGGTCGAGCATCTGTTCGCGGGTGGAGACTCCGTCCACCCGTCCCAGACGGGTATAGCTCCAGGTATTCGAACCGTAGAACAGCACGACCGAATTGCCCTGGTAGAGGATCATGTCGCCTGCGGAGGTCGTGGTGCGCACGTCGTTTCTCGGCAGCGAGAAGCCGAGTGCCCCCACCTTCTCCATGTCGCCGTAGTCGTCCATCCGGATCTGGATGGGCTCCCGGGCAAGCCGCTCCTTGAGTGCTTCGACCGCATCGTTTGCTTCGAGGGTCGCGGTGAACGAGTTTCCGTTCACCGTCAATTTGATTTTGCCGTTTTCCATGGGATCGTCATTGTTACCGTCATCCTCGTCGCCGGGTTCGTTGGGTGTTTCGGGCTCATCGGGTTGAGGTTGTTCGGGAACCTCGGGAGTCGGAGCTTCGGTGTCCGGACTGCAGGCCGCAATCGAGAGAAATGCAAGCAGCAGTAACGGGATCAGCGTTATCGTTTTCATGCGACGAACCGTTTTTATTCGAGTTTTTCGTACTCTTCGTCCGTTACGGGTTCGAGCCATTCATTCGAGCACTCCTCGCCCGGCACCTCGAAGGCCAGATGGGCGAACCAACTGTCGGCTGCGGCTCCGTGCCAGTGTTTCACACCGGCCGGAATGTGAATCACCGTCCCGGGCAGAATCTCCACGGCGGGCTTGCCCTCCTCCTCGTACCAACCGCGTCCGGCCACGCCGACAAGCATCTGACCGCCGCCTTTCGAGGCGTGGTGGATGTGCCAGTTGTTGCGGCACCCGGGTTCGAACGTTACGTTCGAGACCTTCACCTGCTCGCTCGAAATCGGTGCGAGGTAGCTGTTGCCGATGAAGTATTGCGCATAGGCCGTGTTGGGTTCGCCGATCGGGAAGATCATCTGACGCTGGAACGCCGCGCGGGCATCTTCGCCGGTCGTATCGTCCGCCCAGACCTCCTTGGCCAGGCGGAATGCGGCCCACGCCTTGGGCCAGCCGGCATAAAATCCGATATGGGTGATGATCTCGGCGATCTCAGTGCGGGTAATGCCGTTCTGACGGGCCGTCTGCAGGTGATAGGTCAGCGACGAGTCGGTGATTCCCTGGCTGATGAGCGAGGTGATCGTAACCAGACTGCGGTCGCGCAGTCCGAGCCGGTCGGTGCGGCTCCACACCTCGCCGAAGAGCACGTCGTCGTTGAGTTCCGCGAATTTCGGGGCAAACTCCCCGAGCTGGTCGCGTCCAGCCGTCTGTTTGATTTTCTCCTGTGCCATGATGGTTGTAGTGTTTATTGCCAATGCGATTGCGACAAGCGCAAGGATCCGTTTTGGTTTCATGTTGAATCGGGTTTAGGGTGAATGCCAGTTTTTCAGGTACAAAATTACCGCATCTGCTTCGCCTGTTTTGTATACGATTTACGGATATTTTTACCCGGATTGGGGATTTTGGCCGCTGGTCGGCCTTGCTATGTCATTTTGGGAGGATGAACCGGACGTATTTGGTCATTTATTGGAAAGTTTATTTCCGTTGCAGACCCCGGTAAAGACAACAGGAGCGACCCGAAAGTCGCTCCTGTAAGTTTTTAAACGGCGTATTTTGAGGCATTTGCCTCCAAAACGGGTCTAATATTCCTCCTCGTTGAAGAAAAAGTCATCCTTTGAGGGGTAGTCGGGCCAGATATCCTCGATCGACTCGTAGATATCTCCTTCATCCTCTATCTCTTGCAGGTTCTCGAGAACTTCGAGCGGAGCCCCCGATCGTACGGCATAGTCGATCAGCTCCTCTTTCGTTGCGGGCCAGGGCGCATCTTCGAGTTTCGAAGCCAGTTCCAATGTCCAATACATAGTATAAAGTTTTTAAGTTGCAGTTTATCAATATTTTATAGCGGAAATTCTTCTTTTATCCCGCCATGATCGAAATGCAAAAATATAAAAAAAACAAGAAAAACAAATAAAAAATGGATTTCCTTCATGCCTTGAAGTATTATTCTTTGATTGTCAATACTTTAAGCCCGTGTTAAAAACCGGTTTCGCGATGGCGGTTCCGTTCCGCCGCAGCCGGAGAGGCTGTGGGGCGGTGCGGCCGGGGATCGCGTTGCAACGTTTGGCCTGCAGCGATTTTTTCGCTAATTTTACACCGTTTGCGGTGGCCGTTCCCGCACCTGATCTCGAATGAATTTGAAAATGATGAAAAAACTTCGCTTTCTCCTTGCCGCCGTCATTTGCGGCATCTCCCTTTCCGCCGTCGGTCAAAACCAGCGTCCGTCCACGCGATGGCACATTGTCGCTGCCGATCGCCCGACCATCGAATGGCAGGTCGCCGAGGGCGATTCGCATGACGATCATATCGAGATGAGCGGCCTGCGCATGTCGGTTGTGTTCCGTTACGGGGTTGCTCCGGATGGCAGCTTCCGCCTCAACCGCAATGTCATTTGGCCGATGCTGCGTACGGTTCCCAACAATACGCACGCCTCGCTCATGCGGCGTTTCGCCTGGGACCCCGTCTCGCAGATCGCCGTCGACGGCCGTAATCTGGAACGGGAGCAGGTCCGCCGTATCCGCCTTGACGGCAGCCTCACGGTCGAGAGCGACTGGCGTTGCGGCCGCGACGGACGTTTTGCCCTGCGGCGGACGCTTTTCCCGTCGGTCGATGCACCCGCCTGTTGCGAGCGTTACGAACTGACCAACCGGGGCGAACGGGCTGTCTGGGTCGAGATCCCGGCAGCACGCGCCACGCTCCGCACGGCGGAAGAGCGGGGTGTTGCCGGCAGTTACGAAATTACCTCCGAACTGCAGGGCGACACGACGCTGCTGCTCGCTCCGGGAGCTTCGGTTGCTTTCGGCGTCTTTTTCAGCGGGCGAACCGCCGATACGGCGCCCATCGAACTCTCCATTGACGACGAGCTGGCCAAGCGCCGTGCCCGTGTTGCGGCGTTCCAGGAGAACCTGATCCTCGAGACGCCCGATTCGGTCATCAATACGATGTTTGCCTTCGCCAAGATCCGTGCCGCGGAGAGCATCTACGCCACGCAGGGAGGCCTGATGCACGGTCCGGGCGGCGAGAGCTACTATGCGGCGATCTGGGCCAACGACCAGGCCGAATATATCAATCCCTTCTTCCCCTATCTGGGCGACGGGACGGGCAACCGCTCGGCACTCTGCTCCTTCACCCATTTCGCGCGTTTCATGAATCCCGATTTCCGGCCGATCCCGAGCTCGATCATCGCCGAGGGTACCGATACCTGGCACGGTGCCGGCGACCGGGGTGACGCGGCGATGATCGCCTACGGTGCGGCGCGCTATGCGCTGGCGCGCGGCGACCGGGCGGAGGCCGAACAGCTGTGGCCGCTGATCGAGTGGTGCCTGGAGTACTGCCGGCGGAAGCTGACTGCCGACGGTGTCGTCGCCTCGGATTCCGACGAACTCGAGGGCCGCTTCCCTGCGGGCGATGCCAACCTCTGCACCTCGTCGCTCTACTACGACGCCCTGCTTTCGGCCTCCATGCTGGGCCGTGAACTGCATAAGCCGGCCTCGCAGTGCGCCGACTACCGTCGTCGCGCCGCCACGCTCCGCGACTGCATCGAACACCATTTCGGCGCCCGGGTCGAGGGCTTCGATACCTACCGCTATTATGAAGGCAACGACCGCCTGCGGGCCTGGATCTGTATCCCGCTGACCGTGGGCATCTATGACCGGAGCCGGGGCACCGTCGATGCGCTCTTCTCCCCGGCCCTGTGGACCGAAAACGGGCTGCTCACCCAGTCGGGCGACCGGACCTTCTGGGACCGCGCGACGCTCTACGCCCTCCGGGGTTCCTACGCCTGCGGGGAGACCGAGCGCACGACCGATTTTCTGGAGTTCTACTCCGCCCGCCGCCTTCTGGGCGACCATGTCCCCTATGCCATTGAGGCGTGGCCCGAGGGGTCGCAGCGCCACCTCTCGGCCGAGAGCGGCCTCTACTGCCGCATCCTGACCGAAGGTGTCTTCGGCATCCGTCCCACGGGCTTCCGCTCCTTCAGCCTCACGCCGCGCCTTCCCGCGCGTTGGGACCATATGAGCCTGCGCCGTATCCGGGCCTTCGGCTCGTGCTTTGATCTGGAGATCCGGCGTGTGCCGCGGGGTCTTGAGATCCGGGTGCTGGAGGAGGGCAGGGAGCCAGTCCGCCGTACGATCCGCGACGGCGGAAGCCAGGAGATCAAACTTCGCTGAAACGCACGAAACCCCTCGGTGATCCGAGGGGTTTCGTCATGGATAGGAGAGCCGGTTTATGCCTTTTGGGCCACGTAGAACAGATCATAGCATGCCGCTCCGACGGGTCCCAGCCGGTAATCCTCCCTGCCGATCGAGACCGTGAGATCGGTGTTCTGCCGCAGCAGCTTGCGGCGGTTCAGCCGGTTGAGCAGATCGTAGGGGATGCGGAGCATCCACCGCGGCAGCCGGTGCTGAAGATCCAGCACGTCGAAGCGCGTGATGCGTTGTACGCCTGCCCGGTTCTTCTCGTAGTAGGCCGTAACCTTTTCGTTGCCGAATACGCCGAGCGCCTCGATCTGCGGGAAGCAGGGCTCCAGCAGCCGGCGCAGTTCCTCGGCCGTGTATTCGCGTACATGCCACGGATTGCGCGTGAACGACATGGGGGCGTTGGGGGTCGTAACGATGAAGCAGCCCCCTGGCCGCAGTACGCGGGCAATCTCCCGGACAAACTCCGCGTCGCGGCGGATGTGCTCGATCACCTGGAACGAGATGACGCAGTCGAACGAGGCGTCGGGGCAGGGTAGCGGGGGCACCGTGGCCTGACGGAAGGTTACATTCCCGGCCCGGAGGAGCGTTTCGTCCGGCCGGTGCTTGTCGATGGTGGTGAAATGTGCGGCCCGGGGGGCGATGACCTCGATGCCGTATCCCGATCCGGTGCCGATTTCGAGCACCTCGCCCGAAATGCGGCGGGCCGCCTCGTGGTAGGCCAGCAGCGAACGCTGGAAGACGAAGTTGTCGGAGGCCTCGACCGAGACCCGTTCGGCCGTCTGAATCCTACTCATGGCCGCGGAGTTTGATGCCCTCTTCGCAAAGCTCCGCCTCGCCGCTCTTGAGCAGCATGCCGAGCGAGCGCTTGAATACCTTTTTGCTGGTGTGCGTGATGCGGGCGATCTCTTCGGGCGTGCTGTTGTCATTCAGGGGGAGGAATCCGCCGTTTTCGCGCAGCAGTGTCCGCAGTGCTCCGGCCGCATCCTGCACCTGGGCGTAGCCGCTCTGCTGGAGGCTGATGTCGATGCGCCGGTCCTCCGTGATGCGCTTGACGTAACCCGTCAGCGACTCGCCGACATGTACCTCGCGGAAGAGCTCGTTGCGGTAGATCATGCCCCAGTAGCGGTTCTCGACGATCACGCGATAGCCGATCTCGCTCTCCGAGGCGACGAGCAGCCGCACCTGCTGCCGGGGCGTGAGCGTGATATCCTCGTTGCGGATGAAGCTCTTGAGCCTGGCCGTAGCCACGCAGCGTCCCGTGATGCTGTCCTCGTAGAGGTAGACGATGTAGCTGTGCCCGACCAGAATGCCGCCCTGCTGGTTGCGGTTGGGCAGGAAGAGGTCCTTTCCGTGCAGCCCCCAGTCGAGGAAGGCGCCGTGGGGCGTCTTGTCCACCACGCGCAGGTATCCGGTCTGCCCGACCTCGAGCAGCGGACGCTCGGTCGTGGCCACGAGCCGGTTTTCCGAGTCGTGATAGACGAAAACCTCCTTCCTGTCGCCCACCTTGTCCGTGAGCGACGTGTAGCGGTTCGGGAGAAGTACCTCGTTGTGCTCCTCGTCCGCGAGATAGATGCCGTGTTCCGACGTGCGGCTGACGGTAAGGGTTTGTGTGCGACCTGCCTGAAGCATGATTCGTTTTTCGGGATTTTGTTCGCTGCAAAAGTACGTTTTATTTCGCCCGAATCCAAACGCCGCCCCCGACACCGCATGAATCCGCCGCCCGCGATTTGCCTTTTTGCGCCGAAAAGCGTAATTTTATCGCTCCGGAGCCTGCTCCGTCCCCAATCCGAATGCCTATGAGCCTGCGTATCGCCGTCCTCCAGCCCGATATCGCGTGGGCCGCTCCCGAGCGGAACCTCGCGCGCTTCGAACCCCGTGTCGCCGCATGCGATGCGGATCTGCTGCTGCTTCCCGAGATGTTCGCCACGGGCTTCTGCCTCGATCCCGCCCGTATCGCCGGGCCGGCCGACGGTGCGGTCCTCGCTACGCTGCGCCGCTGGGCCGCAGACTATCGCTGCGCCCTGGCCGGCAGTGTCGCCGTCTCGATGCCCGACGCCACCTTCCGCAACCGCATGTACTTTGTCGAACCCTCGGGCCGCGTGTCGTATTACGACAAGCACCACCTTTTCACGCCCGGCGGCGAGGCGGCCGCCTTCCACGCGGGCAATCACCGCACGGTGGTCTCCTACGGGGGCATGCGCTTCCTGCTGGCGGTCTGCTACGACCTGCGCTTCCCGGTCTGGCTGCGCTGCCGCAACGACTACGACGCCATCCTCTGCTGCGCCTCGTGGCCGGCCTCACGACGCGATGCGTGGTGCACGCTGCTGCGGGCGCGCGCCATCGAGAACCAGTGCTATGTTGCCGCTGCAAACCGCATCGGCAGCGATCCCGCAGCCCATTACGCGGGCGACTCCGTGCTGCTCGATTTCCGGGGCCGCACGCTCGCCGAGGCGGGTGCGGAGGAGTGCCTGATCCGCGCCGGGTTCGATCCGTCGGCCGTCGGCGCGTTCCGCGGGGAGTTCCCCGCCTGGCGCGACGCCGACGACTTCGAGCTGCGAATCCCGTAACGACCTTTTGTTTTTCCGGCGCGAAAGTCGTATCTTTACGCGCTCGTTCGGCGCCGCATCGACGGTGCCGGAGCCGCAGTTGCCATGAAGGAGGATACGATACGGATATACGGCGCGCGGGTCCACAACCTGAAGAACGTGGACCTGGAGATTCCGCGCAACAAGCTGGTGGTCATCACGGGCCTTTCGGGCTCGGGCAAGTCGTCGCTGGCCTTCGATACGATCTATGCCGAGGGACAGCGCCGCTACATGGAGACCCTTTCGACCTATGCGCGGCAGTTCGTCGGGACGATGGAGCGCCCCGACGTGGACAAGATCACGGGTTTGAGTCCCGTCGTGGCGATCGAGCAGAAGACCACGAACCGCAATCCCCGTTCGACCGTGGGCACCGTTACCGAGATCAACGACTTCCTGCGCCTGCTCTATGCCCGGGCCTCGCGGGCCTATTCGCCCGTGACGGGCGAGGAGATGGTGCACTATACCGACGAGCGGATCGTCGAGCTGATCCTCGAGGGCTTCGCCGGACGGCGCATCGCGCTGATGGCCCCGGTCATCAAGGGCCGCAAGGGCCACTACCGCGAGCTTTTCGAGACACTGGCCCGTAAGGGCTACCTCTACGCCCGCATCGACGGCGAGATCCGCGAGATCGTCTCGGGCATGCGCCTCGACCGCTACAAGATCCACACGATCGACCTGGTCGTGGACCGGCTGATCGTCGGCGAGGAGTCGCGCGACCGGCTCACGACCTCGCTCAAGGAGGCGATGCGCCAGGGCAAGGGTACGATGGCCGTCTACGACTACGGCACCGAACAGCAGCGCTTCTATTCGCGGCACCTGATGTGTCCCTCGACGGGCATCGCCTTCGAGGACCCCGCGCCGCACACCTTTTCGTTCAACTCGCCGAAGGGCGCCTGCCCGCACTGCAACGGCCTGGGTGAGGAGGCGGTCTTCGATCTGGAGAAGATTGTCCCCGACCCGCAGCTCTCGCTGCGCGAGGGGGCCGTCGAGCCGCTGGGCAAATACCGCAACAACCTGCTCTTCGCCCTGCTCGAAATGCTGGGGCGCCGCTACGACTTCACGCTCGACGACCCGATTTCGAGCTTCTCGGAGGAGGCGCTCAATGCCGTGCTCTACGGCGACTCGGAGCCGCTGACGGTCGATCTTTCGGAGTTCAGCTCCTCGGGCGGCCGCCAGTTCCTGCAGTGGGAGGGCGTCGCCGAGTATATCGGCCGCACGGAGGACGAGGATTCGAAGCGGGGCCAGAAGTGGCGCGAACAGTTCCTTGTCCACCGCACCTGCTCCGTCTGCGGCGGCACGCGCCTGAAGAAGGAGGCGCTGCAGTTCCGCATCGACGGCAAGAATATCGCCGAGGTCTCGGCCCTCTCGATCGCCGATTTTTCGGAGTGGATCTCCCATGTCGAGGAGTGGATGACGCCCAAGGAGTGGCGCATCGCCCAGGAGATCGTCAAGGAGATCCGCGAACGGCTCCGCTTTCTGATGGAGGTGGGGCTGGGCTACCTCTCCCTGTCGCGCTCCTCGCGGTCGTTGTCGGGCGGCGAGAGCCAGCGCATCCGCCTCGCCACGCAGATCGGCTCGAAGCTGGTGAATGTCCTCTATATCCTCGACGAACCTTCGATCGGCCTGCACCAGCGCGACAACCGGCGGCTGATCCGCAGCCTCGAGGAGCTGCGCGACGCCGGCAACTCGGTCATCGTCGTCGAGCACGACGAGGAGATGATGCGCGCCGCCGACTTCATCGTCGATGTCGGGCCCCGCGCCGGCCGCAAGGGCGGTGAGATCGTCGCCGCGGGTACGTTCGACGACATCCTCGCTTCGCAGACCATCACGGCCGACTACCTGACGGGCCGCCGGCGTATCGAGATCCCCGCGCAGCTGCGCCCCGGCACGGGCGAGCGGCTCATCCTGCACGGCGCCCGGGGCAACAACCTCAAGAACATCACCGTCGAATTCCCGCTGGGCAAGCTCATCTGCGTTACGGGTGTGAGCGGCTCGGGCAAGTCGACCCTCGTGAACGAGACGCTGCGCCCGATCCTCTCGAAGGCGCTCTACCGCTCCTACGAGCAGCCGTTGGCCTACGATTCGATCGAGGGCATCGAACATGTCGACAAACTCGTCGTCGTGGATCAGTCGCCCATCGGGCGTTCTCCGCGGTCGAATCCCGCGACCTATTCGAACGTCTTTGCCGATATCCGCAAACTCTTCGAGATGACTCCCGACGCCCAGATCCGGGGCTTCAAGGCGGGCCGTTTCTCGTTCAACGTCAAGGGCGGCCGCTGCGAGGAGTGCCGCGGCGCCGGCGTGCAGACCATCGAGATGAACTTCCTGCCGGACGTCTATGTGCGCTGCAAGGCGTGCGGCGGCCACCGCTACAACCGCGAGACGCTCGAAGTGAAGTACAAGGGCCGGAATATCGACGACGTGCTGAACATGACGGTCAACATGGCCGTCGAGTTCTTCGAGAATATCCCCGCGATCCACCAGAAGCTGCGGGCCATCCAGGAGGTGGGCCTCGGCTATCTGACCCTGGGTCAGCCCTGCACGACCCTTTCGGGCGGCGAGAGCCAGCGCATCAAGCTCTCCGCGGAGCTTTCGAAACGCGATACGGGCCGTACGCTCTACATCCTCGACGAACCGACGACGGGACTCCATTTCGAGGATATCCGCCTGCTGCTCGACGTGCTGAACAAGCTCGTGGACCGCGGCAATACGGTGATTGTCATCGAGCACAACCTCGACGTCATCAAGGTGGCCGACCACCTGATCGACATCGGTCCCGAAGGGGGCGCCGCCGGCGGGCAGGTGCTGGTCTGCGGCACACCGCACGAGGTTGCGCAGTGCCCGGAGAGCTATACGGGCCAATTTCTCAAACAAATGGGCCTCTGACGGTTCCGGGGCACTGTTCTTGCTTTTCGTGGCCATAACCAAAATTATGTGCCATGAAAAAAACAGTCATTATCCTCCTCGGGCTGCTGATGTGTACGGCGGCCGTTACCGTGATCGGACAGAAGAAGACGTTGTCCCCGAAACAGGAGCGCCGCGAGGTGCGCGAGAAGCGTCGTGCGGAGCGCGTAGCCAACTACGAGAAGTTCATGGACTCGCTCGTCCTGTCGCGCAACTTCCAGTTCAATCCGCAGACCATGCAGCGGCAGCCGGCCGGATCGCTGCGTCAGATCATGAACCCCGAGTTCAGCCTCGGCCTGTGGGACGGCACGGCCGACATCTGCCTTCCCTATGTCAAGGGATATGTGGCCCCCTACTACGTTACGATGATCAACTACACGGTTTCTGACCTGCAGGGTTACACGACCGAGAAGACGCAGGAGGGGTGGATGGTGAGCTTCTCGACGTCGCTCTTCTCCGCCACGACCTACACCTTCACGCTGGAGATCTATTCGCGGACGGGCGGTGCGAACCTGACGATCACCAACTCCTGGTACAGCCCCGTGCAGTATACGGGCACCATTTCGCAGCTCTACTGATCCCTGAACGGTCCAAACGAAGCGTCCCTGCCGCCCGAAAGCGGCAGGGACGTTCCATGTTTGTTGGCACCCGTTTACGGCCGGTATATGAGCGCCACGGCCGATACCGACACGCCCTCCTCGCGTCCTTCGAATCCGAGCCGCTCGGTTGTCGTCGCCTTGACCGATACGCGATCGACGCCGATCTCCATGGCTGCGGCCAGCGCCTCGCGCATCGCGTCGACATGCGGGCGCAGCTTGGGCCGCTGCATGCGGATCGTGCAGTCCACGTTTCCGATTTCGTACCCCTTTTCGCGGAGCATGCCGACGACGCGGCGCAGCAGGATCTTCGAGTCGATGCCCGCATAATCGTCGGACGTGTCGGGGAAGTGGAGCCCGATGTCGCCGAGTGCCGCGGCCCCCAGCAGGGCGTCGCACAGGGCGTGTATCGCCACATCACCGTCCGAGTGGGCCACGAATCCCTTCGTGTGGGGAATCTCCACGCCGCCCAAAACCAGTTTCCGTCCCTCTTCGAGGACATGCACGTCGTATCCGTGCCCGATTCTGAAATCCATTTTTCCCGTATTCGATTTTTTCCCTGACTTTTCCCGTTGTCCCGGCCTTCGTCGTTCCGGCCCTTGTCGCTCCATCTCCAGCCATCCGGTCTCTGTCGTTCCGGTTTCCAGCTATCCGGCTTCCGTTGTTCCGTCCCTTGTCGCTCCGGTCTCCAGCCATCCGGCCTCCGTCGTTCCGGCCCTTGTCATCCGGTCTCTCATCACCCCCCCCCTCCGATCCGCGCGGACCCGACGTTCCGGTATCCTTTCTGCACCCGATCGACGCTGCCGCGGATGCCAGTGCCTGCCACAAAGATACGTTACTTCGGAAAGATGTCCAAATCGACGGAAAAATTCATTCCAATTTGGGTGGTTTAATTATATTTTCATATATTTATACCCGAATCCGATTTCGGATCGAAGCTAAAAACAACCTTAAACTTCAAAACCGGCATGAACACAACTCTGAATCCCGATCCGCTTGTGCGCTTTCTGGGAAAGCCCCGGCGGGAATTTACCCGTGCGGACCTGATCCGCTATATCGAGGAGCACGATATCGAGATGATCAACCTGCGCTATCCGGGCTCCGACGGCCGGCTGAAGACGCTCAACTTCGTCATCAACGACCGCGCCTACCTGGAGAGCATCCTCACCTGCGGCGAGCGGGTTGACGGTTCGAGCCTCTTCCCCTACATCGAGGCGGGTTCGAGCGACCTCTATGTCGTGCCGCGTTACCGCACGGCCTTCCGCAACCCCTTCAGCGAGATTCCCGCCGTGGACATCCTCTGCAGCTACTATACGAAGGACGGCACGCCGTTCGATCTGGCTCCCGAGCAGACGCTGCGCCGGGCGCACGAGGCGCTGCGCCGCACGACGGGCTTCGACTTCCACGTCATGGGCGAGCTGGAGTTCTACGTCGTCGCTCCGCGCGAGGAGCTCTTCCCGGCGGTCGATCAGCGAGGCTACCACGAATCTACCCCCTTCAACAAGGGGGCGGACTTCCGCGCCCGGGCCATGCAGTACATCGCGCAGGCCGGCGGCGAGATCAAGTACGGCCATTCGGAGGTGGGCAACTTCACGCAGGGCGAGTGGATGTACGAGCAGAACGAGATCGAGTTCCTGCCCACGGACCTTGAGGCGGCCGCCGACCAGCTGCTCGTCGCGAAGTGGATCATCCGCACGCTGGCCTATGAATACGGTGTGAGCGTTACGTTCGCCCCGAAGATCACCGTCGGCAAGGCGGGCAGCGGGCTGCATATCCATACGCGGCTGATGCACGAGGGACGCAACGCCATGGTCGAATCCGACGGTCGCCTCTCGGACAACGCCCTGAAGGCCATTGCCGGCTACCTGTCGCTTGCGCCGTCGCTCACGGCCTTCGGCAATACCAATCCGACCTCCTATTTCCGGCTGGTTCCGCACCAGGAGGCCCCGACGAACATCTGCTGGGGCGACCGCAACCGTTCGGTCCTCGTGCGCGTGCCGCTGGGCTGGAGCCGCGGGGCCGGGGGCATGGCCTGCGATGCCAATCCGCTGGAGACGCCCGCTGCGCCGGACGTCGATCTGAAGCAGACCGTGGAGTTCCGCTGCCCGGACGGCTCGGCTGACATCTACCTGCTGCTGGCGGGCCTTGCCGTCGCCGCGCGCCACGGTTTCGAGATGGAGGACGGCCTGCAATATGCCCGCGACCGCTACGTGGACGTGAATATCTTCGACGACAGGCACCGCGAGGTTCTCGCCCGTCTGAACAGCCTTCCGGCCTCGTGCGAGGAGTCGGCCCGCTGCCTGGAGGCGCAACGCGCGATCTACGAGCGCCACGAGGTCTTCGCTCCGGGGCTCATCGACGGCATTGCGTCCCGCCTCTCGGCGTTCCACGACGCGAACCTGCGTCGGGAGATCGCCGGCGACGAGACGCGGATCCGGCAGCTCGTCGACACCTGGTTCCATTGCGGCTGATCTGCGGCGAAGCCGTTCCCTTCGGTCGGAATCTTCGCCTCCGGTGCGGAGATTCCGATCTTTTCTTTATATTTGTAGGCCATATTCATCGACGAACATGACGATAAAACGATCATCTATGTCAGCAATCACCACTCTCGAACCCCGCATCGTCTGGGAACAGTTCGATGCTATCACGCAGGTTCCGCGCCCCTCGAAGAAGGAGGGGAAGATCATCGAGTTTCTGATCGACTTCGCCCGCCGGCACGATATCGAATATGCGAAGGATGCCACGGGCAACGTGGTCATGCGCAAGCCGGCCACTCCGGGCTATGAGGACCATCCCGGCGTGGTGCTCCAGTCGCACATGGACATGGTCTGCGAGAAGAATTCGGATGTCGAGTTCGATTTCGAGCGCGACGCCATCCGTCCGCGGATCGACGGCGGGTGGGTCCGTGCCGAGGGCACGACGCTCGGTGCCGACTGCGGCATCGGCATGGCTGCGGCGCTTGCCGCGCTGATCGACCCCGCGGTGCAGCACGGACCTCTGGAGGCGCTCTTCACGGTCGATGAGGAGACGGGGCTCACGGGAGCCTTCGGCCTGGGTGCCGGGATGCTCACGGGCAAATACCTCATCAACCTCGACTCCGAGGACGAGGGCGAACTCTTCATCGGATGTGCCGGCGGTATCGACACGCTGGCCACGTTCCGCTATGAGGAGCAGCCGGCTCCCGCGGATTACACCTACTATACGGCCCGCGTGTCGGATCTTCAGGGCGGTCATTCGGGCGACGATATCGACAAGGGCCGCGTGAATTCGAACCGTGCCCTGGCCCGCCTGCTGTGGAGCGCCCGCAAGCGCTTCGGCCTTTGCCTGAGTCATTTCGACGGCGGCAACCTGCGCAATGCCATTCCGCGTGAAGCTACGGCGCTCTTCGGCGTTCCCGCACACAGCAAGGCCGAGTTCGAGGCCTTCTACGAACGCTTTGCCGCCGACCTTGCCGCCGAGTTCCACTTCCGCGAGCCGAATTTCCGCATCACCCTTGCCGCGGCTCCGCAGCCCGCCACGGTGATCGACGCCGCGACGCTGCGCCATCTGCTCCATGCCGTGGTCGGCCTGCCGAACGGCGTTGTGGAGATGTCGTTTGCCGTTCCGGGTCTTGTCGAGACCTCCACGAACCTCGCCTCCGTGAAGTTCGAGTCCGACCGGCGCATTGTCGTAACCACCTCGCAGCGCTCCTCGGTCGAGAGTGCCAAGGAGGCCGTCATGCAGGCCGTTGAGGCGGTTTTCGAGCTGGCCGGCGCCGAGGTGGTCCACTCCGACGGTTACCCGGGCTGGACGCCCAATCCCGAATCGCACCTGCTCGACGTTACGGTCGGGGCCTACCGCCGCCTCTTCGCCGCGGAACCCAAGGTGCGCGCGATCCATGCCGGTCTGGAGTGCGGGCTCTTCCTCGAGAAATACCCGCACCTGGAGATGATCTCCTTCGGACCGACGCTCCGGGGCGTGCACTCACCCGACGAGCGCCTCGAAATCGCCACGGTCCCCAAGTTCTGGGCGCTGCTGCTCGAGACGCTGCGTACGCTTTGAGCCGGGTCTTCCCGACATGCCGCGGCGGCGGGTCCGAAAGACCTGCCGCCGCTTTTTTTGCTCCATGCGGCCGGTAGAGCAAAAAATTCGTATCTTTGTCCCGTCATGAAAAAGACGCTGCTTTTCTGCCTGCTTCTGCTCCTCGTCCTTCCGGCCGGGGCCGCGACCTATCGCGTGGAGGATGTCCCCAACGTGCAACGCATCGATTCGCGCCGCTATGTCTCGAATCCCGACGGGATTCTCTCGGCCGAAACCGTCGCGCGCCTTGATGCCCTCTGCGCCTTGCTGCGCGAACGGGGCCTGGCACAGGTCGCCGTCGTTGCCGTGGACAATATCGAGGGCGGCGACACCTTCTCCTTTGCCGTCGATCTTTTCGACCGCTGGGGCGTAGGCGGAAAGAAGAGCAACAACGGACTGGGTATCCTGCTGGTGCGGGACCTTCGCGAGATCCGCTTCGTCACGGGCGGGGGTGTTGAGGGTGTGCTGCCCGACGCCCTCTGCAAACGCATTCAGATGCGGTACATGCTCCCGGCTTTCCGCAACGGGGACTACGATGCGGGCATGCTGGCGGGTGTCGAGGCTGCGGCGCAGCTGCTTGAAGGCGGCGATCCCGACCTGGAAACCGGCGAGGAGGAGCTTCCCGGCTGGTTTATCCTGTTCCTTGTCGGCGGCTTTATCGTGCTGCCGCTCGGTGTGGGACTGTGGCGTCATTACGCCTCGCACCGCTGCCCGCGGTGCCATCGCTGCACTCTTCAGCTCGATGCCCGGCAGGTCGTGCATACGTCGCCCTCCTTCCGTGAGGTGGAGTCCACCTATGTCTGCCGGCATTGCGGTGAGGTTGTGCGGCGTCGTTCGCGCCAGTCGCGCGGCAACGGCTTCGGCGGCGGCTCGGGCGGCGGTATGATTATCGGGGGCGGCGGCTTCGGCGGCGGCTTCGGCGGCGGATCCATCGGAGGAGGTTTCGGCGGCGGCAGCTTCGGCGGCGGTGGCGCCGGCTCGAAATGGTAATAAGAAACAAATTATAAAAACGGCAACTATGAAAAAGTGGATCTGGATCGGTGTGGTCGCCCTTGTCGCGATCTTCTGCTACACCTCCTACAACGGACTGGTAACGAAAGAGGAGGGGCTTGACAGCGCCTGGTCGAATGTCGAGACGCAGTACCAGCGTCGTGCGGACCTTATCCCCAATCTGGTCAATACGGTCAAGGGCTATGCGGCCCACGAGTCCGAGACGCTCGGGGCGGTTACCGAGGCGCGGGCCAGGGCCACCTCGATCAACCTTTCGGCTTCGGACCTTACGCCCGAGAGGCTCGCGGCCTTCCAGCAGGCGCAGGCCGACGTGCGTTCGGCGCTGGGCCGGCTGATCGCCGTTGCGGAGAACTATCCCGACCTGAAGGCCAACCAGAACTTCCTGGAGCTTCAGGCGCAGCTCGAAGGCACGGAGAACCGCATTGCCGTGGCCCGCAAGGATTTCAATGCGGCAGCACAGCGTTATAACGTCGCCGTGCGCCGTTTCCCGTCGAATCTGATTGCCGGACTCTTCGGCTTCGAGAAGAAGCCCTATTTCGAGGCTTCGGAGGGGGCCGACAAGGCTCCCGAGGTGCAGTTCTGAGATGCCTGCCGAGAAGACCCGCGGCTACGTGCTGGGTGCCGTGGCCGCAGCCAGCTACGGACTCAATCCGCTCTTTGCGCTGCCGCTCTACCAGGCGGGACTCGATCCGGATTCGGTCCTTTTCTACCGCTACCTGCTGGCCGTCGTCATGCTGGGCACGCTGATGGCCGTGCGCCGGCACTCGTTTGCCCTTTCGCGCCGTGACATCCTGCCGCTGGCGGTCATGGGTCTCCTGTTCTCTTTCTCGTCGCTGACGCTCTTTGCCAGCTACAACTACATGGACGCCGGCATCGCCTCGACCATCCTCTTCCTCTACCCGGTCATGGTCGCTGTCATCATGGCGCTCTTTTTCCGCGAGCGGATCACGGCCGTTACGGTCCTTTCGATCCTGCTGGCCCTTGCGGGCATCGCCCTTCTTTACCGGGGCGGGGACGGTGCCACGTTGAATCCCGTGGGGGTCGCTCTTGTCTTTCTCTCGTCGCTGTGCTATGCGATCTATATCGTCGGAGTGAACCGCTCCTCGCTGCGCGAGCTCTCGACCGAGAAGCTGACCTTCTATGCGCTCCTTTTCGGCTCGATCGTCTATCTGGTCCGTCTGCGGGGTGTCGCCGATCTGCAGATGATCCCCTCGCCGCTGCTCTGGATCAACGCCTTTTCGCTGGCCCTCTTCCCCACGATCATCTCCCTGGTTGCGATGGCCGGCGCCATCCGCCGCATCGGTTCCACGCCTACGGCGATCCTCGGAGCCTTGGAGCCCGTTACGGCCCTCTTTTTCGGGGTGCTGGTCTTCCACGAGCAGCTCACGTTGCGCATCCTCACGGGTGTCGTGTTGATCCTCGTAGCCGTAACGCTCATCATCGCCGGCAAATCCCTCCACATCCCGACCCCGGTGTCGCACCTGGCCTACCGCCTGTCGCATCCGCATCTTCCGCACTGGACCCTTGCCTGGCTGTGGCGCCTTCCCGTACCGCGGCTGCGGCATCGGAGATAGGGGCTACATGCGCCCCTTCTCCTCGGAAGCCGCCGCCTCCACGGCCTTCTTGCGGAAGGCCTTTCCCGCCTTGAAGTTGTAGGTGAATCCCACCTGTACCGACGCCGTGGTCCACGGCTGTCGGGTCCGTACCTCGCGGACGAATCCATCGCCCGTCGTGGCGAACCGTTGCGCCTCGTTGAGCAGGGCGCGTCCCGTTACCGAGAGGGTGAACCGTTCGCCGAAGCGTTTCTTTACACCGGCGTTGAGGAACTGCATCGGTTCGAGCAGAACGTTCCCGATCTCCAGACGTCCCTGATAGCGGTAGGAGAGGTCGATGTACCATTTTGCCGGCAGTGAAAAGGTGGTCGAGGCATTCAGGAAGACGATGTTTCGGAACGTCTCCGGGGCATGCTGGTCGAGCCGCTGCCCGCGGCGCATGTAGTTGGCGCCAAGGTTGAGTTGCATCCATTTTGCCGGCTGAAAGGGGAGGTTGGCTGCCAGATACCAGCTTTTCGTCCGGTCGAAATTGACCCACCAGATGCCGAGCATGTCGGGGTTGTCCGCGTCGGCGCGCGTCGTCTGGTTGATCTCGTCTCTGTCGAGCTGAACGCCGGCCGTGAGGGTGTATTTGTGGGCCATGACGAGCGTCAGGCTGATATCCTGCTCATAGGCGGGGTTGAGCAGCGGGTTTCCGATCTGATAGGTGTAGTCCGAGACCTGCATCCGCTGGGGGGTGAGGCACCAGAATCGGGGGCGTTCGATGGTCCGGGCATACTGGGCGACCAGCGACCAGGCGCCGTCCTCGGTCATCTTCCAGGAGAGGTTGGCGTTCGGGAAGAGTGAGAGATAGTCCTGCGCGAGCGTGCCGTTGCGCCCGTAGGTGTGGGTATACTCCCCGCGCAATCCGGCCACCAGGCTCCAGCGTCCCAGATCGGCCGATACGACGCCGTAGGCGGCCGCGATGTGCTCCGTGTAGTTGATTTCGAAGCTCTGCGCCTCGTTGCGTACCCACGACTCCCCGTGCAGGTATTCGTACAGGGCGTTGTTGCGCATCTCGTTGCGCGTGTATTTGGCACCGGCCTTGAGGCTCCAGCGGGGCGAGAACTTCTTTTCGAGGGCGATCGTCAGCGCCGCCACGTCGTAGCTGCTCCGCGTGCGGTCGCGGTAGAGCGAATCGACGGCTGCCGGCAGCCCGGTTTCCGTCATGCGGCTCCGGTTGTCATTCGCGTCTTCCGTATTGCGGTGGGCGTAGTCTCCCAGCACCTTGAACGTCGAACCGAGCGTGTCGATTTTCCAGACATAGTTGAACGTTGCTTCGTATCCGTTGATGATGTTGTTGTTTGCATACCGGCTTGCGGTGTTCGTGTCGTTTCGGGTCATCAGGTCGGTCGTCGTTCCGGTCTTGCCCTCGGAGCCGAGGTGCAGGTAGGAAAATTCGGCGCCGAGGCTGTGCCGGTCGTTGATCTCGTAGAATGCACCGACGGTTGTACCGCCGTTGCGGCCTATGTCGTCGCGTCGGGAGTGTGCCCGGAGTTCCTTCTGCTGCATGGTGTATGCGGTCTGCTCTTCGGTATGAAAGATGGAACTGCCCAGATTGCCCCAAGCCGAGGCGTTGAGGTCCCATTTCCCGCTGTGCAGGGAGATGTTGCCGCCCGGGTAATAGGCGTGCTGCCGGCTGCTCTGCGTGGTGCGCATCGAAAGGGAGCCCTGCATGCCGTTTTCGCGCTGCTTGCGGAGCGTGATGCGGATGATGCCGCCCGTGGCATCGGCATCGTGGTCGGCGCCGGTTGTGGGGATGACCTCGATTTTCTGAATCTCCTCGGCGCGCAGCGAGCGCAGGTAGGTCGTCAGCTGCTCGGGTTCGAGCCGCAGTTCGCGGTCGTTCACAAAGACCTTCGTGCCGCTTTTGCCGTTGATCGATATGCGCTCGTTGTCCATCCAGACACCCGGAGCCCTTTCGAGCAGCTCGGCACCATCCTTTCCGATGGCCGCCGGGGCGTTGGCCACATCCATGACGAAACGGTCGGCTTCGCGGCGTATGAGCTGCGCCTTCACCACGACCCCTTCGATCTGCGTAGTCGCCGCATGCAGCGTAAAGTCGCCCAGATCGTTTTCGGCTTCGACCCGTACGCTCTGCGTCAGCGGCTCGTAACCCAGATACTGGATCTGCAGCGTATAGTCGCCCGTGGGGACCTTCAGCGAGAAACGCCCTTCGGGGTCGGTCGCCATGCCGGCCACCTGCTCCCCGTTGTCGAGCAGTACGACCGTGGCATATTCGATTGCCTGCCCCTGCTCATCCACGACGCGGCCTTTCGACGGGTAAAGACGGGCCGCAAATGCACTTTGGAGCCCGAAGGCCAGCGCTACGAGAAGAATCATCCAGTTTTTCATGCTATTTTGTTTTTAATTGTAGTTTGCTCTATTTGTTATCTGACAACACAAAGATATGCAAAAATATTTATACTATGCAATACATAGTACTTAATTTTGCTGAATTTTTTATTTACCTATATATATTGTCAATTCAATGGTATTCCGTCCCGTTGAATAGCTGCCGGTCTTATGCCTCGGTATTTCGGGGACTTGCGGTGTTCTCCGGCCGACAGTACGCAACCGTGCGGGCCGTAATGTGTGGGGCGGGTGAGGCGTTCTCGGCCGGCGGCCGTCTGAACCGGAACTTGGTCGCCGCGATGGAAACGGTTTGCCGCAGCGGTTTTCAGATCGGATGCTGACCGCTCCGCGGGCCGGCTTTTGAAAGGGTGTTTCTGTAAAATTTTGTTGAAAAAACGCGTCGCGGCGGGGTAGGAAACCCCGGAAATAATTGTTATCTTTGCAAGAAGATTTTCGGAACCGTTCCCGATCCCGGCCGCACGGAAGATGCAGGCCCGGGCGGGTGTGGCATTTATTGGATCGGATCGTTATGATTAGTGCGCTCTACTACCTGTTTCTGGTGCTGCTGTGCACCCTGTTCATGATTCTATCGGCCGTGGCGCTGGTGCTTTGCGCCCCGTTTGACCGTTCGCGTCGCGTGGTTCACGGACTTTCGCGCATTCTGGTGCGGATCTTTTTCGCCATTCCGCCCTTCTGGCGGCAGCGGGTCATCGGACTGGAGCATATTGACCGCAGCAAGAGCTACGTCATCGTACTCAACCACAATACGGTGATCGACATCCCGACGCTCTACTACCTGCCGCTCAATTTCCGCTGGGTGTCGAAGCGCGAGGTCTACAAGGTCCCCTTCTTCGGGCAATTCCTCTTCCTGCACGGCGACATCTGCATCAACCGGGGTCGTGCCGCGGCTGCCATGGAGCAGATCCTGCGCGAGGGCCGCATGTGGATTGCGCGGGGAGCTTCGGTTGCGATCTTCCCCGAGGGTACGCGTTCGAAGGACGGTGAGATTCACCGCTTCAAGGCGGGCGCCTTTACGCTGGCCCGCGAGGCGGGAGTGGAGATCCTGCCCGTGGTGCTCGACGGCACGAAGACGCTGATCGGCCGCAATGCCCTGTTCAACTGGCACAACCGGATTACGATCCGGGTGCTTCCGCCCGTACCGGCCGCCGAGGTCGCCGCGACGGATCCGCACTTGCTCATGGAGCGCGTGCACGATGCGATGTGCGAGGCGCTCCGCGAAATCCGCGACAAACGATAGACTATGGCAGATTTACTCAATACGAATGCGAACAACTACGGCGACGATGCCATCGTAACCCTCTCGCCCCGGGAGCACATCCGGCTGCGTCCGGGCATGTATATCGGCAAGCTGGGCGACGGCTCGCAGGCCGACGACGGCATCTACGTCCTGATCAAGGAGGTGGTCGACAACTCGGTGGACGAGTTCATCATGGGTGCCGGACACCGCATCGACATCACCGTCGAGGATAATGTCGTATCGGTCCGCGACTACGGACGCGGCATTCCGCTCAAGTCGCTTGCCGCGGCCGTTTCGGAGATGAACACGGGCGGCAAGTACGGCGGCACGGCCTTCAAGAAGACCGTGGGTCTGAACGGCGTGGGTGTCAAGGCCGTGAACATGCTTTCGAGCGCCTTCACGGCACGTTCGGTCCGCGACGGCGAGGCGCGTACGGTAACCTTCTCCCAGGGCATCGAACAGAGCGACCGGTGGGAGAGCGGCGTCGGGGAGAAGAACGGCACGTTCATCTCTTTCCGGGTCGATGAGGAGATCTTCGGCTCCTACTCCTACAACATGGAGTATGTCGAGCAGATGGTCAGGAACTACACCTACCTGAATCTGGGCCTTACCTTCACGCTCAACGGCCGGAGCTACGTTTCGAAAAACGGACTGCTGGACCTGCTCAACGAGAATATGACCGAGGAGCCGCTCTATGCGCCGATCCACCTTTCGGGCGAGGATATCGAGGTGGCCATCACCCACGGCACGGGCTACGGCGAGAGCTACTATTCGTTTGTCAACGGACAGTACACCTCGCAGGGCGGAACGCACCAGTCGGCCTTCCGCGAGGCCATTGCCAAGACCATCAAGGAGTTTTATCACAAGGATTACGACCCCTCGGATGTCCGCACCTCGATCATCGCGGCCATCTCGGTCAAGGTAACCGACCCGGTCTTCGAGTCGCAGACGAAGATCAAGCTCGGCTCGAAGGAGATCGAGCCGGGCGTCTCGATGCGCAACTTCGTCATGGACTTCCTGGGCAAGCACCTCGACGACTACCTGCACAAGCATCCCGAGACGGCGCAGACGCTGCAGAAGAAGATCGTCGAGAACGAGAAGGAGCGCAAGGCGATCTCGGGCATCCAGAAGAAGGCGCGCGAGACGGCCAAGAAGGTCTCGCTCAACAACCGCAAGCTGCGCGACTGCAAGATCCACTTCACGGACAAGAACGATCTGGCCGAGCAGTCGATGATCTTCATCACGGAGGGCGATTCGGCCTCGGGATCGATCACCGCGTCGCGCGACGTGCGCACGCAGGCCGTCTTTTCGTTGCGCGGCAAGCCGCTCAACTGCTTCGGACTGACCAAGAAGGTGGTCTACGAGAACGAGGAGTTCAACCTGCTGCAGGCGGCGCTCAATATCGAGGAGAGCATGGAGAACCTGCGCTACAACAAGGTGATCATCGCCACCGATGCCGATGTCGACGGCATGCACATCCGCCTGCTGCTTACGTCGTTCTTCCTGCAGTTTTTCCCCGACGTGATCCGTTCGGGACACCTCTATATCCTGCAGACGCCCCTGTTCCGTGTCCGCAACAAGAAGGTAACCTTCTACTGCTATTCGGACGAGGAGCGGCTGAAGGCCATCGAGCGGTGCGGTGCGAGTGCCGAGATCACGCGATTCAAAGGTCTGGGCGAGATCTCCTCCACGGAGTTCAAGGAGTTCATCGGCGAGAACATGCGGCTCGACCGCGTGCGCCTTACGAAGGATGACCCGATCCACGATCTGCTGGAGTTCTACATGGGCAAGAACACCTTCGAGCGCCAGGGCTTCATCATCGACAACCTGCGCATCGAGGAGGATCTGGTTGAGCAGGATTTGAAAATCAGCTGACTATGACAGACAAGGATAAAGATACGCAAGACCTGACGCCCGGGGATACCTCCGGAGCGCCCGATGCGGCCCCCGCGGAGACCGCTGCCGGGAGCGATTCCGCTGCGGCGGCAGCCGTCCCTGCGGCCAGGGCGGGCAAGTACGACCGGATCACGCAGGACGAAGGGGTCCGCAAGCTTTCGGGCATGTACCGCAACTGGTTCCTGGATTACGCCTCGTACGTTATTCTGGAACGGGCCGTTCCGCACGTGGAGGATGGTCTGAAACCCGTGCAGCGGCGTATTCTGCACGCCATGAGGAGTGTGGACGACGGCCGCTACAACAAGGTGGCGGGTATCGTCGGCGAGACGATGAAGTACCACCCGCACGGCGATGCGTCGATCAAGGACGCTCTCGTGCAGCTGGGTCAGAAGGACCTGCTGATCGACTGCCAGGGCAACTGGGGCAATATCCTCACGGGCGATGATGCCGCCGCGGGCCGTTATATCGAGGCGCGTCTCTCGAAATTCGCCCTTGAGGTGGTCTTCAACCGCAAGACCACCGAGTGGATGCGCTCCTACGACGGCCGCAATGAAGAACCCGTTACCCTGCCGATCAAGTTCCCGCTGCTGCTGGCGCAGGGCTCGGACGGTATTGCCGTAGGCCTCGCGTCGAAGATCCTGCCGCACAACTTCAACGAGCTGATCAACGCGGCCATCGCGCACCTCCAGGGGCGTGATTTTGAGCTTTACCCCGACTTTCCGACGGGCGGCATGGCCGACGTAAGCCGCTACAACGACGGTCTGCGGGGTGGTACGGTCAAGGTGCGTGCGAAGATCTCGAAGATCGACAAGCGGACCCTCGCCATCACGGAGATCCCCTATACGACGACCACCGAGTCGATCAAGGAGTCGATCATCAAGGCCAACGACAAGGGAAAGATCAAGATCCGTAAGGTGGACGACAATACGGCCGACAAGGTGGAGATCGTGATCCAGGTGGCCCCCGACGAGTCGTCGGACAAGACCATCGATGCGCTCTATGCCTTCACGGACTGCGAAGTGTCGATCTCGCCGAACGCCTGCGTCATCTGGGAGGACAAGCCGCACTTCCTCGGCGTGAAGGAGATCCTCCGCCGCTCGGCCGAACATACGAAATACCTGCTGGGCCGCGAGCTGGAGATCCGCCTCGGGGAGCTGCAGGAGGCGTGGCATGCCGCCTCGCTCGAACGCATCTTCATCGAGCACAAGCTCTACCAGCTGATCGAGGGTTGCAAGACCCGTGAGGAGGCCTATGCGGCTGTCGATAAAGGGCTGGAACCCTTCAAGAAACAGCTGCGGCGTGAAGTAACGCTTGAGGATGTGCAGAAGCTCACCGAGCTGAAGTTTATCCGCATTTCGCGCTACGATACCGAGAAGGCCGACAACGAGATCCGGCAGATCGAGGAGGATATCCGCACGACGCAGCACAACCTGGCCCATCTGACCGACTATGCGGTGGCCTACTACGAGCGGATCCGCGACAAGTACGGCAAGGGGCGCGAACGCCGCACGGAGCTCCGCGAGTTCGACTCGATCGAGGCGACGAAGGTGGCCGTTACGAATGCCAAGCTCTATGTGGACCGTGCCGAGGGCTTCTTCGGCATCGGCAAGTCGATGAAGGATGCCGAGTTTGTCTGCGACTGTTCGGATATCGACGATGTGATCGTCTTCACGAAGGAGGGGCGTTACGTCATCAGAAAGGTTTCCGAGAAGGACTTTTTCCAGAAGGGAATCTACTATATCGGCGTCTTCAAGCGCAACGACGAACGGACGATCTACAACGTCCTTTATCGCGACGGCAAGAACGGCCCGCTGATGATGAAGCGCTGCGCCATCAAGGGCATCACGCGCGACAAGGAGTACGACATCACGAAGGGAACACCCCGCAGCGAGATTGTCTATATGTCTGTCAATCCGAATGGTGAGGCCGAGGTGCTGAAGGTTTACTTCAAGCCGCGCCCGCGCCTGAAGAAGCTCATCGTCGACCTCGATTTTTCGACGCTGGCCATCAAGGGACGCCAGAGCCAGGGCAACCTCTTCTCGCGATACGGCATCAGCAAGATTGTCCTCAAGGAGCGGGGGGCCTCGACGCTCGGCGGCCTGAACGTTTGGTTCGACGAGGATGTGCGCCGTCTGAATTCGGACGGCCGCGGCAAGTTCCTCGGCGAGTTCAAGGGCGACGACAAGTTGATCGTGTGGACCTCTAAGAATCAGTATTATATCACCGGTTACGATTTGGGGCAGCACTTCCCCGACGAGACGATCTTCGTGGATCGTTACGATCCCGGACGTATTTACAACATCTGCTACTACGACCGCAGCCAGCACTACTACTACATGAAGCGCTTTACGGCCGAGATGAGCGACCGTCTGCAGACGTTCCTCGACGAGGATGCCGATCTGGTTTGCGTGACGGGTTCCGCCGGGGCGCAGCTTGAGATCACCTACAAGGGGGCACAGGCGTCGCGTCCGGCCGATCGGGTGGATGTCGACAGCTTTGTCGGGGTGAAGAGCCACCGGGCCAAGGGCAAGCGTCTGACGACCTATGACGTTGCGTCGCTGCGCTTCCTCGAACCCGAGCTTCCGCCCGAGCCTGAAGAGGAAGAGCCCGACGAGGCGCTTCCCGACGATCTGCTGGAGGCCGATGCCCCCGGGGCGGAGGAGCGGCCGGCCGGCGATAACAATGTTGCCGTGTCCGACGGAACGCCTGCTTCGGATTCCGCGACACCGAAGGAGCCTCGCAAGTCCGCTTCGGAGCAGACGCCGAAGGCGGAGCCCGCGACCTATGGTCTGCCGCAGACGGGTACGGTCGCCGGAGGTATCGAGTTCGAGATCGAACGCGCGAAAGGCGATGCGGATGAGCTGATTGACCCGGAACAGTTAAACCTTTTCTAAAGATGGAGCAGCTCTTTCTGGTTGGATACATGGGGTGCGGAAAAAGTACCCTGGGGCGGAAACTGGCCCGGCGGCTCGATGCGGCGTTCATCGATACGGATGCGCTGGTCGAGGAGCACGAAGGCGCCAGTGTGGCCGATGTGTTCCGTTACGAGGGGGAGACCCGCTTCCGCGAGATCGAGCGGACCGTTCTGGAGGAGACGATTCTCCGGGAGGGGCGGGCGGTGATCTCCACCGGCGGCGGTCTCCCGACCTGGAGCGACAACATGGAGTGCATGAACCGGGCGGGTCTTACGGTTTATCTGCGCCGTACGCCCGAACAGATCGCCCGGCGCCTGAGTCCCTACGGACGGCAGAAACGGCCCCGGCTGCGGGGGTTGAACGACGACGAACTGGTCGCTTTCATGACGCGCGACATGGCCGCCCGGGAGCCTTTCTATGCGAAGGCCGCTCTGACGGTCGAATGCGGCGCGATGTCCGACGAGGAGCTTTCCGGCCTCATATTGAATGCTTTTCATGAGCGGAGTATGCAATAACGCCCCCATCGGGGTCTATGATTCGGGCCTGGGCGGTCTGACCGTCTGGCGCGAGATCCGTCGTGCCCTTCCCGGGGAGTCGCTCGTCTATCTGGGCGACGGCAAGAACTGCCCCTATGGCTCCCGCCCGCGGGAGGAGGTGCGCCGTCTGGCCGATGCGGCGGTTGGCCGCCTGGTGGCCGAAGGGTGCAAGCTCGTCGTGGTGGCCTGCAATACGGCGACGGCCGCGGCGATCGACTTCCTGCGTGAAAAATATGCTGCGATTCCCATCGTGGGGATGGAGCCGGCCGTAAAACCCGCCTGCCTGGCTACCCGTACGGGGATAGTGGGGGTGCTGGCCACGGAGCGAAGCCTTGACGGAGACCTGTTCCGGCGTACGGCGGCCCGATATGGCGACGGCATCGAGGTGCTGACCCTCCCCGGCCGGGGATTTGTCGAGCTGGTCGAGGCGGACCGTGAGAAAACGCCCGAAGCCGAGGCCTGCGTGCGTGCCGCGCTGGAGCCGATGTTGGCCCGGGGCGCCGACCAGATCGTGCTCGGATGTACGCACTATCCCTTTCTGCGTTCGGTCATGGAGCGCGTGGTTGCCGGACGCAGTGTAACGATCCTGGATCCGTCGCCTGCCGTGGCGCGCCGGGTCGTGCAGCTGCTCGACCGCGGCGGACTGCGGGCCGCTCCGGATCATCGGCCCGATTATACATTTCTCACCTTTGCCGACGACGCCTACCGCAAACGGCTCGCGAAGAAGGCTGCGGAGTCGGTTGAATAGCAGATACCGACCTGCTGCTCCGTCTTTTGCGTGCCGCCATATCCGCATCTGGTTGCGCTTCCGTGCGGAAACAAAAGATTTACAGCATATTGTACTGTTGTTACGTCATTATTTTCCGGCCTTCGTTTTCAATTCTGCGAATTTTTTCGTATCTTCGCTTGATAATATCAAGCGTTAGTTACCGATGGCATTCAAGAACAGCTCCTCATCTCCGAACCGACGTCAGGGCGTCCAACGATCCAACAGCGACAGTTTCCGCTGGGTCGGCGGACTGGTGCTGCTTTTCGGCGGCCTCTTTGCCGTTGCCTCGGTGCTTTTCTCGTTTGTGAGCTGGGATGTCGATCAGAGCATTCTTCAGAAGACCGCCGAAGAGCGTGAACTGCTCGGCGGCGAGGTCGAAAACCTCTGCGGCGAGCTCGGCGCCCGGATCGGACAGCTGCTTGTTGACGATTCGTTCGGGCTCTTCGGCATCCTGATTCCCGTGATGGTAACGCTCATCGGCCTGCGGATCATTCGTCAGCGTCCGCTGCTTGTGAACCATTCGATCCTTTCGCTTCTCCTGGTGCTTATCCTCGGTTCGCTGACCCTCGGGTTCGCCTTCGGCAAGAACTGGAGCCTGTGCTGTTCCACGGGTTGGGGCGGGACCTTCGGTATCGAGACGGCCGCTTGGCTGCACGGTCATATCGGGGTCTTCGGAACGCTGATTCTGCTCCTGGGAGGCTGGATCCTCACGGGAGTCTTCATCAACCGCAACTTCATCAACAAGGTAAACCGGGCGGGCAACGTCATGGTGGACCGCGGCGAACGCATCGTCGAGACGGTCCGCCGCAAGGTTTCGGGCCGCGTAGCAGAGGATGAACCGCTCGGCGGCGAGGCGTTCCGTGATACGGAGCCTGCGGCGGCGGAACCCGAATCGGAATCCGAACCGGACCTCGGGCCGCACGCTGCACCGGTACGTCCCGGTGTTGCCGCGGCCGAGCCGACATTTGCCCCGGATGCCGGAGAGAGATCTTCCGCCGCATCCGGAATCGAAGCGGTGGATGCCGCCGTATTGCGGGCTGCCGTACAGCAGGAGACGGAGCATGACAATCCGCAGTCTCCGACGGCCCCCGACGGGGAGCGTCGGGACGTTGTGCACCGCCCCGCAACGGCGGAGGATCCCTTTGTCGAGCTGGCGCCCGACGGCACGCCTCTTGCCGCGAAGGAGCAGCAGGATGCGCTCCGTACCTCGGAAGACGGGGAGTTTACGGAGGTGGATCTCGCACATCCCGAAGGCCGTGTGGTCATGGGGCGCGGGGGGCTGGTCGAGCTGGACCGGCCCGCGACGCCGTCGCGTCCCGCCGACGTGCAGAACGAGCCCTTTACCGAGATTCTCATGCCGGGAGCTGCGGAGGAGACGCATCCCGCCGCGCCGCAGCCGGGTGTGTCCGACCGCCGCGAGCCGTCTGCAAACCGGCCCGTCTTCGAGGAGATCTCCGTGGCCGGCGACAAGGCGGAACCGACGGCCGCAACACCCGCCGCAACGTCCGCCGCAACACCTGCCGCAGACGCTGCCGGGGGACTGGTCGTAACGGTCGAGGCGCACGAGGCGCAGCTGGCCGAGGAGCGGCATCTTCCGACCGACAATTACGATCCGCTGAAGGATCTGGTGAACTACCGCAAGCCTCCCGTAACGCTGTTGGAGGATTATGTCTCCGATTCGGAGGTCTCCGACGAGGAGATCTTTGAGAACAAGACCCGCATCGAGGAGACGCTCAAGAATTTCGGAATTCCGATCCAGCGCATCAAGGCGACGGTGGGCCCGACCGTAACGCTCTACGAGATTGTGCAGAAGCAGGGCGTGAAGATCTCCCGGATCCAGGGTCTGCAGAACGATATCGCCCAGAGCCTCAAGGCCGAGTCGGGCATCCGCATCATCGCGCCGATTCCCGGTCGCGGGACGATCGGCATCGAGGTGCCGAACCGCCATAAACAGGTGGTTTCGATGTATTCGGCCCTGCGTTCGAAGCGTTTCTACGACCAGGTGCAGCGGGCCGAGCTGCCGGTGGTGATCGGCCGCACGATCCAGAACGAGAACTATGTCTTCGATCTGACGAAGATGCCCCACCTGCTGGTTGCCGGAGCTACCGGGCAGGGCAAGTCGGTGGGCCTGAACGCCATCATCACCTCGCTGCTCTACAGCAAGCATCCCGCGCAGCTGAAGTTCGTGATGATCGACCCCAAGATGGTCGAGTTCTCGCTCTATGCGAAGATCGAGCGGCATTTCCTGGCCAAGATGGAGTCGGAGGACGAAGCCATCATCACCGACCCCAAGAAGGCGGTCTATACGCTCAACTCGCTCTGCGTGGAGATGGACAACCGCCTGGAGCTCTGCAAGAGAGCCGGGACCCGCAACATTGTCGAATACAACCAGAAGTTCGTCTCCCGCCAGCTCAATCCGATGCACGGGCATCGCTTCCTGCCCTATATCGTCGTGGTGATCGACGAGTTCGCCGACCTGATCATGACGGCCAAGGAGGTCGAGACCCCCGTAACGCGTCTGGCGCAGAAGGCCCGCGCCATCGGCATCCACCTGATCATCGCTACGCAGCGACCCTCGGTCGATGTCATCACGGGCAAGATCAAGGCCAACTTCCCGGCGCGCATCGCCTTCCGCGTGATGCAGATGATCGACTCGCGGACGATTCTCGACCGTCCGGGTGCCGACCAGCTGATCGGCCGCGGCGACATGCTCATCTCCAAGGACGGCGAGCTGACGCGTATCCAGTGTGCGCTGGTCGAGACGAAGGAGGTCGAGCGTATCGTCGATTACATCTCCAAACAGCAGGGCTATACCTCGGCCTATACGCTGCCCGACTATACGCCCGACAGCAACGGCGACGGCGGACTGGGCAGCGAGGAGTCGTCGGCTCCCGTGAAGTACGACTCGCTCTTTGCCGAGATCGCCCGCGACGTGGTGAGCGGCGGGCAGATCTCGACCTCGATGATCCAGCGCAACTACGAGGTGGGCTTCAACCGCGCGGGGCGCATCATGCTGCAGCTCGAACGGGCCGGCATCGTCGGACGCCAGCAGGGGGCCAAACCCCGCGATATCCTCTACCACGACCTGCCGTCGCTTGAGGCGAAGCTCCAGGAGATGGGGCTCTTCTGATTCCCGCGGCAAAGCGGGCGGCGGGCCGATACCCGAGAATAACCGAAAATGGATGCAACGATGAAACGGATAAACGTGATGGTCTGCATGGCGCTCCTGCTGGGAGGCCTGTGCAACGTGTCGGCTGCCGACCGTGCCGGGGAGATTCTCGGCCGTGTTGCCGACGGATTCCGCGCGATGAAGCGCTATACGGTGCGTTTTGAGGTCGTGGCCGACGACTACCGCACGGCGGGCGGCTATGCCGTCAGCGACGGAAACTACCGCCTCTATCTGGGCGACGATGCCGAGGTCTTCTCCGACGGGAAGGTCCGCTACGAGGTGGACCACCACCGCGGAGAGGTTACGATCACCGAGGTGAACCGTTCGAGCCGCAATATCCTGGACAATCCCGTCCGGGCCTTCGACTTTCTCGACAGCGAATATGCCTTTGCGCTGGAGTGGGAGCGCGACGGAAAGGCCTCCGTCCGGCTAACCCCGACCGGTGAGAGCAATGCCGCAGCCGGCGTGGTGACGCTCGTGGTCGATACCGCCTCGATGCGCCCCCTGTCGCTGGCCTACGACTACGACGGCGAACGGGTCGGGATCTCCATTGTGGCGATCGAACCGAATGCCGACAGCTTCCGGGCCTTCGACCGCAAGGCCTGCGAGGGCTACGAGTTCATCGACTTCCGGTAGGTGCCGCGGCACGGCCGGCATCCATCTCCGAAGTCGTGGCGCGGCTTCTGCGTGCGCGTTTTATTCCCGACCCTGTGTCGGGAATTTTTTTTGAGGCCGTCAGATCGCCGGAAAAGGGCCGAAAATGGCCGCCTTGTCGGAAAATATCGCGCGCGGGCGTGTAATTTTCTCCGGCAAAGTTGGTCAGATCGCAAGAAATTACTATTTTTGTTCGTTATTCGCAGGGTCGCAAGGACCTGCGCTGTCAACGGACACAGGTTTTACAGAAGAGATAAGAGATAGATGCTAACAGAAGAAGAAAAGAATGCCGGTTTGGTGGGGCGGATCATCCCCATCAATATCGAAGAGCAGATGAAGTCGGCCTACATCGACTACTCGATGTCGGTGATCGTGTCGCGCGCCCTGCCCGACGTGCGGGACGGCCTGAAACCCGTACACCGACGCATCCTCTACGATATGAGCGCCGAGCTCAACCTCTACTCGGACAAACCCACCCGTAAGTCGGCCCGTATCGTCGGCGACGTGCTCGGTAAGTTCCACCCCCACGGCGACTTGTCGGTCTACGACGCCATGGTCCGCCTGGCCCAGGAGTGGTCGATGCGCTACCCGCTCGTGGACGGACAGGGTAACTTTGGATCGATGGACGGCGACTCGCCGGCCGCCATGCGTTATACCGAGGCCCGCATGAAGAAGATCACCGACGAGGTGATGGCCGACATCGACAAGGAGACGGTCGACTGGACACTCAACTTCGACGATACGATTCCCGAACCGACGGTGCTGCCGACGAAGATTCCGCTGCTGATCGTCAACGGTGCGAGCGGTATCGCCGTGGGTATGGCGACGAACATGGCTCCGCACAACCTCTCGGAGGTCGTGGATGCCTGCTGCGCCTATGTCGACAATCCCGAGATCACGGGAGAGGAGCTGCTGCAATACGTCAAGGGTCCCGACTTCCCGACCGGCGGCATCATCTACGGTTACGAAGGGGTCAAGGAGGCGATGCTCACGGGCCGCGGCCGCGTGGTCATGCGCGCCAAGACCGAAATCGAGCATACCCCCTCGGGCCGCGAGTGCATCGTGATCACCGAGATCCCCTACATGATCAACAAGGCCGAGATGATCAAGAAGATCGCCGACATGATCAACGACAAGAAGATCGACGGCATCTCCTACATCAACGACGAGTCGGACCGCAACGGCCTTCGCATCATCATCATCCTCAAACACGACGCCGTGGCGAGCGTAGTGCTCAACACGCTGTTCAAGAATACGCCGCTGCAGACCTCGTTTGCCGTGAACAACATCGCGCTGGTGAACGGTCGTCCGCAGCTGCTTACGATGCGCGACCTGATCCGCCACTTCATTGACCACCGCCACGACGTGGTCGTCTGCCGCACGCGCTTCGACAAGCGCAAGGCCGAGGAGCGGCTGCACATTGTCAAGGGTCTGCTGATCGCCCAGGACAACATCGACGAGATCGTGCGGATCATCCGCTCGTCGAAGACCCCCGACGAGGCCAAGCAGACGATGATGGAGCGCTTCGAGCTGGATGACATCCAGGCTTCGGCGATCATCGAGATGCGTCTGCGCGCCCTGACGGGCCTCGAGCACGGCAAGCTCGTTGCCGAGAGCGACGAGCTGATGGCTCTCATCGCCCACCTCACGGAGGTGCTGGCCAACGTGGCCATGCAGATGCAGATCGTCAAGGACGAGCTGTTGGAGATCAAGGAGAAGTACGGCGACGAGCGCCGCTCGCAGATCGTCTACGCTTCGGAGGAGTTCAATCCCGAGGATTTCTACGCCGACGACGACATGGTCATCACCATCTCGCACATGGGCTACATCAAGCGCACGCCGCTGGCCGAATACCGCACGCAGCATCGCGGCGGAGTGGGTGCCAAGGGCAGCGCCACGCGCGACGAGGACTTCATCGAACACATCTACGTCGCCTCGATGCACAACACGATGCTCTTCTTCACGGAGAAGGGCCGCTGCTACTGGCTCAAGGTCTACGAGATTCCCGAGGGTACGCGTTCGTCGAAGGGCCGCGCCATTCAGAATGTCATTCAGATCGAACCCGACGACAAGGTCCGCGCCTACATCAACGTCAAGCGGCTCGATGATGCCGAGTATGTGAACAGCAACTTCATCATCATGTGCACGAAGGACGGTACGATCAAGAAGACGAAGCTCGAGGCCTATTCGCGTCCGCGTCAGAACGGTGTCAATGCCATCGTGATCCGCGAGGGCGACCAGCTTCTCGAGGCCAAGCTCACGAGCGGCGAGGCCGAGGTGATGATCGCGGCCCGCGAAGGCAAGGCGATCCGTTTCAACGAGAATACGGTCCGCCCGATCGGACGTGTCGGCGCCGGCGTGCGCGGCATCTCGCTCGAAGAGGGCGACGAGGTGGTCGGCATGATCTGCGTGGAGCCCGATTCGAAGCAGGACGTGCTGGTATTGAGCGAGAACGGCTACGGCAAGCGTACCGATCTGGACGAATACCGCATCACGAACCGCGGCGGCAAGGGCGTCAAGACCATCAACATTACCGAAAAGACAGGCAAACTCATATCGATCCAGGCCGTTACGGACGAGAACGACCTGATGATCATCAACCGTTCGGGACTTACCATCCGCACGGCCGTGTCGCAGATCCGTCTTGCGGGTCGCGCCACGCAGGGCGTGCGTATCATCAACCTCCGCGAGGGAGACGCCATCGCTTCGGTGATGGCCGTGCCGGCAGCCGGCGCTGATGAAGAGGTCGGAACCGCGGAGCAGTCGTGTGACGGAAGCTCCACTTCCACCGCACCGGAAGCTCCTGCGGAGCAATAGCGCCGCAAGGCGTGCGTGACGCGGGTTTCCGCGGTACGCCGGACAAGCGAAACGAAACTTTAAACTAAATTTCGATTGGTTATGAAAAAGACAATTTTGGCGGCTCTGGCCGCGATGCTTCTGGCTGTTCCGGCGGTTCAGGCCCAGAAGGTGAACAAGGAGGCGCTCCTGTCGAAGATTGAAAAGAGCGACGAAGCCGTTGCCGATGCCAAGAAGGGGGCGAAGGCCGCTACGTGGATTGCCCGCGGCAAGGCCTACTACGATGCCGCCGTGGCTCCTACGAAGAGCCTCTTTGCCGGCCTCGACGGAGCGATGCTCAAACTGGCCGACGGCGATCCCGAATCCGTAGGCAAGGAGACGGTGAACGGTACGGAGTATGAAGCCTGGGTATATCCCTTCTATACGGCCTACATGGAGGGCGGCAAGGTGAAGACCTGGAAGCAGAGTCAGGTGGTTTACGACGGTGCGATCGCAAAGGCGCTCGAATCCTACGAGAAGGCCTATGAGCTCGATCCCAAGAGCGCCTCGAAGGTAAAGGAGGGTCTCCAGCAGATCAGCGACTTCTGCTCGCAGGTCGGCAATGCCGGTCTGGATACGGGTGCTTTCGTGGAGGCGGCCGATTCCTACATCATGGCTTTCAGGGCCCAGTCGTGCCCTGCCTATGAGGGAAAACCCGATCCCGCACTGCTTTACTATGCCGGTTATCTGCGCACGGTGGACGGCGCTACCAACCCCGAGTCGTTCGTGCTGGGCGGTGAGTATCTCTCCAAGGCGATCGACATGGGTTATGCCGATGAGGATGGCAACATCTACTACTACCTCTTCCACTGCTATTACGGCCAGAAGGACAAGGACCGCTCGTTCCTGGAGAAGGCCAAGCAGATGCTGCTTTCGGGTGTCGAGAAGTTCCCGAAGAACGACCGCATCATCGACGGTCTGGTGCAGCTCTACACCACACCCGATGACAAGGTGGGTGATCCGGCCGATCTGATCGATCTGATCGACAAGGCCATCGAGGCCAATCCTTCGAGCGTGGATCTGTGGTTCGGCCGCGGCCGTATCTTCTATGCGCTGAAGGACTACGACCAGAGCATCGAGTCGTTCAAGAAGGTCGTGGAGCTCATGCCCGAACTCTTCGAGGGCAACTACTACCTGGGTGTCTTCTACACGATCAAGGGCGACGAGGCCAACAAGGTGATCAACGAAAAGCAGTACAGCAGCCAGGCCGCCTACGACGAGGATCTCAAGGGTGTGAACGCCATCTACATGGAGGCGGTTCCCTATCTGGAGAAGGCTCTCGAGATCAAGGCAAACGACCCCAGTACGCTGGAGCTTCTCAAGCAGATCTGCTTCCGTCTGCGCGACGAGGCGGGCATGATGGAGAAGTACAAGAAGTACAACGAACTCTTCCAGCAGGTTCAGGGCCAGGAGTAGCTCCGCAGCCGAATCCGTAGAAAAATTCCCGGAGGTGCAAAACCTCCGGGGATTTTTTTGCGGGTATCTCTCCGATAATCGGCCGTATGCCGGTTGGCCGCAATCCGGCGGGTTACGGACTCTTCCTCCTTCCGGCCTGGATCCTCCCGTCTCTGCGCCGTTCTATGTGCGGGCCTTTTCGTGGATGGCGCGCAGCCGCCCGGTCATGAAGTACTGCAGCACGCCGCGCAGGAACATGTAGAGCGTGAAGGCAAGCCACAGGGCGTTGTTGCCGATCACGGGATGCAGGGCGTAGTAGATGCCGAAGTAGGCCGCCGTGGCCAGGAACATCGAGTTGCGCATGACGCGTGTTTCGGTGGCTCCGACCATGATGCCGTCCATGATGAAGGGCATGGCCGAGGCGATCGGGATGATGATGATCCAGATGATGTATTGTCCGGCCGTCTCGATCAGTGCGGCGGCGTTGGTTGCCGTGGAGCTGATGAACAGCCCGACCAGATCGCGCCACCAGATGATGTAGATAACGACGAAAGCGGCCGATACCGCTGTTCCCCAGGCGATACATCCCTTCAGACAGCGGCGCAGCGAACCTTCGTCGCGGGCGCCGATGAAGCGGCCCGTGAGCGCTTCGGCGGCATAGGCGAAGCCGTCGTTCATGTAGGAGAACATCGTGAAGAGTTCGAGCAGCAGGGCATTTACGGCCAGCAGCTCCTGGTTGCCCAGACGGGCCGAGGAGCCCGTGAAGAAGGTGTAGACCGCCACGATGCAGAACGTGCGGAGGATGATGTCGCGGTTGATGATGAAGTAGGTCTTCAGCGGGCGCAGGTCGAGCACCTCGGACCAGTCGATCTGTCGGATGATATGGCGGTATTTCGCGACGAGCAGCACCGAGGCGAGCAGCACGCCGGTCCATTGGGCGATGACCGAGGCGTAGGCGATGCCCACGATGCCCATGTCCAGACCGAAGGCGAACCAGAGGCTGCAGAGCGTGTGGAGGACATTCACGGTGATGGCCGTGCACATCGGGAACAGGGCGTTCTGCATGCCCGTATACCAGCCGTTGAATCCGAAGAGCATGATTCCCGCCGGTACGGCCCAGATGCGGGCGTAGAAGTATTCGCGGGTCATTTCGCCGCCGTGCATGGCCCAGAGCGCCATCTCGCCGACGGGGTATTGCAGCAGCACCATGAGCAGTCCCATGGCGCCGGCAGCTGCCAGGGCGCGCGCCAGCATGTTGGCGCACTCGCGGAAGTTCCCGGCACCGAAGGCCTGGGCCGTGAGGCCGCTCGTGCCCATGCGCACGAACGAGCAGTTCCAGTAGATGAAGTTGAAGATCGAAACTCCGATGGCCAGCGCACCGATTGCTGCCGCCGAGTCGTCGCCCCAGTGCCCGGCGATGGCCGTCGAGACGATACCCATGAGCGGCACGGTGATGTTCGAGACGATATTCGGGAGCGCGATGCGCAGTATTTCGCGGTTCATGTTCATATGCGGATGCAAAGATAAGGCAAAAGAGCCGATATTCCGGTTGTGTGGGGCTTTTATCTGCAAATCAGGCATACGATGTGTGTCAATCCGGAAAAATGGATTACCTTTGCCGACGAAAAACCGAACGGTCCGGGACAGGGAGGCTTCGGAGGTGCAGGTGATCCCCGCGATCCGCACCGGGCAAGCGGCTTCCGGCCGAAGGTTTCAACTAATCGACAGAAAAGATGAAAGATCAGAACAACGACTCGACCTCCGTACTGGCGCGTTTCGGACGCGACAAGCGCACCCGTACGGTGAAGGCTACGGCGGAGCGTGTCGAGCGTCGCCCGCGTTCGCAGCGTGATGCTGCCGACTCGGAGCAGCCCCGTTCCGAAGGGTACCGACCGAAAAGGTCCTCCTACAACCCCCATTTTACGGCGGACAACCGCCCGAAGTTCGAACATGCGGAGCATCCGGAGCATCCGGAGCGGACACGTTACGGCTACTACGACGAGGAGCGTCCCCGCACCTCGGGGGAACGGGAATTCCGTCCGCGCACGTCGCACAAACCCGATGAGCGTTTCGGATCGCGCATGCAGGACGAAGAGCGTCCGCGCCGTACCTACGGCGGAAAGACGCACGGTGAGGGCGGCGCCCCGCGTTCCTACGGCAGCCGCTCCGAAGGGGCAAAACGTCCCTACGGCGAAAAGTCCCGCGGCGGCAAGCCCGCATTCCGCAGCGGATATGGGGAGCACGGCGCAGGGTCGCGTAACACCAAACCCTATGGCAGAACCTCCGTACGCCGGGACGATTCCCGTCCGGCCTCCTATCCGAAATATGATCCGGCCCGCCAGACGGGCGCGATCCGTCTGAACCGTTTCCTGGCCCAGTCGGGTATCTGCTCGCGCCGCGAGGCCGACGACTTCATCACGGCCGGCGTGGTCTCGGTAAACGGCAAGATCGTTACGGAGCTGGGCACGAAGGTGCTTCCGACCGACGAGGTGCGTTTCAACGACAGCCGCGTGCAGGGCGAGAAGAAGGTCTATCTGGTGCTGAACAAGCCCAAGGGATACGTTACCTCGCTCGATGATCCGCACGCCGACAAGACGGTGATGGACCTGGTCAAGGGTGCCTGCGAGGAGCGCATCTATCCCGTAGGACGCCTCGACAAGAACAGCGTCGGACTGCTGCTCTTCACCAACGACGGCGATCTGACCAAGCAGCTCACGCACCCCTCGTACCGCAAGAAGAAGATCTACCAGGTGTCGCTCGACAAGCCGCTGACGCGGGCCGACATGGATCGTATTGCCGAGGGCGTAACGCTGGAGGACGGCGAGATCTATGCCGACGAGATCTCCTACGTCAAGGATAACAAGCAGGAGGTGGGCATCGAGATCCACTCGGGCCGCAACCGCATTGTGCGCCGTATCTTCGAGTCGCTGGGTTATACGGTAACCAAGCTCGACCGCGTCTACTATGCGGGTCTGACGAAAAAGAACCTCAAGCGGGGCGCCTGGCGCTTCCTGACGCGCGAGGAGGTCGAGCGGCTGAAATCCGGACAGTACGAATAGCGCGCGACAACTGTGGCGCATGAAAGAGAGCGGCCCTTCCCGACGGAAGGGCCGCTCTTTGTGTCCCGGTGTTGCCGTGTCAGTGCGTGACCCGGTACCAGGCGGTCTGTCGGCAGTCTGTGGCATAGGGCTCTGCGGTCTCGGGTTCGCTCGTGGTCACGCCCGTGTAGTAGTTGATCGGGTTAGATAGACCGTTGTAGGCGGAATAGTATTGTGGGGTGTGGTAACGCTGCTCCGTTGGGAAGGCACGGTCCATCTGTGCCATGAAGGCATCGATAATTCCCTGATCGCTGCAACTCAATTCGACGAACTGCCCTAGATCGTAGAATAGTTTCGTGTTACCGCCTTTGTAATATTGGAGTTGCGACAGCTCGAAATTCTGCTTTGCGATACTGCTGACCCTCCGCATCTCGGTGGCCAAGGCATCGAGTTCCGACATTACGGCGAGCGAAATGCAACCTGATTGCACGTTCCCGGGGATGGTGTCCCAGTCATATTGGTAGAAATACCAGAACTCCCGGCAGATTTCATTCAACTGGGTGCGAAGATCTGCTTTCTCGTCGAAGAGGTGGGGGATGATGCGATCGTAGGGAAATCCTGCTGCCATGATCTCACAAGGTGATGCCACGACGTAATCTACCGCCGTGCGCAGATCGTAGAGCGTTTCGATACTGGCCATAAAACAATCGTCGAAGACCAGGTAGTCGAATCGCATCGGAAGGGATTCAAGAATGGAGGCCAGTTCTGTAATGTTGAGTTCATAGTTCGGATCGCCGAACGAACGGGTTAGCTTGGCGCCGGGGACAGGCGTCCAGACGTCGGACACCGTGCTGGGTCGTACCGAGCGGGGAAGGGGACCGCTGCTGGCCGGAATCCAGGCCTTGCCGTGGCAGCCGATGATGAGTCCGTAGCAATTCGCTGGGGCGTATGCCGCCGCATCAGTGAAGACCTGCTGCACATCCTCCGGACATCCAGCATTGAATGTGTCGTAAGTCGTCAACGGAATACTCTCGCATGTCTCCGTCGAGGGGTCGTAGCGGAGTTCCAGCATCGAAGCTGAAGTGTGTGTGTCTGGCTGCCAGCAGACCAGCATGCGTCCGTCGCCCGGGATTCCGGCCGTGACGGCTTTGCGGATCAGTGCGATGTTCTCTTTGTAGAAAGAGAGTAGATTCTGCCCCGGCATATAGAGCAGTACGGTGCGGCTGGCCGTGATGGGGCGCTGGCTGACCATAATTTCGTAATCTCGCTTGTTGGCGGAGAAATGGATGGTGATGGATCCTAACTGCCGGCGGCTCTTTTCGACGTTGACCTCCGTGGGGGTGACTGTGACGGTCGTTTCTCCCGCCGGACCGTTGCTTGGCGAGACAGAGAATCCCTTACCACTGTAAGTCAATCCCCATGCCGCATTCGCCGTGATAGTGAAGGTCGCGTTATCTGTGGCATCGCCTGAGAGGAGGATCTCTTGCGCCGAAATTTGGATCTGTGGATCTGGGTCATTCTTGTGGCAGGCCGTGAACAGTACGGCGGCGGCCAGCAGCAGAAGCAGCCTGCGGATTATTTGTAGGTGCGGGGTTTGAGGTTGTTGAATTGCCATGTACGGTCGCGTTTATAGGTATAACCTTCGGGTTTGTTCCAGTAGATGCGGCTGAAGTCGAAGTAGAAGCCGCGGCGTTTCTTGCCCTCGACGACGTAGGGTACCGTGAGGGGTACGAACTCCACGGTGCGGCTGATGACCCGCGACTTGCCGTAGCTGTATCCTTCGAGCGTCAGCACGTCGAGTGCATGGTCGAACATGAGGATGTGGCGCGGCGTCTTCTGCGTGAATCCGTCTCCCGAGGAGAGGATCGTGCGCACCACGCCGTTCATGCGGTTCGCATAGGCGCGCTCCTGCTTCCGGTCGCCCAGGGCGCCGTAGGCGTAGGACATCAGGTTGAGCAGCTTCGGGCTGAAGGGGTCGCGCTGCAGCGCGGCGTTGCCTGCCGAGATGAGCGCTTCGAGCGTCTGGGGCTCGGGACGGTCGGGGTCGAGCCCCGAGGCGAGCAGCAGCACCTTGTCCAGATCGGGGTTGGTGTTGAGCGGCTTGTAGCTGTCCTGGTAGGCGTAGCCGTAGTAGAGGTAGTGGTAATCCTCGTCCGTGAACGTCTCGTCGCCCGTATCGTAACGCATCTTGAGCTCCGTGTAGTAGTAGGGCGAGTTCGTGTCGGTGATCTTGTCGAGGATATCCTCCTCGACGGGCACCTTCGCCGCGGCCAGCGCGGGAAGCAGCAGCGTAAGCAGCAGAAGTCGTTTCATCTTGTGAATCGGTGTTTCTCCTACGAACGGAATTTTACCGCAAATCGTATTTGCGGATCAGCTCGCGGAACTTCGCGTGCAGCTGTTCGGTGCCCTCGACCAGCGGCAGGCGCATCGTGGGGAGGATCATGCCCATCTCCGCGAGGGCGCACTTCACACCCACGGGATTGCCCTCCTCGAAGAGCGCCTTCACGGCCTCGTCCAGGCAGGCATAGGCCTCTTCGGCACCCTCGAAATCACCCTGCTTGGCCCGGTTCACGCACGCCATGAACCGCTGCGGGAAGGCGTTGGCCGCCACGGAGATCACGCCGTCGCCGCCGCGGCGCATGACTTCGAGCGTCATGCCGTCGTCGCCCGAGAGGACGAGAAAATTGTCGGGTCGCGCGTCGATGATCCGCTGGATCTGGTCGATGTTGCCCGAAGCCTCCTTCACGCCGATGACGTTCGGGAAGTCGCGGGCGATACGCAGCGTCGTCTCGGCGGTCATGTTCACGCCCGAGCGTCCCGGGATGTTATAGAGGATCACGGGCAGGGGCGAATGCTCTGAAACGGTGCGGAAATGCTGGTAGAGACCCTCCTGCGAAGGCTTGTTGTAGTAGGGCGTAACGCTCAGGATGGCATCGGCGCCCCGCAGGTCGAATTCGCGCAGCTGGTCGAGCACCTCCGAGGTGGAGTTGCCGCCGCAGCCCATGACCAGCGGCACGCGGCCGGCGATCTGGTTGGTGATGAACATGGCGATCACGGCCCGTTCGGGCATGTAGAGGGTCGGGGTCTCGGCCGTCGTGCCGAGGGCGACGATATAGTCGACGCCGCCCTCGATGACATAGTCGATCATGCGGGCCAGCGCCTGGTAATCGACGCGCCCCTCCCGCGTGAAGGGGGTGATCATGGCGGCACCAACGCCGGACAATACGGAATTCTTCATGGTATTCATCGTTTTTCGTTTTTTATCGGTTTCAGAACAGCTGAATTCAACTTGCAAATGCAACAGAATTCTGATTAATAATTTGTTTAAATTTTTCGTTTGGCGTGAGGTATCCAAGTCTTTTACGAGGTCGATTATTGAGTTTATTTTCAATCCACTTAATCTGTTT